>JANDLV010000001.1 GCA_024330185.1 Candidatus Siliceabacter maunaloa
CGGCCTACATACCCCGGCGGTCAACCAATGCAGGCGACCGGCCATAGGGTCTAGCCTCGCACCCCATGGACGAGTCCTGGAAGCGCTTCGCCGCCCTCGCCGTGGCCGTCGTGGCCATCATCGTCGCCTTCACCGTCTTCCAGCCGGCCGACGACGAGGCCACGGACGGCGACGACCAGGCTGCGCAGACGAGCGAGCCCGCCGAGGAGGAGGAGTCCTCCGACGGGGACGCCGTGGGCGGCAGCGAGCCACTGCTGGGGGGCACCCGCAACGAGCCGGGCGCCGAGCCCGAGCCCGTGGCGCTCGAGTTCGCGGACGGCGAGGTCGTCGGCGGCGTGCAGACCATCGAGATCACCTCGGGCGAGGAGATCGCCCTGACGGTGACCAGCGATGTCCAGGAGGAGCTGCACGTCCACGGCGTCGATCTCTACGAGGATCTCCCGCCCGGCGAGGAGGCCGAGGTCACCTTCACCCCCGAGGCTGAGGGCATCTTCGAGATCGAGCTGCACGATTCGGGCACGCAGATCGCGAGCTACGAGGTCTCCCCCTCGTAACGTCGCCGGAGGTCCGAACTTGAGAGGACCGCAGGCGAAAGCCGTTCTCGGAGGTCCGAACTTGAGAGGACCGCAGGCGAAAGCCGTTCTCGGAGGTCCGAACTTGAGAGGACCGCAGGCGAAACCCCTCCTTCGCTACGCTCCCTCGCCGCATGGCCCGCCCCCGCACCTCCAGCAAGCGCAAGCCCGTCCGCCCGGTCGGCAAGCGCAAGCGTCGCCAGATCAAGCCCGAGGACGAGGGACGGCTCATCTACCGCGACCCCGAGTTCCTCATGCAGTTCCTGTCTCCCCGCGGAAAGATCCGCGCGCGGCGCCAGACCGGGCTCAGCCGTCGCCAGCAGGCCCGCCTGGCCCGCGAGGTCAAGGTGGCCCGCGAGCTGGCCATCCTCCCCTACGTGGGCGAGGATCGCCGCGGCGACGGCGAGGAACGCCCGCGCCGCCGCCGCGACGACGACCGCTGATCTCGCGCCGGAGCGCGTGCCCGTAGGGTGAAGTCTGTTCGTCGTGCTGCCTGCCGACGCACCGAGCACCTGAGGAGGACCGACATGTCCGACAACAGCTTCGACGCGCGCGCCACGCTCAACGTCGGCGGACGCGAGCTCGAGATCTTCCGCCTCGACGCGCTGCAGGCCTCCTACGACGTGGCCCGCCTGCCCTTCTCGCTCAAGATCCTCCTGGAGAACCTGCTGCGCACCGAGGGCAACGGCTCGGTCACCGCCAAGGACATCGAGGCGCTGGCCACCTGGGACGCGAAGGCGCAGCCCGCCGACGAGATCGCCTTCACGCCCGCCCGCGTGGTCATGCAGGACTTCACCGGGGTGCCCGCGATCGTCGACCTGGCGGCCATGCGCGACGCGATGGCCGCCATGGGGGACGACCCGAGCAAGATCAACCCGCTGGTGCCGGCCGAGCTGGTCATCGACCACTCGGTGCAGGTCGACCACTTCGGCACGGCCGACTCCTTCGTCAAGAACGCCGAGCGCGAGTTCGAGCGCAACGAGGAGCGCTACGCCTTCCTGCGCTGGGGCCAGGGCGCCTTCGACGGCTTCTCCGTCGTACCGCCCGACACGGGCATCGTCCACCAGGTCAACCTGGAGTACCTCGCGCGGGTCGTCTTCGTGGATGATTCTGCCGGAGGGGGCCGCGCCTACCCCGACACCCTGGTCGGGACCGACTCGCACACCACGATGATCAACGGTCTGGGCGTGCTGGGCTGGGGTGTCGGCGGGATCGAGGCCGAGGCGGCCATGCTCGGCCAGCCGATGTCCATGCTCATCCCCCGGGTCCTGGGCTTCAAGCTCACCGGGGAGCTGCCCGAGGGCGCCACGGCGACCGACCTCGTGCTCACCGTCACCCAGCGCCTGCGCGAGAAGGGCGTGGTCGGCAACTTCGTCGAGTTCTACGGCCCCGGGGTGTCCAACCTGCCGCTGGCCGACCGGGCCACGATCGGCAACATGAGCCCCGAGTTCGGCTCGACCTGCGCGATCTTCCCCATCGACTCCGAGACGCTGCGCTATCTCGCCTTCTCCGGGCGCCCCAAGGAGCAGGTCGACCTCGTGGAGGCCTACGCGAAGGAGCAGGGCTTGTGGCACGACGCCGACAGCGAGGAGCCCACCTACTCGGACACCATCGAGCTCGATCTCACCGAGGTCGTCCCCTCGCTGGCCGGGCCCAAGCGCCCTCAGGACCGGGTGTCGCTGAGCGAAAGCAAGGAGAGCTTCCGCGCGGCGCTGGCCGACCTCGTCGGCGATGACGTGCACGACAAGGTCGTCGACGCCCACGACGAGGCGGTGGCCGAGACCTTCCCGGCCTCCGACCCCACGAGCGAGCAGTCGCCCGGCAGCCAGGACACGCCACACTTCAAGCCGTCGGCGCCCGCCATCGCCGCCGGCACGGTGATCGCCGAGGGGTCCGCGACCGCCACCGGCGTGACCATCGACGGCGAGACGTTCAGGCTCGACCACGGCCACGTGGTCATCGCCGCGATCACGAGCTGCACGAACACCTCCAATCCGTCGGTGATGATCGGCGCGGGCCTCCTGGCCCGCAACGCCGTCGACCGCGGCCTCACGAGTCAGCCGTGGGTGAAGACCTCGCTGGCCCCCGGCTCCAAGGTCGTCATGGAGTACTACGAGCGCGCCGGCCTGATCGAGCCGCTCGAGGCGCTGGGCTTCCACCTGGTCGGCTACGGCTGCACCACGTGCATCGGCAACTCCGGTCCGCTGCCCGCGGAGATCTCCGCGGCCGTCGAGGAGCACGACCTCGCGGTGTGCTCGGTGCTGTCGGGCAACCGCAACTTCGAGGGGCGCATCAACCCCGACGTGAAGATGAACTACCTGGCCTCGCCGCCGCTGGTGGTCGCCTACGCGCTGGCGGGCACGCTGGACCTCGACATGCTCACCGAGCCGCTGGGCCAGGACCGCGAGGGCAACGACGTCTACCTGCGCGACCTCTGGCCCTCCGGGAAGGAGGTGGCCACGACGATCGAGGAGGCCGTCCGCAGCGACATGTTCCGCTCCTCCTACAGCGAGGTGTTCGCCGGTGACGAGCGGTGGAACTCGCTCGACGTGCCCGAGGGCGACCGCTTCGAGTGGGACCCCGACTCGACCTACGTCCGCCTGCCGCCCTACTTCGCGGGCATGACCGACGAGCCGGCGCCGGTGACCGACATCGAGGGCGCGCGTGTGCTGGCCAAGCTGGGCGACAGCGTCACCACCGACCACATATCGCCCGCCGGTGCGATCAAGGAGGACGGGCCGACCGGCGCCTACCTCACCGAGCACGGCGTGCCCAAGCGCGAGTTCAACTCCTACGGCTCGCGGCGGGGCAACCACGAGGTGATGGTGCGCGGCACGTTCGCCAACATTCGCCTGCGCAACCAGCTCGCCCCGGGGACCGAGGGCGGGGTGACGCGCAAGGACGGCGAGGAGATGTCGATCTACGACGCCTCCATGGCCTACCAGGCCGAGGGGGTGCCGCTCGTCGTGCTCGGCGGAGCCGAGTACGGCTCGGGCTCCTCGCGCGACTGGGCGGCCAAGGGCACCAAGCTGCTCGGCGTGCGCGCGGTCATCGCGTCGTCGTTCGAGCGCATCCACCGCTCCAACCTGGTGGGCATGGGCGTGCTGCCCCTGCAGGCCGACGTCGGCGAGCTCACCGGCGAGGAGGAGATCACGATCACTGGGCTGGCCGAGCCGCTCAACGCAGGCGAGCTGCCCCGCGAGGTGACCGTGCGCGCCGGCGACCGCGAGCTGCAGGCCACGGTGCGCATCGACACGCCCAAGGAGGCGGACTACTTCCGCCACGGCGGGATCCTGCCCTACGTGCTGCGCCAGTTGGCCGCCGAGGGCTGACGCGGTCCGGACCGTTGCCTGACCGCGGGTGCGCTCCCGGACAGGCGCGCGAGCTGGAGGTGTCCAACGCCTGGAGTCGGTGGCCGGGTCGCTCACTCGGCTGGGGCGTCTGTCGTGCTGTCCAGCCCGGTCAAGCGCCAGTCTCCGTGCACGATGCACCGCTGCTTCTCGATCTTGCCAACGGTGATCTTGGAGTCGCTGCGGTCGATCCGGAACTCCATGATCGGTCCGCGAGCGTCTACGACCTTGATGCGTGGAGCGTCAGCGTTGAACTCCGAGGCCGGAACGGCCTTCAGCACCTCGAAGTGGGACATGGGGATCTCGACCAGCTCGTAGTGCGGAGCTGGATCCACTTGGTAGTAGCGCAGGACGAAGATCCGACCGACCGCAGCGAGAAACTCGTCCAGGAACGCCATCGTCTTCTCGCGGCGCTTCCGTCCCGAGCGCATGTCTTGAATCCAGGCGGCCTCAGACAGCTTGGAGATGTGAAGTCTGTCGGCCTTCATGGATTTCGCGCCCTCGGTCTTCAGGGCAGTTTGCTCGCCATCCACGGTCACGTCGAAGAAGCGAGTCGTTCTGCTGGGCGCCTCATCCGTCGCGCGGCCCGCGGCACGACTGGCGGCAAGGAAGGCGTTCTCAAAGCTCAGGCGGTCCATCGGCGTTGTGTGGGTCGCATGGTGTGCCTGGAGACGCGCTCGGAACTCGGCGGCGAACTCGGCCGTGATCACCTTGCTCTCCGAGTCGATGGTCTCCTCGATCGGAAGCGCCATTGCCCGCGCCACGCCGAGAAGTTGATTGACCTGCTGGTCGGATAGCTCGTGAACGACTGCAAATAGATCTGAGCGGGTACCGGACGCGTCTTTCGCGAGACCCTCCGCCAGCCGCCGCACCAGGGCCCGCGAGTCGTCGTCCAGCTCGCCGATGACGTGGGCCAGCTCGTCGCGAGGGCTCATGGGGTTGCCCTCGTGGCTACGACTTGAGCGATTCGCTCGACAGCAAGGTGCGGCGGTTCATGCTCCCAAACCCGAACGACCTTCCACCCGTCGGCAGCGAGTCGCGCGTCGGTATCCCGGTCCCGGCTCACGTTCTCTGCGAGCTTGCGGCGCCAGAAGCTCGCGTTGTTCATGGGCGAGGTGGCATGTTCGGGGCAGCCGTGCCAGAAGCAGCCGTCCACGAACACGGCTACCCGTGCGCGGGCGAACACGAGATCAACTTCGCGACGGGACCCCGCCAACAACCGCTGATGCAGGCGATAGCGAAGTCCGAGCGCATGAAGGCGCGTCCTGATGCGAAGCTCGACCGCTGTGTCGCGTTCGCGCTGTGCACGCATACGGGTGCGGACGACCTCATCGGCCGGAACCGGGTCGCGATTCAGCTTTCGATGACGTCCTCGGGGGTCAGGCTGCATCCCGGAAGCACCATATCCGCGGGCCCGGGACGCTCGGCACCCAGGATCCAATGCACGAGCGCGGCGACCTGATACGAAACCAGCGGAGGAACTGCGTCACCCACGTGACGGTAGAGGTTGGTGAGGCTTGACGACACGAACTCGTAGTCGTCGGGGAAGCCCTGCAGCAGGGCGAGCTCGCGTACGGTGCAGAGCCGGTCCTGGTCCGGGTGAGCGTAGCGGCCGTTGCCGATGTGACCGCATTCCCGCTTGATGGTCGCGGCCGGCCTTTCCCATGCGAGCCGCCCGTAGACGTCAGGGTGACTCCCGAAATCGCGAATCGCGGCGCGCTTCTTCATCGAGGGCGTGAGTAGCTCGTCAGCGTCCGGGTGGTCGATCAGGTCGAACCACGAACCGCCGTCACGAGGGATCGCCGCGAGCCGCCGCTGATTGACATCGGACGAGATCCGTGGAGAGACGTGCATCGGATCGTGCGCGTCAGCAACGCCCGCCGCTATTGGTGGCAAGTGAGCGATGGCGTGCCGAACGTGCTTCGCCTCCTGACGAACTTCGAGCCCCGTCCAGAGGTCCCTCAAGCCGAGAGCCGGATGCTCCTCACGCACGGCTAGGACGAGGGCGCGTTCGCGACGTTGTGCAAGGCCGAACTCGGACAGGAAGTGGATATCGGGAACGACCCGATACCGCAGGTCTCGGAGCGTGGTTCGAAGCGCCTCGAAGTGCCGGGCGAATCGGCCCATGAGTAATTCGCGGGCGTTCTCGATCACGATGACCTCTGGCCCGAAGACGCGCGCAAACGCTCCGACGCGGCCCACGAGCGAGTTCCGCGTGTCGTCGACGATGTGGTTATGCGCCAGCGTCCGGGAGAATCCCGTGCACGGCGCGCATGCCGAGAGGACGGCGGGCCGATCCGGTAGTGACATCAGGTCCCGCAACTCCTCAGCCTCAAGCGTTCCCAAGTCGAGCGCGAGGGGTTCGATCCCGATGTTGCGCCTGAACGAGTCGTTGCAGCCGAGCGTGCCCAGTCCGCTGCTCGGCTTGCCGATCTCGGCGTCAACGGCCCCAACGACCTCAAAGGCCGGATGGCGATGAAAGCCACAGCTCATTCCGCCGGCCCCGGAGAAGAGGTCAAGGACCGAGTAAGTGGCGCGGGCGTGCCGAGATACCTCGGTGAGGGATGATCGACGCTCAAGCATGGGCAAGCCGAGGCGCATCTGGCCGAAAGGTACCCGGCGTGTCGGAGGGATCGGAGTCTCCTTCGAGGGTTGCGGTCACCCTCATAGGCTCCGAAGCGATGAAGTTCGCCCCCCGATCATCCGGTGCTTTGTTTTTCCTGCTGACCGGCAAGCCTGGGCGGGCCGGAAGCCCTCCGCTCAGGCCGCCGGGATGGCCACCCGCAGGCGGCCGATCATGCGCTCCACCCGCTCGGCGTAGGCCTTGCCGTCGAGGCCCAGGGTCGAGGCGATCTCGGGGCCGGGCGTGCCGTCCAGCAGCATGCCGAGGATGGGCAGGTCCTCGGGGTCCAGGCGGCGGTTGGCCTCCTCGAGCTGCTCGCGGGTGACCGAGGGCAGCAAGGAGTCGCCCCGGGCCACGGAGCGGATCGATTCGTAGAGCTCCTGGGCGGGAGCGCCCTTGTGCACCAGGCCGTCGGCGCCCGCCAGCACGGCGGGGATGGCCAGCGAGCCATCGGCGTAGGCCGAGTACAGCAGCACGGCCGGGGCGGGCAGCATCCGCTTGAGGCGGCGGCAGATCTGCAGGCCGTCCTCGCCCGGGATGTGGTAGTCGAGCACGACCACGTCGGGGTGCGTGCGAGCCAGCAGGGGCTCGAGCTCGGCCGCGTTGGTGGCCGAGCCCAGAGGCACGAGCCCCGGCTCTGCGCGCAGCACGGCACTCAGCCCCGCGCGCAGGGCGGGGTGGTCGTCGACGATGACCAGTCGGATCATGCGACCTCCTGGGAGACGGGGGTGAGAGGGACCTTCAGCGCGACGACGGTGCCGCCGCCCTCGGCGTGCTCGACCTCCAGCGTGCCACCGATGGTGGCGGCGCGCTCGCGCATCGAGCGCAGGCCGTTGGAACCGGGGCGCAGCTCGTCGGGCAGGCCGCAGCCGTCGTCGCGCACGGTGATGTGCAGCGTCTTGCGCGAGCCGCCGAGCTTCACGCTGATGTGCTGCGCCTCGGCGTGGCGCACGGCGTTGGTCAGCGCCTCGCCGGCGATGCGCGTGGCGTGGGCGGCCACCAGGGGCGGGAGGATCGGCGCGCGGCCCTGGACGCGGATGTCGGCCGGGGTGACGGCGCCCAGCTCCCGGGCACGCTGGGCGACGATCTCGCCCAGGGGGCGCCCGTCGATCGGGGTGCGCAGCTCGGCCACGCTGGTCTGCATGTCGCCGGTGGCCGCGCCCAGCTCACCCAGCGCCTGATCGAGCAGCGCGCGGTCGGTGTCCTGCACCCGGTCGCGGACCATCGTGAGGACGAGGTGCGCCGCGTGGACGCGCTGCTTGGCCGAGTCGTGCAGCTCCCACGCGATGCGCTGGCGCTCGGCCTGCACGGCGAGGCGCTCGGAGCGCTCGCGCTCCTCGCTCAGGCGGTTGAGCAGCCGCTGGGCGTAGGCCAGCGCGACGGCCACCATGAGCGGGGTGAGCACGCGCGTGGTGACCGTCTCCAGGCGCACGGCGCTGTCGACCGTGTTGGGCTCCAGCGTGGTGAGCAGGCCGACGACGAAGTAGCTGAGCGAGAAGGCGCCGCCCCAGGCGACGGCCTTGCGGAAGCCCAGCGCGGTGGCGGGCAGGATGAGCGAGGTGATGGCGAAGAGGTAGAACGGGGAGCGCCAGTTGCCGGCGACCAGGATCAGCCCGAAGCCGGCCACCGCGTCGATCATCCAGGCCGCGGGTGCGTACTGCAGCGCGGGCAGGCGGGCGAACGCCAAGCAGCTCACCGCGCAGTAGCCCAGGCACAACGACACGAGCAGCGCCGTGTCGGGCGTGTCGGTGGCCAGGAGCAGGATCGCCGCGACCGTCGCCGCGGCGATCCGCGTGACCAGGAAGAGGTCAAGCCAGCGGTTGGAGTGGTCGGTCATGGCGAGCCTTGAGCCTCGCAGGTAGCGTACGCTGCGAGGATCGCCGCTCCGGAGGTCCTCCAGCGCCTGCTCACCGCCGCGGGGCCCTCGGGCCACGAGGGCGCGCCCGCCCTCGTGTGGCGCGAGGCGGCTGCCGCGTTCGCTGTGGTCGAGGGCGACCTGATGGGCTCCTCGACCGCACGGGTGGCGGGAACGCAGACCGACCCGCCCGGGCCGACTCTCGCGATCATCGGCCACATCGACGAGATCGGCCTGATCGTCACCAACGTCGACGACAAGGGCTTCCTCGTCTTCGCCGGGATCGGCGGCTGGGACCCGCAGATCCTCGTCGGCCAGCGCGTCGAGGTGCTCACCGCCGGCGGGCCGGTGGCCGGGGTCATCGGCAAGAAGCCGATCCACCTGTTGCGCGAGGAGGAGCGAAAGAAGGTCGCCGAGCTGCGCGACCTGCACATCGACGTCGGCGCGGCGAGCGCCGAGGAGGCCGGCGAGGCCGTACGGGTGGGCGACGTCGCGGTCCTGGCCGGGGAGCCGCTCGAGCTGCACGGCGGGCGGGTGGCCTCGCGCGCGCTGGACAACCGCCTCGGAGCGTTCATCGCCCTGGAGGCCGCGCGTCTGGTCGCGCGTGACGGTGGCGCCCCCGGCGACGTGGTCGCGGTGGCCGGGGTGCAGGAGGAGGTCACCATGGCCGGCGCGCGCACGACCGCCTACGAGCTGCAGCCTGACGCGGCGATCGTCGTGGACGTCACGCACGCCTCCGACGCGCCGGGCATCGACGCGCGCGAGGTCGGCGAGCATCCGCTGGGCGGCGGCGCGGTGGTGGCCCGCGGGGCGACGCTGCACCCGGCCGTGAGCGGGCTGCTGCTCGACGTGGCGCGCGAGGACGGGATCGCCCACACCGTGGAGGCGACGACCGGCCGCACGGGGACCGACGCCGACGCCGTCCACCTGACGCGCGGCGGGATTCCCACCGGCATGGTCTCGATCCCGCTGCGCTACATGCACTCGCCCGTCGAGGTGGTGCAGCTCTCGGACATCGAGGCCTGCGCGCAGCTCGTGGCCGCCTTTGCGCGGCGGCTGACGGCGGACGTCGCCTTCGCGCGGTGAGCCGCCTCCTCCTGCTCTTCGACATCGACGGCACGCTGCTGCGGGGCGCCTCCGACGCCCACGCCGCCGCTGTCCACGAGGCGATCCGGGCGGTATGGGACTTGCCCGATCCGCGCGCCGCGCGGGTCGAGGCGGCGGGCCGGACCGACCCGGAGATCGTGCGCGCGATCCTGCTCAACCTGGGGGTGGACGCGGCTCGCATCGACGCGGGCATGACCGACTTCCGCGTGGCCGCCGGCGAGGCCTACGGGCGCCTGGTGCCCGACGACCTCTCGGGGCGGGTCGTGCCGGGGATGGAGGCGGTGCTCGACGAGCTCGCCGGGCGGGAGGACGTAGTGCTGTCGCTGGTCACCGGCAACCTCGAGGTGATCGCACGGCTGAAGCTGCGCGCGGCGGGGATCGGCCGGCGGTTCGCATCGGGACAGGGGGGCTTCGGCTCGGACGACGAGGACCGGTCGGTGCTGCCGGGGGTCGCGCGGGCGCGGGCGGGGGACGATGGCCGGGCGTTCGCCCGCGAGCGGACGGTCGTGATCGGCGACACGCCGCGTGACATCGCGTGCGCGCGGGCGGATGGGGTGCGCTGCGTGGCGGTGACGACGGGGCCGTATGGGGCCACCGAGCTGGCGGACGCCGACGCGGTGGTGGCTTCAGCGGGAGAGCTGTTGTGGGCGGTGGAGCGGTTGGTGGGGTAGCAACAGCAGCAGCCGGACCGATAAACGAACGTCTGTTCCCCCGTTCCGTCCGGGCTGGACGTTAGCTTTCGCGCGTGTGATGTCCCGCTTGGAAGATTCCGCGGTTGCGCGCAAGACTCGAGGTGCCTTCTTCACGCCGCCGGCCATCGCGGACTTCTTGGCGCGCTGGGCCATCCGCTCACTCGACGCTCGCGTGCTTGATCCCACCTGCGGCGAGGCGGTTTTTCTGCTGGCTGCCGCGGAGCGGCTGCGCCGTCTCGGGGTGACTCCCGAGGCGATCGCCGGACAGCTCACCGGCGTAGATCTCCACCAGCCGTCACTCGACGCGTCGCGCGCGCTTCTGCGTGACGAAGGCGCAGGCTCCCGGTTCGTGAGGTCGGACTTCTTCGATCTGCCGACACCGGCGCAGATCGGGGACCGTATCGGCTGGCAGGACGCCGTCATCGGCAATCCGCCTTTCGTGCGCTACCAGGAGCACCGCGGCGATACCCGTCGGCGGTCGGCTACTGCCGCGCTCGCCCAGGGCGTCCGGCTGTCCGGGATGGCTTCATCCTGGGCCGCCAGCCTGGTGCACGCCTCGGCCTTCCTGAATCCGACCGGCCGCTTGGCCATGGTGCTGCCGGCGGAACTGCTGACCGTGCAGTACGCCGAGCCCGTTCGCCGGTGGCTCAGGCGGCGCTTCGCAGTCGTCAACCTCGTCATGTTCGAGCGGCTGCAGTTCCGCGACGCCGAGGAGCACGTCGTGCTCCTCGTGGCGCACGGTACGGGCCCGTGCGACTCGTTCTGCCTCTACCACGTCGATGGCGCGGACGATCTCGTCCAGATCCATCCGATGGATCCGGTGGGAGCCAATCCGGCGGCCGAGGGCAAGTGGAGCGACCTGACGTTGCCGTTGGACACCCGCCAGCTCTTCAAGAGCGTGGCCGGCGAGCGGATGGCGCGCCTTGACAGCTACGGCACCCCCGAGTTGGGGACGGTCACCGGCGCCAACGACTTCTTCGCGATCTCCGAGGTGACTCGCCGCAAGTACGGTCTGACCAACGAGCACGTCAAGCCTCTGAGTCCTCCGGGAACACGCCACCTGAAGGGGCTGAGCTTCACGAGGGCTCAGTGGGAGGAGCTGAAGCTGGCTGGCGAGCGCGTCTGGCTGCTGCACCCCGAGAAGACCGCCAGGACGAAGGGGCTCAGCGAGTATCTCAAGCTCGGCGAGGAGCGTGGAGTCCCCGGCGCCTACAAGTGCCAGGTCCGGGAGCCTTGGTGGCGTCCGCCGGCGGTGTCGGTACCGGATCTCTTCTTCACCTACATGTCGCACCGCTATCCGCGGATGGTGACCAACACCTCTGGCGCCACGCTCGTCAATTCGATGCATGGCATCCGTCTGCGCGGAGACATTCCACGCGAAGCACGCGCTGCGCTGCCACTGCTTGGTCTCAACTCGGCCACCATGCTCGGGGCCGAGGTGCTGGGCCGGGCGTACGGGGGCGGCATCCTCAAGATGGAGCCGACTGAAGCCGCCAGTCTTCCCGTCCCCACGACCGAAGCGCTATTGAGTGCGTGGAAGGTGCTCGCTGCGCAGCGCCTCAACCTCGACGCCGCACTTCAGCGGGGCGAGTGGTGGACGGTCGTGGCGGAGGTCGATCGCGTGTTGCTGAAGAACGTGATGGGCTTGAGCGTCGATCAGGTTGGCGCGATCCGCGACGCGGCGGCCGTGCTTCGTGTCCGTCGTACCAGGCAGACTGAGCTCAATGGCTCAGCCAAAGCCTGACGCACTCAGCGACTTGGACTCCATCCTCGCCGCCTTCGACACATCGGCCTCGCCGTGGTACTCGGACTCGAGCGACGACGGTGCGCGAAGGTACGACCCAGACCGCGACCTTCTGCGGCGCATCCTTCAGGTGCCGATCGCAGCCGGCTACGCGGGCGAGCAGCAATCCGGACGCGTAGCCAAGGCGCTTGACGCATGGGTGGCGCACGAGCTCCGTCGCGGAGGCTTCCCCGAGCACGCCGTCTTCCCACGCTCCAGGCAACCGCGGGTCCTCTCGGGCGAGTTCGCGGCGCTCGAGGCCCAGCTCGACGTCGTCATGGATCTACTGGCGACCGAGGAGGCCAAGCTCAAGGACGCCGGCGAGGGCACCTACCTGCGTCCGGTGGGATTCCGCCATGCCGTCGCAAAGCTCCGCAAGCGCTCGCCCGGTGGCTCGGATGCGAACATCCTCGGCCGTTTCTATGTCAAGGAGGTCGATGTCGTCGTCTCCGACTGGCGACGCGGCCCCGACGTCCTGATATCGACCAAGACGCAGTTCAGCAGCTACCTCAACAACAAGAACAACCGCTACGAGGAAGCCATCGGCGAGGCCGTCAACCTGCGCGATCGCTACCCGATGGCCGCCATGGGCTACGTCTTCCTCGTCCGCGACAACGTCTTCGAGGAGCGCGCCTTCGAACTCCTGCGCGATCTCCTCGTCCGCTTGCGCAAGCCCGATGGGCCATTCGACGCGACCATGCTGCTCGTCGCCACCTGGGACGAGCAGCTCAACCTCGACTGGATCGAGGATCCCGCCGACAAGCTCAGGATGCCGGCCTTCTTCACTGACATCCTCGATGCCGTGATGACCAACACTCCCGTCGATATCCACCAGGAGCTCCGCCGCCGTCGGCTTGGCGAAGAGCCTCAGGGAGGCTTCCCGCCGCCGGAGGATGAGGTCATGCCGGAAACCGCCCCGCTGCCCGACTCGTAGCGTTACGCAGCTGTCCTGCGTCATGATTCTCCAATCTTCGCCTTCGTGGGTCCCCGCATCGAGGAGGTCCGAAAGGAACTGGTCGAGGACCAGCGCGCACACCGAGAGACCGAAGAGGCCAAGCGTCTGCGAAAGGAAGCACCAGATTGAGGACATCATCAGCCGTGACTTCGACTCCTTCCGTCAGCGACTGCAGAGGGTCAAGGCGGCCTCCGCCGGTACAGGCCCGGACGCAAGCGATACTCAGAAGCCGTCCGGCGGAACTGGCGACGACGACTTTTTGTTCGGAGGAGGAGAACCTGCGACGGTGGTCAGCGAGACGGGTGACGACGGAACGTCGATGGAGGGAACGGCGGCAGCGAGGGGCCCCCGCGTCGTCTCAACCCGATGATCGAGCCAGTCGAGGGCGGCGAGGTCGCCGGTCACTACGAGGGCGGGAAAGCGGGCAAGCCTCGTCGGCGGGGTGGCTTCCACATCGAGTTCGACAGCCAGGGTCGTGACTCGGCGCGAGCGACCTACCAAACGGAGAAGCGAACGATTTACGTCAATCTGGATCACCCTCAGATCGCGGCCGCGAAGCAGGGCCGAAGTGCTGAGGACCCGGCGTTTCGCAGGCTGGCCTACGAGGTGGCATTCACTGAGTATGCGATGGCCCTCGCATCGGAGCTCGACAACCGCGGCGAGTACATTGACCGGTCCGATCGTCGACATCCGGGACACGATCAATCGCGTCGCGCGCGAGGCCGCGCCGCTGTACGCCTAGCGCCGCTAGCGGCGGATGCGACCCCAGGCATCGGAAGGTGGGAGGCCCCTGCCTGGTCCTGAGATTCTTGCTGCCGACGAGCTCCCGCTCACCGCGGCAACGGCGCCCCCGCCACCGCAGCCAGCGCCCCCGCGCAGGCCGCCAGCACCAGCACGAGCACCACGCCCCGGCGCGCGACGAGCAGGAGCGCCGCGCCGCCGGCCAGCACCCCCACCTGCCAGGCCTCGCTCAGCGCGAGCGTCAGCGGCACCGCGGAGCCGATGATCGCGCCTATCGCCGCGGGGCCCGCGCCGCGCAGGAAGGCCTGGGGCGCCGGGCTGGCGCGCAGACGGTCGAAGCGGTCGGCGCCCAGGATGATGAACCAGAAGGACGGCGCGAAGGCGACGACCGCGGCCAGCAGCGCCCCGCCGACCCCGGCGGCGGCGTAGCCGACCACCGCGACCGTGTGCACCACCGGGCCGGGGGTCGCCTGGCCCAGGGCGACCGCGTTGAGGAACTCGCCGTCGGTCATCCAGCCCTGGCCGACCGCGTCGGCCTGCATGAGCGGGATGATCACGAAGCCCCCGCCGTAGGACAGCGCGCCGACCTTGAACGCCGTCCAGGCCAGCGCGCCCAGCCCGCCGATCCCCGCGGTGGCCAGCAACAGCGCCACCGGCCAGGCGTGGACGCCGGCCGTCGGCGCGCGGGGCCCCGCGCGGCGCCACGTCAGCTCGGCGAACCCGCACGCCACCAGCACGAGGGCCAGCCAAACGCCGACGAGCACCGTGGCCGCCGCGCCCAGCACGACGTAGGCGACGAAGCGCACGCGCTCCCGGCCGGCGGTGCGCGCCCAGCCCGCCGGCAGCAGGCTCGCACCCGCCTGCACGGCCACGGCGGCGACCACCGCGCCCGCCCCCGCGCCGACGCCCAGCACCCAGTCGGGCGGTGCGCCGAGGAAGAGGGCGGCCAGCGCGATGATCGCCGCCAGGCCGGGCAGGATGAACGCCAGCCCGCCCACCAGCGCGCCCGGGACGCCCCGCAGCCGCCAGGCGCAGAAGACGGCGAGCTGGGTGGAGGCCGGGCCGGGGAGCAGGTTGGTCGCGGCGATCCCGTGCTCGAACTCCTCCTCGCTGATCCAGCGCTCGCGCGCCACGCACAGATCGCGCAGCAGCGCGATGTGGGCGGGCGGGCCGCCGAAGCCCACGCAGCCGATGCGCCCCCACTCGCGCAGGACCGTGCGCAGCGAGGGCGACGACGGCGGTGCGGCGCCGGTGTCGTCCACCGCCGAGGAAGACTACCTACGCCCGGGTCAGCTTCTTGTAGGTGATGCGGTGCGGGCGATCGGCCTCGGCACCGAGCTGCTCGCGGCGGTGCTCCTCGTAGGCCTCGAAGTTGCCCTCGAACCACGTGACCTGGGAGTCGCCCTCGAAGGCCAGCACGTGGGTGGCCACCCGATCGAGGAACCAGCGATCGTGGCTGATGATCACCGCGCAGCCGGCGAAGCTCAGCAGCGCCTCCTCCAGCGCGCGCAGCGTGTCCACGTCGAGGTCGTTGGTGGGCTCGTCGAGCAGCAGCAGGTTGCCGCCGGTGCGCAGCAGCTTGGCCAGGTGCAGGCGGTTGCGCTCGCCGCCCGACAGCTTGCCGACCTTCTTGGACTGGTCGGAGCCCTTGAAGTTGAACGACGCGCAGTACTGGCGCGAGTTCATCCAGCGCTCCCCGACCTTGAGCTGGTCCTCGCCGCCCGAGATCTCCTCCCAGACGCTCTTGCCGTCGTCCAGCGCGTCGCGCGACTGGTCGACGTGGGACAGGTCGACCGTGTCACCGACGCGCAGGGTGCCCGCGTCGGGCTCCTCCTGGCCGGTGACCATCCGAAACAGCGTGGTCTTGCCCGCGCCGTTGGGCCCGATGACTCCGACGATGCCTCCGCGCGGGAGGCTGAAGGAGAGGTCCTCGATCAGCAGCCGGTCGCCGAAGCCCTTGCGCAGGCCCTCGCTCTCCACCACCACGTCGCCCAGCCGCTGGCCGGCGGGGATGTGGATCTGCACCTGGTCGAGCTTGACCTCGGCGTCCTGGGCCAGCAGCGCCTCGTAGTTGGCCAGGCGGGACTTGGCCTTGGTGCGCCGGCCCTTGGGGTTGCTGCGCACCCACTCCAGCTCCTGGGCGATGGTCTTCTGGCGCGCCTTCTCCTGCTTCTCGGACTGGGCCAGGCGCTGGGCCTTCTGCTCCAGCCAGCCGGAGTAGTTGCCCTTGTAGGGGATGCCCTGCGAGCGGTCGAGCTCGAGGATCCAGCCCGCGACGTTGTCGAGGAAGTAGCGGTCGTGGGTCACGGCGACGATGGTGCCCGGGTACTCGGCCAGGTGGCGCTCCAGCCAGCCCACCGACTCGGCGTCGAGGTGGTTGGTCGGCTCGTCGAGCAGCAGGAGGTCGGGCGCGCGCAGCAGCAGGCGGCACAGCGCGACGCGGCGGCGCTCGCCTCCGGAGAGCCTCGCGACGTCGGCATCGGCGGGCGGGAGGCGCAGCGCGTCCATGGCGTGCTCGAGCTGGGAGTCGAGGTCCCACGCGCCGGCGGCGTCGATCTCGGCCTGCAGGCGGGCGAACTCGTCGGCCGTCTCGTCGGAGTAGTTCATGGCCATCTCGTTGAAGCGGTCCAGCAGCGCCTTCGTCTGCGCGACTCCATCCTCGACGTTGCCCTTGACGTCCTTGGCCTCGTCGAGCTGGGGCTCCTGCTCGAGCAGGCCGACAGTGGCGCCGGGGGCCAGGCGGGCCTCGCCGCGCACCTCGGTGTCGCGGCCGGCCATGATGTCCAGCAGCGTCGACTTGCCCGAGCCGTTGTAGCCCAGCACGCCGATCTTGGCGCCCGGGAGGAACTGCAGGTTGACGTCCTTGAGGACCGTCTTGTCGGGCGGATGCACCTTGGTGAGCTGGTGCATCGTGTAGATGTACTGGGCGGCCATCGGTCCGCAACGGTAGCCGTTGGCGGGTCGCAGGCGGGTGCGGTGCGGACCGCGCGCCACGCGCCCGGAGCTAGGCTGACGGGTGGTATGGCCACAGTGCTGGATCTCGAGCAGTCGCTGCTCCTCCTGGAGCTCGAGCCTCCCTTCGGCAAGCGCGAGGTGCAGCTCGCGCGCCGGCGGCTGGCCAAGGTCTGGCACCCCGACCTCGCCCCGCCGGGCAAGCAGCTCGAGCACGAGCGTCACATCAAGGCCATCAACGACGCGGCCGATCAGCTCTCCCGCCTGGCCGAGGGCTCGCGCGGCGGGTCGGTCAGTGCCAACCACGTCCGGGCCAGCGCGGCAGCCGCGCGCGAGGCACGCGCCGAGGCGGGCCGCCGCGCCTACGAGTCGCGCATGCGCGAGCAGGAGGTCGGCGCCGACCGCCGCCGCCACGATCCGTTCGCCGGCCAGGTGCCCGACCACTCCGTCGTGCACCGCTACGCGCGCTGCCTCTCCTACCCCGAGTGGGGCGTGGGGACGGTGACCGGCATCTACTTCACCGGCGAGGGCGACGCGATGCAGCAGTGGGCCCGCATGCGCTTCGCCGCCGGCGTGCGCACGGTGCCCGCGGGAAGTCTCCAGTTCGTCGACTTCTCGAGGCCCGACCCGGGCGCCGAGCGCGTGCAGCGGTTCGTCACCGCCGCGCAGCACGCGATGGCCGAGGGCGAGTTCAAGCTGGCCGCGCGGCGCCTCATCTACGCGCGCGACGCCGAGCCGCAGAACACGGCGGTGCTGCGCCTGATGACACTGGCCTTCTGGCAGGGCGGCGACCTCACCGCGGCCGCGCGCGCGGTGCGCGACTGGGCTCGCGCCGAGCGCGACCGCCCCGCGCCCCAGCGCTTCGCCGCGCGCATCTACGAGGACATGGGGGCACTCGACCTGGCCGCCGAGGCGGCCCAGCGGGCCGTCGACCGTGGGCCCGCCGACGCCGGCGCCTGGGAGCGCCTGGGCCGCCTGCGCCTGCGCCTGTACGACCGCAGGGCGGCGCGCGAGGCGCTCGAGCGCGCGCGCGAGCTCACGCCCTCCGTCGAGGGCCTGCTCGACCTGGCGCTGGCCTGCCAGCTCGCCGGCGACGTCGGCGGCGAGGTCACCGCCTGCGAGCAGGCCGTCGCCCTGGCGCAGGGCGGCGGGGAGCGTGACGAGGACGGCACCGACGATCTCGACGCGGAGCGCGGACCTGCCGCCTCGCTCCTGCCCAGCGCCTGGTCGCGCCTGGCCCACGCGCTCGCGCGCACCGACCGCGCGTCTGACGCCGCGCAGGCCTGCGAGTGCGCCCTCGCACTGGGCGAGGACCCCGAGGTCTCAGACCTGCTCGAGCACCTGCGCGCCCTCGAACCGCGCGGGCTTCCCGCGGCGTGAGGAGACGTTCGAAGGATCACCCGCGCTGACCGCGGCGGATCTTCGGTTCCGCCGTGGTCAGCCCGCTCCCGGCTCGACCAGCCCGCTCTCGTAGGCGAGCACGACGGCCTGCACGCGCCCGCGCAGGGCGGCGCACGAAGTGCTCGATGAGGCGCCGCGTCGCCGTCGGCGCCAGCAGCGCCTCGCCGGCCGCGACGGTGCGAGATGCCGTCGGCGAGCCTGGCCGGCGGACGTCCTTGAGCAGGAAGCCCGCAGTGCCCGCGCGCATCGCCTCGTAGACGTACTCGTCGACATCGAAGGTGGTGAGGACCAGGACGCGCGGAGCGTCCGGTCGGGCGGCCAGGCGCCGGGTGGCCTCGATCCCGTCCACGCCGGGCATACGGATGTCCATCAGCACGACGTCCGGCCGACGCAGGCGCGACTGCTCGACCGCCTCCCCGCCATCGTGGGCCTCACCCACCACCTCGATGTCCTCGCGCGCCTCGAGCGTCCCGCCGTAGAGGCGGGTGCGCTCGCGCATCCCGACGATGCCGTGGCCCGGCGAGCCGTTCACCGTGCCGTCGGGGGTCTGACCGTCGGCGTTGGACACCTCCAGTGTCACCGCGTCTGTCCGGTAGCGCACGACGACCTCGGTGGGGACGGCGCCAGCGTGAGGATCCTTGACCGAGCACGCGTTGCAATCATAATGCAAGCATGCCGAATGTCCTCGTACGTGACCTCCCCGATGACGTCCACGCAGCCCTGCAACGCAAGGCAGCACAACGCCACCAGTCACTCCAGCAGTACCTGGCCGCGGAACTGCGCCATCTGGCCGAACGACACCAGCTGAGCGACGTCTTGGACGAACTCGAAGCACGCGATGGCGGCGGTCAGGTGGGGCTGCGTCAGGCCGCCGAGGACCTCGGCGATGAGCGCCGACGGTGATCGTCGTCGATGCGTCAGTCCTCGCCAATGCGCTCGCCGACGACCAGGAGCACGGGCGCATCGCGCGCAACGAGCTTCGTGCGGCCGGTGACCTCGCGGCGCCCGACCTGATCGACGTCGAAACGGTTGCCGTGCTTCGCAAGCGCTGGCTGGCCGGCACGATCTCCGACGAGCGCTTCGATGCCGCCGTCGGTGATTTGAAGCGACTGGACTTCGACCGGGTCCCGACGCTGCGGTTGATGCGCCGCGCATACGAGCTGCGCGCCAACGTCACCGCCTACGACGCGACGTACGTAGCGCTCGCGGAGGCCCTCGAGCGCGAACTGCTCACCGCAGACCAACGCCTTGCCAACGCCACCGGACCTCGATGCGCCATCCGAGTCCTGCCTTGAACGGCGGTGGTTGGCCGAGCACGCCGTCGACCTCGCGGTAACGGGATCGCTCAGCGGCGCAGCTACGTGACGCCAGGCTGGCCGTGTAGTACGTGCGGGCGAAGCGGGGCCTGGTGTCGCTCTCGCCGCAGCTGCAGGCGCACAGGCTGCCCGTCAGTTGCCAGCAGCGGTGTGCCCGTCCCCAGCGCGACCGGTGCGATGAGCAGCTCGAGCTCGTCGACAGCCGGCGGCCAGCAGTGAGCGCATCAGGCGTGTCTACCGGTCCATCAGCATCTCGTCGATGGAGCCTCCCGTTGCGATGACCGCCAGAATCCGCCCTACGCGGGGCCGGGGAGGATCCCAACGCAGACCGACTCAGTTGCCCGCCGTCTCTTTGACGTAGGAGGCGGTCTCGGTGATCTTGGCGTTCTTGCCGTGTCCGCCGAAGCGGTACACGTCGCAGAACTCCTACCTCGACGCGCTGTCGAGTTCGATTGCGCCGTTGACGGCGGCCGTCGCACCATGGGTAATGATCGTGTTGATCACCAGCCGCGCCACATTGTCGGCGGCGGTCTCCGTCACGGACCGCTCGAACTCGCTCCTCCCCTTGAGGACCCGCTCGCCGACGCGGTCCCATCTGATCTCATCGGATACCGCGCCCGCGACCCCCTCGAGATCGCCAGAGACCCACGCCACGCTGAAGTCGCGTATCGCTTCAGCGGCGGTTGACGGAGAGAAGCCCCGCTCATGAGGCGGGGTTACCTGGGCGCGACTTGCCTCTGTCCGCACCGGCGCATACGGTCCGCCTGTGCGCCTGATCGTCGCCCGCTGCGAGGTCCGCTACTCGGGCCGCCTGAACGCCGTGCTGCCCGAGGCTTTGCGGCTGCTGATGCTCAAGGCCGACGGGTCGGTGATGGTCCACGCCGACACGGGCGGATTCAAGCCCCAGAACTGGATGACGCCGCCGGCGGTCGTCGAGGAGTCGCCCGGGCGCATCGTGGTGCGCAAGCTCAAGGACGACGACCGGCTGGACATCGCCATCACCGAGGTGCTCTCCGATGTCACGCACGACATGGGCGAGGCCGCGGCGCTGGAGAAGGACGGGGTGGAGGCCGACCTGCAGGAGCAGCTCGCCGCGGCGCCGGGCTGGTGCGGCGAGGGGCTTCGTCTCGTGCGCCGCGAGTGGCCAACCGACATCGGCCCGGTGGACCTGATGTGTCGCGACCCCGGCGACGGCTGGGTGGCCGTGGAGATCAAGCGGGTGGCCACCATCGACGCCGTCGAGCAGCTCACGCGCTACCTGGAGCGCATCCGCCTCGATCCCGAGAAGGCCGGCTGCGCCGGGGTGCTGGCAGCAGAGCGGATCAAGCCCCAGGCGCGTGTGCTGGCCCAAGCGCGCGGCCTGCGCTGCGTGGAGGTCGACCTCGCCGTCCTGCGCGGCGAGCGCGAGCCCGACCTCACGCTGTTCGCGGCCTGACCGTTGCTGTCAGGACGCTTCGGGCTCGACGAGCCCCTCTCACGGGCGAGCAGGGGGAGCATCGAGCGCGCGGTGCGCCAGGGGCGGCCAGGAGCGCGCGGAGAGGTGGCCGGGCCGCGGCGGTGACCACGGGCACGGACGAGCATTCGGCTCCTGACCGTCCGAGCTCCGACGCTCTAGATGTCGCTATCACTTACTTAGCTACGCGTTGCGCACATAGGGTCGCGCGCCAGATGCTTCGACCTGGGAGGAACTTCTCGATGCTGCGCAGCCGTCTGGTGCCACGGTCCGTCCTGGCAGGATTGGCCCTGGCGGCCGCCTTGTTCATGCCCGCGGCCGGGGCTCAAGAGCCCGAGCAGCCGCGCACGGTGCGGATCGCGATCAGCGGCTACGAGAACAACATCACCCCGTTCAACGTCAGCTTTGGGGCTTTTCCCGTTACCCACGACTTGATGCACCTGGTCTATGACAGCCTGTTCTGGTCGCAGGCGAAGTTGGAGCCGGAGCCGTGGCTGGCGGAGCGCGCCACGCCCAACGAGGACTTCACCGAGTGGACCGTCGAGCTACGGCCGGGCGTACGCTGGCACGACGGCGAGCCCTTCACTGCCGAGGATGTTGCGTTCAGCTTCGACTACTACGAGCGGTTTCCTGAGCTGAGCGGGCGCTACGCGCACCACGTGTTCGACGTCCCGCCACTCGAGGATGCAGAGGTGATCGATCCACAGACTGTGCGGCTGACCTTTCGCCAGCCCGCGCCGCAGTTCCCGATCATGCCGGGTGCCGACCTGCCGATCATCCCCGAGCACATCTGGTCGGAGATCGAGGATCCCGGCACCGTCGATGAGGAACTGCCGATCGGCACCGGGCCCTTCAAGGTCACTGAGATCGAGCCCGACCAGCGCTACGTGATGGAGGCCAACCCGCAGTACTTCAAGGGCCGCCCGCTGGTCGATCGCATCGAGATGCCGATCGTCGAAGACCCGAGCTCCGCCTTCCAGGCGCTGCGCGCCGGGGAGATCGACCAGGTCGCCCGCAACCTGCCCCCCGAGCTGGTCAACCAGTTCGCCGACGCATCGGGTCTGGAGGTGCTCGAGGGCACCCGCTTCGAGTCCACCCAGCTGTACTTCAACGCTCGCCGCGCGCCTTGGTCGGATCCGGCGGTCCGCAAGGCGATCAGCTTGGCCATCGACAGCCAGCAGCTCGTCGACCAGGTTCTCCTCGGGCAGGGACGCGAGGGTAACGACGGCTTCATTCATCCGGATTCACCTTGGGCCGGGGAGAACAACGGGCACGAGAGCGATCCCCAGCGTGCGGAGCGGATGCTCGAGGAGGCGGGCTACAACGCGGGGTCGGACGGAATCCGCCGCGATGAGCGGGGCCGACCGCTGAGCCTCGAGGTCTTGATCTCCTCCTTCGACCCGCTCGGCTTGCGGGCCGTCGAGCAGGTCGCCCGTCAGGTGCGTCGGATCGGCGTCGAGGTGGTGCCCGTCGCGCTCGATCCGGCCACGCTGCGCGATCGTCGACAGGCGCCGGAGGGCGAGGCGCCCACGTATGACGCCTACCTCTCCACGCTGGAGACCCACGCCCACGCGGACCCCGACAGCCTCTACTACTTCTTCCACTCGCCGGGAGAGAAGGGCTTCGGCGCCGCCATCACCGGCTGGAGCAACGCGCGCTTTGACGAGCTCTCCGAGCGGGCGACCGCGCAACCGCCTCAGCAGCGCCAGGCGCTGTTCGACCAGATGCAGTCGATTCTCGCCGAGGAGGCCCCGGTTGTGGTCCTCTGGTATCCCGATGGGAACTACGCCTACCGCCCGGCCGCGTACGAGGGATGGATCTCCGATCCGGGGCACGGCATCTTTACCAAGCGCTCCTTCCTACCCGCCTACGCGGACACGGGAGCAGCCAGTACGGTCGAGGATGTCGGGGAGTCCTCCGTGTGGCCGTGGGTGGTGGTCGGCCTCGTGGCGCTCGTCGTGCTCGGCGGCATCGTCGCGGTGAGAAGGCGCCGGACCGAGGATCCGGAGGAGGACTGGGGCGGCTAGCCCGGTGCTCCGCCACGCAGGCCGCACCATCGCCCAGTACGGGCTGGTCGTTGCGGCGATCGTCGTCCTGAACTTCGCGCTGCCGCGACTCGCCCCGGGCGACGCAGTCGACTACCTGATCCCGCCCGAGCAGGCCGGAACGCTGACGGTCGAGCAGCGTGATCGGATCCTGAGCCAGTACGGGCTCGATGAGCCGGTCCCGGTTCAGTTCGAGCGCTACGTCTCCGGATTGGTCACGGGCGACCTGCAGAGCTCCATTCGCTACGGGCAACCGGTGGTCGACGTGATCGGGGAGCGGATCGGCTGGACGGTGCTGCTGGTGGGCGGCGCCGTGATGCTCGCCATGCTGATCGGCACGCTGCTGGGATTCCGCTCGGCGTGGCGGCGCGGGCGACGCAGCGACGTGGGAACACTCTCAGGGGTCATGCTGGTCGATTCCATGCCGCCCTTCTTCGTCGGCATGTTGCTCATCCTGGTGTTCTCCGTGGCCCTGGGCTGGTTTCCGGTATTCGGAGCGCTGCCCGGCACGGAGATCGCAGGGCTGTCTGCGATCGGCGAGATTCTCCAGCGTCTCGTGCTGCCCCTCGTGACGCTGACCCTCGCGGCCATCGGGCCGATCTACCTGGTGGCGCGCTCGGCGCTCGTCTCCGAGCTGCGCGAGGACTATGTGCTGATGGCTCGGGCCAAGGGTCTCGTCGGGCGGGCGGTGCGCCGCCACGCCCAGCGCAATGCGCTGATGCCGGTGGTCACCATCGGGCTGCTGGAGGTCGGCGCGCTGGTCGGTGGCGCAGCCGTGGTGGAGACGGTCTTCTCCTACCCGGGTCTCGGGCGGCTGATCTACGAGAGCGTGCTCGCCCGCGACTATCCGGTCCTGCAGGGCGTCTTCCTGCTGCTGGCCATCGGGGTAATCCTCGCCAATCTCATCGGCGATCTCCTCTACCCGCTGCTCGACCCGCGCGTGCGCCGCCCGCCCGCTGCCGCGGCATGAGCGCAGGAGGCATCGCCGTCCAGCTCGGCCTGGGGCGGCTGCGCGGGCAGGTCTCCCCCGCCGGGCGGCGGCTCGCCGCCGTCGGCGCGGGCCTGCTCGGCGTGCTGTTCCTGCTCGCGCTCCTCGCCCCGCTCATCGCGCCGGGCGATCCCTCGGCGCCCGCCGGCATCGCGTATCAGGCCCCGAGCGCGGAGTACCTCCTGGGCACCGATGACGTCGGGCACGACCTGTTCGCCATGCTCGTTCACGGAGCGAGGGTCTCGCTGACGATCGGCGTGCTGTCGGCACTGGTGGCCACCGTCATCGGTCTAGGGGTGGCCCTGGCGGCCGGGTGGTTCCGCGGGCGGGTGGAGAGCGTCCTCATGCGGATCGTGGACCTGGCGCTGTCCTTGCCCTTCCTGGTGCTGGTCATCGTGCTCGCGGCCTTCTTCGGTCGAGGGCTGGTCACCACGGTGCTGGTGATCGCTGCCGTGCTCTGGGCCCGCCCGGCGCGCGTGCTGCGCTCGCAGGTCATCAAGGTGCGCGAGTTCCAGCATGTGGTGGCCGCCCGCGGGATAGGTGCCTCTCCGCTGAGGCTCATCTTCCGCCACATCCTTCCTCGAGTTGCCCCTCTGGGCGTCGCCCAGTTCGTGCGCTCGGCGACCATCGCGGTGCTCATCGAGTCCTCGCTGGCTTTTCTGGGTCTTGGAGACCCGAGCCGCGTGAGCTGGGGGAACATCCTGTTCTTCGCCAACCAGCGCAGTGCTTTCATCACCGACGCCTGGCTGTGGTGGGTGCTGCCGCCAGGCCTGGCCCTGACCGCCGCCATCCTCGGCTTCGCCTTTGTCGGCTACGCGGTGGAGGAATGGTCGGATCCGCGGCTGGGCGCCACGCCACGCCGACGGGCTCGGACCGGGAGACCGGCACGGCCCGAGGCCGCCGATGACATCGAGCAAGCCCCGGGCACGGTGCTCGACGTGCGCGATCTGGTGGTCGAGTACGGTCCGCCCGCCACGGCGATCAGGGCGGTCGACGGCGTGAGCTTCACGGTTGCCCCCGGCAGTATCGTCGGCTTGGTCGGCGAGTCGGGCAGCGGCAAGAGCACCACGGCGATGGCCTTGCTGCGACTGCTGCCGCCGGGTGCGCGAGTCGTGCAGGGGGCAATGCTGTTCGACGGGCGTGATCTGCGGGCTTTGCCCCCCAGCGCGATGACGGCGCTTCGCGGGCGCGGCGTGAGCCTCATTCCCCAGAGCGCCATGAACGCTCTGAACCCTGCCTACACGGTGCGCCGCCAGGTGGCCGAGGCCGCGGCGCTCCTCCCGCGCACGGCGGCGGCCGCCGACGCCCGTGCGCGCGAGTTGCTCGAATTCGTGGGCATTCCGTCCGCGCGTCAGGACGCGTATCCGCACGAGCTGAGCGGTGGCATGCGCCAGCGCGTGGTCATCGCCATGGCCATCGCCAACGAACCGCATCTGATCGTGGCCGACGAGCCGGTCACGGGGCTGGACGTGGTCACTCAGGTGCGTATCCTGCGGCTGCTGGCCGAGGTGCAGGAGCGCTGGGGCGCGGCCATCGTGCTCGTCTCACACGACCTCCCGCTGGTGTCCAGGGTGGCCAACGAGCTGGTGGTCATGCACGAGGGGCGGATCGTCGAGGCAGGGCCGGCCGCGGCTGTGACCGAGCGGCCCGAGCACGCCCACACTCGGGCACTGCTGGCGCCGCTCGCTGTCCAGGAGGGCCTGGCGTGATCGATGTGCGCGACGCTAACAAGAGGTTCGTCGCACCAGGGCTCCGCCGGCGCGACGAGGGCCCCGTGGTGGCGGTCGACCACGTCTCCTTCTCGGTGGGGGCTGGCGAGATCCTGGCCGTAGTCGGCGAGAGCGGAGCCGGGAAGAGCACGGTCGGGCGTATGTTGTTGGGGCTCGAGCGTCCCGACTCCGGCGAGGTATGGGTCGACGGCCATGAGCTGGGTGACGCATCCGAGCGCGCGCTGCGGCGCATTCGCCGGCGCATGTCCCTCGTGCTCCAGGACCCCTACCAGTCCCTGCATCCGGGTTGGCGTGTGCGCACGGCGGTCGCCGAGCCGCTTGCCATCGCCGGCGTCTCGCAGCTCGAGCGGTCCGAGCGGGCCGCATCGGCGCTCGAGGAGGTCGGCCTGGCGCCGGCCGCCGACTTCGTGGACCGGTTCCCGCACGAGCTGTCCGGCGGCCAGCGTCAGCGCGTCGCGTTCGCCCGCGCGCTGGCGGGGCGGCCGCGGGTGGTGGTCGCCGACGAGCCGACGTCGATGCTTGACGCGTCGCTGCGGCGCGGCATCCTCGACCTCATCACCGCAATGCGCGAGCGGCTGGAGACCACCTTCGTGGTCATCACCCACGACCTGGCCGCAGCGCGCTATGTGGCGGACCGCGTGGTCGTCATGCTGAACGGACAGATAGTCGAGAGCGGGGAGATCGGGCAGGTGCTCGACCACCCCGCCAACGAGTACACCAAGATGCTCCTCGCCGCGAGCGAGGGGCGACTCCCAGAGGAGGCGTCATGCGGCTGATCTTCTTTGCATCATCCGATCCGGGCTCGGAGCCCAAGCCGATCTGGTCGGCCTACCACTTCGCCGAGGTGGCCGCCCGCTCCGGGCTGGACGCCGAGGTGCGCCTTGCCGGCGATGCCGTGCGCGTCGCCCAGGAGGGCGCGGTGGCCGACACCGAGCTGGGCCTCGAGGTTCGAGCGAAGGTCATCCACGGGGCGGACGCGCCCTATCTGGTGTCCCTCTGACCGGGCTGCCTCGACACCCGTGCGGTGTCGCAGGAGCAGGTCGAGGGGATCGGTGGCGTGCCCCGCCCGCTGGCGGAGATCCTCACCGAGGTGTCGGAGGGGCGCTCGACGCTGATCTACCTTGGATGAGATTCGTTCTGACGCTGGGCTCGATCACAGTACGTGGAGACGAACGCTCGCAGCCTCGACGGGGCCAGAGATGTCGGGGCGCTCAGAGGCCACGCACGACGAGCCCGCGGAAGTACTGGGCCAGGGCATGCATGTCGGCGGCATCGGTTGTGACCAGCACCATGCCGCGGCGTGCCGCGCTGGCGGCGACGAGCGCGTCGCCCAGCCCGGCGCCGATCGCGCCGATCGCTTCACCGGCGGCGCGGGCCAGCGGCTCGTCGACTGGTTCGACCTCGCAGCCGGCCAACGCCCGCGTGACGGAGGGTGACGGTGGTCGGCGCCACACCTCGGCGACCACTGCGACATTGACCAGTGGCTCCTCGCCGCGCTCCGCGGCGCGACGCAGCCAGGCCCAGGCGTGCGCGGAGCCCCGCTCGAGCGCGATGAGCACCCCGGCGTCGAGCGCTATACGTGCCAAGCCTCGTCGACCCTGGCAAGGGCCTCGGGCGGAATCTTGCCGTGCTCGGCCTCGAAATCGGTGACCGCCAGGCGAAGGCGCTCGACACGCACCTGGTGCTCCAGCGCCGTGGTGACGAATGCTGAGACGTTGCCACCGGCCAGCTCCTCGACGGCGCGTGCCGTCTCCCGGGGGATGGTGACTGTCTTGCGGACGTAGCTCATACCAGCGACCTTACCGAGTCGTGCCACGAGCGACCGGGCTGGGGCGGCTACAGCCCGTCCACGAACGCGCGCAGCTTCGGCGCGGCGTCCGTGAGCACCGGCCCGTGGCCGAAGCCGGCGATCGCCGGCTCCAGCTCGGCCAGGCGACGCATCGACTCGCGGTTGCGGGTCGGGTCGGCGGTCACGAAGGCGGGCGGCTCGTGGAGGCCGAAGCGCGTCGTGACCAGGCTCATGTTCAGGAACACGTCGCCGCAGATCAGGACGCGATCGTGCGCACGCCAGAAGGCGATGTGACCCGGCGTGTGCCCGGGGGCGTCGAGCACCGTGAACCCTCCCACCTCGTCGCCCTCGCGCAGCTCGCGAGCGACCTCCACGCCGGGCCAGCGGATCCGCGCCTGCACCGGGTCCATGAAGCTGTTGGGCGGCGAGGACAGGCCCGCGCGCGCCGCGGGGACGTCGGCGACGCCGGCCCAGCAGGGCACGCCCAGCGTGTCGCAGACCTGCCTGGAGCCGCCCGCATGGTCGGGATGGGCGTGGGTGAGCGCGTGGGCGGCGATGTGGCGCCCGTGCAACTGGCCCAGGACCTTCTTGGCGCTGCCCTTCAGCCCAGCGTCGACGACGACGTCGCCGACCGCGTAGGCGTTGACGCCGAAGCGCGGCGCGAGCGGCAGATGCCAGACGTCGGGAGCGAGCTCGTGCACGGTCGCGTACCCTATAAGGTCGCCCGATGGCCGATGATCCCGTGCTCACGCAGCGGCGCGACGGCGTCCTGCTCATCACCCTCAACCGCCCCGAGGCGCGCAACGCCGTCAACACGGCATTGGCCGAGGGCGTCGCCGCCGCCCTCGACGAGCTCGACGCCGACGACGCCCTGAACGTCGGCGTGCTCACCGGCGCGGGCCGCAGCTTCTGCGCGGGGATGGACCTCAAGGCCTTCGTCGCCGGTGAGCGCCCCTGGGTGGGCGACCGGGGCTTCGCGGGCATCGCCCAGCGCGCGTCGCGCAAGCCGCTCATCGCCGCGGTCGAGGGCTTCGCGGTCGCCGGCGGCTTCGAGATCGCCCTGGCCTGCGATCTGCTCGTGGCCGCGCGCAACGCCAAGCTCGGCGTCCCCGAGGTCAGGCGCTCACTCGTGGCCGCCGGCGGCGCGCTGCTGCGCATGCCCCAGCGGATGCCCTACGCGCTGGCCATGGAGCTCGCCCTCACCGGCGACCCGATCGAGGCGCAGCGCGGCTACGAGCTTGGCGTCGTCAACCGCGTCACCGAGGCGGGCCGAGCGGTCGAGGTCGCCCTCGAGCTGGCCGAGCGGATCGCCGCCAACGGCCCGCTCGCCCTCGCGGCCACCAAGGAGGTGCTGCAGGCTCAGCGCGACTGGTCGCAGGAGGAGTTCTGGGAGCGCCAGAGCACCATCGTGGACCCGGTCTTCGCCTCGCAGGACGCCCGGGAGGGCGCGACCGCCTTCGCCGAGAAGCGTCCACCGGTCTGGCAGGGCCACTGAGCGCCCTTGCCGGCACGCTTCGCGCCGGGTCGATCGCCGATCTCTCGGGAGGGGGAGCATCGGCTACCATATGGCCGTGGCGCGGACGCAGACGCTCGTGCAGCTCAACGACGAGCTCCTCGCACTCCTGGACGAGCGGGCCTCGCGCGAACGCCGCTCCCGTTCCACCCTCATCCGCGAGGCGCTCGAGATGTTCCTGCGCGAAGAGCTCGAAGACGCGGTCGGAAGGCGGATCGTCGAGGGCTACCGACGGATCCCGCAGACCTGCGAGGAGGATGCCTGGGCGCAGTCGGCGGCGCGCGACGCCATCCGCGAAGAGCCTTGGTGAGCCGCGGCGACGTCTGTTGGCTCGAGCTTCCCGAGGAGGGCCGCCGTCCGGTCTGCGTGCTCACCCGCCGCGAGGCCATCCCGGTCCTGCGCAATGTCCTCGTCGCGCTCGTGACCCGGACCGTACGCGACATCCCGACGGAGGTCCGCCTGACGGAGGACGACGGCATGGCGTTTGCGTGCGCGATCAGCCTCGACAACGTCCGCACCGTTCCCCACGCGCTGCTGACCGAGCGGATCACGTCCCTGTCGGGGGCACGAATGCACGAGGTCTGCGTGGCGCTCGCCGCAGCGACCGGCTGCGATTGACAGCCTGGGGGCCCGTGGCTGGCGACGCGGCGGTTGTTGCGCATACGCCGGGTCCCGATCGACGAGCGAGCCGTTGTCCACGCCCTGATCAGCGACCTGCATAGCGGATCCACGGCGAGCCGTGAAGGCAGGCGATGGGTAGCGTCCAGCAGCGAGCTGGGCGCTGCGCTCGAGCGCCCGGCCCTCAGCCCGGAGAGCCGCCGGCTGCGGGCCGCCTGGCTATCGGTGGCTCCGTGGTGCCTGGCCGGGCTTCGAGGGTGACCGGCGCCGCGGTGCAGGGGGTTCGGGTATCACGTGGGGGACCGTGAGTGCTGAGGGCGACGCCAAGTCTGACAACGAGCTGCCGTGGTGGGGCACGCTGTTGGTGCTCGCGTTCTTGGCGGCCGGTGTCTACGGGCTGTATGTCGCGGGCGCCGCAGCCGTGGGCTTGGTGGCCGGATCGGATGAGCCGGAGCGCGCCGAAGAGCGGGATGAGCGCGCCGAGGCGCCTTCGGGCGCGACCGGCGGCGATGGCTCCGGCGAGAGCGGGGTCCTGGTGACCGACGTGATCGACGGGGACACTGTCGAGCTGGAAGGGGTGGGCCGGTCACGGCTGATCGGGGTGGATACGCCGGAGGAGGGCGAGTGCTACGAGACGGCGGCAAAGGAGTACATGGAGCGCACGGTCCTCGGGAAGCGGGTGCGCGTCGCCTACCAGCAGGAGCGCCAGGATCGCTACGACCGCGCGCTGGTCGACATCTTCAAGAACGACCGGCTCATCGGGCTCGAGCTCGCGCGGCTGGGCTACGCGGAGGAGCTGACGATCGCGCCGAACGATCGCTACGCGCCGCGGATCCGCCGAGCTGTGGCGCGCGCGGAGTCCGTGCAGCGGGGGCGATGGGAGAGCTGCGAGGACGATCGTGACCGCGACCAGGGCGACGACGACGATCGCCGCGATCGCGACCGGGATAGGGCGCCGTCGCCTGCTCCGGCCCCTGAGCCCGAGCCAGAGCCGGAGCCCGAGCCAGAACCGGAGCCCGAGCCCGAGCCGGACACGCCGTCGGTGCCGTCGGGAGCCTGCTCAGAGGTCGGGATCACCGACTTCCCGGTGCCGCCTGGTGATCCTCGTGACCGTGACGGGGACGGGGTCGCATGCGAATCTTGACCACCACGGCCACGCTGCTCGCCTGGCGCCCATCGAAGCGGTTGTCAGGTCAGGGCCAGACGATCAACAGCTACACGCCAGATCACTCCCTGACTTCGCCCGTCAGCGTGACCACCAGCGACCGCGCGCCCCCACTGTCGCGGTGCTCGCAGAGGTAGATGCCCTGCCAGGTGCCCAGGGCCAAGCGCCCGTCGCGCACCGGCAGGGTGAGCGAGGGGCCCAGCAACGACGCCTTGACGTGGGCGGGCATGTCGTCGGCGCCCTCCAAGGTATGGGTCCAGGCGAAGTCCTCGGGCACCGCGTCGTCGAACCAGGTGCGAAAGTCGCGCAGCACGTCGGGGGAGGCGTTCTCGTTGAGCGTGAGCGCGGCCGAGGTGTGCAGCAGGTGCAGGTGGGCCAGCCCGATGCGCACGCCGCGCAGATCGTCGCCCAGCGCACGCACGACCTCGTCGGTGACCAGGTGGAACCCGCGCGGGCGGGCCTCCAGCTCCACCGTGCGCTGCGCCCAGCTCACCCTAGTGGCCGTCCCCGCACATACGCATCGTACCGGCGGCCGCCGATCACCGGCTGGAGCCACCCGGCGACCGGTCATGTGCCAGAGGCGCACTCCCGGATCGCCGTGCGGCCCCAGCCGGCGCCGGCGACCCCCGGCGACGGCACGTATGTCCGGGGACGACCACCAGCCACCGCGCCACGCCCATCTCCACCCGCGCGCCGCTGAAGGGCACGCCCTCGGCCTCCAGTGCCGCCCGCTGGCGCGCTCCCTTGGCCAGCGAGCCGTCGGCGCGCACCACGCGCCACCACGGCAGCGACGGGTCGTCGGCCCGGGAGAGCGCCGCTCCTGTCGCCCTCGGGGCGCCGGGCGACACGTCGCCGTAGGCGGCCACGAACCCCTCCGGGATCGCCCGCACGCGAGCGAGGAGCGGCTGATCGGGCTTGCTGCCAGCCGGCGGCTGCTCGGGCTCGCCGCCGGTCCGGCGCTCCACTGGCTCGCCGGGGCTCAGCGCTCCCCCGGCGGCTTGCGCGGGTACAGGCTGACCGGCGTCGACAGGTCCAGCGCGGTGCGGATGATGCGCGACTGCTCGGTCACGTGTGCGGCGGGATAGCCCTCGCCCGGCGAGGCGCGCTCGGGCCGCCCGACGTACCCGAAGGCCAGGTGCTCGGGCAGGATCTGCATGAGCCTGGGGAACATGTGCGCACGGGCGCCCATGTTGCGGGGCTCCTCCTGGACCCATACGACCTCCTTGAGGTTGGGATAGGCGGTGATGAGCTCGAGCACCTGCGCCTCGGGGAAGGGGTAGAGCAGCTCGATGCGCCCGATGGCCACTCCCTCGTTGTCGGCGCGGTCCTCGTGGCTGACGAGGTCGTAGTAGACCTTCCCCGTGCACAGGATGAGCCGGGTGACCTTGTCCGCGGGCACCCTGGGCTCACCCAGCACCCCGAAGAAGCGCGACTCGGCCAGGTGCTCGATGCGGTTGGTGGCCTGGGGCAGGCGCAGCAGCGACTTGGGGGTCATGATGACCAGCGGGCGCTGCTTGGCCACCCGCGCCTGGCGGCGCAGCAGGTGGAAGTACTGCGCGGGCGTGGTCAGGTTGGCCACGCGGATGTTGCCCTCGGCGGCCACCGTGAGGAAGCGCTCCAGGCGGGCCGAGGAGTGCTCGGGCCCGGACCCCTCGTAGCCGTGGGGCAGCAGCATGGTCAGGCGGGTGGTCTGGCCCCACTTGGCCAGTCCGCTGACGATGAACTGGTCGATGATGACCTGGGCGCTGTTGACGAAGTCCCCGAACTGGGCCTCCCACAGCACCAGCGACTCGGGCGCCTCGGCGCTGTAGCCGTACTCGAAGCCCAGGCACGCGATCTCGCTCAGCGGTGAGTTGTGCAGCTCGAAGGGGGCCAGCGCCCCGGGCAGGTGCTGGATCGGCGACCACTCCTGCCCCGTCCTGGCGTCGTGGAAGACCAGGTGACGCTGGGAGAAGGTTCCGCGCTCGGTGTCCTGGCCGGTGAGGCGCACCGGGATGCCCTCCGTGAGCAAGGCGGAGAAGGCCAGCGACTCGGCATGGGCCCAGTCGATCCCGCCCTGGGGGCCCACGGCGTCGCGGCGACGCTCGAGCTGCTTGCTCAGCTTGGGGTGGATCGTGAAGCCCTCGGGGACCTGCAGCAGCTCCTCGTTGATGCTGCGCAGCCGGTCGCCCGAGACGGCGGTCTTGACCTCCGGGCTGGGGGAGCGGTCGAGCTGGTACTCCCCGGTGCTCTGCTCGACGGTGCCGGCCTCGTTGGCCGCCCTGATCTTGTCCTTGAGCTGCTGGTGGAGCTGGGTGAGCTCCTCCCACACCTTGGACTTGCGCTCCTCGACATCCTCGGGGGTGACCCCGCCGCGTTCCACGAGCTGCTGCGCGAAGAGGTCCACCACCCGCGTGTGGGACTTGATCTGCGCGTACATCTCGGGCTGCGTGTAGGCGGGCTCGTCGGCCTCGTTGTGACCGAAGCGCCGGTAGCCGATGAGGTCGATGAGCACGTCGTGGCCGAACTCCTCGCGGAAGGCGAAGGCCAGGCGCAGCGCGGAGACGCACGCGGCCACGTCGTCGGCGTTGACGTGGATGATCGGCACGTCGAAGCCCTTGGCCAGGTCGGAGGCCATGCGGGTGGAGCGGCTGTCGTCGGGGTCCGTCGTGAAGCCGACCTGGTTGTTCTGGATGAGGTGGACGGTGCCGCCGACCTTGTAGCCGTCCAGGCCCTGCAGGTTGAGGGCCTCGGCCACGACGCCCTGGCCCGGGAAGGCCGCGTCGCCGTGGAGCACGACCGGTACCGCGGCGTTGGTGTCCTGGTGGGGGTGGGGGCCCTGGCGGGTCGTCTGCGCCGCGCGCGAGGCGCCGACCACGACCGGGTGGACGAACTCGAGGTGGCTGGGATTGGACTCCAGGTTGACCAGGATGGAGTCGCCGCTGGCCACCTGGTAGGAGCCCTGCGCGCCGTGGTGGTACTTGACGTCGCCCGTGCCGCCCTGGGGGATCGTGGTGATGGCGTCCAGCGTGGAGGCGCCCTCGAACTCGGCGAAGATCGTGTCGTAGGGGCGGCCCAGGTTGTGGGCCAGCACGCTGAGCCGGCCGCGGTGGGCCATGCCGATGATCACCTCCCGGGCGCCGTGTGCGGCGGCGAGCTGGATGAGCTCGTCGAGCATGGGCACGGTCATGTCCAGGCCCTCGACCGAGAACTGCTTCTGGCCCAGGTAGGCCTTGTGCATGAACCGCTCGAAGGCGTCCACGCGGATGAGGCGGTCGAGCAGCCCGCTCTCCTCCTCGGCGCTGAGCGGCGTGCGGTATGCGTTGGACTCGATCTTCTGGCGCAGCCAGGTGCGCTGGCGGTGCGAGGCGATGTGCTCGATCTCGTAGGCGATCGTGCCGCAGTAGGTCTCGTGCAGGTGGGGCAGCGCGTCGGCCAGCGTCGCGCCCGGCACGTGGATGCGCAGCACCCTGGCCGGGATGCGCGCCTGCAGCTCGGGCGTGAGACCCAGGGTCTCGGGCTCCAGCGACGGGTCGCCCTCGGGCGCGGTGTTCTGCAGCGGGTCCAGCCGCGCGGCCAGGTGGCCGTGGGTGCGGTGGGCCTTGATCAGCGAGGTCGCGGCCTGGACCGCCTGGAGCAACTCCTCGTCGACCGCTGCGGGCGCGGTGGGAGCGGTCGCGGGCGCCGCGAGGCCGTCGAGCTGGGGCGCGGGCCGACGGGGCGCGGGGCCGAGCTGGGCGCCCAGCTCGGTGAAGATCTGGTCGTAGAAGGCGTGCTCGCCCTGCAGGCGCTCCTCGATGGCCTTGAGGAAGCGACCCGACTCGGCGCCCTGGATGACCCGGTGGTCGTAGGTCGAGGTCATCGACATCACCTTCTCGGCGCCGATCTGCGCGCCGATGGCCTCCAGGCCGACGGGGAAGGCGATCGAGCCGGTGGCCACGATGGTGCCCTGGCCGACCATCAGGCGGGGAACCGAGGCCACGGTCCCGAGCCCGCCCGGGTTGGTCAGCGAGACGTTGGCGCCGGAGAGGTCGTCGGCGGTGAGCTTGTTGTCGCGCGCGCGGGCGATCAGGTCGCCGAAGGCCGCGACGAACTGAGGGAAGGTCATGCGCCCGGCGTCGCGGATGACCGGGACCATCAGCGTGCGGCTGCCGTCCTTCTTCTCCACGTCGACGGCGATGCCCAGGTTGACCTGTCCGTCGTCGACGCGGGTCGGCCCACCGTCGGCGTCGGCGAAGTGGTGGGCCATGACCGGCATGTCGTCCTGCACGGCCTTCGCGACGGCGTGGGCGATGAGGTGGGTGAAGGAGACCCGGTGGCCGGCTGCCTTGAGCTCCTCGCGGCGGCCGGCGAGCGTGGTGACGGTCAGGGTGCGAAATGAGGTCGCCGTGGGGATCGAGCGGCTCTCGTCCATGTAGCGCGCGAGCATCGCCGCGGCGCCCTTGAGCTGGGTCGTCGTGCCGCTCGTGGGCGTGGGCGTGGGGGCAGGCGCGAGCTCGGGTGCGAGCGCGGCCTGCGCGCCCGCGCCGCCGTTGCCTGCGGCCTCCACGTCGGCCTTGACGATGCGCCCGTGCGGGCCGCTGCCCCGGACGCCGTCGATGTCAACGCCCAGCACGGCGGCCATGCGCCGCGCGACGGGGGAGATGCGGGCATCGGAGGGGATCTCGGGAGGCGCGGAGGGTGCCCCACCGGCGGGCGCGGTCTGCCCGCCCGCGCCGTCGCCCGTCGCCGCGCCGTTGCCGGAGCTCGTCCCTGCGGTGTGCGCCGACGCGCCGGCGCTCGCGCGCATGCGCGCGATGACCTGTCCCACGGTGACCGTGTCGCCCTCGGCGGCCAGCAGCTCGGTGATCGTGCCGGCGCCCGGTGCGGGCAGCTCGACATCGACCTTGTCGGTGGAGATCTCGCAGATGGTCTGGTCGGCCCGGACGCTGTCGCCCTCGGCCACGTGCCACCCCAGCAGCGTGCCCTCGGTGACCGACTCGCCCGCGCCCGGGGTGACGATGTCGACGGTCTCGCCCTGGCCCCGGTCGCCCCGGGGCTCGGGGGCATCGGCCGCGCCGGTGGTGATGGTCGCGCCGTTCCCGCCGGCCGTGGCCGGCGCCACGCCGTCGCCCGGGGCGATCTCGGCCAGCACCGCGCCGACCGCGACGGCGTCGCCCTGGGCGGCGTGGATCTTGACCAGCGTGCCCGCAGCCGGTGCGGGGACCTCGGCGTCGACCTTGTCGGTGGAGACCTCGACCAGCGTCTGGTCGGCCTCGACGGTCTCGCCCTCCTGCACGTGCCACTCGAGGACCGTGCCCTCGGTGACCGATTCTCCCATCGCTGGGAGGACGACCTCGACCGTCGTGTTCACTGCCATGCCACGTCCACCATACCCCGTTGATTCGCGCGTCTGGCACGGCGCTGCAGGCGCAGGAACTCGAGCGTTCCGAAGAAGGGCCCGACGCCGCCCAGCACGGCGATCGCGACGGCCAGGCGCAGGGGGATCACACGCAGGCGCACGGCGGCCAGGGCGGCCAGGGTCATGACGATCCAGCCCACGCCGTGGGCCCAGCCCAGCACCGTCTTGAGCTCGGGCAGCACGTCGGCGAGCGCGGTGATCAGCAGGCCCACGTAGACCACCGAGTGGGCGAACGACCCCCACTTGAGGCGGTTGAAGGTGAGAAAGGTGTTTCGCCCTCCGGTCCTCACAAGTTCGGACCTTCGGTCGACGTCAGGAGGGCCGCCATGCGCAGCAGCGGGCCGTCGCCCTCGGGCGGCCAGTCGGCCGGGTCGGGTGGCCACCAGGCGAAGGTGTCGTGCTCGGCGTCCATGGCCAGCGTGTCCTCGGCGCCTTCGGCCAGCCAGGCCTGCCCGACGAGCATGACCATCTCGTGGGGGAGGCGGATGAGCGCCTCGACGGTCGTGCGCGCCGGCGTCAGCGCCCACTCCTCCTCGAGCTCCCGGGTGAGCGTGTGCGCAGGGCTCTCGCCCAGGTCGACCGCGCCGCCGGCGCCCAGCGCCCAGCGCCCGGGCCAGGTCGACAGCCACGCCGCGCGGCGGCCGGCCAGCCAGGCGCCGTCGGCGCGGCGGGTCACGCACAGCGCGGCCAGGCTGTGGGAGGCGTCGTGGGCGACCAGGCGCAGCGCCCAGCGCATGGGCTGCAGGTCGAGGCGCAGGCAGCCGTCGCGCTCGTCGTAGCCGGCCAGCCGCGCGGCCACGCCGTCGTGGCTGGGCGAGCCCCGCTCGTGCAGCGCGGCAATCGCGGCGTCGGCGGCTGCGTCCTTCTCCGGCGGCGGCTCGAAGCGATCGTCGGACCATCGCGCGTCCACCGCCCCTGCCGGCCACGGGCCCCGGGCGAGGATGGCGGCGTGAGAGGCCATGGGGGGAGGGTAATGCCGACGATCGAAGGATCGCTGGAGCCCGCGCTACGATCGCCGCGAGCGCATGAGCGACACGTCGAAGATCGCCAAGAACCTGCGCGTGTTCCAGATCGCCGTCAACGCGCACGACCGCGAGAACCCCACCCACAACGCCTGGGGTATCGGCCTGGCGCCCTTCGACCTGGAACGTCTGGGCTTCGACGAGGGTGAGGAGATCCTGCCCGGCATCGTAATCCAGGCCGACGGCGGCGTGACCGGCAACTTCCGGGTCCTGTGCGACGGCGACCACGACGAGGAGCTCTCCGAGGAGGCGCGGGAGGCCGAGGTCGTGGAGGCCGTGGGGACCCAGCAGGTCGAGGCCCCCCGGCAGGCCTGAACAGCCGCGAGGCTCGACCGCCCCCGCCGGGCATACCCTCCGCCCCATGGGCCCTCGCCGGACCGCCGTCATCGACCTCGGCTCCAACTCGTTTCGCCTCGTGGTCTTCACCGCGGACGAGGGCTGGTGGCAGCGCACGGACGAGATCTTCGAGGCGGTGCGCATCGGGGAGGGACAGGCACCGGGCGGGCCCCTCGGCGACGAGCCGATGGAGCGCGCGCTGTCGACCATCGAGGTCTTCTCGCACTTCTGCTCGGCCGCGGGCCTGCTGCCCCAGGACGTCGACGCGGTGGCCACCAGCGCCATCCGCGACGCCGCCAACCGCGACGACTTCCTGCGCCGCGCGCGCGAGAAGTCGGGCCTGGCCGTGCGTGTCCTCAGCCGCGACGAGGAGGCGCGCGCCGGCTACCTGGCCGCCGTCAACACCACGACGCTGGCCGACGGCGTCGTGGCCGATCTCGGCGGCGGCTCGCTGCAGCTCGTCGAGGTGCGGGGACGCCACGCGCGCGAGCTGCGCTCCTGGCCCCTCGGGGCGGTGCGCATGACCGAGCGCTTCCTGCCCGGCGGGGGGCCCGTGAAGTCCAAGGCGCTCAAGGCGCTGCGTACGCATGCGCGCGAGGAGGTCGGCACCGCGCCGTGGCTCGCGCGCGCCGACCGGCTCGTGGGCCTGGGCGGCACGGTGCGCAACCTGGCCACCGCGACGCAGGCGGCCGCCGGGCTGCCCTCGTTCGGCGTGCAGGGCTTCGTGCTCGACCGCGACGCCCTGGACGGCCTGATCGAGCGGCTGGCCGGCATGGACGCGCGCGACCGCAGCAAGGTCCCGGGCATCAAGGCCGGGCGCGCCGACGTGATCCTGGCCGGGGCGGTGGTCCTCGAGGCCGTGCTGCGCGAGGCCGGCTGCGACGAGCTGGAGGTCACCGAGGCGGGCCTGCGCGAGGGGGTCTTCTTCGAGCGCGCGCTGCCCGGCGACCCGCCCCTGGTCGACGACGTGCGCCGCGCCAGCGTGCGCAACCTGGCCGCCCGCCACGGCGCGGACACCGAGCACACCGAGCACGTGGCCACGCTGTCCCTGGGCCTGTTCGACGAGCTGGCCGCCCACGGCCTGCACGGCGGCGACCCGATCGAGCGTGAGCTGCTGTGGGCCGCGGCGCGCCTGCACGACATCGGGATGACCGTCGACTACGACGACCACCACAAGCACTCGCGCTACCTCATCCTCAATGCGGGGCTTCCGGGCTTCGCGCCGGCCGAGCTGGCGCTGATAGCCCAGGCCGCGCGCTATCACCGCAAGGGCATGCCCGACCTCGGCCCCTTCGCCGGCCTGGCCCGCCCGGGGGATGCGCAGCGCCTGGATCGCCTGTCCGTCCTGCTGCGCCTGGCCGAGGACCTGGAGCGCAGTCGCGACCAGCTCGTGCGCGCCGCCCATGTGGCCCAGGCCGACGGCGAGGTGCGCCTGGAGCTCGACGCGCCCGGTGACGCGCGCGTGGCGCGCTGGGCGGCCGAGCGCGAGACCGACCTCTTCGCGCGTGCCTTCGGGCGGGACCTGGCCATCGCGAAGCGGTAGGGCGCCGGCGCCGGCGGGTAGCCGCCGCCCATGGCGATCCAGTTCGGCACCGGACCCCTGGCCGGCGGCGGCGAGCCGCACGTCCTCGACGAGCCGCGCCGCCTGCGCGCGGTGGTCGGCGACCGTGTCGTGCTCGACTCCACCCGTGCCAAGCTCGTCTTCGCGCCCCGCTCGTTCATGGCTCCGTGCGTCCCGCGCGAGGACGTCGCCGAGGGCGTCGCCGTCGAGGACGCGCCGGTGGCCGGTCACGTCACGCTGGCGCAGGAGGACGCGCAGTGGTTCCTCGAGGAGGAAAGGGTCTTCGGCCACCTGCGCGACCCCTACCACCGCGTCGACGTGGTCGAGGCCTCCCGTCCGGCCACCGTGACCGCGGCGGGAGCGACCATCGCGAGCACACCACGGGCCAAGCTCCTCTACGAGACCAGCCTGCCGCTGCGCGTCTACGTGCCCGCAGCCGCGGTCCAGGTGGGCGTGCTCGCGCCCAGCGAGAAGCGCACGCTGTGCCCCTACAAGGGGGAGGCCAGCTACTGGCACGTCACCGTCGACGGCCGGCGCCTCGAGGATGCCGCGTGGAGCTACGAGACCGCGCTGCCCGAGTCCATCGGCGTGCGCCACCACGTGTGCTTCCTGGCCGACGGGATGGAGACCCGCCTCGAGGAGCCCGCGCAGCGCTTCACGCTCTGAGCGTGAGCGGCTGGGCCCGCGGCGCGGCGATCAGGCCTGCGCCATCCGGTAGAAGAAGGCGCCGGTCGCCGCTCCGAAGGTCCCGGCGACGGCGACCGCCACGTTGATGTCGGTCGGGGCGCCGCTCAGCAGCGCCAGCACGACGGCCAGGCCGGCAGGAGGCACGATGGCCGCCGCCAGGCCCGATCCGTCGACGCGGTGGTCGTCCACGGTCACCTGCCAGGCGCCCAGCGCCCCGGCGGCGATGGCACTCGACGCGGCGATGACGACCCCGAGCAGGTTGCGCGTCTCACTCGAGCTGTCGAAGGCGCCCTCGACGGTGGCGAGCAGGAACACCAGGGCAGCGAAGGCCACCAGGCTGGTCAGCGCGATGCGGAGGAGCCTCACCATGGCGCCGCAGACTAGTCGTGAGCCGGGCGGGCGGTCGGAGGCGGCGCCCGGCAGTGCGCCAAGGAGGTCAGAGGTGGCGCTCGCTACCCGTGGCGCGTACCCTGGCTGGATGCCGGGGGTTACCGGGAGCCTGTGGGAAGGCCTGACGAGGGCGACGGGCGTGCTGGCCGCCGTCGTGCTGCTGGCGCTCGCCGCGCTGCTGTGGTCGGCGCGGCCCGCCGAGGCCAGCCCGCTGGTCATCGTCGACGGCGACCTGCTGGAGATCGTCGAGGACCCGCTGCTGCCCCCGCCGGCGGGCGCGCCCTCTGACCAGCCGCCATCCGACCGGCGCGGTGCCGACCAGCGCGATCTCTCCGATCTGCTCGGTGACCTGCTGCCCTTCCTGGATCCGGGTCCGCCGCCTCCGGCGCCCGACGAGCCGCCACCCGGACCCCCGCCGTCGCCCGATCCCGAGCCGCCCGATCCCGACCCGGCCCCCGAGCCCGAGCCCGACGAGCCCCGACGCGGCAAGCAGGCCCTGGGCAGGGGCTCCGTGGGAACGGTGCTCGACCGCGCCCGCAGCCGTCGCGCGATCAGCGCGAGCGAACGGCGCGCGATGGGGCGCACCATCACCCGCGCGCGCAAGACCCGCTCGCGGCTGGGCGGCCGCCGGCAGCGGGAGCTGTCGCGGGTCATCGTCGACGTCGAGCGCCTGGCCGCCCGTGGGCGCCTGACCACCGGGCGCCTGGAGGTCGCCTTCCTCCAGGTCAAGCGCAACGCCGAGTACTGGAGCGATCACGCCACGGCCCGCAACGGCCAGCGGGTCGCCTTCCGGGGCAGCCCGATCATCTTCCAGTACTTCCCTGGTCAGGGCCTGCAGTTCCACCCCCTGGCCAACTTCGGCAAGGCCAACGCGCTCTACAACCAGTGCGTCTCCGGGGACGGGCCGTGCCGGCGCAACGCCCTGCGCACCTACCTCGACGAGCTGGCCGCGCTCGGTTCCACGCGCGGCGGGGGCTTCCTCACGTGGGAGTACTTCTTCCGCTTCGGCGGAGGGTCGCCGCCGTGGACCAGCGGCATGTCCCAGGGCACCGCGCTGCAGGCCTTCTCGCGCTCGGCCCGCCTGCTCGACGAGCCGCGCTACGAGCGCTACGCGGGGGCGACGCTGGGCGCCTTCTCCAAGCGCCCGGGCAACGGCGTGCGCGTCGACTCCTCGGGCGGGCGCCACTACCTCCTGTACTCCTACGACCGCCGCCTGCGCGTGCTCAACGGCCACCTGCAGTCCGTCATCGGCCTCTTCGACCACGCCCGCGCCTCGGACAGCACCCGCGCCCGGGACCTCTACCGCGCCGGCAGCCGCTCGGCGCTGCGCGAACTGCGCCGCTACGACCTGGGCAACTGGTCGCGCTACGCGCAGGGCGGCGGCCGCGCGTCCCGCGAGTACCACGAGCTGGTCACGGTCTTCCTCGAGCGCCTCTGCGAGCGCACCGAGCATCGGACCTACTGCACCTACGCCAAGCGCTTCCGCGGCTACCTCTAGGCCTCCGGCGACGTCCCCATCCGCCGGGCGACGCGGATGGCCTCCTCGGCGTCCCGGCTACCGCTTCTCGATCAGCTCGATGCGGTAGCCGTCGGGGTCGCGCACGAAGCAGATGCGCGAGCCGCCGGCCCTGACCTGGTAGGGCGGCTTCTCGGGCTCGATGCCCTGCTCGCCCAGGGCGGCGAGCTTGGCGTCGAGGTCGTCCACCGTGACCGCGACGTGGTTGTAGCCGGTACCCAGGTCGTAGGAGTCCACGCCCGGGTTCTTGGTGAGCTCGAGACGGTCGCCGTCGCCGGGCAGGCCCATGAACACGTTGGTGGCGCCGTCGGGGAGGTCCATCCGCCGGCGCTCCTCGAAGCCCAGGGCCCCGTAGAAGATCACCGACCGATCGATCTCGCCGATGCGATAGCAGGTATGGATGAGTTCTTCGCTCATCACAGGGACTCCAGGCACGCGATGACCGCCTCGCGGCCGCCGCCGGTCGCCGAGGCGCAGGCCACCTGGCCCAGGTCGCCACGCTCGGCGCGCCGCGGGGGCGAGGGCGCCGTCTTGTTGCGGTACACGCGCTCGCAGTCCGAGCGCACGCTGTCGCCGCGGTCGACGTAGACGCGGTCGAAGCCGGGGCCGCAGTCGATGAAGTCACGCCCGCCGCCAACGGCGACGATGATGTCGTTCCCGCCCCCGCCGTAGAGCCGGTCGGGATCGAAGCCGCCGTTGATGTAGTCGTCGCCGTCCTCGCCGCGGATGTAGTCCTCGCCCCGCCCGCCCTGGAGCTCGTCGTCGCCGGGTCCTCCGTAGAGGCGATCGTCGCCGGTGCGCCCGAAGATCTGGTCGAAGCCATCGCCGCCGCGCAGCGTGTCGCGGCCGCTGGAGCCCTCCAGGTCGTCGTCGCCTCCGCGGCCGAAGCACTCCCCGCCGCGGGTGGTCATGCGCAGCGCCTCGGCCGCATCGGTGCCGCCCGCCCTGCACGTGCGCGTGTTGATCCCACTCTCGAACTTGACCCGGTTCTCGCACCCGCCCATGCGGTCAAGCTCGCTGTCGAGGTTGTAGATCGCCCAGTCCTCGCCCGGCCCGCAGTCGATCGTGTCCACGCCCGAGCCTCCCACGACGAAGTCGTCGCCGTGGCCGCCGAAGACGCGGTCGCTGCCCCGGCCCGCGTCGATGCGGTCGCTCCCGTTCCCGCCGACGATGCGGTCGTCGCCGAAGCGCTCCTCGACGATCAGGTCGTCGCCGTCGTTGCCGTAGAGGCGGTCGTCCCCGTCGTCGCCGTCGATGGTGTCCTCGTCGTCGCCGCCGAGGACGGTGTCGTCGCCGGTCTCCCCGAAGAGGCGGTCGTCCCCGCCGCGACCCTCGATGCGGTCGTCGCCGCTGCGCCCGGAGATCAGGTCGTCGCCGTTGGTGCCGGTCAGGTCGTTGGGGCCGTTGCTGCCCACGATGTTCTTGGCCAGCGCGGCGGCCGGGAGCACCAGCAGGGCGCACAGCACGAGGGTGAGGACGGATCGCATGAGCGGACCGTAGCCGCGCGAGTACCCTCGCTGGCCGAATGGCCGACAAGGATCCGATCCCGACCTCCCGGCTGCGCCGGTCCGGGCAGATGGCGCGCCTGGGAGCGGAGACCGCCGCCCGCAGCCTGGGCACCAAAGCGGCCAACCTGACCCGCGACGAGGAGGCTCGCCACGAGGCCGCCTCCCGCCGTCAACTGGAGACCGCCGAGCAGATCGTCGCCGCCCTGGGCACGATGAAGGGCGCGGCCATGAAGCTCGGCCAGGTGATGTCGTTCCTCGACGTCGGCATGGTCCCCGACGAGCACCGCGAGGCCTTCCAGGCCAAGCTCGCCGAGCTGCGCGACGCCGCGCCCAAGGTGTCCTTCCAGGACATGAAGCGCGTGCTGGAGGGCGAGTACGGCGACAAGCTCGACAACGTCTTCGAGACCTTCGACCCCGTGCCGATCGCCGCGGCCTCGATCGGGCAGGTCTACCGGGCGCGCACGCTGGACGGCCGCGACGTCGCGGTCAAGGTCCAGTACCCCGGCGTGGCCACCGCGGTGCGCTCGGACATGCAGAACCTCGGGATGATCATGCGCCTGATGAAACGCGTCGCGCCGGGCCTCGACGTCAAGGCGGTGGCCCACGAGGTCCGCGAGCGCATCGAGGAGGAGCTCGACTACGAGCTCGAGGCCCAGAACCAGCGCACGCTGGAGCGCATCTTCCGTGGCCATCCGTTCATCCACGTGCCCGGCGTGCTGACCTCGCTGTCCCACGAGAAGGTCGTGGTGAGCGAGTTCGTCGAGGGCCGGGGCTTCGAGGAGCTCAAGCAGCTCGACCAGGCCGAGCGCGACCGCATCGGCGAGATCATCTTCCGCTTCTACTTCGGCTGCATGTACCGCCACCACCAGTTCAGCGGCGATCCCCACCCGGGCAACTCGCTGCTCATGGACGACGGGCGCATGGCCTTCATCGACTTCGGCCTGTTCAAGCGCATCCCGGCGCAGGCGGCCGAGCTGGAGCTCGAGCACCAGCGCCTGGGCATCGCGCGCGACGGCGACGGGCTGATCGCCCAACTCAACCGCGCGGGCTGGATCCAGGACACCTCGCGCTACAGCGCCGAGGGCATCCTCTCCCAGTTCGACGACCTGACCTGGTGGTACACGCGCGACGAGGAGGTCGCGCTCACGCCGGAGATCGCCACGGAGGTGTTCATCGAGATGGGCGACATGCGCTCCAAGCACTTCCAGCAGATGCGCCACGAGACCCTGCCGCCCGACCACCTCTTCGGCCGCCGCCTGGAGACGCTGACCCTGGCGGTCATGAGCCAACTGCGCGCGCGGGGCAACTGGCACCGCACGGCGCGCGAGTGGATCTACGCCGACCCGCCGGCCACCGAGCTGGGCCGCCAGGAGGCCGAGTTCTACGCACGCGCCGCGTAGGGGCGCGGCCACGGGCACCCTCGTGCGGCTGCGCCTCATCGGGCTGGCCGTCGCGCTGGCGGCCGTCGCGCTGGCGGTGCTGCTCGTGGTCGCCCGCTCGCCGGAGGACGTGCGCCGCGCCGTGGACGACGCGGGCGCCTGGGCTCCGGTGGCCTTCGTGGTCGCCGCCACGCTGCTGACCTGCGCGTTCTTCCCCTTCCCGATCATGGCCGCGTCGGCCGGGCTGCTCTTCGGGGTGACCGCGGGGACCGCACTCTCCATCACGGGCGGGACGCTGGGCGCGTTCGTCGCCTTCCTCGTCGCCCGCTACATCGCGCGCCAGGGTGCGGAGGACCTCGCCGGCGACCGCCTCGCGCGGGTGCGCGCATTCGTGGCGCGCCGGGGCTTCGTCGCGGTCCTCTACGCGCGGATCTTCCCCGGCGTCCCCCGCGACCTGGCCAACTACGTCTTCGGCGTCACGCGCGTGGGCTTCGCCGCCTACGCGACGGCCACGCTGCTGGGCATCGCCCCGCGCGCGTACGCCTACACGGCGCTGGGCGGGACCCTCGGCGACCTCACGTCGACCCAGAGCATCGTCGCGGTCTCGGTGCTCGTGGCGATGGGGGCGCTGGGCCTCGCGCTCGTGGCGCTCGAGCGCCGCCGCGCGTGAGCGTGCGCAGTTCCTACGCAGTGTTGTTGCGAACGGGGGCTGATCTGTTGCAAACGCCGTGACGCAGGGAGGGATCGAGCTGCACCGCACGCGCACGCTCACCCCTCCCTCGGTGACCGTCGTTCGAGGCATCGTCACGACCACGGTGAGCCGCACGCTCATCGACCTCACCGAGTGCTCGCCCGACAACCACCTGCGCCGCGCCGTCGACGAGGCCGACCGCCTGGGCTGGCTGAACCTCCGCGACCTCGACGCGCGCATGACAGAGGCCACCGGCCGCCACGGCCTCCCCAGGCTCCAACGGCTGCTGCAAAGACACCGCCCCACCGGCTTCAGCAGATCAGATCTGGAGCGCCGCTTCCTCTCCCTCACCGCTGCAGTCGGTCTACCGACACCGCTGGTCAACCACACCATCGAGGGCCTCGAGGTCGACTTCCACTGGCCCGACCGCCGCCTCGTCGTCGAGATCGACAGCTACGAGTACCACCGCACCCGGGCGCGGTTCGAGGCCGACCGGGCGCGAGACCGCCACCTCACGCTCGCCGGCTGGCGCGTCCTGCGCATCACCGACCACGCCCTCGTCCACGAACCGCAAGCGGTCGAGGCGGATCTCCGTGCGGCTACTAGGTCTCCTGCACCGTGAACAGCGACGTCGTGCCCGGGTGGCCGCTGGGCAGGCCGGCGGTGACCCCGACGCGGCTGCCCGGCCGGACCCAGCCCAGTTCGACGACGCGGCGCACGGCGTCGTGGATGAGCGCCTCGGTGACCTCGTGACGGCGCATCGACGCGGCCTGCACCCCCCACATCAGGCCACATCTCCGCACGGTCTCCTTGCCCGGCGACAGCGCCAGAATGGGGACGTTGGGGCGGTGTGCGCTGACCAGGCGGGCCGAGCGCCCCGACAGGGTCGGCACCACCAGTGCGTCCAGGTGCAGTTCGCCGGCCGCGACGCAGGCCGAGTGGGCCAGGGTGTAGGCGGGGTCGCGGTCGTCGCGGCGCACGCGGCCCTCGTTCCACTCGCGGTAGGGCAGCGCCGTCTCGGTGTGGCGCGCGATCGCGGCCATCATCGACACCGCCCCCACGGGGTGGTCGCCCACGGCGGTCTCCTGGGAGAGCATGACGGCGTCGGTGCCGTCGAGGATCGCGTTGGCCACGTCGGCCACCTCGGCGCGCGTCGGACGGCTGCTGGAGACCATCGAGTCGAGCATCTGCGTGGCTGTGATGGACGGGCGGGCCAGCCGGCCGGCCAGGGCCAGCAGGCGCTTCTGCACCAGCGGCACCTCCTCGATGGGCAGCTCGATCCCCAGGTCCCCGCGCGCGACCATGACGCAGTCGGCGACGTGCAGGATGTCCTCGGCGCGGTCCACGGCCTGGGGCTTCTCGATCTTGGCGATGAGTGGCAGGCGGGTGTGGCGGCGCACCTCGGAGACGTCCTCGGGCCGGCGGACGAAGCTCAGCGCGACGAGATCGGCGCCCATGCGCTCCCCGGCCGCGAGCAGCTCGAGATCCTCCTGGGGCACGGCGGGCAGCACGTCCGTCGGGCCGGGCACGTTGAGCCCCTGGCGGGAGGCCACCGGACCGCCGACCTCCACCTCGGCGTCGATCTCACCCTCGCCCGCCCGCACGGCCAGCACCCGCAGGCGGATGGAGCCGTCGGCGAGGTACATCACAGCGCCGGACTCGACGGCGCCGGCCAGCCCGGCGTAGGCGACGCTCATGCGCTCCCTCGTCCCGGCGCCGTCCGCGCCGCACACGAACGTCACGGTGTCGCCGGTGCCCAGCTCGACGTGGTCCTCGACCAGGGGGCCGATGCGCAGCTTGGGGCCGGGAAGGTCCTGCAGGATGGCCACGGGCCGCCCGGCCCGTCCGGCGGCGTCACGGATGCGGCCCACCGTCTCGGCGTGCTCCTCGACGCTGCCGTGGGAGAAGTTCAGCCGCGCCACGTCCATTCCCGCCTCGACCAGGCGCACCAGCACCTCGGGCTCGCGCGAGGCGGGCCCGATCGTGGCCACGATCTTGGTGCGCCGGTCCATGACGCGCAACGATACGGGCCGCCGGGCCGGGCGGCCGATGGGCGGTGCTACACGCCCACGAAACGCCCGTCCTGCTGCACGACCTCGCCGTCGGCGGTCAGCCGTCCGCCCGCCCGCAGGTCGCAGATGAGGTCCCAGTGCAGGGCGGACGTGTTCTTGCCGCCGGTCTCGGGATAGGAGCGTCCGAGCGCGAGGTGGACGGTGCCGCCGATCTTCTCGTCGAAGAGGATGGTCCCCGTGGGGCGGTCGATGCCGAAGTTGGTGCCCACGCCGACCTCGCCCAGGCGCCGGGCGCCGTCGTCGGTCTCCAGCGCGCGCTGGAGGTAGTCGTCGCCCACCTCGGCCCGCGCCCCGACGACCTCGCCGTCGCGCAGCTCGAGCTCCACGCCGTCGACCTCGACGCCGGCGGGCGCGCTGGGCACCGTGAAGCGCACGTGCCCGGTCGCCGAGTCCTCGCGGGGCCCCGTGAAGACCTCGCCGCTGGGCATGTTGCGCTTGCCGTCGGAGTTGACCCAGGTGCGGCCCTTGACCGACAGCGTCAGGTCGGTCCCCTGCGCCTCGACGCGCAGCTCCCGTGCCCGCCCGAGGCGGCCGATCAGGCGCTCCTGCACGTCGCGCAGCTCCCGCCAGGCGCGCACGGGGTCGGGCTGGTCGAGGAACAGCGCACGGCGCACGAAGCCGGCGAAGGCCTGCGCGGTCATGCCCGCCTGCCCGGCCAGCGCGGGCGTGGGCCACAGGGAGGAGCACCAGCGCTTGCGCAGCGTGGCCTCGCGCACGGGCCGCCGCGCGCGGGCTGCTCGCGCGATCTGCGCAGGGTCGACGCCGGCCAGGGCGTGCACGTCGTCGGGGGCCTGGACGGCCAGCACCTTGTGGACCTTCTTGGCCTCGTGGAGCTCCAGCGGCGCGACGTCGTCGAGGTGGACGTCCCGGGCGTGGGTGAAGAAGCCCGCGGACTGCCCGGGGAGGTCCACGCGCAGCAGCGCCCACGCGCCGCGCTGGAGGATGGCCCGCTGGAGCTCGAGCAGCAGCGGCGCGGCCTGCGCGGTGGAGCGCACGAGCACCTGCTCGCCCGCCTCCACGTCGAGGCAGTAGCCGGTGAGTAGGTCGGCGAAGGCGGCGGGGTCGAGCCCTTCCTCCCCGCTCACGCGCGCCAGGCCTCGTCCAGGGCGGCCAGCGCGTCGGTGGGGTCGGCGCCCAGCTCGCCGGCCAGCGCGCTGACCAGGCGGCGCTGTGGCTGACGCCGCGCGCCGGCGCCCATGACGCCGATGCGCCACGCGCGGCCGGCCATCGGGCCCAGGCCTCCCGAGACCTCGATGCCGTGGTCGAGCAGGAGGCTGCGCCGCAGGGCCGCCTCGTCGACGCCCTCGGGCACCGTCACGGCCAGCAGCGGCCACAGTGCCTCGCCCTCGGGCGCGATGCGCTCGAAGCCCAGGCCTCCCAGCGCGGCGCGCAGCGCCTCGTGCGCGCGCTCGTGGCGCGCCCAGCGCGCCTCCAGGCCCTCGTCGTGCACGATGCACAGCGCCTCCCGCAGCGCGTAGACCAGGTTGATCGGCGCCGTGTGGTGGTAGGCGCGGCCACCGTCGCCGGTCCAGTAGGACAGAACCAGCGACAGATCGAAGTACCACGACCGCCCGGGTGCCGACCGTGCCGCCAGCTTGGCCAGCGCCCGCTCCCCCGCCGTGAAGGGCGCGAGCCCCGGCGGCACGTTGAGGCACTTCTGGGTCCCGCTGAAGGCGGCGTCCACGCCGGCCTCGTCCAGCGCGAGCGGGTGGCCTGATAGCGAGGTGACGCAGTCGATCATCAATAGCGCGTCGCGCTCCCGGCAGGCCTCGGCCAGCCCGTCCAGCGGCTGGGCCACGCCCGTGGAGGTCTCGCCGTGCACGACCACCATCGCGTCCAGCCCCTCGCGTGCGGCCTCGATCAGCCGCTCGACCTCGATCGCCCGCCCCCACTCCGCCTCCACGCGCACCACATCGGCCCCCGCGCGCGCGAGCTGGTCGGCCATCCGCTCGCCGAAGAGCCCGTGCACGCCGCACACGACCCGGTCGCCGGGATCGACGAAGTTGCTGACCAGCGCGTCCATCCCCGCGCTCCCGGTCCCGCTGATCGGCAGCGTGGCCCGGTTGGCCGTGGCAAACGTCGCGCGCAGCCCCGTCGCGACCTCCTCCATGATCTCGGCGAAGGCCGGGTCCATGTGCCCGATCGTGGGCAGCGCGAGCGCGTCGAGCACCTCGCGCGGCACCGGGCTGGGGCCCGAGCCCAGCAGCAGCCGCTCGGGTGGGGCGTCCGCGTTCACGGGGCCTCCACCTCGGGAAAGTGCTCGACCAGGTGCTCGCGCAGCGCCTCGCGCACGAAACGTCGCTGCGCCTGCGAGGCCATCCGGTAGCGGCCCAGCAGCTCGTGCTGGCCCTCGGTGGCGACGCCATCGATGTCCCAGCGCACGGCCAGGCGCTCGAAGAGGAACTCCACCGCCCGCTGCCAGGTGTCCTCGGTGGAGCGCGCCTGGTCGTGCAGGACGGCCGCGTACTCGCGCCGGGTGGCCGGCGTGAGCGCGCCGCGCAGCTCGAGTACCGCGTCGCCCTCGGGCGAGCGGTACTCGCACGATGGCGCGGTCAGCGGCGGCAGGGCCCCGCCGCCGTCGGTCCGCGCCCGCTGGCGGCTGCGCTTCCCCATCAGTTGCCCCTCACTGGCTCGCTGCGCGCTCCAGCGCCCCGCGCACGTCTCCGCGCGCCGGCTCGGCGTGGCCGGGGAAGGCCACCGCGGGCCCGAGCTCGGCGAGCTTGTGCAACGAGGCCCGGGCCTGCTGCGTGTCGAGGTTGTAGGCCTCGGGGGGCAACGCCGGTTCCTGGGGGCGGCCCCACAGGTCCAGGGTGTAGAAGGCGTCGCTGCACAACAGGACCCGGTCGCGCTCGCGCCACAGCGCGATCAGCCCGGGCGCGTGGCCGGGGACGTGGACGACCTGGAAGCCGGCCACCGTGTCGCCCGCGACCACGGTATCGGCGATGCGCACCGGCCCGCCGTCCCAGAAGCGGGGGTGGAGCACGCGCGTGTGGGCCTGGCGGTGCACCCAGGGCAGCTTGTCCACCTGCCAGTAGCGCCACCCGCCCGTGCCCTCGGCGTCGGCCACCTCGTCGGGGTGGCAGAGCACGGGAACGTCGGGGAAGGCCGGGGCGGTGCCGCGGTTGTCGCTGTGGCCGTGGCTGAGCACGATGCGCTCGAGCCCGCCCATGCGGGCCACGGCGGCGCGCACCTGCGCCGTCATGTAGCGCCCCCCGGCGTCGAACATCACGGTTCCGCCCGTGCGCGATGGGCCCGAGCCGGCCTGGCCGTCGCCGTCGAGGTCGCGCAGCAGGTAGACGTTGCAGTCGGCCGGCCAGCCCCCCTGCACCCGCCAGACGCCGTCGGCGACCTCCTCGGCCTCCTCGGAGCCGCCGAAGCGGGCCATCAGCCCGGTCCTGACGTTGAGCGCCGCGGTCATGCGCGCCTCGGTGACCGATCCACGGGCGGGCAGCGCGCCGAGCTGGCGCGCCAGGGACATCCCGTCGGTGTAGGCCAGGACGCGGCCCACCTTCCCCTCACGCGGCCACACCAGGTCGGTGCCCTCGAGCTCGACGGCCGCGCCGGTGGGCGCCATCCCGTTGAAGCGCCCGGGCCCGGCGAAGGTTCCCCGCGCGCGCCAGCGCACGGCGGCGTGCCGGCCGTCGGCCACAAGGTCGAGCACGCGGAAGCGGAAGTCGGGGAAGGCCGCGTAGAGCTCGTCGAACCAGGCGACCAGCTCGTCGCGGCCCGCCGGACCCACGACGCCGTGGACCGTCCCCTCCATCTCGGGGTGGTACCAGTCGCGTTGCGCGGTGCGCTCGCCGCGCTCCAGGGCCGAGAAGTAGCCGCGGGCGACGGTCTCGGCGTCGTCGGTCTGCTCCGGGCGGGCCGGCTGCTCGGAGCGCGCCGCCTCCTCCTGGCCGGCCAGGGCCGCGAACTCCGCTGTGCTCTCCTCCTGCGCCATCCGTCCTCCTCTCGACTCCCGGCCGCTCAGGCTATCGACCATCCAGGGTCCGCGACCATGCCCCAGCCCGCGCGCAAGAGGGACCCCGGGCCACGGCGAGCGCGTGCTGCCCAGCGTGTGGCGCGTCGCCTGCCGCTGCCCCATCGAGGGGTGCCCCACTGCAACGCCCGCCTGTGCCTCTCGGGCCACGGGCGCACGTTCACCGACGTGCTGGCCCACATCGAGGCCAACCGCCCTCTGGTGGCCGATGGCCTGGACCGGGTCGTCACGTCGCAGAGACGGACACCTGGGTTAGCGTGTAGGGCCTCATGCGCGTCGACGAGCTGTTCGAGCGGGCCGACGAGCCCGTCTTCTCCTTCGAGTTCTTCCCTCCCAAGACCCCCGAGGGCGAGGCCAACCTCTTCCGTGCCCTGGAGGAGCTGGCGCGCATGCGCCCCGACTACGTCTCGGTCACCTACGGGGCCGGCGGCTCCACGAGCGACAAGACCATCGAGGTGGTCTCGCGGATCCGCGAGGAGTTCGACCTCGAGGCCATGGCGCACTTCACGTGCGTGAGCGCCACCGAGACGCAGCTGCGCTCCACCCTGGACGAGCTCCAGCGCCGCGGGATCGAGAACGTGCTGGCCCTGCGCGGCGACCCGCCCCGGGGTCAGGAGGAGTGGACCAAGACGGAGGGCGGCCTGGAGTACAGCCGCGAGCTGGTCGCGCTCATCGATAGCGACTACGACTTCTCGATCGGCGCCGCGTGCTTCCCCGAGACCCACATCCACGCGACCGACACGGAGAGCGACCTGCGCTATCTCAAGGAGAAGGTGGATGCGGGTGCGCGCTTCCTCATCACCCAGCTCTTCTTCGACAACGCCTACTTCGACGACTTCGTGGCCCGCGCGCGGGACATCGGCATCGACGTGCCGATCGTGGCGGGCATCATGCCCATCACCAACGTGGGCCAGATCGCGCGGATCACCTCGATGTGCGGCTCGGTCATCCCCGAGGGCCTGCAGGAGCAGCTCGACGCGCGCGCCGACGACCCGCAGGCGGTCACGGAGTTCGGCGTGGCCTACGCGACGCTGCAGTGCGCCGACCTCCTGGCCAAGGGCGCCCCGGGCGTTCATTTCTACACCCTCAACCGCTCCCCGGCCACCCGCGCGATCCTCTCCGCGCTGCGCCTCATGCCCCCGTGGGAGCGGGCCGGCGCGCCGGCGTAAAGACGGCCTCGCGGCCGCCGAGACGGGCCCCCGGCCGCCGAGACGGGGCGATCGCACCCGACTCCTTCCTCACCGCTGCCGTTCGTCGAGCCCGCCGCTACGGCCTAACAGGCCGGGCAAGCCCGGGTCAGGCCGTCGCCTCGACCGGCCTGGGCTCGAGCCCCTCGGCGAGCATCGGCCGCCCGTCGAGCTCGTAGCGCACGTCCACGGAGTGGTGGGCGCGGTAGGTCCCGATGCCCCAGGCGCCCAGGAACCAGCGCCAGAAGCCCAGGCGGCCCTCCTGGGCGAGCTGGGCGGCGAAGTGCAGCTCCCGGCCACGGACCTCGAAGGCCTCTCCCCGGACCTGATGCACCCCGTTGATGTAGACCTCGAAGTCGCCGCGCACCTGCGGCGGGAGGTCCACTACCGAGCCGGCCATGGCCCGAGCGTATCCGCCTGTGCCGTCCCTACCCTCCAGAGCCGTGCCCGCTCCCGCCTCCGCCGGTGATCTCGCCTACGCCGTGCGCCGCTCCTCGCGCGCGCGGCGCGTGCGGGTGGCCGTGGACCCGCGCGGGGGGGTGGAGGTCGTCCTGCCCGGGCCGGCGCCCGAGCGCGCCGCGGCCGAGGCCGTGGTCGAGCTGCGCCCCTGGATCGACCGCCGGCTGGCCGAGGTGGCCGCGGTGCACGACCGCCTGGCCGCCCGGGCTGGCAACGTTCCCTACCTCGATGAGACACTGCGCCTGGCGCCCCAAGCCGGGCGAACCCGCGTGCACCGTCGCGGCGACGTGCTCCACGTGCCCGCCGGCGACGCGCGCCCGGCCCTGGAGCGCTGGTACCGCCGCGCGGCCCGGGCCGAGGTGGCCCAGCGCCTGGACGCCGCGGTGGCCGCGCTGGACACCGCCTACACGCGCCTGACCATCCGCGACCAGCGGACGCGCTGGGGCTCGTGCTCGGCCGAGGGAGCGATCGCCATCAACTGGCGCCTCCTGCTGGGGCCGGCCGAGGTGCTCGACTACGTCGTCTGGCACGAGGCGTGCCATCTCGTAATCCACGATCACTCGCCCGCCTTCTGGTCGCTGCTGGAGGCGAAGGCGGGCGATCAGAGGCAGGCCAGGCGTTGGCTGCGCATCAACGCCATGCTGTTGACGCTCTAGTGCTCTGTGAGGCGGCCAAGCAGGCCGACGTGCGCGTGGCGGGGGTCTCCTGCGGAGGGGGGTCGACCCTTCGATGGTTGCTCGCCGGGATTACGGGGCGCTCGTGCTCAGCGCCCGGCGCAGCGCGGCGAAGGCGTCCTCGCCCGGTGCCTGCTCGACGATCGTACGCCGCACGCGGCCGCGGTAGGCCTCCGCCGAGCCGTCCCCGCGCACGTCGATCCCCCCGCGCACGCGGCCGGGGCCGGCGACCTCTCCGCGCGCCGCGACCTGGGCCACCGGCTCGTACTCGCGTGCAAGCGCGCGGGTGTGCCCGCGCGTGGCGCCCAGGTCGGCCAGGCGGGCCTCCAGCGCTGCGAGCGCGTCGTCGAGGCGCTCGTGGCGCGTGCGCTCGACCCGCGGGCCGACGCGCACCGTCAGCTTGTAGGGCCCGGGCCGCAGCGAAGAAGGCACGCGGGTCCCGCCTCCGGCAGAGGCAATGCCGCGGGACCCGCCTGGGGTCGTCACCTGACCGCCGCCACCCACGTGACGGCCGTCGGCACCCGCTAGCGCCGCTCGACCGGCATGTAGTCGCGCACGCGCTCCCCCGTGTAGATCTGGCGCGGGCGGGCGATCCTCTGCTCGGAGTCCAACGTCATCTCCAGCCACTGGGCGATCCACCCGCTCGTGCGCGGGATGGCGAACATGACCGGGAACATCGACACGGGCAGGCCGAGCGCCTCGTAGATGAGCCCGGAGTAGTAGTCGACGTTGGGGTAGAGCTTGCGCGAGACGAAGTAGTCGTCGTCCATCGCGCGCTTCTCCAACTCGGTGGCGATGTCCAGCAGCGGGCTCTTGCCGCGCACCTCGAACACGTCGTCGAGGTGCTTGCGGATGATTCGCGCACGGGGGTCGTAGTTCTTGTAGACGCGGTGGCCGAAGCCCATGAGCCGCTCGTCGCCGTTCTTGACCCCCTCGAGGAAGCCGGGGATGTTGTCGACCGTCTCGATGCGCTGGAGCATGCGCAGGACCGCCTCGTTGGCGCCGCCGTGCAGCGGCCCGTACAGCGCGCCGATGCCCGCGGCGATGGCCGAGTACGGGTCGACCTGCGAGGAGCCCACCGAGCGCACCGCCGAGGTCGAGCAGTTCTGCTCGTGGTCGGCGTGCAGGATGAACAGGACGTCGAGCGCGCGCTCCAGCCGGGGGTCGGGCTCGTAGCGCAGCTCGGTCATCCTGTACATCATCGAGAGGAAGTTGCCCGGGTAGCCGAGGGCGTTGTCGGGATAGACCAGCGGTTGACCCATGGCGTGGCGGTAGGCGAAGGCGGCCAGCGTGGGCATCTTGGCGATCAGCCGCACGGCCTGGATGTCACGGGTGGTGGGGTCGCCGATGTTGTTGGCGTCGGGGTAGAACGTCGACAGGGCGCCGACCGAGCCCAGCAGCATCCCCATGGGGTGGGCGTCGTGGCGGAAGCCGCCCAGGAACTCCCGGACGTTCTCGTGCACGAAGGTGTGCATGGTCACGTCGTGCACCCACTGGTCGAGCTGGGCCTTGGTCGGCAGCTCGCCGAAGATGAGCAGGTAGGCGACCTCCAGGTAGCTCGATTGCTCGCAGAGCTGCTCGATGGAGTAGCCGCGGTACTCGAGCACCCCGTTGTCGCCGTCGATGTAGCAGATGGACGAGCGGCAGGAGGCGGTGTTGGTGTACGCCGGGTCGTAGGTCATGAGCCCGAAGTCGTCCTCGGAGACCTTCATCTGGCGGAAGTCCATGGCGCGGACCGTGCCGTCGGTGATCTCGACCTCGAAGGTCTCGCCCGTGCGGTTGTCGGTCACCGTCAGCGAGTCGCGGCCGCCGTTCGCGGCGCGCGCCTGCTCCTGGCTCTGCGTCGTCATGCTCGCCTGCTCCTCTCGCGCTCCATCGACCTCACAGGTTATGCCCGGGAGGAGCCCGAGGCGATCAGGCGCTGCTGATGACCGACGCGGCCATGGTGAAGACGACCAGGACCACGGAGACCACCATGACCGCCCGCGCGCCACCCTCGGGGAACCGGGAGCGCCTGAGGCCGGCGGCCGAGATGGCCACGGCGAAGACGGCGAGGACGATGCCCGCGGTGTAGAAGAGGGTCGGGGCTCCCTCTTCCTCGACGGCGGCCAGCAGGACGGCGATCATGGCGCCAGCCTACCGCGACCTGGCGGGCCCGCCCTCGTAGCGGCTCTCGGTCGCGTCGGCCTGCCCGTGGTAGTGGCTGCCCAGCTCGGGATGGCCGTAGGGCCGTTGCGCCGGCGCATCGAGGGTCATGAACGAGAGCTGCGCGATCGGCTTGCCGGGCCGCAGCACGATCGGGACGCTGTTGAAGTTGGCGATCTCCAGCGTGAGGCTGCCCTCGAAGCCGGGGTCCACGAAGCCCGCGGTCGCGTGCACCACCAGCCCGAGGCGGCCAAGCGAGCTGTTGTGGGTCGTGATGAACGACCGGCTGGCGAGGAACAGTCCCCATGGGTGGGCGACCTGGATGCACCGCACCGGCACGCTGTCCACCGGACGGACGTCGACGATGGCGCGATCGAAGTAGAAGCGCCCACCGAGCTTCTGGCGCGCAAGCTTGCGGGGGAGGCGGAATACCGGCTCGTGAGGAGTGAACGTGACGTCGTACTTCAGCCCGCAGTCCTTGCCGTACAGCGTTGCCGTCTTGACGGCGATCACCGCCTTGAAGCCAAGGCTCGCGATGAGCTCGCGATATTGCTCCGCGAGGTGGGCGCGGACCGTGGTCAGCTCGCAACGACCCAGCTTGTCCACATACCCGTCGGTGTCCATCAGGCCGTCGAGGAGGGCGCGACGCTGCTCGACGCTCGCCTCGAGATAGACCCGAGGGATGTGCTTGTTCATCATCAGGCCGGTGTCGCGAAGGATGCTCGAGAACGATCCGTTGCGGCAGTAGCGCCCGCTGATCGGATCTCTAGTGCGTCCTTCCCCGCCAAGGCGGTAGGAGAGGGGTCTGGCCCTCGAGGCCGGGGCGACTGCGTATCCGGCCCGGGCGATCTCGGCGAGGATCGACTCGTCGACGGTCGTGATCTCGGCCGCCGCGCTGGTCCCGTCCCCGATCCAGGCGCCGAGCACGTACGGATCGATCGGCAGTGCGCGCTCCGGATAGCTCACCGGATCGCACTGGGCGACGTGGTGGTTGTACTCCTGAGCACCGATCTTGAGCGTCCGCTCGATCTGTGCTGTGGTGAGAATGCTCGGGGGGCGTTTGCGGGCGCGAGCCGTCTTGGTCCAGCTCTCCCACTGGTGGTCGACGTCAGCGACGATCGTGGTCCCGTCGGAGAAGACGACCTCGCGGCACTCGCGACCGGTCAGAACCTCGGTCGCGGCGACGACCGCCGTCGGCTGCCCCCAGGCGTCGAAGACCTGATCGCCGACCGCCAGGTCCTCCATGGTCGTCCACCCGTCCGGCGTGGGGATCGGGGTGTCGAGCGCGAGGGCCTTCCCCTCGATCCTCGCGACGACGTCGTCGGGCAGGGCGACCCGCTCGGCGGTGCTGCCCAGCACGAACTCCCCGGGGTGGATCACGAAGTGGTCGTCGTCCGCGACGACGACGTGCTCGGTCAGGTCCTTGGGGGGCGCATCCAGGTCGATGGCCTGGATGCGGTGGTTGTGAAAGACGCGGAACGAGCCGCCGAGGCGCAGGTCGACCGATGCCGGCTGGACCATCGTCGGGTCCCATGGGTCGATGCGGATGCGGCCCTTCTCGACCAGGCGGCGGATGGTGCCGTCGGACAGGACGGAGGTCGGCGCCATCGGCCGGATGCTACGGGCCGGCGCGGCGGCCGAGTCGTGCTCGGCCCGCCGCGCCCGCCTGCGTCGCCTACCTCGACGCGCGCTTGGCCTCCAGGCGGTCCATCGCGCGGGCGACGGCGCTGGTGTCGTAGCGGCTCACGATCTCCTCGCAGTTGCGCGTGATGGGCTTGCGCCGGCCTACGTGGACGACGTCGAAGCCCGGGCCGCAGTCGATCGTCGTCCGACCGCCGTTGACCAGTGCGTGGATCACGTCGTTGCCACGCCCGGCCATGACCGTGTTGGGGCCCGTGCCGCGCAGTCGGATCTCGTCGTCGTCGTCGCCGCCGAAGATGGTGTTGCGCCGGTCGCCGCCCTGGAGGTAGTCGCTCCCGCCGCCGCCGCTGATGAAGTTGCGCCCGCGGCCGCCGTAGATCGTGTCGTTGCCGTCCTTGCCGTAGAGGCGGTCGAAGGCACGCCGCCCGCCGTTGCCCGGATGACGGTCGCCCCAGATGATGTCGTCGCCGCCCATGCCCAGGAGGCGGTCGGAGCCGGAGCCGCCCAGCAGGTTGTCGTTGCGCGCGGTGCCCTTCTTGCTCCCGCCGCGGGCGCCCATGAGGTGGGTGGTGCCCTTGGTGGGGTCGACGGACGGTGGTGCCTCGATGACCTGCTCGCAGTTGGCGATGCGGCCCCCACGCAGCGCCTGGGCGTTGGAGATCCCACCCCGCATCCCGTACGGGTTGACCACGATGACGTCGTTGCCCGGCCCGCACTCGACCGACTTCACCGCGGTGGCGTTGTTGACGAACACGACGTCGTCGCCGGAGCCCGCGTCGATGACGTCCGCGCCCGAGTCGCTGTGGATGACGTCGTTCCCCGCGCCGCCATCGATCCTGTCAGCCCCGGTGCCGCCGTGGATGAGGTCGCTCCCGTCGCCGCCGATCAGCACGTCGGGCGCCGGGCCGCCGAGGAGCACGTCGTCGCCCGGGCCGCCGTCGACGCGGTCGTGCCCGAACCCGCCGACGAGCCGATCGTTCCCCGGGCCGCCGAACAGGCGGTCGTCACCGGAGCTGCCATCGAGGAGGTCGTCGCCGCCGTAGCCGAACAGGGTGTCGTGGCCGGTACTGCCGAACAGGCGGTCTGGGCCGTCGCCACCCAGCAGGCGGTCCGAGCCCTCCAGCCCGTGGACCTCGCCGCCGCGCGTCGAGCCCACGCGGATGCGGTCCGGACCCGGGCGCCCGTACTGCGGCGAGCCGGCCGGCTCGGGCAGCGGCGGCAGGGTGGCCAGGGAGGGGAGCCCCCCCGGCAGCGAGGCCAGCTCGGGCGGGAGCTGAGGCGCCGGCGTCGGCGTCGGCGTGGCCCCGTCGGGCTCGGCGCCCAGCAGGACCGGCAGGCGGGGGAGGTTCACGTCGAGCGCGTGGGCGGGGGCGGCTATGACCAAGGGCAGTCCGGCCAGGGCCAGCACGGTCACGACGCGGGGGAGGAGGTGGGAGCGCAGAGGGGTCACGCTCCTGTTCTCGGCCCTCGCACCGACACGCTTGAGCGCGCAGTCTGCGCCTGGACACCCGGCCCCGGGGCTAGCGGTCGCCCCCGCAGATACGTACCGTTCCAGCGGCCGCTAGGAGCGCACGCGACGGCCCCTGGCCACCGTGCGCACGCGCGGTGGCGCTGGAGCCGCCGGGTCGCCGTGCGGGCCACGACGGGGCCGCCGCGGGCGCGGGGCGGGCGGATGGTCGGGGCGGTCCTTGGCCCCGCCGTCGCCCTCCTCGCCGGTCTCGGCCTCGGGCTGCGCGCGCACTGACCACCACACGAGCCACAGCAGCGCGAGCAGCGGGAGCTTCAGCCCGATCATCAGGTAGAAGAAAGCCCAATCCACGACGGGGCCATGGTACCCGTCCGACGGCCCAGTGGGCACCTTTCTTCGCGCGCCGTCTCGCAGCGCGGGCCGCTCAGGCGCGCAGCGCGAGCGGGGTGTCGTCGAAGCGCGTCATGCGCTGCAGGTCGGCCACGCGGGCCGAGACCTCGTATGGCTCCAAGCGCGCGACGCGCTCGGTGCCGAACTCCTGCACGTTGTAGGAGGCGATGGCCGTGCCGTAGGCCATCGCGCGGCACAGCAGCGCGTGGTCGACCTCCTCGTCGGGGTGCGCGGCGACGTAGCCGACGAAGCCACCGGCGAACGAGTCGCCGGCGCCCGTGGGGTCGACCACGGCCTCCATGGGGAAGGCGGGCAGGGCGAAGAAGCCCTCCTGCGTGATCAGCGCAGCGCCGTACTTGCCCTGCTTGGCCACCACGGCCGTCGGCCCCCACGAGAGGACCTCACGCGCCGCGGTGAGCGCGTTGGGCTTGCCCGTGAGCTGCTCGAGCTCCTCGTCGTTGAGGATGACGCAGTCGACCATGGATATCGCTCGGTCGAGGGACTCGCGCGCGATGTTGATCCACAGGTCCATGCTGTCCAGCGCGACGAAGCGCGCCTTCTCGCACTGCTCGCGCACGCCGATCTGCAGGTCGGGCACGATGTTGGCCAGGAAGAGGACGTCGCAGGCGCGCGAGGCGTCCGAGAGCTTGGGCTCGAAGGTCTCGAAGACGTTGAGGTCGGTCGCCAGCGTCTCGCGCGAGTTGAGGTCCTCGGAGTAGACGCCGCTCCAGAAGAACGTCTTCCCGCCCGGCACGTGCTCGATGTCGTCGGTGTTGATGCCGCGGCCGTGCAGGACGGCGTACTCGGCCTCCCCGAAGTCGTCGCCCACCGGGCCGACGACGCGGATCTCGTCGAAGAAGGAGGCGCCCAGCGAGAAGTGCACGGCGGCGCCGCCCAGCATCCTCTCGCGCTCGCCGAAGGGCGTGCGCACGGCGTCGAAGGCGATGGATCCGACCACGGTCAGGCTCATGAGCCGCCGACCCTAACGACTTGCCTTGGCCACATCTCTGCACCTACACTGTGATGCATGCGCACCACCGTGACCCTGGAGCCGGACGTCGCCGCCCGCATCGAGCAGCGCCGTCGCGACGGCGAACGCTCCTTCAAGGAGGAGATCAACAGCCTGCTGCGTGTGGGGCTGGAGCACATCGACGAGGAGCCGGCGCCTCGGGAGCCGTTTCGCACGGAGCCGATGATCGGGCGCCTGCTCATCGACATCGATGACGTCGAGGCCGCGCTCGACTACGCGGAGGGCCCCTGGCGTACGTGATCCTCCTCGACGTCAATCTCCTCGTGTACGCGTTCTCTGTCGAGGCGCCCGAGAACGTCGCCGCGCGTGACTGGCTCGACGACAAGCTGAACGGCTCAGCCCGAGTCGGCCTCCCATGGCACTCGCTGCTGGGCTTCGTCCGCCTGTCGAGCAACCCCAGAGTGACGGCACCCCACGTGTCGGTGCCCCAGGCGTGGGCGCAGGCCCGGGCCTGGCTCGCCCAGCCGCCCGTCTGGATTCCGCAGCCGACCGACCGCCACGCCGACGTGCTCGAGACGGCGCTCGAACAGGCTCCATCCTCGAGCAAGGTCTCCGACTGCCACCTCGCAGCCCTTGCCATCGAGCACGGGCTCACGCTCTGCAGCACCGACGGTGACTTCGCCCGGTTCTCCGCTCTGCGCTGGGAGAATCCGCTGCTCGGGTAGCTAGAGTCAACGGCACATGACGAACTTCTCCGACCTGCGGCTCTCCGAATCGAGCATGCAGGCTCTCACCGACGTGGGCTACGACAAGCCCAGCCCCATCCAGGAGCAGGCGATCCCGCCCATGCTCGACGGCCTCGACGTGATCGGCCAGGCCCAGACGGGCTCCGGCAAGACGGCCGCCTTCGGCCTCCCGATCGTCGAGTACGTGGACCCCTCGGTCGCCGAGGTGCAGGCCCTCGTGCTCACCCCGACCCGCGAGCTGTGCATCCAGGTCACCCAGGCGCTGCGCACCTACGGCTCACGCAAGGGCATCGACGTGGTCGCCGTCTTCGGCGGCGCGCCGATCCGCTCCCAGCAGGCCCAGCTTCGCGGCGGCGGCCAGGTCGTCGTGGGGACGGTCGGCCGCGTGCTTGACCTCATCCAGCGCGCCTCGCTCATCCTCAACTCCTGTCGCTTCGTCGTCCTCGACGAGGCCGACGAGATGCTCGACCTGGGCTTCCTGGAGGACGTGGAGCGGATCCTCGCGCTCACGCCCAACTCGCGCCAGACCTCGCTGTTCAGCGCGACCATGCCCCCGCCCATCCGCGCGCTGGCCGACCGCTACCTCTACGACCCGGTCACCGTGTCGGTGCAGTCGGCGACGATGACCGTGGACTCCGTGGAGCAGTTCCAGCTCCCGGTCGAGGCCAAGGACAAGGCCGACAAGCTGGTCGACGTGCTGCGCGCGGAAAGACCGGACCAGGCGATCGTCTTCGTGCGCACCAAGATCGCCACCGACCGGCTCTACAAGAAGCTGCGCGACCGCGGGCTCAACGTCAAGGCGCTGCACGGCGACATGAGCCAGGGTGCGCGCGACGGCGTGATGCTCGGCTTCAAGGGCGGGCGCGTGCCCATCCTGGTGGCCACCGACGTCGCCGCCCGCGGCCTGGACATCTCGACGGTCACCCACGTCGTCAACTTCGACGTACCGAGGTCCCCCGACGTGTACGTGCACCGCATCGGGCGCACCGGCCGCGTCGGCCGCGCCGGCCGGGCCATCACCTTCGTGGAGTCGCGTCAGCGCCGCGAGCTGGTCGCCATCGAGGAGCACATCGGCATCACGGTCTCCCCGTGGGCGCAGGGCGCCCGCGTCGCGCCCGCGCCCGTGGAGGAGCGCCCGCGGCGCCACAGCAAGCCCAGCGTGTCCACCAACGGCGCGCAGGCCGACGAGGCCGCCTTCGCCCGGCTCATGGCCGGCGCGGGGAGCGCCGACGGGCTGCGCGTGGCCGACCTGGTGGGCGCCGTGACCCGCGAGGCCGGGGTGGACGGCGAGGCCGTGCGAGACGTGCTCGTGCTCGAGCGCTTCGCGTTCCTGTCGGTGCCCGAGGCCGACGCCGCGCGCATCGCCGACGCCGTGAGCGGCGCGCAGGTGAGCGGCGTGACGCTGAAGCTGGAGCGTGCCCGGGCGTAGGGTCCGCGCGCCGGGGGCCCTCCCCCGGGCGGAGCGGGCGCCCCCTCGCGAGCCCCGCAACTCTCGCCGCCACCGCCCGTTTGGACCATCGATCCCACCGACGCCCGAGGATCTGCCACTCTCCCACACTTATGAAATTGCTCAACCGCAACCGAGACGACGACCTGACGCAGGTGCACGAGCCCGTCGAGGCGGATACCGATGCGGTTTCCGCCGCTGGCACAGGCACCAATGCGGTTTCCGCCGCTGGCACAGGCACCAATGCGGCTTCCGCCGCTGGCACAGGCACCAATGCGGCTTCCGCCGCTGGCACAGGCACCAATGCGGTTTCCGCCGCTGGCACAGGCGAGCACGAGCACGAGGTCCTGCCCGAGGTCCCCGACTTCGCCTGCCCGAGCTGTGGCGCGGGCATGAACGCCGGCCAGGACTGGTGCCTGGAGTGCGGCACCGCAGCCCCCGGCCGCCTCGGCACGCGCCCCGGCTGGCGCGCCGCGCTGACCGTGACCTCGGTGACAGTGGTGCTCGTGCTGGGCGCCGTCATGGCCGCCTACGCGGCCATGACCACTGACGCCACGCGCGACACGCGCGACGGGCAGCCCGATGACGGCGCGCCCATCCAGGCCCAGGTACCTCCGCCCCCGGCTCCCCCGGCGCCGACCACCACGCCCCCGGCCACCGGCGAGGGGCCCACGATCCCCGCGCCCCAGGCCGGGTCCTCGGACAGCGAGGCCGAGCCCATCCCCGGTGGCGACGGTAGCGGGATCCCCGCCCCCGGCGGCGGGGATGGCGGCGGCGCCGCTCCGTCCGGCGGTGGCGGCGCTCCGGCGCCCAGCGGCGGTGGCGGCGGTTCCTCCACTCCGGCTCCGCCAGCGGTCGGCCCGATCTCCCTGGCCGCCGAGTCGGGCTCCAAGTACGATCCCTCCGAGCGCAGCGGCGCGCGCTTCTCCGATCCCACCGGGGCCTACGACGGCAGCGAGGCCAGGGGCTTCACCATCAGCGTCCCCGGCGACGGGGACCCGTTCGGCGCGGGCATCGCCTTCCGCCTCGCCGAGCCGCGCGACCTGCGCTCGCTGGAGATCTCGACGGAGACTGAGGGCTTCACCGTCGAGGTCTACGGCTCGGCCAGCGGCACACGGCCACCCGACATCCTCGACAACCGCTGGGCCAACCTGGGCCGGCGCACCGACGTCCAGGACGGCACCCGCATCTCGCTGGACAGCGACGAGGTCAACCGGGTGCGCCACGTGGCCGTGTGGATCACCACCGTGCCTCGGGGCACCGGGGCCGAAGAGGGCAGCAGCCGGCGCACGGTGAACCTCAACGAGCTGCGCTTCCGCGGAAGGTGAACCACTGATGCCCAGCACCGCCACCATGAGCACCAGCGAGGGCGAGCTCGTCATCGAGCTCTTCGACGAGGAGGCCCCCAAGACCGTGGAGAACTTCCGCGAGCTGTCACAGAAGGGCTTCTACGACGGGCTGACCTTCCACCGGATCATCCCCAAGTTCATGATCCAGGGCGGTTGTCCGCTGGGCACCGGCACCGGGGACCCCGGCTACAAGTTCGAGGACGAGATCAACGAGCACAAGATCGTCCGCGGCGCGCTTGCCATGGCCAACGCCGGGCCGGACACCAACGGCTCGCAGTTCTTCATCGTCACCATCGAGGCCGCGCCATGGCTGGACGGCAAGCACACGGTCTTTGGCCAGGTGACCGAGGGGATGGACGTCGTGGACCGTCTCGAGGCGCTGCCCACCGACGCGCGCGACCGCCCGGTCGAGCCGGCGGGCATCGAGACCGTCTCCGTGAGCTAGGGCCGGCCACTGTCCACACTGGAGGCGATCCTCCTGGGGCTCGTGCAGGGCCTCACCGAGTTCCTGCCCGTCTCCAGCTCAGGCCACCTGCGCATCCTGCCGGCCATGTACGGTGGGGAGGATCCCGGCGCGGCGTTCACGGCCATCGTCCAGCTCGGCACCATGGCGGCCGAGCTGGTCTTCTTCCGCTTCGACATCGCGCGCATCGCGCGGGCGACGTGGCGTAGCATCGCCACCCGGCGCGTGGGCGGCGACGTCGACGCGCGGCTGGGCTGGTTCATCCTCATCGGCACGGTGCCGATCTCGATCCTCGGGCTGGCGCTGGCCGACAGCATCGAGACGGGCGCGCGCAACCTGACGCTGATCGGATCTACGCTGATCCTGTTCGGCGTGGTCCTGTTCGCCGCGGAGAGGGTGGGCAGGCGCACGCGGCCGCTGGAGCGCATCCGTACCCGCGACGGCCTCATCATGGGCTTCGCCCAGGCGCTGGCGCTGGTGCCGGGCGTCTCGCGCTCGGGCGCGACCATCTCGGCGGGCCTGTTCCTGGGCCTGGAGCGCGTGGCCGCCGCGCGCTTCTCGTTCCTGCTGTCCATCCCCGCCATCGTGCTCAGCGGCGGCCTGCAGCTCTTCAGCCTGCTGCTGGGCGAGGGGGACGCCAGCGGCGCCGACCCCGGCTGGCCGGCCATCGTGGTGGCCACGGTGCTGGCCTTCGTCGCGGGCTACGCGACCATCGCGCTCCTACTGCGCTACCTGGTCACCCACTCGGTCAACGTCTTCGTCGTCTACCGCATCGCGCTGGGCACGCTGGTCCTGGTGCTCGTGGGTACCGGCGCCATCGCCTAGTGGCCCATCCTGCAAGGACGGACCACTAGCCTCTTCGCCCATGGCCAGCGCAGACACCACGACAGCCAGCAGCGCGAACGGGCACAGCGCCGACGGCGCCGGCATCCCGGTCGACAACCCGGCCACGGGCGAGGTCATCGCCCACGTCCCCGACCTGGGCGCCGAGGCCGTCGCCGACCTGGCGCGCCGCGGGCGCGCCGCGCAGCCCGGCTGGCTGGCGCTGGGCTTCGAGGGCCGCAGCCGCGTGTTGCTGCGCATGCAGAAGTGGTGCATGGACAACGCCGGGCGGATCGTCGACACCATCGTGTCCGAGACGGGGAAGACCCACGAGGACGCGCTGCTCTCCGAGGTCTCCTACGCGGGCGGCGCGTTCGGCTTCTGGGCCAAGGAGGCGGCGGGCTACCTGGGCGACGAGAAGGTCAAGACCTCCTCGGTCTTCGTCAAGGGCCGCAAGCTCGTGGTGCGCTACGAGCCGCTGGGCCTGATCGGCGTCATCGGCCCGTGGAACTACCCGCTGACCAACTCCTTCGGCGACTGCATCCCTGCGCTGGCCGCCGGCAACGCCGTCATCCTCAAGCCCAGCGAGCAGACCCCGCTGACCAGCCTGCTCATGGCCCAGGGCCTGCACGAGTGCGGCCTGCCCGAGGACGTGTTCCAGGTGGCCACCGGACGCGCGGAGACCGGCGCGGCGCTGGTGGATCAGGTCGACATGGTCATGTTCACGGGCTCCACGGCGACGGGCAAGGCCGTCATGGAGCGCGCCGCCCGCACGCTGACGCCGGTCTCGCTGGAGTTGGGCGGCAAGGACCCGATGATCGTCCTGCGCGACGCCGAGCTCGAGCGGGCGGCCAACGCCGCCGTCTACTACTCGATGCAGAACTCGGGACAGACGTGCATCTCGGTGGAGCGCTGCTACGTCGAGGAGCCCGTCCACGACGCGTTCGTGGCCAAGGTCACCGAGAAGGTGCGCGCCATCCGCCAGGGCGACCCGTCCGGCGGAGCTGGCAGCGTCGAGGTGGGCGCGATGACCTTCGCGCCCCAGGTGGACCTCGTCGAGGCCCACGTCGAGGACGCGCGGCGCAAGGGCGCGCGGATCCTGACCGGCGGGCGGCGCGGCGCCGGGCGCGGCCTCTTCTACGAGCCCACGGTGCTCGCGGACGTCGACCACTCGATGACCTGCATGACCGAGGAGACCTTCGGACCCACGTTGCCGATCATGAAGGTGCGCGACGCCGAGGAGGCCCTGCGCCTGGCCAACGACTCGCCCTACGGGCTCTCGGGCTCGGTGTTCTCCAAGGACGTCGTGCGCGGGGAGCAGATAGCGCGCCGGCTGCAGGCCGGGTCGGTGTGCGTCAACGACGCGATGATCTTCTACGAGGCGCTGGAGCTGCCCATGGGCGGCTGGAAGGCCTCGGGCCTGGGCTCGCGGCACGGGGCAGACGGCATCCGCAAGTACACCGCGCGCCAGTCGGTGTTGGTGTCCAGGCGCCACCCCAAGCGCGACATCCACATGTTCCCGTACCGCAAGCGGACAAGCCGGATGCTGGGCCGCATGCTGCGCTTCCTCTACGGGCGCGGCGACCGGGGCTAGGCCCCGGCTCGCGCGGCGCGACGCGGTGCTGGCCCACGTCGGCTCACTCGTCCTCGCCCCGGCGCAGCTGCTTCCGGGGCTGGTGCTCGGCGTCCTGTACTGGCGCCGGACCCGCACGCTGGCCGCGGACGGGCGTGCGGTGGCCCGTGGCCGGCAGGCCTGCTTCTACGGCGGCCTGGCCATCATCTCGGTCGCGATCGTCTCGCCGCTGGCCCACATGGCCGACGAGCTGTTCTGGGCTCACATGGCCGAGCACCTGCTCATCGCCGACCTGGGCGCGCTGGCCATGGCCGCCGGGCTCACCGGCCCGATCCTCCAGCCCATCCTGCGCATCCCCGCGCTGGCCTGGACGGGCCACCTCGCCCATCCCGTCGTCGCCGTCGCGCTGTGGTCGGCCAATCTCGTGGCCTGGCACATCCCGGTCCTCCACGAGGCGGCGCTGACCAGCGAGCCGCTGCACGGGCTGCAGCACGTCCTGTTCATCGGCCTGGGGCTGAACATGTGGCTCGCTCTGATCGGCCCGCTGCCCAGCCCTGCCTGGTTCGGCAACGCCGCCAAGCTCCTCTTCATCATCGCGGTGCGCCTCACCGGCACCGTCGCCGCCAACGTCTTCGTCTGGGCGGAGGCGGACCTCTACCCCGCCTACGCCGCCGGTCGCGCCGAGTGGGGCCTGTCCGCCGCGACCGATCAGGTCGTCGCCGGCTCGATCATGATGGTCGAGGGCTCGATCCTCACCATCTGCCTCTTCGGCTGGCTGTTCCTGCGCTCGGCCCGCGAGGGCGAGGAGCGTCAGGCCCTGCTCGACCTCGCCGGCGCCCGCGGCGTCCCGCTCACCGAGCGCCGCGCCGCCCGCGCCGTCTCCGCCGGAGAGGGCGGCAGGCTGCGCGCGCGGATCGAGGACGGGTGATCCCCGGCTAGCCGGACCCATGTCCATGATCAGCAAGCTCGCCCGGTTCGCCCGCTCCCCCCAGGGTCAGAAGATGGCCCGCAAGGCGATGGAGAAGGCCAACGACCCCAAGACACGCCGGCAGATCGACGACGCCCGCGAGAAGCTCGCCCGGAAGCGCGGCGGCTCGGGCGGGTCCGCCGGGGGCTCGCCCCCGCCGTCTGACCCACGCCCGTGAGCACGCCCGCCTGACCGGGCGGCTGGAGTCGGCCATCCCCGGCCGTCGCGGTCAGTATCGTCTTGGGGGAAGCTCGCGCGTGCTGCGCTATGCGCCAAGGCGCCCGGGGACGGCGTGGTGGTCCTTCACGGGATGGGGCCCGATCAGCCTGCGCCCGCGCGCCGATACCGGGTGGGCGCCGATCCAGCCGGCGGTCGCCGGTGGCTGATCGCCAGGCAGCGGATGGCAGCGCGCGCGGCATCGGCCGACGCGCCCTCGGCGGTCGCCGCGAGCGCGGCGCGCCACGCGGCGGCGAGCATTGCGCCGAGCGGTGCCGGGGCGTCCGCCAGCTGCTCGGTCAGCAGCACCGCGATCGGGTCCGGCCGGCCGTCTGGATGCGCCTCGGACAACATCCGCGCGAAGCCGGCGCGCGCGACGTAGTCGAATGCCACGATCAGCGCCTCCGCGGGATCGCCACCGACCGTCAGCGCGCCCTCGAGGCGGTCGAGCACGCGGCGCTCCACGTCCTCGCGCACGAGCGCGTAGAGGCCGAGCTTGCTCTCGAAGTGGTGGTAGAGGGGACCGGTGGTGGTAGCCGCGGTGCGCGCGAGCTCCGCGACCGATACGGCGGCGTCGGCTCATGGGATTCCGCGACGCTGCCGGCAACCACGTCTACGTGATGGATCAGAGCGCGGAGTGAACGTTGCCGGTCGTCGGACCGTCGCTCCGCGCGGTCCCGGTCAGGCTCCCGGGAGCGGCGACGCGGTAATGACCCCGGGCCAGGACGGGTTCGCAGATCCGCTGCTCGGCCTTGCCGTCGGGCGGTCTCGGGCAACCTCTACAGAACCGTCAGGTGGTCCTCCGAGGCGCCGTGTACCGAGGAGAGGGCCAGCGACCGATCGAAGGTGACGAAGCGCCCGTCGTGCACCGTTGCCAGCGCAAGTAGGTATGCGTCGGTGACCTGGCGTGGGCCGTGCAGGCGGAAGCGGTCCACGACCTTTGCGTCGAGCAGGCTGATCTCGCAGGACCAGAACTCGTGGTGATCGGTGTCGCGCGCTCGGCTCAGCAGGTCGATGGCCTCGGCGGGTGAGACTGGGCTCGGATAGCGAGGTTGGCTGATGATCCGCACGAAGCCGTTCTCGGTGATCGCGCATGACGCCCATCCGGCGTCGATCTCGGCCTCGAGCCAGTCGTGGGCCCGGCGGTGATCGACGTGATCGCCGTCGAGCAGCGCCAGAAGCACGTTGATGTCGAGCAACGCCTGCGTCACGCTGGCTCGTCCTCCCGAAGTCGGTCGATAAGGGCGTTGGATATCGCGGCGCCTCGAGGCGGTAGAGGCCGAAACCCGTGATGCCCGGTCGCATCGTCGTCGGGCCGGCGATGTTCCGTCAGCGCTTGACGTGCGAGATCCGATAGCACCTGTCCGGCTGTCCGCTTCTCGCGCCTTGCCCGCTCCCGGACCGCGAGCAGAACGTCGTCATCCAAGCTCAACGTAGTGCGCATGCACCTGATGCTAATGCATCACCTGCAGCGACAGCCGCGCCACCTACGGTTCGCCGCTACCCCGCGCCCATGAGCACCCCCGCCTGACCGGGCGGGGCGTCCAGGCCGGCGAGCGCCGCCGGGACCACGGGCTGGGGGCTGGGGGCACGGAAGCGCACGAGGGTGAAGCCGGCGGTCTGCGTGCGTCCCGCCTCCGTGAAGGCCGGGCCCGGCGGAGCGATCGTCGCGGCGTCGGGTGGCGTGTCGGAATCATCGTCGGGCAGGCCGACGACGACGACCTCGCCCACGGCGGTGCCGTCGGCGGGCATCGGTTCGAGCGCCGGGCGGTAGTACTTCAGCGGCACGACCCCGCTGACCGGGGTGACCACCACGGCCCGGTCGGCCGGCGCGCCCAGCGCGGCGGCGGCGCCGCGCCAGTCCTCGCGCTGGAAGCGCGGCTCCAGGGCCACGCCGATCACGATGGCGATCCACAGCGCGGCCAGCCCGCCGCCCAGCGCCAGGCCGGTGCGCGGTGCACGGCGGGCGGCGAAGGCCACGCCGAGGGCTACGAGCAGCACGGGGAGCGCGACGAGGGTGTTGCGTGTGAGGAAGTGGTCGATGCCGACCAGGGCCAGCGCGAGCGGGACGACCACGGCGGCGGCGCCCGCCCCGCCGGCCAGCAGCGCGCCGCGGCGCTGACGCTCGTCGCCGCGCGCGAGGAGGAGCGCCGCGCCGGCGCCGGCCAGCACGAGGGCCAGTACGCCGGTGACGAGCTCGATCGGCGCGTCGTAGCCCACCAGGAACTGCTTGGGCACCTGGGCCACGCGCGTGGTCAGGGTCACGTCGCCGATGAAGTCGGCCAGGTCGCGCTCGCGCTGGGCCAGCGCGAGGGGGGCGAGGGCCAGGGTGGCGACGGCCACGCCACCCGCCGCGGCGAGCACGGAGCGCCGGCCGCGCAGGACCACCAGCAGCCAGACCGCCTCCGCCGCGATCAGGAAGGCGGCGAAGTAGTGGGTGGCCAACGCCAGCGCGCCGGCCACCGCCCACGCCGCGAGCCGGCGGCCGCCGGGCTCCTCCCGCGCGCGCAGGGCCAGCAGCGCGCTCAGCGCGCCCAGGAAGGCCAGCAGGGCGTAGGCGCGCGCCTCCTGGGAGAACCAGACCAGCAGGGGACAGCAGGCGGTGAGCAGCGCGGCGAGAGCCCCGGAGCGCAGGCTCGTGGCGTCGCCGGCCTCCCCCGCCAGCCGTCGCCCCAGCAGCCAGGCCACGGCCACCGTGGCGATGCCCAGCAGCGCCGACAGCGAGCGCAGCGCCGCCTCCCCGGTGCCCAGCACGGCGCTCCAGGCCCAGGCCAGCAGGTAGTACAGCGGCGGCGTCGACTCGCTGCCCTTCACCTGGGCCAGGACGCCGCCCAGGTCCTGGTCGACGAGCCGGGCGGTGACCGTCTCGTCGAACCAGAAGCTCTGCGCGCCCAGCGTCGGCACGCGCAGCAGCGCGGCCAGCACCAGGATGCCGCCCAGGACCAGGCTCGACCGCCGGACGGACATGGCGGCAGAGTCTAGGAAGGCGCCGGCGAGGCGAGCGGCGCCGAGCGCCCAGCCATTCCCGAGCGCCACCTCCTCCGCGCGGTACGCCAGCTCCAGCGCCGTCGCCGAGGGCCCTGAGCCTACGGCAACACCGCGTACACCGCGGCGAACCCCGGGCGCGATAGCTTGCCCGCGTGTCCCAGCAGCTCTGGCTCCTGCGCCACGGCGAGGCCGAGCGCCACGACGCGCGCCCCGACGCGCAGCGGCGCCTGACCAGGCGCGGCGAGCGTCAGTCCGCGACCGCGGGTCGCGCGCTCGCGGCGCTCGGCCTGGTCGTCCACGACGCGTTCACGAGCCCGAAGGTGCGCGCGCTGAACACCGCGCGCCTGGCCTGCGCGGCGCTCGGCGTCGAGCCCGTGGAGCACGCCGAGCTGGGCGAGGGCTTCGATGTGCGCGAAGCGCTCACCCTCGTCGCCGCGGCTGGCCCCGACCGCCGCGTGCTCCTCGTCGGCCACAACCCCGACCTCGCTCAGGTCGTGCACGACCTCACGGGCGCGCGCATCAACCTCAAGAAGGGCGGCGTGGCAGGGATAGCGCTCGACGGCTCCCGCGGCGAGCTCCTGGCCCTCCTGCGCCCTCGCGAGCTCGCGGCGATCACGGGCGGCTACCTCAAGGGCTGAGCGTCCCGCGGGGAACGAACCAACGGTGGCGCAGCTCGCTGACGCCTGCGATCAGATCGTAGTCGGCGTCGTAGTGCAGGAGCCCGACGCCCGCGTTCTCGGCTGCCGCCGCGATCAGGAGGTCGGTGGGCGGCACGCGGCGATGATGGTCGCCGGGGGAGAGGGCGAGCTGCAGCTCGCGACAGCGTTGCCACACGTCGTCGGGCATGGCGACGGTCGCAAAGCCGGAGAGCCGGCGGGCGATCTCGTCCGCGCGTCGCTCGTTGGCAGCGAGACGCACCAACTCGAGGATCACCACATCGCAGACGAGCACCTTGCCCGCGGACACCTGAGCGTCGAACCAGGGCTTGAGGTGGGGAAAGCGCCGATCGCGTGACCAGGTCCAGACGGCGCTGTCGACGAGCCAAGGCTCTTCGAGCGGGGGCGGTCTCACTCATCTAGAAGATCGAGCGGGATGCGCGCTGCCCGGCCCGCCGCAACCTCCTCGGGGGTGCCATCGATGTCGCGCACGACATCGAAGTCCGAGAGATCCTTTCGGCGACGAACCTCCCGCAACGCCTCGTTGACCGTCTGCGAGGTGCCTCCGGTGCCCAGGGCCTCGCGCGCTCCGTCGAGAGCCTCGGCGTCGATGTTCACGGTGGTGCGGGGCATGTGCATCAGGCTAGGGCATCAACGGTGGGTACGCCTATGCTTGACGGGTATGCCCGAGCTGCCCGAGGTCGAGATCACGGCGCGACGGCTCGACGAGGCGCTGCGGGGCGTGGAGATCGAGTCGGCGCTCGCGCCGGGGATCAACGCGCTGAGGAGCTTCGAGCCGCAGCTGCACGCGCTCGACGGCCGCGCCTTCACGGAGGTGCGCCGGCGTGGGAAGCACCTCGTGCTCGACCTGGCGGGAGACCTCAGCGTGCTCGTGCACCTCATGAGCGCCGGGAGGCTGCAGCTCTTCGACAAGCGCGCGGGGGTGCGCGACCGCACATCGCGCCTGCTGCTGCGGTTGCCCGAGCAGCGCGAGCTGCGCCTGCGCGAGTTCGGCACCCGCCAGTCGGCCTGGGTCAAGGTGCTGCGTGCCGACAAGCTCGAGGCCGAGGAGGCGCTGGTCACCCTGGGCCCCGAGGCCTGGCCGCAGCCGCCCGAGGACCTCCGGTGGCGCCTGGCCGTGCCCCGCCCACTGCACGCCCTGTTGCGCGACCAGCACGTGATCGCGGGCATCGGACGCTCATGGGTCGACGAGATCCTGTGGACTGCGCGGCTGTCGCCGTTCAAGCGCGGCGACGACCTCGACGAGGAGGAGAGCGTCCTGTTGCGCGAGGTGATCGCGACGGTCCTCGACGGCGCCCTCGAGCACTACGAGCGCGTGGTCACGCTGCCGATCCCCGACAAGCTGCCCATGCCCCTGCAGGTCCACCGGCGGCAAGGGGAGCCGTGCCCGCGCTGCGAGGCGACGCTCGAGGCCGTCCACTACGAGGACTACGTGATGAGCTACTGCCCGGTCGAGCAGACGGGCGGGAAGGTCCTTAAGGACCGCCGTCTGTCGCGCCTGCTGAAGTAGCCCGCCCCTCCTCGCGATCCCGCCAGGGTCCGGACGGGGTCCTGCTCGAAGGCGGCATCCCTGCGCGGGCGATCCTATGCTCCGGCCATGGCGATGACCGCCCGCGCGCTGGCGGATCCCCCGCCCCGGGTTCGCCGCGCCGCCGACGAGGACCGCGCGGCGCTGGCGGCGGTGCTGGCCCGGGCCTTCCTCGACGACCCGGTCACCAGCTACTTCTACCCGGCGGCGCGCAGCCGCGGCGCGTACGCGCGGCGCTTCTTCCGCGCGCGGTTGGGCGTCATGGGCCGCCAGGAGCAGGTGTGGACGACCGACGACCTGGCCGGCGCGGCGCTGTGGGCGCTGCCGGGTCGGTGGCGCGACGGCGCCCTGGACGGGTTCCGCCTGTTTCCCAGCCTCCCGGGCCTGCTGCCCCATCCGTGGCGCGCGTTGCGCGGGGTGCACCTGATCGAGGAGCGCCACCCGCCGCCCCAGCACTTCTACCTGTCGGTCATCGGCACCGACCCGGCGCGCCAGGGCCGGGGGATCGGCTCCGCGCTCCTGCGCCCGGTGCTCGACCTCTGCGACCGCGAGCGCTTCCCCGCCTACCTGGAGTGCTCCAAGGAGCGCAACGTGGCCTTCTACGCCCGCCACGGGTTCCGTGTGCGCGAGCGGATGGCCCTGCCCGACGGTCCCCCGTTGTGGCTCATGTGGCGCGAGCCGCGGTAGTGCTCGTCCCGGCCTCGATCGAGGGCTTCTTCGACGCGGTCGGCTCGTTCTTCGCCAACCTGGCCGGCCTGCAGCTCGGGCCGCTGGTCCTCGGCGCCGTGCTGTTCGTGGGCTATCTGACGCTGCGCGCCCGGGCGTACTTCCACGTGCTGCGCGCGGCCTACCCGGGCGAGCAGTTCCAGTTCCGCCACATCTGGGGCGCGTACATGAGCGCCTACGGGATCAACAACCTCCTCCCCGCGCGCGCCGGGGACGTGATGAAGGTCTACCTGGTCAAGACCTCGATCCCCAACGGCCATTATCCGGCGGTGGGGTCGGCGATGTTCGTGGAGGCCATCTTCGACGCGGTGATGGCGGTGTTCATCCTCACGTTCGCCTTCAGCCAGGGCGTGTTCCCCAAGCCGCCGGACTTCGCCGACCTCGACGCGTTCGACCTCTCGTTCCTGGCCCAGAACCCGCGGCTGGCGCTGTTCATCCTCACGGCGATCGCGGTCGGCGCGCTCGTGCTCTTCGCCGTGCTCAGCGCGCGGGTCAAGGCCTTCTGGGCGCGGATGCGCCAGGGGGTCGTCATCCTCCAGGACCGCCGGCGCTACCTGCGCGAGGTCTTCGCAGTCCAGTGCGCGGGCTGGCTGCTGCGCTTCGCGGCCATGTGGGCCTTCCTGGAGGCCTTCAACATCGGCGGCTCGTTGCAGAACACCCTGCTGGTGCTGGGCACCTACGCGGTGGCCGCGGTGGTGCCGATCACCCCGAGCGGCGCAGGCGTCCAGCAGGTGCTCATCCTCCAGGTCTTCGCCGGGACCGCCGCGACGGCCACCGTGGCCGCCTACTCGGTCGGCCTGGCCATCGCCGTCGGGGGGACCACCCTCGTCGTCGGCTTCCTGGCCCTCGTCTTCATCTTCGACATCCGCTCGTTCGGCGAGGCGGTGCGCCGGGGCAAGGCCGACCGCGAGGCGGCGCCGGCCTGAGGGGGGTGCCGCCGGCCGTCATCGACCAACCGCTTCGCCGTCGGTGCCCGCTGCCCGGCGGCGGGCCCCCTCTTCTTGCTACTTCAGGCCCGAGCGAGCCTCGCGCACCAGCGCGACCGCCTCGGGGAAGACCGTCACCATGACCTGGCGGATCTGCTCGGCCTGCTGCTCGACGGTGCCCTGCACGTTGGCCCGGTTGACCGCCGCGACGGTCATCTCCACGGCGAGCTTGATGGCGTTGTCGGCCCAGGCCAGGTTCTGCTGGCCCTGCATCGACTCGAAGAACTCGCCGAGCTGACGGCGCATGTCATCGGAGTCCCCGAAAGGGAAGTTGAAACCGCTGCCTTCCATGCGCTCCACGATAGCGCTGCGCTACAACAGGGTCGTGATCGGCGTGGTGGAGGGAGCGGGGGTGGCGCTTGCCTACGAGGAGGCGGGGCCGCCGGACGGGCCGGCCGTGGTCCTGGTCCACGACATGGCCGCCGACGCGCGGACGTGGGCGCCGGTGGCGCAGGCGCTGGCGGGCCGGGTGATCGCCTACGACCGCCGCGGCTACGGCGGCTCGGGCGCGCCCGAGCCATACCGGGCCACTACGGTCAGCGAGCAGGCGGAGGATCTCGCGGCCCTCGTGGCCGGCCTCGGCGCGGCGCCCGCACTGCTGGCCGGCGAGGGTCTCGGCGCGCTCGCCGTGCTCGACGTCCTGCGCCGTCATCCTGCGGCGGCGCGCGGGGGCCTCCTCATCGACCCGCCGCTGTTCGCCTTCGTGCCCGAGGCCACGCAGGAGCTGTCCGCCCGTCGCGCGGAGCTGGAGGGCGCCGTGCGGGCCGGGGGGCCGGGCGAGGCGGTGGCCCGGTGGCTGGGCGCGGCGGCCGACCCCGGGTGCGTCGAGCGCGCCCGCGGCGACGCCCGCGCGTTCTTCGCCGACCTGGGCGGGCTGGCCACGCTGTCGCTGACACGCGCCGAGCTGCGCGCGATCGCAGCGCCGGTCGTCGTGCTCACGGGGCCGGGTACCGCGCCCGCGGTGCGCCTGGCCGCCGACCGGGTGGTGGACCTGCTCGCCGCGGGCACGCGGGCCGACGACGGCGACGTGGTCGCAGTTCTCAGCGCACTCGCCGCGCACTGACGGCGATCGTGCCGCCGCGGCGGCACAGGCCGGCCAGCAGCTCGGTCGCCGCCGCCAGCGGAGCGAGCGGTAGCGCGAGCGCTGTGGGCACCGCATCGCGGGGGGTGAGCGGGGCGTTGCGCTTGAGGACGTGGAACAGCCACGACGGCGTGGGCGTCGCGCGGCTGACCAGCGACTGCCAGAGGCCGAACGGGTTGTGCTCGCCCAGCACGTGGTGGGTGCGCAACGGCTCGAGGCCGTGGGCGCGCAGGAGGGCTCGCAGGCCCTGGGGCGTGAAGTGCGTGCGGTGACGAGGGACGTCGAGGTGGAGCGCCACCGGTCCACCCAGGCGCGCCTGGAGGCTCGCCACGTTGGGCACGCCCACCAGCGCAACGCCGCCTGGGCGCAGCCACCCGACGACGCGCGCCAGGGCGCCGGCCGGGTCGTCGAGGTGCTCGAGCACGTGCCAGATGGTCACGGCGTCCAGCGAGCCCGGCGAGATCGCCACATCTCCGATCGTGGCCCGCTCGAGCTGCACGCCGTACACCGCCTGCGCCGCTGCCACACCGCGGGCGGAGGGCTCGACGCCGCGCGCGTCGTGACCCGCCGCCCGGGCCGCGGCCACGAACCGCCCGCGGCCCGCGCCGACGTCGAGCAGGCGCGTCGGCGGCCCGGCGCCCGCCGCGCGCAGTAGCGCGAGGCGGTGGCTGTCGAAGGCGCGCAGGAGCAGGGCGGCGTGCCCGGCGCCGCGAGGCGCGGCGGTGGCGTACTGACCCGCGTCGTGGACCTCGCGCGGAGCCGGCGCGTCCGTGACCGCGCTCGCGCACGACGCGCAGCGCAGCAGCGTCACGGGCTGCGGCCAGGCCGGATCGGAGCCCGGCACGCGGCGCCACGCCCGCAGCGCGCCGCCGCAGGCGGGGCAGGCCGAGGGAGGGATCGAGGGTCCGGCGGGCACCGGGTCACGCTATCCAGGCGGCCGAGCCGACGGGCATCTAGACTGCCGCCCGTGTCCGCCCCCAAGCCGCCCATCGCCCGCCACCGCGCGCGGGTCGAGGCCGCGCTGCGGGTCGCCGCCCCCCTCCTGGACCTCGTGCTGGCCACCGGCGACCGCCTGTCGCGCACGCTCTCCCGCGGCGACCGGGGGAATGCCTCCCCGCCGGTGCACGTCGCCGGCGACCGCGGCCGCACCGTCGGGCCGGGGCCCGAGGGCAGCGACTGATGGCCACGGCCACCCCCAAGGCCGTCGCGCCCGACCCCGAGGAGGTCGTGGCCGACGAGGGCCCTCGTCGCACGCCCGCGGCCATCGCCGCGATCCTGGCCGGCCTGCTCACCATCGGCGTCTCGATTTATTCCGGTCTCTTGGCGGCCGACCGGCCTGCGGTGAGCGTCGTCGAGACGCTGGCACCGCTGGTCAACACCGGTGAACCGCCCGCGGTAAGCCCTCGGGTCGCCATTCTCCAGTTCGAGGTCGATACGGCGTTCGATCAAGTGCTCGGTTCGGTGCTCCGTGCACTGGGTCTCCTCACTGCTGGATTCGCGCTGAGGTTCCTGATCCGAGCGGCGCGTCACCGCAAGCCCGACATCCCAGCATTCCTACCGACCGCAATCCTTCTCGGCGCGCTCGTGCTCGGCGTCGTCACCGTCATCGTGGCCCTCCTCAGGCTCAGCGACGCATCCGACTTCCTCGCCGCCGAAGATCGCAGCCCGGCCGCATTCGAGGAACTGGGCAGCGGTCTTCCGCCCGGGCCGGTGTCCTCCGTTCTCCTATTCGCACTCTTCGTCCTGGCCTTCGGCTACGTCTACGGCGCTCTGAACGCCATGCGCGTCGGCCTGCTCACCCGCTTCATGGGCGTCCTGGGCATCATCGTCGGCGCAGCGCTGATCATCGGCTCACTGCTGCCCTTCGCCGGCTCCGGCTTCCCGCTCGTCCAGGCCTTCTGGCTCATCGGGCTGGGCCTCATCTACCTCGACCGCTGGCCCGGTGGCGTCCCGCCCGCCTGGAGCGCCGGCGAGGCCCGCCCCTGGCCCACCCAGCTCGAGCTGCGCGAGGCCCGTGACCGGGAGCGCCTGGAGCGCGACGGGCACGCACCGTCCGATGAGCCCGAGCCCGAGCCCGAGCCCGAGCGCACCCGCGAGCCCCTCGACGCACCCGGCGCCACCCAGCCTCACGCGCCGACCCGCACCCACTCCTCATCCAAGAAGCGCAAGCGCAAGCGCCGGTAGTCCTTCCGGGCCCGTGCCCGAGCTGGGCCGTGTTCCCACACCGCCGGGCCCGGGCATGATGGGACGACAGGCACGCAGCAAGGAGGAGGAGACGACATGGCTGACACCCGGGCACCTGCAGGCGAGGATGATCTGGCGCGCGACCTCGAGACGCTGCTGCAGCAGGAGCGCTTCCCGCCGCCCGACGACTTCGTGGCCCGCGCGCTGGCCACCGACGAGGAGATCCACGACCGCGCGAACGCCGACCCGCAGGCTTGGTGGGCGCAGCAGGCGCGCACGCTGCACTGGTTCACCGAGCCCACGACGGTGCTCGACGACAGCAACCCGCCCTTCTACAGGTGGTTCACCGACGGGCGCATCAACGCCTCCTACAACTGCGTCGACCGCCACGTCGAGGCGGGCAACGGCGACCGGGTCGCCTTCCACTGGCGCGGCGAGGAGGGCGAGGAGCGCGACATCACCTACGCCGACCTGCACCGTGACGTGCAGCGCTTTGCCAACGCGCTCAAGGCCCGGGGCGTGGGCAGGGGCGACATCGTCGGGATCTTCCTGCCCATGATCCCCGAGGTCGTCGTGGCCATGCTGGCCTGCGCGCGCATAGGGGCGCCGCACAACGTCGTCTTCGGCGGCTTCTCGCCCCAGAGCGTCAAGGAGCGAATGGAGGTCTCCCGGGCCAAGGCCCTCATCACCGTCGACGGCGCGCGGCGCAAGGGAAAGACGGCGGCGATCAAGGCCGAGGTCGACGCGACCGGCGTCCCCGTGGACACCACGATCGTCGTTCGCCATACGGGCATCGACTGCCCGATGGGCGAGGGCGACGTCTGGTACGACGAGATCCTCGAGGCCGCGGACGCACAGTGCGCGCCCGAGGAGCTGGAGGCCGAGCACCCGCTGTACATCCTCTACTCCAGCGGCTCGACGGCCAAGCCCAAGGGGATCCTGCACACCACCGGGGGCTACCTGACCGGCGTGGCCTACACGACCAAGCTGGTCTTCGATCTCAAGCCCGAAGCCGACGTCTTCTGGTGCTCGGCCGACGTGGGCTGGGTCACCGGCCACTCCTACATCGTCTACGGGCCGCTGCTCAACGGCGCCACCTCGGTGATGTACGAGGGCGCGCCCGACCACCCCGACAAGGACGCGTGGTGGGAGGTCTGCGCGCGCTACGGCGTGACGATCTTCTACACCGCGCCGACGGCGATCCGCGCGTGCGTGAAGTGGGGCCGCGAGTTCCCCGACCGCCACGACCTCTCCTCGCTGCGCCTGCTGGGCACGGTCGGCGAGCCGATCAACCCCAAGGCGTGGCTGTGGTACCACAAGGTCATCGGCGGCGAGCGCTGCCCGATCGTCGACACCTGGTGGCAGACCGAGACGGGCCACATCATGATCTCGCCGCTGCCGGGGATCACGGCGGCCAAGCCGGGCTCGGCCATGCGCCCGCTGCCGGGCATCGACGCGGCGGTGGTCGACGAGACCGACGGCGAGGAGGTAGAGCACGGCACCCAGGGCCTGCTCGTGGTGCGCCGGCCGTGGCCGGGGATGCTGCGCACCCTCTACGGCGACGACGACCGCTATGTGGAGACGTACTTCTCGCGCTTCGGCAGGGAGACCTACCTGGTCGGCGACGCCGCCCGGCGCGACAAGGACGGGTGCTTCTGGATCATCGGGCGCATCGACGACGTGCTCAACGTCTCGGGCCACCGCATGTCCACCGCGGAGATCGAGTCGGCCATCGTCTCCCACGCCAAGGTGGCCGAGGCCGCGGTCATCGGGGCCAGCGACGAGGACACGGGCCAGTCGGTGGTCGCCTTCGTGACCCTGGAGGGCGAGCTGCAGGGCGACGACGACCTCGTGGGCGAGCTGCGCGAGCACGTGGCCCAGCGCATCGGCAAGCTCGCGCGGCCCAAGCGCATCGTGTGGGCCGACGACCTGCCCAAGACCCGCTCGGGCAAGATCATGCGCCGCCTGCTACGCGACATCGCCGAGGGTCGCGAGCTGGGCGACGTCACCACGCTGCGCGACCCCGACGTGATGGGCCAGCTCGAGGGCAAGGTGCAGGAGCGCCAGGCGGCGGGGGAGGAGTGATCCCGCACGAGCTGCTCGCCGACCTGGGCGAGCGCCTGGGCACCGCCCCCCCGACCGACGAGGAGCGCGAGACGCTGCTGGCCATGGCCGGCGTCGCCGCCCACGCCTCCGAGCGCTGGGCCGCCCCCCTGGCCTGCTGGATGGCGGGGCGCGCTGGGGTGATGCCCGCCGAGGCCGCCGCGGTCGTGCGGGAGATCACCGAGGAAGGAGCCAGGAGCGAGCAGTGAGGGACGCGTGGGGCTTTACCCCCGCTATCCGGGGGTAAAGCCCCACGCGTCTGCGAGCAGCGCCTCCACCCGCGCCAGATCGGCAGGCGTGTCCACATCGGCCAGGAAGACCTCCGGCTCCCCGAAGCGCCGCAGCTCCTCCTCACCGATGCTGTTCGCGCCGGCGGCCACGGCGGCGCTGCGGAGCGACCCACCACGCTCGAGAACGCAAAGCAGCGCCGGCAGCGCCGATGCCTCCCACCGCGCCACCAGCGGCTGCGCCACGCCCCCGATCCGCGGCACCACCGTCCCCTCGCACGCCGCCAGCCACGCCAGGAGCGCCGGCGGCACCAGCGGCAGGTCGCACGCCAGCGCCACCACCGGCCCGCCCCACGCCTCCAGCGCCGCCACGAGCCCGCGCGCCGGGTGGGGCTCCCCGGCCGGCTCGTGCCACAGCGCCACCCCGGGCGGCAGCTCCGGCAGCGCCGCCCCCGACGGCGCCACCACGCCAACAGCGAGCCCCGCAGCCACCGCCGCGTCGACGGCACGCAGCGCGAGCTCCCGTCCGGCCAGCTCCAGCGTTGCCTTGGGCGCTCCCATCCGCCGGCTGCGTCCACCGGCCAGGATCGCCACAGTAGTCGCTGTCATGGCTCCAGCATGGCCTACGCCCTTCCGGCCCCCTTTTTCACGCGCGCCCCGTCAACGAGGCAGCCCGCCTGAGCGACGAGGCTCACTCCGCGACCATGGGTGCCCGAGCCAGCAGCACCGCGGTGCGCTCCGCATCTCCGTCGCCGCCGATGACGCCCGTGTCCACCAGGTGCTTGAGCCGCTCGCGCCCGATCGCGCCCAGTGGGCCGTGCTGGTCGCGCAGCACCGAGCAGGCCAGGCCGGCGCGCGCGCATGCGGCCTGCGTGGCCTCGATCCCGGCGAGCTGGGAGTGCACGAGCAGCAGCGCTCCGCCCGGGCGCAAGTGCGCCGGGGCGCCGGCGCACAGCGGGTCCAGCAGCGCGCGGCCGTCGCCGCCGGCGTCCCAGGCCCGCGCCGCGCGCGTGGTGCGCGCGCCCGGCGCAGCGGGTATGTAGGGGGGGTTGGACACGATCAGGTCGAACCGCTCGCCGGCCACGGGGCCGAACAGGCTGCCGCGCCGGGCGTCGACCCGCACGCCGTTGAGCCGACCGTTGAGGCGCGCCGTGGCGACGGCGCGGCGCGACAGGTCGACCGCCGTGGCCCGGCCGCCCGCCAGCGCCGCGGTCACCGCGAGCAGGCCGCTGCCCGTGCACAGGTCGAGCACCCGGTCGCCCGGCGACACCAGCTCGGCCACCACCGCCGCCAGCATGCGGCTGTCGGGCCGCGGGCGGAAGACTCCCGGAAGGACGGCGAGACGCATGCGAGGAGCCCCTTCCCGCCTGCCCACCGCCGCCAAACCGTGACCGAGCCCGACGACCTGCGCCACCGGTTCGACCGCGAGCGCCCGATGACCGTGGGGCTCGAGGAGGAGCTCATGGTCCTCGACCCCGCGACGCTGGACCTCGCGCCCCGCGCCCGCGAACTGCTCGGCGCCCTGGGCGACGACGCCCGCGCCAAGCCCGAGCTGCCCGAGGCACAGCTCGAGCTTCTCAGCACGCCCTGCACGACCGTGGCCACCGCGGCCGCCCAGCTCGCCGACGCACGGCGCGACCTGGCCGCCGCCGCGGCCGGGCGGGCGCGGCTGGCCGGCTGCGGCGCGCATCCTTTCGCGGCCCCCGAGGGGCCGCTCAACCCCGCGCCGCGCTACGCGGCCATGCGCGAGGAGTACGGGCCGATCGCGCGCCGCCAGCTCGTCTTCGGCCTGCACGTGCACGTCGCCGTCGGCGGCTGCGACCGCGCGCTGGCCGTCTACAACGCCCTGCGCTCCGACCTGCCCGAGCTGGCTGCGCTGGGCGCCAACGCCCCCTTCCATGGCGGTCGCGACACCGGCCTGGCCTCGGTGCGGCCCACGATCTGCGAGACGCTGCCCCGCCAGGGGGTGCCGCCGGCCTTCGCGACCTGGGCGCAGCTGGCGGGCGCCCTGGCCTGGGGGCGCCGTGCGGGCGCGCTGCCCGAGCCGCGCCTGTGGTGGTGGGAGCTGCGCCTGCACCCGTTGCACGGCACGGTCGAGGTGCGGGTACCCGACGCGCAGGGCACGGTCGGGGAGACCGCGGCGCTGGGCGCTGTCGTCCACGCCCTGGTCGCCGACCTGGCCCGCCGTCACGACGCCGGGGAGGCGCTGCCCGTCGCGCCGACGTGGCGCATCGAGGAGAACCGCTGGAGCGCCCTGCGCCACGGGCTGGACGGCACGCTGGCCGACCTCATCACGGGCGAGCCCGCGCCCACCCGCGGGCGCCTGGACGCCCTGCTGGAGCGCCTGCGTCCCGCGGCGCGCGAGGTGGGCTGCGAGGCCGAGCTGGTCGCCGCGCAGGGCCTGGTGGAGCGCAACGGCGCCCAGCGTCAGCGCGAGGCGGCCGGCGGCGACCCGCACGCGGCGACCGCCTGGCTGGCCGGGCGCTTCCTGGCCTAGCGGCTTGCCTTCCCGCCCGGCGGGGTAAAGCGTGCGCGTGCAGCGCCTCCCGACACCGCGAGGACCCGTCAGTGCGGCGCTGCTCGAGGCGTTGGTCGAGGCCCCGGGGGCCCTCCTCCCGCTCGACGTGCCGCTCCCCGACGACCCGCTGGCCGACGAGGACCTCCACCTCGCGCTGTACCTCTGCTACGAGCTGCACTACCGGGGGCTGCCCGGCGTGGACGAGCGCTGGGAGTGGAATCCGGGGCTGCTCGGCGTGCGCGCCGCTGCGGAGGAGCGCTTCGAGGACGGCCTCATCGAGACCGTGCCCCGCCCGGCGCCCGTCCCGGCCGAGGCGACGGACGAGGCGCTACGCGAGATCGCGGCCGACGAGGGGCCTGCGCTGGCGCGCCACCTGGAGCGTGAGGCCACGCTGGAGCAGTTCCGCGAGTTCGTCGTGCACCGCTCGGCCTATCAGCTCAAGGAGGCCGATCCGCACTCGTGGGCGCTGCCGCGCCTGGACGGCCCGCCCAAGGCGGCGCTGATCGAGATCCAGTTCGACGAGTACGGCTCGGGCCGGGCGCCGCGCATTCACGCGGTCCTCTTCGCCCAGGCCATGGAGGAACTGGGCCTGGACGCCTCCTACGGCGCCTACGTCGACGTCATCCCCGGCGTCACCCTGGCCACGGTCAACCTCATGTCCCTGTTCGGGCTGCACCGCCGCCGCCGCGGCGCGATCGTGGGCCACCTCGCGCTGTTCGAGATGACCTCCTCGCTGCCCAACCGCCGCTACGCCAGGGGCGCGCGGCGCCTGGGCTTCGGCGACCGCGCGTGCGCCTTCTTCGACGAGCACGTCATGGCCGACGCGGTGCACGAGGTCATCGCGGCGGTCGATCTGGCCGGCGGCCTGGCCGCCCGCGAGCCGGCGGTGGCCGGCGACGTGCTGTGGGGCGCCGCCGCGCTGGCCGAGCTGGACCGTCGGTTCGCCGAGGCGCTACTGGGCGCCTGGGAGGCCGGGCGCAGCTCCCTGCGCGCTGGGGCCGGTGCCGGCGCCGTCGTCCTCGGGGCCTGACTCCAGCGTCCCCGGCGCGCGGAAGTGCACGAGGCGGTGGGTGCCGTCGCACAGCGGGCGGGTGCGCGACTTGCCACACCGACACAGCGCGACAGTGCGCCGGGCGGTGTCGATGACCGTGCCGTCCTGGTCGAGCAGCTCGAACGGCCCGCGCACGAGCAGCGGCCCGTCGCGGTAGGTGGTGATGGTGGGGCGCTGGGGTTCGCTCACTGACGACATCGGCGCGTGGCTTCCCGTCGGCGGGTGTCGGCCAAACGGGACGCGGTGGCGGGGCGCTACGTGTGCCCGACCGTGTCGGCGCGCCCCTGGGTGCGCATCTCCGACAGGATCCGCTCCAGCCGTGGCTCGGCGGTGGTGTCGACGTGGCGCATGGCGTCGGCCACGGCGGGGTGCTGGGCGGCGATCTGGCGGTGCATCTCCCGGGCCACGGCGCGATAGGCGGGGTGGCCCTCGCGCCCCGAGCGCAGCTCGATGAGCGCCATGGCCTCGCGGGCGTTGAGGTCGAGCACGTAGCGGATGCGATAGCCCAGGCACAGCGCGTAGGCGGCCTCGCGCGGGCGGCCCTCGTCGCGCAGGCGCTCGTAGGCGGCGCGCGAGACGTCCAGCGCGCGGCGGTAGTCGTCCCCGACCCCGGCCTCGTCGAGCTCCTCGGGGACGCCGGCGCCGAGGTCGGGCGTGAGGCCCTGCCACTGGACGGTGAGCATGCGGTGGCGCTGCAGGTCGCGGAACGCCCCGTAGTCGCTGACGATCTCGAAGCGGTAGCGCAGGGCCTCGAAGCCGCGGCCGGGGCGGTGGCGGCGGTTGGCTCGCTCGCCCACGAGGTCGGCCAGGGCCCGGGCGCGTTCGTCGGCGCCCAGCGTGCTGACGCGGATGCGCGCCTCCTCCTCGCTCACCGCCGCGGCCTCGAAGAGCAGCGCGGCCAGCAGCGCCTCCTCGTCGCCGTCGACGTGCAGCAGGCGGACCGACGGCCCGCTCGCGCCGTCGTCGCCGGGCGCGCGGTCCAGCCCCAGGCGCCCCGCCCAGCGCGCCGCCGCGTGCTCGCGGGCCTCGAGGTGCCCGACCCACTCGCCGCCGCGGTCGGGACGCTCGACGCGCGCCACGAAGCTGGGCATCACCGCCTTGACGGCCTCGAGGATCAGCCCGCCGGCGTGGCGCGCCTCGGGCAGCGGGTGGGCCAGCAGGTGCAGGATGAGCTGCTCGTAGGTCTGGCCCGAGGCGTAGATGCCCATGTGCGACAGCGACGCGGCGGGCAGCACACCGCGCAGGAGGTCCAGCGCCTTGGCGCGCAGCGCGCGCTCGTACGCGGCGGGGGACCCGCCGGCGGCGGTCGGGAAGCGCTCCGCGGCCCACGCCTGCACGCGCGGCAGCGCGGCGGCGTAGGTAGAGAAGAGGTCGTCCATCGCCCGCTCGTACTGCGGCCCCAGCGACGGGTCGCGGAAGTACCGGAACCCCCCACCGGGCATGGCCGCGTCGTAGGCGATGTAGCGGGTGGACTGCTCCAGGTAGGCGGCCAGGCGCGGGCGCTGCAGGATCTTGGTCAGCACGTTGCTGACCCACTCGCAGGCCACGTGCGCTCCGCCGAGCTGAGCCACCGAGTCGTCGCCGTAGCCCACGAAGATGCGCTCGTAGAGCGCCGCGGCACGCTCGCCCTCCCCGGCCTCGAAGCGCCCGGCGTGCTCGGGCAGCGAGTCCGCGAACTCGTCGAGGAACAGCCTGCGCAGCGTGCCCGGATAGCGCGAGTAGCGCGCGAACAGCGCCCCCTTGACCGTCTCGGGCAGGTTGGTGAGCGCGAACACCGGACCCTCGAGGTCGGTGAAGTGCGGCGCCAGGCGCGCGCGCTCGGCGTCGCTGAAGCTCTCGGCGGGGACGGTCACGGAGCGGTGACCCTAGCGCCGGGTGGCGTCGGAACGGCGGGCGCCGTAGAGGGTATGCAGGCATGCCTGCTACCGTGCCTGCGCATGGCTCAGCTGACGCTCCGTGTCGATGACGAGCTGGCCGATGACCTGCGCGACCTCGCTGTCCGCCAGGGTGAGAGCGTCAACGCCATGGCCACGAAGATGCTGCGTGCGCTGACCGATCCGGACGCGGCGGGCACCGATGTCGAGCGTTACCGCGAGCGCTTGCGGCGCGCGGGGCTCTTGGCGGAGCCGCCCGCCGAACCGGCTCCTCGGCCGGACCCCGAGCTCGTCGCGGCGGCGGGCCGCGAGGCGGCGAAGGGCAAGATGCTCTCGGACATCGTCCTTGAGGACAGGGACTGAACGGCTTCGCCGACTCGTCCGCGCTGGTCAAGCTCTACGTACCCGAGCCTGGGCACGAGATCGTTCGGGCTCTGGCTGACGTGACGATCAGCGCGCTCGCCCGGGTGGAGGTTCCGGCTGCCTTCTGGCGCAAACAGCGGGTCGGTGAGCTGCGCCCCGACCGCGCGGCCGGGCTGGCGGCGCAGTTCGCTGCGGACGTGAAGGGCACGGGTCTGGAGACCCCACGCTTCACGCTCGTCCTCGTCGATGACGCCACCCTCGCGGCGGCAGCGAGCCTCGTCGCCCGCCACCCGCTGCGCGCCTACGAGGCCGTCCAGCTCGCCACGGCACTCGCGGTGATCCCGGCGGACCCGAGCATGCGGTTCGTCTCCTTCGACACCCAGCTCAACGCGGCCGCGGCCGCTGAGGGCCTGCAGCTCCTGTAGCGGCGCCCTACCCCGCGTCGGGGTTGCCCGTGGCCTGCTCGGGATCGCCCTCGTGCTCGCTGCTGGTGCTCGGCGCGTCGGCGCCGCCCTCGCCCTTCTCGCGCTCGGGCGGGGCCTCCCGCTGGGTGGCCTCGCCGGCGCCCTCGGGCTGTTCCTCGGGGTAGCCCGCGCCGGTGTCGGTGTCGCGCGGGTCCTCGGTGGGGTCGGGCTTGCGTTCGTCCATGGGGGCGAGCCTAGAACAACCCCGGGAACGCCTCGCCGGCCTTGGCGGCGAAGTCCAGCAGCGGCTGGGGGACGATGCCAACCACCAGGGTGGCCGCGCCGAAGAGCACGGCCATCACGGTCAGCTCGCCCGTGCCCCGGCGGGTGTGGCGCGTGGGCGCGGTGATCTGTGCCTCGGTCGACGCGCCGGCCAGCGCGGGCCGGGGGCCCGTGGCGGCGACGGCGGCCGCTCCCGCGGGCGCCTCGCGCATCCACATCGCCGCGATCACCTTGAGGTAGTAGGCCAGGGAGATCATCGAGCCGATGACGATCATCAGGCCGACCCAGGTGTAGCCGGAGGCCACCGAGGCCTCGATGAGCTTGAACTTCCCGATGAACCCGGCGGTGAGGGGGAAGCCGGCCAGCGCGAGCATGGCGATGGTCATCGGCCAGGCCAGCCAGGGCCGGCTCGTGCCCAGGCCCGCCAGCGCGTCGACCGAGTCGCCCAGGTTGGTCTCGCGCTCACGCGCGGCGATCACGGCGAAGGCGGCCATGTTCATGAGCAGGTAGACCGCGAGGTAGAAGACCGTGGCCTGCACGCCCAGCGAGGTGCCCACCACCACGCCGGCCAGCAGGTAGCCGGCCTGTGCGACGCCCGACCAGGCCAGCAGGCGCTTGAGCGAGCTCTGGCCCAGCGCGCCGACGTTGCCCACGACGATCGTGACCGCTGCCAGCACGGCCACCGCCGGCGCCCAGGCCTCGGCCGCCGGAAGCAGCGCCACATCGAGGAAGCGCAGCAGCACGCCCAGTGCCGCCGCCTTGGTGGCCGTGGCCATGAACGCGGTGATCGGGGTGGGGGCGCCCTCGTAGACGTCGGGCGTCCACTGGTGGAAGGGCGCCACCGAGGCCTTGAAGGCGAAGCCCACGATGGCCAGCGCCAGGCCGGCCAGCAGCAGCACGTCGCTGCTCAGATCGCCCGAGATCGCCTCCGCGATGCCGGCGAAGCCGGTCGTGCCGGCCGCGCCGTAGATCAGCGCGAACCCGTAGACCAGCGTGGCCGAGCCCACCGAGCCCACCACGAGGTACTTCAGCCCCGACTCCAGCGAGCCGCGCCGGCGGAGCTGGATGGCGCACAGCACGTACAGCGGGATGGACAGCAGCTCGAAGCCCAGGAACAGCGTGACGAGGTCCTGCGCCGCGACGAGCACGACCATGCCGCCGATCGAGCTGAGCAGCAGGGTGTAGAGCTCGGGGCCCGGCGACTCGACCGGATCGAGGTGGCGCCAGGTCATCACGACCGTCGCCATGCCGGCCACGACGAAGACGAACGACAGCGTGACCGTAAGTCCGTCCACGCGCAGCGCGCCCTCGAGCAGGTCGGTCGAGGTGTCGTACTGCCACACGAGCAGCCCCGCGGTGACCGCCAGGGTGAGCAGCGCGAGCCCGGGCACGACCCGGTCACGTACGCCGCGGCCCGGGAACAGGCCCACCATCAGGACGACGAGCGCCCCGCCGGCCAGCGCCAGCAGCGGCGAGAGGGCCGCCCAGTCCACCGACGCGCCCTGCGCGGCGCCGTTCACGGGGTCCCCCCCGGCGACGGGGCAGGAGCGCCCCGGGGCACGGGCGGCGGGGCTTGGGGCGGCACGGGCGGGGCGCCACCACCCTGCGGCGGCGCGCCCTGGGGCAGCGGCACGGGCGCACCGCCGCCCTCGGCGAGGCCCTCCTCCTCCAGGCGCTCGAGCTCGCGCTCCTGAGCGACCCGCTCCTGCGCCACCCGCGTGGGCACCAGCGAGGCGTTGATGGCCTCCTCCCCGCGCGAGAGCGCGAACTGCGGGTACAGCGCCAGCGCGAGGATCACCGCCACCAGCGGGACCAGCACCACGCCGTCGAGCACGGTGATCTCCTGCGAGCTCGCCCGCGGCCCGACCCGGTCGTGCATCGAGCCGATGAAGGCGCGCAGCATGTAGACGGCGGCCAGCACCACGCCGGCCGCGGCCACGAAGGCGAACACCTCGGAGCTCTGGAACACGCCGAGCAGGATGTAGAACTCGCCCACGAAGTTGGCCGAGCCGGGCATGGCCAACGTGGCCAGCGCGACGATGAGGAACAGCGCCGCGAGCACCGGCGCGCGGAAGGCCAGGCCGCCCATCTCGCGCAGGTCCTCCGAGCCGCCCGATCGCGCGCTGAGCAGCGCGACGGCGAAGAAGGCCGGCGCCACCACGAGCCCGTGGTTGACCGACTGCAGGATCGCCCCCTGCGCGCCCGCCTCGTTCAGCGCGAAGACGCCCATGACGATGAACCCGAGCTGGGCCACCGACGAGTAGCCCAGGATCAGGCGGATGTTCGTGGTGGTGAAGGCCATGACCGACCCGTAGAGGATCGAGGCCAGCCCGACGAGCAGCATGAGCTCCTGGAAGGCCACCGACGCGTCGGGGAACAGGGGCAGCACGATCTTGAGGAAGCCGTAGGCGGCCACCTTGCTCAGCACCGCGCTGAACAGCGCGAGCACGGGGAGGGGCATGGCGCGGTAGCCGTCGGGCATCCAGCCGTGCAGCGGGAAGGCGGGCATCTTGACGAGGAAGGCCGCGGCGAAGCACAGGAAGATCCACTGTTGCTGGCCCTCGGCCAGCCCGTTGTCCACCAGCGCGGTGAGCTCGAAGGTCAGCGGCGCGCCCGACTGCACGCTGACCAGCACGCCGGTGGCCACCGCCGCGACCAGCATGAGCAGCGAGCCCACCAGCGTGTAGATGACCAGCTTGACCGTGGCCGCCACGCGGTCGGCGCCGCCCCAGATGCCGGTCAGGAAGAAGAACGGCACCAGCATGAGGTCGAAGAACAGGACGAACACGGCCAGGTCCTGGGCCAGCAGCGCGCCCAGCACGGCCGTCTCGGCCAGGGCCAGCCAGAAGAAGAGCTGGCGGCGCTCGCGCCACTCGCCCCGCAGGTCGGCCCACAGCGTGCAGGCCGCCCACAGCAGCGCGGTGAGCAGCACGAGAAAGAGGTTGAGCCCGTCGACGCCGAGCTTGTAGGAGATGCCCAGGTCGGAGATCCACGTCTCGTCGGTGACGAACTGCAGCCCGGCGCCGCCGTCGAAGCGCGACAGCGCCCCGACGGCGTAGGCCAGCGTGAGCAGCGCTCCCAGCAGCGTGACCTTCCCGCTCAAGCGCTGCGGGACGACCAGCGCGACGAGCCCGAAGGCCAGCGGCAGCCACAGCAGGAGGGAGAGGTGGATGGTCACGTGCTCACGCTCTCGTCACGCCTGTAACAGGAACCAGATCGTGAGGGCGACCATGCCGCCCAGGAACAGCGCCACGTAGAAGCGCAGGAAGCCGCTCTGGGCCGCGCGCACCGCGGCTGAGCCGGCGCGCACGATGCCCGATGTCCCGCCCACCAGCGTCCCCTGCACGAAGAGGCGCTCGAAGGCGGTCAGCGCGAAGGAGCCCAGCCACCGCGCTGGCCGCACGATCACCGTGCCGATCAGCTCGTCGAACCACCACTTGTTGACGAACAGCGCGTAGGCGGGGCGCAGGCGCTCGCGCACCTTCGCCGGCGTGCCCGGCTCGCGCACCCACACCAGCCATGCGGTGGCGATGCCGGCCAGCGCGATCAGCGCGCCCAGGCCCAGCCCGACGAAGGTGGCAGCGTCGGAGGGCGACAGCGCCTCGAAGTAGATCGAGTCGGCGAAGGTCGGCTCCAGGAAGTCGTCGAGCAGGTGGGTGACCTTGGGGATCTGCAGGAAGCCGCCGACGATGGCCAGCAGCGCCAGCGTGCCCATCGCCACCTTCATCGTTGGCGACTGCTCGGCCACGTGGTGCTCGGGCCCCGGGAAGCCCACCTCGGTGTCCTCGATCTCCCCGCTGGCCGGGTTGGTCGGGTGCTCGGGGTGGTGCAGGTGCCCCTGCTCTAGCTCGCGCGCCTCGGGCACCGGCTCGCCCAGGAACGTGCGGAAGATCATCCTGAACGTGTAGACGGCGGTCAGGAACGCGGCCACGTAGCCCACCAGCACCAGCACGAGGAAGATCCCGCCGCGCTCGGCTGTGTAGGCCAGGATCTCGTCCTTGGAGAAGAAGCCCGAGAACGGCGGCACCCCGGCCAGGGCCAGCCCCCCGATCACGAAGCAGCCGAACGTGAAGGGCATCGCGCGGCGGAAGCCGCCCATGCGGTCCATGTTCTGATTCCCGGCCATGGCGGCGATGACCGAGCCCGCGGCCATGAACAGCAGCGCCTTGAAGAAGGCGTGGGTCACGAGGTGGAACAGGCCCGCGACGTAGGCGCCGGCGCTGACGGCCATGACCATGTAGCCGATCTGGGACATCGTCGAGTAGGCGATGACCCGCTTGAGGTCCGTCTGGGCCATCGCGGTGGTGGCCGCGATGAGCAGCGTCGCGCAGCCGATGATCGCCCCGACCGTGCCCGCCGTGGGCGCGAGCTCGAAGAGGGGATGCATGCGGGCGATGAGGTAGACGCCCGCGGTGACCATCGTCGCCGCGTGGATGAGCGCGGAGACCGGCGTGGGACCCTCCATGGCGTCGGGCAGCCAGGTGTGCAGCGGCACTTGGGCCGACTTGGCAAAGGCGCCGACCAGCAGCAGGATGCAGCCGGCCACCAGCTCCCCGTCGTTCTCGGCGAAGACCTCCGGGGCGCGTTCGAAGGTGGTGAGGAAGTCCAGCGTGCCGGTGCCGCGGAAGAGGAAGTAGGCGCCCAGCACCAGCCCGACGTCGCCCAGCACGTTGATGACGAAGGCCTTGATCCCCGCGGCCGTCGCGGTGGCGCGCCGGTACCAGAAGCTGATCAGCAGGTAGGAGGCGGCGCCGACGAACGCCCAGCCGATGATCAGCACGAGGAAGTTGCCCGCCAGCACGAGCAGCACCATCGAGAAGACGAAGAAGTTGAGGTAGCTGAAGAAGCGCGTGTAGCCGCGGTCGCCGCCCATGTAGGCCACCGCGTAGAGGTGGATCAGGGCCGAAACGCCGGTGACCACCAGCAGCATGAGGATCGACAGAGGGTCGACGAGGATGGAGAGCTGCGCGTCGAGGCCGGCGGTGGCCGCGTAGTCCCACAGCGCGGAGACGAGCTGGCGGCCCTCGGCGGGCTCGCCCTGCAGGGCGAAGAAGGCGCCGATGGCGCAGGCGAAGGATCCGAACAGCGCGGCCGTGCCCACGTAGCCCGCCGCGCGGCCCCGCCAGAACCGGAAGCCCAGGGCGGTGACGATCGCGCCGGCCAGGGGCAGGGCGAGGGCCAGCCAGGCCAGCGTGGTGGCGCTCATGAGTGGGTCACTACCCCTGCAGCTCGCGCATCTCGTCGACGTCGATGGGCAGGTGACGTCGGTACAGCGCGACGATGATGCCCAGGCCGATCACGACCTCGCAGGCCGCGACGACCATGACCATGAGCGCGAAGATCTGGCCGTCGCCGCCCCCGTGCATGCGGTTGAAGGCGACGAGGGCCAGGTTGCCCGCGTTGAGCATCAGCTCGACGCAGAGGAGGAGGACCAGCGGGTTGCGCCGCGTGAGCACGCCGCCGGCCCCGATGACGAAGATCAGCGCCGAGAGCGCGAGGTACCACTCGATGGCCACGGTCTAGGAGCCGTCCCGCTCGGGCGACCCGGGGGGAACGCGGGGGCGGTCCTCGGCGTCGTTGGCGTCGCGCTCCTCGCCCCCTTCCCGCGCCTCCCGCTCGTCGCGGTCCCCGGTGGCCTGGGCCGCGGGCAGGCCGCTTACGGCCTCGGCCATCGTCCCGGTGCCCCGCGGGCGCAGGAGCTGGGCCACGCTGATCCCCGGCTCTTCTGCGCCCTCGCCCACGCCGCGGCGGCGGCTGGCCAGCACCACGGCGCCCACGGCGGCCAGCAGCAGCAGGTAGGACGCCAGCTCGAAGGGCAGCAGGAAGCGGTTGAGCAGCAGGTCGCCGATCTGCTGCGGCGTGCCGTAGCCCGGGCCCACCTCGGCGCCCTGCGTCCCGATGGCCTGCAGGCCTGACCCCAGCGTGGCGATGCACAGGCACACGAACAGCGCGCCCGCGAACAGGACGGCGAGCACCCGCAGCTCGCTGGCCTGTCCCGACCCGACGGCCGCCTCGCCGCCACCGACGTAGGCGACCACGAACACGTAGAGCACCATCACCGCCCCCGCGTACACCACGACCTGCGCCGCGGCGATGAACTCCGCGTTCAGCGTCAGGAACAGCGCGGCCAGCGACAGCAGGTGCACGACGAGCGCGAGCACCGTGTAGAACGGGTTGCGCAGGACGACGACGCCGATGGCACCACCGACGACGCCGATCGCCGCGAGGAAGAACAGGACCTCGGCCATGAGCGGCCCGGGAGCCTATTCCCCTTCGGCGCGCAGCGGGGTGCGATCCAGGGGCTCGGCGAGCAGCATCTCCTTGGTGAAGATCAGGTCCGAGCGCGAGTAGTCGGACATCTCGTAGTCCTGGCCCATGGTGATCGCGTCGAACGGGCAGGCGACCTCGCAGTAGCCGCAGAAGATGCAGCGGCTGAGGTTGATCTCGTAGACGGCCGCGTAGCGCTCGCCGGCGCTGATGCGGTGCTCGGGCGTGTTCTCGGCGGCCACCACGCGGATGCAGTCGGCCGGGCACGCGGCCGCGCACAGCGAGCAGCCCACGCACTTCTCCAGGCCGGTGTCCTCGAAGCGGTGCAGGCGGTGGCGCCCGCGGAAGCGCGGGTACACCGGCACCTTCTCCTCCGGGTACTGGATGGTGTGGATGCCCTCGAAGACGCGGGCCATCGTGGTCTTCAGGCCGCGCAGCGTCTCTCCGAAGGCGCGGTACGCGCCGCCGGCGCCGCCGGGGCTGGGCGCGCTGACGGTGATGAGCTCTTGCGGTGTCGGGGGCCAGGCCATTGAGGATCTCCCGGGGCTAGGTGACGGCGACCACGATGGCCGTGACGAGGGCGTTGAGGGTGGCCAGCGGGATCAGGACCTTCCAGCCGAAGCTCATGAGCTGGTCGTAGCGCAGGCGCGGCAGCGTGGCGCGCACCCAGATGAACAGGAAGGCGAAGAAGCCGATCTTGGCCAGCACGACGAAGGGGTCGACCCATGTGGGCGGGTCGATGCCGAAGGGCAGCAGCCAGCCGCCCATGAACACGGTGACGGCGATGCCCGAGACGACGATGATGTTGAGGTACTCGGCCAGGTAGTAGGAGGCGAAGCGCGAGCCGCCGTACTCGGTGTTGTAGCCCTGCACCAGCTCGGCGTCGGCCTCGGGCAGGTCGAACGGCGCCCGGTTGGTCTCCGCGAAGGCGGAGACCAGGAAGATCAGGAAGCCGACGAGCTGGGGGACGACATACCACAGGCCCTGCTGGGCCTCGACGATCCCCGTCAGCGACAGCGTGCTGGACATCATCAGGACGCCGAGCACCGACAGGCCCATGGCGATCTCGTAGGAGATGAGTTGCGCGGCGGCGCGCATCGCGCCCAGGAACGAGTACTTGGAGCCGCTGGCCCAGCCGCCGAGCATCAGCCCGTAGAAGGCCACCGCGCTGAAGGCGAACAGGTAGAGGAGCCCGATGGAGGGGTCGACCCCGTACAGGCCCACCTGTGTCCCGAGGATATCCACCGTGTTGGAGAAGGGGATGATCGCGAAGGCCGCGACGGCGGTGAAGATCGAGATGATCGGCGCGAGCGCGTAGATCAGCCCGACGGCGTTGTAGGGGACGGCGTCCTGCTTGCTGATCAGCTTCACGATGTCGGCGATGGGCTGGAGCACGCCGAAGATGCCGATGCGGTTTGGCCCGTAGCGGCCCTGGAAGCGCCCGAGCATCTTGCGCTCGCAGACCAGCACCACCGGCACGAGCTGGAGGGCGAGCGCGCCGATGACCAGCCCCTTGACGAGCTGGATCCACCACGGCTCGGCGTAGCCGACGACGGCGAGGCTCACGACGGGGCCTCGGCCGGGTCGGGCGCCGGCGGGCCGGCCCGGGGCGGGGCCTTGCGCACGTCCACCGGACCGGCGCGCAGGGCGTCGGTCTCCACGAAGACGGTGCCCCGGGGAACGGCATCGCGCAGGACCACCGTCGCGTGGAGCGCGGCGCCGTTGTGCCCCACGGTCACGTGGTCGCCCTGGGTGACGTTGCGCCGCTGGGCGTCGGCGGGCGCCATCTCGACGCGCGGCTTGGGGACGAGGAAGCGCAGCGCCGGCGAGTGGCCGACCTCCGGGCCCGCCCAGATGGAGCGGAAGGTGCCCAGGCGCAGGTCGCCGTTGGCCTTCACCGGCCCGGGCGGGACCTCGAGGCCGAACGGTCCGGCGTCGGCCCGGGGCCAGGCGGCGGCCTGCTCGCGCGCCGGCCAGCGCACGCCGCGCCCGCCGAGCTCCTCCAGCGTGAGCCCGGCGTAGACGGGCACCGCCTCGAAGAGCTGCCGTGAGGCCATCGGCCCGGTGAGCACGCGCGGGTCGCCTGCGCCCGGGTCCGCAGGGTCCTGGGTGGCGCCGACGCGGGCCATCAGGTCGGCGAGCACCTGCCAGCCCGGGCGCACGCCGCCCTGGCGCCCGATGGCGGGGCGCAGACGCTGTACCCGCCCGTCGGGGTGGGTGACCGTGCCCTCCTTCTCGGCGTAGGACTCGGCGGGGAGGACGACGGTCGCGTGCGCGCGCAGGGCGTCGGTGAGGAAGGCCGCGTGCGCGATGACCGTGCCGGCCGCCGCGAGCGTCGCGGCGTCGACCTCGGCGTCCCACAGCAGCAGCGTCGTGAGGTCGCCGCGGGCGAGGCCGTCGGGCAGCTCGAGGCCGTCGATGGCGGCCATCTCACCGTGCGGCGGCTCGCTCAGGCCGGGCCCCGCGTCGTGCAGCACGCCGGCCTCGCGCAGGCCGCGGCCGTTGGCGGCGACGGGGACCTCCAGCAGGCCGGCGCCCTCGCGGCCCCCGAGCCTGAGGCGGGCGGCGACGTTGAGCAGCCCGCGCGCCGCGGCAGCGCCGCGGCGGCCCTGCGTGAGGCGCTCGCCCCAGAGGATCACGATGTCGCGCGGGCCGGCCTCGTCCGATCCCGTCGCGCCCTCGCCCACCTCGACGCCGCGCAGCACGCCGGTCACGCCGCGCAGTGCCTCGACCGTGGTGCCCGCGGAGCTCGCCAGCTCGTCGACATTCTTCCCCTCGCCCCCGAGCATGGCGCTCAGCGCGGCCACGAACGCCTCGCCGCAGCCGGGCGCGTAGCGCACGCTCACGTCGGCGTTGCGATCCAGCGAAGAGGGGCGCGGCGTGGCCACCGCGAGGCGCACGCGGTTGCGCCGCACGCCCTTGCGGATGCGCAGGTCGACGATCGGCATGTCGTCCACGGGCTCGGTCTCCAGCACCAGGACCGCGTGCGCGTGCTCCAGGTCGGGCACCGTGGCCTGCAACGCGGGGGCGCCCAGCGCGGCGGCCAGCTCACGGCCCGGCCCGCCGCCCGCACGGGAGTCCACGTGGGGGGTGCCGACCGCCTCGCGCGCCAGGCGCTGGAGCAGGTACCCCTCCTCGTTGGTCGCGCCGCCGCCGGCCAGCACGGCGCTCTGTGCGCCCGCCCGCCCGAGCGCACCGGCGGCCTCGTCCAGCGCGCGCTCCCAGCTCACCGGGCGCAGCTCGCCGCCCTCGCGCACCATCGGACGGGTGATCCGCTCGTCCACGTGGACGGACTGGTAGGCGAAGCGGCCCTTGTCGCACAGCCAGCCGTCGTCGACCCCGGGGTGCTGACGGGCCAGCACGCGCAGCACGCGCTCGTCGCGGACGGTCAGCTCGACGTTGCACTGGGCGGGGCACAGCGTGCACACGGAGCCGGCGCCCTCGATGTCCCACGGACGCGCGCGGAAGCGGTAGGGCTGGGAGGTCAGCGCGCCCACCGGGCACAGCTCGATGATGTTGCCGCTGAACGGCGCGACGTAGGGATGGCCGTCGAAGGTGGAGACGTAGGTGTCGGCGCTGCGCTCGGCCAGGATGAGCTGGTAGTCCTCGCTGATCTCCTGGCTGAAGCGCACGCAGCGGTAGCAGAGGATGCAGCGCTCACGGTCGATGGCGATCAGCGGGCTCAGGGCGAGCGGCTTCTCGAAGTGGCGCTTGGGCTCGATGAAGCGCGACCGCCCGCCGCCCCAGCCGAAGGAGATGTCCTGCAGCGGGCACTCGCCGCCCTTGTCGCACACGGGGCAGTCGAGCGGGTGGTTGACCAGCAGGAACTCGACGATCGCCTCCTGGGCCTCCTTCACGCGCTCCGATTGCGTGATGACGACCATGCCGTCCTTGACCGGGGTGGAGCACCCGGTCTGCAGCTTGGGGATGCCCTCGATCTCCACCAGGCACATGCGACACGCGCCCACCGGCTGGCCGAGCTTGGGCTCGTAGCAGAACACCGGGATCTCGACGTCGCCCAGCTTGGCGGCGTCGACGAGCATCGCGTTCTCGGGCGCGCGCACCTCGCGGCCGTCGACCGTGAAGGTGATCATGTGGATCTCGGGGCGGGGCATCAGCCCGCCCTCCTCGGGGGCCGGCCTCTCATGCCGCCGCTCCCTGCACCAGCACCGGGTCGGGCGAGGGCTGCTCGTCGCCGAAGGGGTTGCGCGTGCGCGCCGCCTCGATGTGGGCCTCGAACTCGTCGCGGAACTTGGCCACCATCGAGCCGATGGGCATGGCCATCGCGTCGCCCAGCACACACAGGCAGTTGCCGATGATCTGCTCCTGCACGGAGGCCATGATGTCCAGGTCCATCGGGGTGGCCAGGCCGTTGTCGACGCGCTCGAGCATCGACACCGTCCAGCGGGTGCCCTCGCGACACGGCGTGCACTTACCGCACGACTCGTGCTTGTAGAACTTGGCCAGCTTCAGCGCGACGGCGACCACGGGCACGCTGTCGTCGACCACGATGATCGCGCCCGAGCCCAGCATCGAGCCGGCCTTGGCCAGGGCGTCGAAGTCGTAGGGCACGTCGAGGTCGTCCCCGGTGAGCACGGGCGCGCTCGAGCCGCCGGGGAACCACAGCTTCACCGTCCGGCCCTCGGGCGGGCCGCCGGCCAGGCCGTAGATGATCTCCCGGGAGGGCGTGCCCAGCTCGACCTCGTAGTTGCCCGGCCGCTGCACGTTGCCGCTGACCGACACCAGCTTGGTGCCCGTCGAGGTCTCGGTGCCCACCTTGGCGTACTCCGCGCCGCCCATCCTGATGATGTGGGGCACGGTCGCGAGCGTCTCGACGTTGTTGATGAGAGTCGGACCCTGATAGAGGCCCTGGTTGGCCGGGAAGGGGGGCTTGAGGCGCGGGTTGCCGCGCTTGCCCTCCAGCGAGTCCAGCAGGCCGGTCTCCTCGCCGCAGATGTAGGCCCCGGCGCCGCGGTGCACGACGAGGGTCAGCTCGAAGTCCGAATCCAGGATGCGCTCGCCCACCAGCCCCTCGGCCTGCGCCTCGACCAGGGCGGCGTCGAGGATGTCGGCCTGGGCCTGGTACTCGCCGCGGATGTAGATGAACGCGCGGTTGGCCCCGGCCGCGTAGGCGGCGATGATCATGCCCTCGATGAGCATGTGCGGGCTCTTCTGCATCAGCTCGCGGTCCTTGAACGTCCCCGGCTCGGACTCGTCGGCGTTGCAGATCAGGTACTTGTCCATCTGCCCCGCGGGCATGAACGAGACCTTCTTGCCCATCTGGAACCCGGCGCCACCGCGCCCCCGCAGGCCGCTGGCCTGCAGCTCGGCGAGCACGTCCGCGGGGCTCATCGCGTCGAGTACGCGCTTCAGCGAGTCGTAGCCCCCGCGGCGACGGTAGACCTCCAGCGTGTGCAGGCCCTCCTCGTCGATCCCGCGGAAGAGGATCGGCTGCGCGCGCTCGCCATTCGAGGCCGTGGTCGTGCTCATGTCGCTCCCTCCTCGCTCTGGTCGGCGTCCTGCAGTGGGATCGGGCTCTGCTGCTCGACGGGCGCCGGCGGGCCGGGCGCCTCCTCGGGCATCTGGCCCCCGTAGGTCGTCGGGCCCTTGGGGATCGCGGCCAGCGGCTCGGCCACCGCGCGCCCGCCGAGCTGCCTGGCGGGCAGCGGGGCCTCGCCGGCCTTGATCTGGGCGACGAGGGTCCCGACCTCGTCGAGGGCCACCGGGCCGACGTACACGCCGTCGACGCTGGCCATCGGCGCGATGTCGCACGCCCCCAGGCACTCGAAGCTGCGGATGTTGAGGTCGGGGTCGCCGTCGGCGGCGTCCACGATGGCCGCCAGAAGGTCGTCGGCGCCGCACAGCGAGCACGAGATGTTGGTGCACACGAAGATGCTGTGGCGCCCGACGGGGTGGGTCTCCAGCATGTCGTAGAAGCTCGCGACGCTGAACAGGTAGCCGGGGGTCAGCGCCATCACGCAGGCGACCTGCTCGATGGCCTCGGGCGAGCACCAGCCGTGGTGGCGCTGCGCGGCGGCCAGGGCGGGGATGGAGGCCGAGCGGTGGTCGGGGTACTTGGCCATGTGGGACTCGATCTCCGCGCGCAGATCGGCGGGCACCGGCGTGGTCGCCGCGTCGGGCACCACGGCCGGGTCCTTGCGCAGGTCGGCCGCGTCGTCCCACCCGGGAACGCGCGAGCCGTGGCCGAATCTGGGTACCTCGCTTCGCCTGCTGCTCACCGGTCGATCCCTCCCAGCACGGGGTCCAGCATGGCCAGCGTGGCGATCAGGTCGGCGAGGTAGGCGTCCTTGGTCATCGGCGCGGTCGCCTGCAGGTTCACGAAGGAGGGGTCGCGCATGTGCACGCGCGCGGGCTTGCTCGAGCCGTCGGAGCGCACGAAGCAACCGAGCTCCCCGCGCGGGGACTCGATCGGGTAGTAGACCTCGCCCGGCGGCACCCGGAAGCCCTCCGTCACCAGCTTGAAGTGGTGGATGAGCGCCTCCATCGAGGTGGCCAGCTCGTGGCGCGGGGGCAGCGCGACCTTGCGGTCGTCGGTGATGTACGGACCCTCGGGCAGGCCGTCCAGGCACTGCTCGACGATCTTGACCGACTCCTTGATCTCGGCCAGGCGCACCGCGAAGCGGTCGTAGTTGTCGCCCTCCGTGCCCACCGGGATGGCGAAGTCGAAGTCCTCGTAAGACGAGTAGGGCATGGCCTTGCGCAGGTCCCACGGGTTGCCCGCCGCGCGCAGCAGCGGGCCGGTGACGCCCAGCGCCAGCAGCTCGTCGGCGCCCATCGGGCACACGTGACGCAGGCGCCGCAGCACGATCTCGTTGCGGTCGAGCAGATCGTTGTACTGGTCCACCCGCGTGGGCATCTGCGCGCAGAAGGCGCGCACCCGCTCCTCGAAGCCCGCGGGGATGTCCTCGATGACCCCGCCGACCTGGATGTAGCGCGTGTGCATCCGCTGTCCGCTGGACATCTCGAACAGGTCCAGCACGGCCTCGCGCTCGCGGAAGCAGTACCAGAACATCGACATCGCCCCGAGGTCCAGCGCGCTGGTGCCCAGCCACACCAGGTGGCTCATGATCCGGTTGAGCTCGAGGTGCAGGACGCGCAGGTACTGCGCGCGCTTGGGCACCTCCACTCCCAGGAGGGTCTCCGTCGCGCCGCAGAAGGCGAAGGCGTTGAAGTAGTAGGCCAGGTAGTCCATCCGCTCGACGACGGGGATGGCCTTCCAGTAGCTCTTGTCCTCGGCGGTCTTCTCGATGCCGGTGTGGACGTAGCCGATGATGGGCTTGAGGTCGCGCACCACCTCGCCGTCGAGGGTCACCAGCAGGCGCAGCACTCCGTGCGTCGCGGGGTGGTGCGGGCCGATGTTGAGCGTCATGAGCTCGCGATCCTCTTCGCCCTGCTCGGCGATCTGCTCACCTAGCGGAGCCATGGTGATCGACTCCTCCTGCGCCCGGTATTCGCTGATGGAGCTCACGTGCGTTCCTCCTCGCCGTGGGCGGTGTAGTCGGTGCCCTGGGCGTCGTTGAAGGTGAACAGCACCGGCTCGCCGCCGAGGGGGAAGTCGCGGCGCTGGGGGTGGCCCTCGTAGTCCTCGGGCATGAGGATGCGCCGCAGGTCGGGGTGCCCCTCGAAGACCACGCCGAACATGTCGTAGATCTCGCGCTCCTGGTGGTCGGCGGTGGGCCAGTCGGGGGTGACGGAGGGGACCGCCGGCGCGTCGACGGGGACACGCAGCTTGATCGTGATGCGATCGAGCGCCTGCATGTCCAGCAGCTCGTAGAGCACGCCCAGGCGCGGCTCCTGTGGGTAGTAGTCCACGCCGTGCACGGAGGCCAGGAAGGCGAAGCCCTTGCCGCGCAGGAACTGGAGGGCGGGGCGGATCTGCTGGGAAGCCACGCTCACGGTCGCCCTGTCGCGGAAGTGCAGCGTGTCGACGACCGCGCCCGCGTGGGCCTCGCGCAGCTCGCGGGCGAGCAGTTCCAGGCCCGTCGCGTCAGGCACAACGCACCCGGGGGGCTGCGCCCCCCGGGGACCCCCCCACTGAGGGTCCCGGCCGCAGGTTGGGTTCGTCTGTGCTGCATGCCGCTCGCCGGCTTTGCTGATTGCTGTGTACGGTCACTGGCAGGCTCCCTTACACCGCAGACGCTACGCGCCTGCGGTGTCCCCCGGCTGGAAGACGTTGATCGAGGGGTCGGTGCTCGCATCGCGGTCGCGCAGCAGCTCCTCGGTGCCCCGGGCGTCGTGGCGCTGGCGGAAGCCCAGGTCGGGATCCTCCTGGACCATCTTGCGCAGCTTGAGCACGCCGTGCATCAGGGCCTCGGGCCGCGGTGGGCAGCCGGGCACGTGCACGTCGACGGGCATGAACTTGTCGGCGGGCACGATCGCGTAGTTGTTGAAGACGCCCATCGAGGAGGAGCACGCGCCCATGGCGATGGCCCACTTGGGCTCCAGCATCTGGTCGTAGATGCGCCGCACGACGGGCGCCATCTTGATGGAGACGCGGCCGCTGATGATGAGCAGGTCGGCCTGGCGCGGGGTGGCGCGGAAGGCCTCGAAGCCAAAGCGCGCCACGTCGACACGGGCGCCGACGATGGACATCATCTCGATGGCGCAGCAGGCCAGCCCGAAGGTGGCGGGGAAGAACGAGTTGGACCGCGCCCAGTTGAACGCCTTCTCCAGCGTGGTGGTGAGCACGCGCTCCTCGACGTACTTGTCGAGCTCGTCGTCCTCCAGATCGCCGCGCAGCATGTCGCGCGCGCGGCGCTGCTGGAGCTTGAAGTTCTCAGCGGACCCCGGCCCATGTCGGACTATCTCCATTCCAGTGCCCCTCTGCGCCACTGGTGGATGAAGGCCACCGCCAGCAGCGCGACGAAGATGATGATCTTGATCAGCGCGTCGACTCCTGCCTCGGCGAGCCCCAGGGCGACCGGGAAGACCAGGATGACCTCGATGTCGAAGAGGATGAACAGCATCGCGATCAGGTAGAAGCTGATCCCGAAGCGGAAGTTCTTCTGGACCTCGCTCGGGAGGCCGCACTCGTAGGCCTCACGGGTCGCACGGCGGCGGATGCGCTTGGGCCCGAGGTACCGGTTGGCAACCGCGAAGACGACGCCGATGAGGATACCGAACAGGAGGACGATCAGTGCGGGAAGGTAGCTCTGCAACACGGTGACCGCAGTTTCTAGCACGAGCTTGTAACGCCGTGATACTTGGTGGCGGACCGCACGCGAAGGAGGTACGGACGTGAGCACCGCTGCGCTCTGGGCGGCCTGGGCGTGTACCGCCGTCAACCTCGCGGCCGCCGGCTGGGGCGCCTGGCGGTGGTGGACCGTGGAGGCGAGTCGTCTCTTCTGGGTGCTCGCGCGGGCCGGCCAGGCCGCCGCGGTGGCCCAGGCCCTGGTGGCCGGCGTGCTGTACGTGGCCGGCTACGAGCCGACTGACGGCCTCTACTGGCTCTACGCCCTGCTGCCCGTGGCCATCGGGGCGATCGCCGAGCAACTGCGCCTCCTGTCCGCCGAGCAGGTGCTCGAGCGCCGCGAGCTGGCCGACGTCGAGGCGCTGCGCGCGCGGCCCGAGGCGCAGCAGCGCTCGGTGGTGCGCGAGATCGTGCGCCGCGAGATCGGCGTGATGGCCGTCGCCGCGGTGGTGGTGGCCTTCCTGGCGCTGCGCGCCGCTTTGATCGTCTGACGCGCGGGACGCGGTAGGGCGCTAGGGCAGCGGCTCGCCCTCGACGACGAGCCTGCCGTTGAGGCCCAGGTCGTCCTGATTGCCGATGGTGGAGGTCAGGCGGTAGACCCCGGGCTCGAGGGTGAGCTTGCCCTCCACGCGCTCACCGGGCTGAGCGGTCGGCGTGCCGCAGGGTCGGTCAGGGCACGCCGGCCGACCACGATCCCCGTCGTCGGGGATCGTCTCCACCCGCACGTTGTGGGTCAGCCGGCCCTCGTTGCGCAGCACGAACTTCATCTTCCCCGGGCGCACGCTCAGGTCCGACGGCGTGAGGGTGTACTCGTCGACCGTGAACTCGACCTGTGGGCGCTCGGAGCGCACCTGCTCGGGGCCGCCGAGGCTCGGCAGCGCGAGGGCGAGCGTGAACGCGACGGCGAGCCCCGCGAGGAGGGCGATCATGCTGCGACGTGGGCGCATCGGTCCCATGGTGGCAGGAGACAGCCGGGGGGCCCGGCTCGGGCAGCGACGTCCTTTGCCCTCGCCACCCCTGACAGCCGGGGGGCCCGGCTCGGGCAGCGACGTCCTTTGCCCTCGCCACCCCTGTATGGTCACCGCCCGCTATGGCTCGCCTCCTGGAGACCCGTCGCGCCGCGCCGGTGGCAGCCGTGCTCGCGGCCGCCGTCCTCGCCGCCGGCTGCGGGCAGGAGGGCATCGAACTGGCCGAGAGCGACCCCGGCTACGAGGCGGCGGTCCTCTTCAACGAGAACTGCGGCATGTGCCACACCCTGGACGTGGCAGCGTCCGAGGGGTCGTCCACGGACGCCAACGACGCCGAGCGTGTCGACGGGCCCAACTTCAACCAGCGCCGGGAGGATGTGCAGGCGGTCCTCTACGCCATTCGCAACGGCGGCTTCTCGGGCGCGATCATGCCCGAGAACATCCTCACCGGCGGGGACGCCCAGCGCGTTGCCGAGTTCCTGGCCCGCTACGCCGGCCAGGACACGCCGTCGGGTTCGGGCGGCGGCTGAGCGCCGCCGCGACCTAGTGGCCACTAGCGTGCTCGACCTCCGACGACTACGCGAGGACCCGGCCGCGGCGCGCGCGGCGTTGGGTCGCCGCGACCCCGCGCTGGGCGTCGCCCTCGACGGCGTGCTGGCGCTCGACGAGCGCCGCCGCGCCCTCCTGCCCGAGGTCGAGGGGCTGCGCGCGCGCAAGAACGAGGCGTCCCAGGCCATCGGCGAGGCCAAGCGCTCGGGCGGCGACGCCACCGAGGCCATCGCCGCCCTGCGCGAGGTTGGGGAGCGTCAGAAGGCGATGGAGGAGGAGCTGGCCCGGGTCGAGGCGGCGCTGGAGCCCGCACTGGCGGCACTGCCCAACCTGCCCGATCCGCAGGCCGCCCAGGGCGGCGACGCGGTGCTGCGCGAGGTCGGCGAGCGCCCGGCGATCGCCGCCCCGCGCGACCACCTCGAGCTGGCCGGCGAGCGCATCGACATGGAGCGCGCGGCGAAGCTCTCGGGAGCGCGCTTCGCCTACCTGCGCGGCGAGCTGGTGTTCCTCGAGCTGGCGCTGGTGCGCTGGGCGCTCGAGCTCGTGCGCGGCCACGGCTTCGAGGCGGTCATCCCGCCCGTGCTCGTACGCGAGGAGGCGCTGTTCGGCACCGGCTTCCTGCCCGACACCGAGCAGCAGATCTACCGCCTGGCCGACGACCCCCTGTACCTGGTGGGCACCAGCGAGGTCGCGCTGGCCTCCCTGCACGCCGACGAGGTCCTCGACGCGGCCGCGCTGCCGCGTCGCTACGCCGGCTTCTCGCCCTGCTTCCGCCGCGAGGCGGGGGCGGCGGGCCGCGACACGCGGGGCATCTTCCGCGTGCACCAGTTCGACAAGGTGGAGATGTTCAGCTTCGTGGAGCCGTCGGCCTCGGGCGCCGAGCACGAGCGGCTGCTGGGGGTGGAGGAGGAGATCCTCGGCGCGCTGGGGATCCCCTACCGCGTGGTGAACATCGCCGTCGACGACCTCGGCGCCAGCGCGGCGCGGAAGTTCGACTGCGAGGCGTGGCTGCCCTCCCAGGAGCGCTACCGCGAGCTGACCTCGTGCTCGAACACGACCGACTTCCAGGCCCGGCGCCTGCGCGTGCGCGCGAAACCGTCCGACCCACCCAAGAGCCGCCCCTACGACGTCCACACCCTCAACGGCACCGCCGTGGCCGTCGGGCGGACCATCGTCGCGCTGCTGGAGAACGGCCAGCGCGACGACGGCAGCGTGGCGCTGCCCGAGGTGCTCGTGCCCTACGGGGCGCCGCCGGAGCTGCCCGCGGTCCCTGCGTCTTGAGCGCGCACCCGCGTCCCGGCGTAGCCCGTTGAGCAGCACGCTCAGGCCGGTGGAGTCGATGAACTCGACCTCGCTGAGGTCCAGGACGAGACTCCTCGAAGACGTCGATCTCGGTCGGTATGGGGTGTCTCACGGCAGGCTCTATGTTGTCCGTGGTGGTCGCTTCCACACCCGAGCTGCTCAAGCCGCGCCTGCGCGGCGTGGTGCACCAGTGGGCCTTCTTCGTGGCCTGCGCGCTGGGCGCCGCGCTGATCCTCACCGCGCCGGACGGAAGAGCGACCGTGGCCGCGTCGATCTACGCGGCCAGCGTCGCCGGACTGTTCGGCGCGAGCGCGCTCTACCACCGCGTGACCTGGTCGCGCGCCGCGGCGCGGGCCTGGATGCGCCGGCTGGACCACTCGATGATCTTCGTGCTCATCGCGGGCAGCTACACGCCCTTCGCCCTGCTGGTGCTCGACGGCACCCTGGCCACGGTGATCCTGCTGGTCGCGTGGATCGGCGCCGCGCTGGGGATCGTGCTCAAGCTCCTGTGGATCGGCGCCCCCAACTGGCTGTCGGCGGCGGTCTACCTGGTGCTGGGTTGGGTCAGCATCGTGACCTTCCCCGCCCTGGCCGCGGGCCTGGGCGCCGTCGGCATCACGCTCGTCGCAGCGGGCGGCGTCCTCTACTCGGTCGGCGCCGTCGTCTACGCCTCGCAGCGCCCCGATCCCGTACCCACCGTCTTCGGCTACCACGAGATCTTCCACGTCCTCGTGGTCATAGCCGCCGCGCTCCAGTACGCCGTCGTGGCGTTCTGGGTGCTGCCGGGGTGATTATAAGTGTGGGCTATCCACCTCCGTCCACCTGGGGGGCGTAGCGTGGCGGCATGCCTGCAGGCGTCCCTCGGGCGGGCATCGGCACGCTGATCCCCGCGAGCACGCGCAACCGTCCTGTCCTGCTGTTCCATACCAACAGCCAGGCAGGACGGTGGGTGTTGTCGCCCCCTCCTCACGCACCTGACAGTTCGCCACGGTTCTAGCCTTCGATTCCGAGTGGCTGGCTCCAGCCGGGACCATTCCCTGAGGCGCAGCGGAGCGGGAGGGATTCGAACCCCCGGGCCGTCTCCGGCCGGCTGCTTTCAAGGCAGCTGCAATCAACCAGGCTCTGCCACCGCTCCGAGTCCTCCATTGTGCCGCTTGGTGCGGCTATACCGCGGCTACACTGATACGCCCCCCGGAGAGGTGGCCGAGTGGCTGAAGGCACTCGCCTGCTAAGCGAGTATGGGGCGGCAAGCTCTATCGCGGGTTCGAATCCCGCCCTCTCCGCTGATCACGTGAGCAGCGTGATCGTCCCCCACGGACGGGCCGCCCCGCCCCTCCTCGCGTGCTCTAGGATGGACGGGCGTCGCACCCGCGCCCGTAGCTCAGCTGGATAGAGCGCCGGTCTACGGAACCGGAGGTCAGAGGTTCGAATCCTCTCGGGCGCGTCAGGAAACCCCAGTAGATCGCACGGTTTCCGAGTTGTAGCACAGGCGCTCAGAACTGGCGGGACCCCGAGGGGCCCCAGGAGGCCCTACCGAGACGGACCCCGAGTCCCGTCGCCTTGGGGATCGCCTGCCACCAGCGCATGACCTCGGGCGTGCGGCGCATCGCGCGCAGGGTCTCGACGTCGGCGCCGCGACGGGGCGGAGTGCCACGCGTTCGCCGGCGAGCTCGGGCCACATCCCGGGCACGGACCGGCCCTCACCCCCGCGGCGCCAGGCGCACCTCGACCCGGCCGTCGCTCTGGCGCACCTCGTAGGCGGGCTGGTCGGTCGTGGCCGGGCCGCGGCGCAGCGCGCCGTCGCGCAGGGCGAACTGCGAGCCGTGGCACCGGCAGGTGATGGTGTCGCCCTCGATCTCGCCCTGCGCGCTCAGCGAGCAGCCGCGGTGCGAGCAGCGGTCGTGCAGCGCGTGAATGGTCTCGCCCCGGCGCAGCAGCAGCACGGGGGTCTCGTCGACCACCACGCGCGTGGGGGCACCGGCGGGCAGGTCGGCCGCCATCCCCGCGCCCGTCCAGTCGGCCGGCCCCTCGTCGAAGGCCGTCTGGTTGGGGCCCACGCCCTGGGCGAAGGACATGTGGGCGCCCAGGTAGCCGCCGGCGCCGAGCGTCGCGCCGCCGGCGAGGCCCAGGAGCTTGCCGCGCCCGTGGTCGCCGCGCCGGCGGGCGGCCAGCGACGCCGCGTACAGGGCCAGGGCGCCCGCGTTGGTCGCGGCGTGGATGAGGCCGATCCGCCGCACCCGCTCGTCGGCGGGCTCGCTGTCGGCCCAGTCGCTGAGGCCGGTGAGCGCGGTCGGGGGGTAGGCGGCGATCCCCACCGCGATCAGCCGCCGGGCGGCGGTCCCGTCGTCATCCCCGCCGAGCACGTCGAGCAGCGACGCGCTGACCCACGAGCCGATGACCACGTCGGTCAGCAGCGGGTGCAGCGCATGGCCGATCCACGTCCCGCTGAGCGCGTCCTTCGCAGCGCCGGGTGACAGCAGGCCGCGGACCTTCGCGCCGATGGCCCGACCCGGGGCGTCGAGGGCGGCGAGGGACTCGAGGCGCTCCAGGAGTGGGCGCAGGGGTGAGCTGTGGGGTTCCATGGCGCGAGGCTCCCCCGTCGGCGTCAATGGCGAACCCCCGCCCCGCTCGACATGCTCAGCCCGCGCCCAGCACCCCGGCCACCGGCCCCGGCCGCGCGATCCCGAAGCCCTGCGCCAGGTCGACGCCCAGGTCGCCCAGCAGCGCCAGCGTGGCCTCGTCCTCGACGCCCTCGGCCACGGTGCGCTGCCCGAAGCCCTGCGCCAGGCCGACCACCGCGCGCACGACCTGCCGGCTGCGCTCGTCGTCGACGAGATCGGCCACGAACTCCATGTCGATCTTGCGGAAGTCCAGGGGCAGGCGCTTGAAGTGGGAGAAGCCCCCGTACCCCGTCCCGAAGTCGTCGAGGGCCAGCCGGCAGCCCGTCGCCTTGAGCCGCTCCCGGGCGGGACGAGCTCGTCGTCCTCGTCGATCATGCGCACCAGCAGCTCGTGCGCCGCGAGGGCTCCGGTGCGCACCTCGACGATCGGCTGGGCGTGCAGTACGAGGCGGTCGTCGACCAGGGCGTCGCGCAGGCGCCTCGCCCAGACCAGGGTCTCGAGCTGCTCCTCGAGGCGGCGCTCGCGCTCGCGGCGCCCGGTCACGTCGCGGAACACCACGACGCGCCCCTGCACCCCGCCCCGGGTCTCGAAGTCCGACGTGGTCATCTCGAACGGCAGCTTGCTGCCGTCGTGGCGGCGCAGGATGCCCTCGTCGGCGCCGAGGACCTCGTGCATGAACTGACCGATGAGCTCCTCGCTGCGTTGGCCCAGGAGCCCCTCGCCGCGGCGCGAAGGCGCCAATCGGTCTCCACGCGCCGGCTTATGTCCACCGAGACCCACACGATGCCGGCCCGCTCGCCGTCGAGGCCGCAGAAGACGGCGTTGCGGACGTAGGCCGGGAAGGTCGAGCCGTCTCGTCGACACACCTCGAACTCGCCCTCCCAGTGGCCGGTGGGAAGCATGCCGGCCAGCGTGAAGCGGGCCCGTGCGCGGTCGCGCTCGTGCACGGTCAGCTCCATGACGGAGCGCCCGACGGCCTCCTCGCGTGACCAGCCGTAGAGCCGCTGCGCACCCTTGCTCCAGTGGGTGACCACCGCGTCGAGGTCGGTGGCGATGGTGGCCGCGTCGACCGCATCCAGGAGCAGGGCCTGCAGGTCGATCTCGCGCAGCTCCTCGCCCTCGTGGGGTGGCACGACGCTCACCCTTCCACCATCGCCGCTCAGGCGTCGTCACGTGACGCGACGGCCCGGGGCCGCGAAAGGGCTGAGCGCCCCTTCCTCCCTCGTGAGGTCTGCGTCAGGCCGGGTGGCGCCGTCGGCAGCCCTCGGGCTGAGCGTCTGGAACGCAACTGCGCCATGCCGCCCCCGGAGAGTGATAGAACACACACACAGATCGAGCGGAGGAGGTAGGGGTGCCAAAGGCAGGAACCAAGTCGAGTGCCGTGCGACGGGTCCGTTCAGGGCTGCGTCGTCGCACCGGGCTCGTCATATCGCTCAGCCTTCTGGTGCTGGCCGTGCTCTTGCCTGTCGGCGTCGTCGCCCAGGCGCCCGCGGGCACCGCGTACAGCGGCGTCGCCGAGGGCGTCGTGGCCGAGGTGCTGGTGGCGCCCGCTCCCGGCCAGCCCCCGACGCTCGATGTCACCACCGGCGAGACCACCGGCGCGGTGAACTCCGCAGCCAACATCATCCCCGACTCGCCGGCCAGCCCGGAGAACGAGGCGGAGGACTTCTCCGTGGGCACCGCGACCCCGCTGCGCCTGGGGGCGGGCGGCGACCCTCTCCTGCAGCCGTTCTCCGTCCAGTCCTCGGCCCCGGCCAACGCGGGCGGCAGCAACGCGGCGGTGGACATCACCGAGGACGCCGCGACCCTGCGGGTCCTCCGCGCGGAGACGCAGAGCCAGGCGGCGCAGGACGCCTCGACCGCGGCGACCCAGAACGACGTCGACATCGCCAACGCGGTGCTCCCGGGCGCCCTGACGCTGCCGGCCGGCAGGTCAAATGCCGACGTGGCACGCACAGCCGACGGCGCGATCACGGCCTTCGCCGACAGCGCGGTCGACGCCCCGACCGTCCTCCTGGGCGACACGCCTGCGGACGGGGTGATCACCGCGGATGCGATCACGGCCGTAAGCAACAGCAACGCCAACGGGACGACGTCGGCCAACACGACCGACTTCCAGATCACCAACCTGAACGTCGCTGGCCTGGTCACCGTCAACGCGGGGCCCGCGGAGGGCAATCCCGGCTGCGTGACGGCGGTGATCGACATTGGTGGGTTGAACGACATGACCGGCTCGGGCGGCTTGTTGCCGGGGGGTGTGCTCCCCGACCTGGCCGGCCTCAACGACTTGGTGGGCCCTGACGGCGTGCTCACGCTCACCCTGCCCCGCGGCGTGAACCTGCTCGACCCAGCGACGTTCGACGACAACGAGGCATGCGCTGGCGAGCCCGGCCTCGCTCTCGGTGAGCTCATCACCGAGCTCGGACCGGTCCTCGGCCCGTTCACCGGCCCCGGCGGCCTGCTCGAGGGCACCGCGCTGATCATCGGCGGAGGGTTCTCCGAGCAGGGCGACGGCACGTTCGCTCGCGGTCTGGTGGAGGCGATCCGGATCGATGTCGCGGTGACCGGCCAGCCGGTCACCAGCACCGTCCTTGGCCGCGCGTTCACGGAGGTCAACGCCGTGCGGGCCGACGCGGTCGACTTCACCCCGGTGCGGGAGGCCACGCCCGCCGAGACCATCTTCACCAACCCGATCCCGCAGCCGCCGGCGCCCGAGCCGGAGCCCGAGCCCGAGCCCGAGCCCGAGCCGGAGGAAGAGCCGGAGGAAGAGCCGGAGGAGGAAGAGCCCGAGGAGGAGGCCGAGCCCGATCCGCCCGCGGAGGCCGCTGACGACGAGCTGCCGTTCACCGGCCTGGGCCTCGCGGCCGTCGCCGGCATGGGCGGGCTCATGCTCATGGGCGGTGGCGCGGTGCGCATGGTGGCCCGCCGGCGCGGCGCGCTGCCGACCGAGGAGTAGCGCTCCTCCAGCCGTTGCGCGTTCGCGCCCGGTCCCCGCTCGGGGGCCGGGCGCGACGCGCTTGCGGGGCGCGGCGGTCAGCGCCGTCGCCGCCGGCGGTGCAGCAGGCGCACGAGCGGTGGGGCGGCGAGGACCATCGCGAACAGGCGCAGGGCCTGCACCGCGACGACGAAGGTGGCGTTGCCGCCGGCCGCGGCCGCCACGGCCACGACCGCGTACAGTCCACCGGGCGTCGTGGCCAGGTAGGCGTCGGGCGCCGAGACGTCGGTCAGCGCCAGCAGGAGGGCGGCGAGCCCGGCGCAGGTGACGATCAGGCCTGCGATGGCCAGCAGCACGGCGGGCAGCAGCCGCCCGGCCTCGCGGATCGTCGCCGCGGTGAAGCGCAGGCCGACCTGCAGCCCGATCCCGGCGAAGGCCATGTCCTGCATCAGCGGGGGCACCCGCGCTCCGCCGTTGAGCTGCGTGATGGCCAGCCCCGCGGCGAGGGTCAGCGGCACGAGCAGCGTCCCGGCCGTGATCTTCAGCCGGCGCGCGACGAGCACGCCCACGAGGGCGCAGCCGGCGGTGAAGGCCAGGTCGGCCGGCAGCCCGGCACCGGCCACGCCGGCCAGGCCCGCCGTCGCGCCGCCGGCGGGGGCCGGGGCGTCGTCCACCGCCGCCGCCACCGCCACCAGCTCCGCCAGCAGCGGCGCGGTCACCACCACCACCAGCACGCGCAGGTACTGCATGAAGGCCACGAGCCGGGCATCGGCCCCCAGCTCGTCGCTCATGGCCACGATCCCGCTCGCTCCGCCCGCGACGAGCCCCAGCAGCGACGTCGAGCGATCGACCCCGGTCGCCGCCGCGAACACCAGGCCCGCGAGCAGCGAGATGGCCACCGTCGCGACCGTGACCAGCGCGATGGGCGCCCAGTCCCCCGCGATCGTGGTCAACGTCGAGGTCTCGAAGCCCGCGCCCAGCGCCACCCCGATCAGCGCCTGCGAGGCCAGCAGCACCCACGCCGGCGCCGTCAGCGGCGCCCGCGCGGCAAGCGTCAGCGCATAGGCGATCCCCACGGCCAGCGACCCGAACAGCGCCGGACTGGGCAACCCCGCCGCTCCCGCGGCCAGCGAGGCGGCCACCGTCGCGACGGCCACCCCGAGCCAGCGCGGCAGATGACCGTGGGTGCGCTCCAAGCCAGAGCAGGCTAGGTGTGGTCGCCAGTACGGCAGCGGCCACGCCGCCGCGAGGCCCGGCGGCAGCAGCCGGCCGTCGTCGTCCCCCGGCCCCGCCGTCAGGATCGGCGTCCACGGCCGCGTGGGTCCGACCGCCCGAACGGGGGGAGGGTGGCGCGGGCGTCGCGCACGCGTCAGACTTGGGGCCATGTCGACCGCCTCCGACGCCGGCGTCGAGCTGCGTGCCGTCGAGACGCTGGCCGACCTGCTCTTCGCCTTCGACACCGAGGATCCCGACGGGGGCTTCTACAGCCGGGTGTGCGAGGCGACCTGCCGGCTTGCCGAGATGGACCGCGCGGTCCTCTTCCTCTACGACGAGACGCTGCGCAGCGTCCGCGCCGCGGGCAGCCACGGGATCGAGCTCAGCCGGCTCAGCGAGGTGCGCGCCACCGTCGAGAAGACGCCGATCGCCCTGCGCGCGCTGAGCGAGGACCGTGTGGTGGAGACGGCACAGAGCCCCGCCGCGCAGGTGCCGGCCGCCTACGCCGACCTCATCACCGACGCCCGCCTGGTGTGCACGCCGATGAGCGCCGCGGGGCGCTGGCCGGGGGTCATCCTCTCCGGGCGCGCGAACGACCGGCCGCTGACCGCCGCCGAGGCCCACCTGCTGTGGACGCTGGGCAAGGTCGCGGCCCTCGCGGCCAGCGCGCGCGGGGCCACGCGCGCGCAGGAGCGCGCGCGCCAGCTCCAGGACCGCATCGACCTGGCGCGCGAGATCCACGACGGGGTCATCCAGCGGCTGTTCGGCGTCTCGATGGCGCTGTCGTCGGGCGCCGAGCTGGACCGTGAGGAGCGCCGGCGCGTCGCCGACGAGATCCAGGACGCCCTGGCCGACCTGCGTACCGTGGTGCAGCGTCCGCTGGGCCGCTCGGCCCGCGCGACGCAGACCACGCTGCTGGACGAGGTGCGCCGCCTGGCCGACGAGCACCCCGAGCTGCACGTCGTCCTGGAGCCCGGCTCACAGACCGAGGTGCCGGCGCACCTCGAGCCCGTCGCGCAGTCCGTCCTCACCGAGGCGCTGCGCAACGCCGCCAAGCACGCGCAGCCCACCAGCGTCGGGGTGCGCGTGACCCGCGCGAACGGGACGTTCCTGCTCGAGGTGACCAACGACGGGGTGCGACCGCCGACGGGCCGTACGGGCATGGGCCTGCGCCTGGCCGCCTTCGAGGCCCTCCAGCACGGAGGGGTCATCGAGTTCGGCGCCGGCGAGGACGAGCGCTGGCGCGTGCGCCTGCTCGTGCCAGCGGAGGGTGGACCGTGACCGATGCGCGCCCCGTCCAGATCGCCGCGCCCGCGGGTCAGCGCCGGCTGCGCGTGCTCGTCGTCGACGACCACGACGTCGTGCACTGGGGCTTTCGCCTCATGCTCACCGAGCAGCCGTGGGTGGAGCGCTGCCTCAGCGCGCGCAACGCCGCCGAGGCGCTCGCGCTGGCCCAGCGCTACGAGCCCCAGGTCGCGCTCGTCGACCTGTTCATCGGCGAGGAGTCGGGCGCCGAGGTGTGCGAGCAGCTGCGCGAGGGCTTTCCGGCCACGCGCGTGCTGCTCATCTCCGGGGCGGGGCGCATCTCGCCCAGCGCCGCGCGCGCCGTCGGCGCCTCGGGCTTCGTGCCCAAGGAGTGGCCCGCGCAGGAGATCGCCCAGGCCGTTCAGATGGTCGGGCGCGGCATGACCGTCTTCCGCGACGTGGAGGAGCCGCCCGCCGGACGCCTCTCGGCGCGTGAGCGCGAGGTTCTGGGCCTCATGGCCTCGGGAGCGACGAACCGCGAGATCGCCGACGCGCTGCACCTCTCGCCCTGGACGGTCAAGGAGTACACCGGCGCGCTGTATCGCAAGCTCGACGTGCGCAACCGGGCAGAGGCCGTGCGGCGCGGCCAGCGGCTCGGGCTGCTGGAGTAGCAACCCCACCCCGCAGTGGAGGTTCGATCCCCCGAAGCGGGGGGTAGATGGACCGGGGAAGGTCTACCGCAACCGGCGTTGGGAGAGGGTGAGATAATGGCTTCAGACGTCCCTACCGCGATCCTCTTCCCTGGCCAGGGCAGCCAGCAACCGGACATGCGCGACATGGTCGCTGAGCGCGAGCCCGCGCTGTTGGAGCGCTGCGTGGAGCTGGTCGGCGAGGATCCGTTCCCGCGCGCCGGCGAGAGCACGCGCTTCGCCCAGCCGGCCATCTTCCTTGCCAGCGTCGCGGGCTGGCGCCGCGCGGCCGGCCTCCTCGATGCCCCCCCTGTCGCGATGGCCGGACACTCGCTGGGCGAGCTCGCCGCGCTGGTTGCCGCGCAGGCCGTCGACGCCGACCACGCGCTGGAGCTGGTGGTCGTGCGCGGGCGGGAGATGGCCAAGGTCGGCACGGGGACGATGCTCGCGCTGCTGGGCCCCGAGCCCGAGGAGGCCGACGCGCTGGCCCGCGACCACGGCGTCCACGTGGCCAACGACAACGCTCCCGGCCAGGTCGTGCTCTCGGGCGACGCAGACGCGCTCGTCGAGGTCTCGCGCGTCGCCCGCGAGCGTGGCCACAAGGCCATGGAGCTGGGCGTCGTCGGCGCCTTCCACTCCCCGGCCGTGGAGCCCGCCGTGGCGCCCTTCGCGCAGGCGCTGGAACAGGTCGCCTTCGCCGCGCCTGCGATCCCGGTGATCTCCTGCGCCACCGCGCAGCCCATGGGCGATCCGCGCGTGGAGCTGGCCGCGGCGCTGACCCTCCCCGTGCACTGGCGGGCCACCATGGCCGCGCTTGTCGAGCTCGGCGCACGGCGCTTCCTGGACGCCGGGCCCGGCCGGGTGCTCGATCGGTTGGTCAAGCGCACCGCTCCCGAGGCGCAGCACGGCACCCTGGCCGCGCTGGAGGAGGGTGCCCGTGCCTGAGCTGCTGAACTCGAGCGCCTCCGCCCCCCGCGAGCGCACGTTGCGCAGCGCCGGCGTGGCCGGCCTGGGCTATGCGTTGCCCGAGCGCCTCGTGTCCAGCGCGGAGATCGAGCGCCACCTCGGCGTGGAGGCCGGCTGGATCGAGCGGCGCACCGGGATCGCCGGTCGACGCCACATCGGCGCCGACGAGACGCTGACCGGCCTGGCCACCACCGCCGGCGCTGCGGCGCTGGCCGACGCGGGCGTGACCGCCGACCAGCTCGACATGATCCTGGTGGCCACCATGGCCGCCGACGAGCTCCTGCCCAACGCGGCCCCGCTGGTCGCCCACGCCCTGGGCATCACTGCCGCGGCGATGGACGTCGGCGCGGCGTGCACGGGCTTCCTCGCCGCGCTGGCGGTCGCCGCCCCGGCCATCGAGACCGGCCGCGCCGAGCACGTGCTGGTCATCGGCGCCGAGACGCTCTCGCGCCACACCGACCACGATGACAAGCGCACCGCCCCCCTGTTCGGCGACGGCGCCGGCGCAGCCGTGATCTCGGCCGGAGCGGGCGCCGTCGGGCCGGTGATCCTGCGCAGCGACGGCGGCCAGGCCGAGCTCATCACCGCCTCGCGCGAGCGCGGGGTGATCGAGATGCAGGGCCACGAGACGTTCATCGCCGCCGTCGCGCGACTGTCCGAGGCCACCGCCGACGCGGTCGCCGCCGCCGGGGCGACGCTGGCCGACGTCGACCTGTTCGTCTACCACCAGGCCAACCGGCGCATCCTCACCGCGATCGCCGAGCGCCTGGAGCTCGATCGCGACCGGCTCGTCGACGCCATCGGCGAAATGGGCAACACGTCGGCGGCCAGCGTGCCGCTCACCCTCTGCCAGGCGGCCCAGGAGGGCCGCCTGCACCCCGGCGCTCGCGTCCTCGTCTCCGCAGCCGGCTCGGGCTTCACCTACGGCGCGGCCCTCCTCGAATGGGGCAGCGCATGAGCGACGCCTCCGGCAACGGCCACCCCGACGGCTGCGCGCTGGTCACCGGCGCCTCGCGGGGCATCGGCGAGGCGATCGCCACCGCGCTGGCCGCCGACGGCTGGCCCGTGGGCGTCAACTTCCGCAGCGACGAGCAGGGCGCCGACCGCGTCGTGGCGGCCATCGAGGCCGCCGGCGGCACGGCGGTCGCCGCTCCCGGCGACGTGACCGACCCCGCCACCGCCGACGCCCTCTTCACGCAGCTCGAGGAGCGCTTCGGCCCCGTGCTGGTCCTTGTCAACAACGCCGGCACGCGCGCCGACGGGCTGACGGTGCAGATGGAAGACGATGCCTGGGACCTCGTGGTCCAGACCAACCTCTCGGCCGCCTTCCGCCTCACCCGCCGCGCGGTGCGCACGATGACCCGGCAGCGCTTCGGGCGCATCATCAACATCGCCTCCATCGTCGGCCCCAAGGCCAACGCGGGGCAGGCCAACTACGCGGCGGCCAAGGCGGGCCTCATCGGGTTCACCAGGACGGTCGCCGTCGAGGTCGCCCGCCGCGGGGTCACCGTCAACGCGGTTGCCCCGGGGCTCGTGGACACCGAGCTGACCGAGGGCATCCCGTCCAAGTTCCTGGAGGCCGTCCCCGCCCGCCGCGCCGGTACCCCCGAGGACGTCGCCGCCTGCGTGCGCTTCCTGGCCTCCGACCCCGCCGGCTACGTCACCGGCACGACCCTCACCGTCGACGGCGGCCTGTCCGCCTAAGCAAACCAAACCAGAGGAGATAACACATGGCCACCACCGTCACCGCAGACCAGGTCGAGAAGGTCGTCTACGACGCGCTCGCAGAGATCGGCCCCAGCCGCGACCAGCTCAACCGCGAGGCCACCTTCGAGGAGCTCGACGTCGATTCGCTGGACCTCGCCGAGGTCAGCCAGGTCGTGGAGGAGGAGTTCGGCGTCACGCTCAAGGGCGATGACGTCGAGAAGCTCAAGACCGTCGGCGACGCCCTAGACCTGATCCTCCAGCGCGCGACGTCGTGAGCCGCCGCGTCGTCATCACCGGGGTGGGTGCCGTCACGCCGCTGGGCGTGGGCGCGCGCACCCTGCACGAGCGCTGGAGCGCCGGCGCGTGTGGCATCGAGGACGGCGAGGGCGTCTGCGCCGACTTCGACCCCACGGCGGTGATGTCGACCAAGGAGGCGCGGCGCGCGGACCGCTTCACCCAGTTCGCCATCGTCGCGTGCGACGAGGCGCTGGCCGAGGCCGGCTGGGAGGACGGCCTGCCCTACGAGGCCGAACGGGTCGGCTGCTTCCTGGGCACCGGGATCGGCGGCATCGGCACGCTCGAGGCCAACCACCAGGAGCTGCTGGAGCGCGGCCCCGGCCGCGTCTCCCCCCTGGCCGTGCCGCTGATGATGGGTAACGCGGGCGCAGCGGCGCTGTCCATGCGCTACGGCCTGCGCGGACAGACCTACGGGCTCGTCTCGGCCTGCGCGGCCGGCGCCCACGCCGTCGGCGCGGCCGCCCGCACCATCCAGGCCGGCGACGCCGACGCGATGGTCACCGGCGGCTCGGAGGCCGCGCTCACCCCGCTTGCCCAGGCCGCCTTCGCCGCGCTGGACGCGATCTCCAACGAGGGTATCTCGCGCCCCTTCGACGCCCGGCGCGACGGCTTCATCATGGGCGAGGGCGCCGGGGTTCTGGTGCTCGAGGAGGAGGAGGCCGCGCGCGCCCGCGGGGCCACCGTGCTGGGCGAGGTGCTCGGCTACGCAGCGACCTCCGACGCTTACCACCTCACCGCGCCCGAGCCCCGGGGCAGCGGCGCGGCGGCTGCGCTGCGCGGGGCGCTGCGCGACGCCGGCCTGGAGCCCGGTGACGTCGACTACGTCAACGCGCACGGGACCTCCACCCCGCTCAACGACCGCAGCGAGACCAACGCGCTCAAGGCGGCTCTGGGCGACCACGCATACAAGGTCCCCGTCTCCTCGACGAAGTCGGCCATCGGGCACCTGCTCGGCGCGGCGGGCGCCGTCGAGGCGGTGGCCACGATCCTGGCCCTGCGCGACGCCATCGCGCCGCCGACCATCGGCTACGAGGAGCCCGACGAGGGCCTGGACCTCGACTACGTCCCCGGCTCGGCCCGCCCGCTGGAGCTCGACAACGGCCGGCCGCCCATCGCCCTGTCGGACTCGTTCGGCTTCGGCGGCCACAACGTCGTCCTCTGTCTACAGGCAGCCCCTGCAGACTCATGAGCCTCGCGCTCGTCCCCCGCGCCGACGAGCGCCTGACGCCGCTCGAGCGCCTCGAGGTGCTGTGCGACCCCGCCTCGCTGAGCCTCATCCGCTCCGGCGTCGAGTCGGAGCACATGGGGGATCGTGCGCGCCCCGGCGACGGCGTGGTGGGGGGCACGGGGCGCGTCGACGGCCGTCAGGTCGCCTGCTACGCCCAGGATCCGTCCTACGCGGGCGGCTCCCTGGGCGAGGCGCACGCCGAGACCATCGTGCACGTGCTGCGCATGGCCGGCCGCACGCGCGTTCCCGTCGTCGGGTTCGTGGAGTCGGCCGGCGCGCGCCTGCAGGAGGGCCTGGGCGCCCTGGGCGGCTACGGGCGGATCTTCGCCGAGCACGTGCGCCTGTCGGGGCGGGTGCCCCAGATCTCGGTGATCACCGGCGCCTCGGCGGGCGGCGGCTCCTACGCCCCCGCGCTGACCGACTTCACGGTCATGACCGACGCGGCGACCATGTTCCTCACCGGGCCGGGGGTGGTCAAGGAGGTCATGGGCGAGGACCTGACCACCGCCGAGCTGGGAGGCCCCAGAGTCCATGAACGCAACGGCGTCTGCCAGCTCACGGCGCCCAGCGACGTGGACGCCGCCCTGCTGGTGCGCGACCTGCTCGACCACCTGCCCCAGCACGGCGGCGAGCGACCGCAGCGCTGGCCGACCGTCGCGCCGCGTGGCGAGCGCCCCGACGCGGTCGTCCCCGCGGAGGATCGCAAGGTCTATGACGTGCGCGACGTGGCCCGTCAGCTCGTCGACGGCGGGCGGCTGCTGGAGGTCTGCGAGCGCTGGGCGCGCAACATGGTCTGTGCCTTCGCCCGCCTGGACGGCCGCTCGGTGGGGGTCGTCGCCAACCAGCCCAAGTACCTCGGTGGCGTCCTGGACGCCACGTCGGCCCAGAAGGCCGCGCGCTTCGTGCGCACCTGCGACCTCTACGGGCTGCCGCTCGTGGTGCTGGTCGACACGCCCGGCTTCCTGCCCGGCAGCCGCCAGGAGGCAGCCGGGGTCATCCGCCACGGGGCCAAGCTCGTGCACGCCTTCGCTCAGGCCACGGTGCCCAAGGTGACGATCGTGCTGCGCAAGGCCTACGGTGGCGCGTTCATCGCCATGAACGCCAAGGAGCTGGGCGCCGACCTGGTCTTCGCCTGGCCGAGCGCGCAGCTCGGCGTCATGGGCCCCAGGCAGGCCGTGGGGATAGTGCACCGCAAGCGCATCGCCGAGGCCGACGACCCCGCCCAGGCCTGCGACCGCCTGGCGCGCGAGTACGCCGAGGAGCACCTCGCCGCCGCGGCGGCGATGCGCGCCGGACACGTCGACGAGGTCATCCCCCCGTCGCAGACCCGCGACCGCCTGGCCGGCGCGCTCAACGCGCTGGAGACGGGCGAGCGCGCAACGCCCGGCTATACCAACGTCCCCTTGTAGTCGTGGCCCGACCGGAGGAAACACTGATGCTCAACGGCAAGCGACTCGTCATGACCGGAGTCCTCACCAAGGACTCCATCGCCTTCCATGCGGCTCAGCGCGCGCAGGAGCTGGGGGCCGAGATCGTGCTCAGCAGCTTCGGGCGCCAGCGGCGGATGACCGAGCGGGCCGCCAAGGGCCTGGACCCGGTCCCCGACGTGCTGGAGCTCGACGTCAACAGCGAGGCCGACCTGGTCGCTCTGCACGAGGAGCTCTCGGGGCGCTGGGGGAGCGTCGACGGCGTCCTGCACGCGATCGCCTTCGCGCCCCCCGACGCCCTGGGAGGCAACTTCCTCACCACACCGCCCGACAGCGCCGCGCAGGCCTTCCTGACCAGCGCCTACTCGCTCAAGTCGCTCAGCGAATCGCTCCTGCCCCTGATGGAATCGCAGGGCGGCGGCGTGGTGGGGCTGGACTTCGACGCCAGCGTGGCCTGGCCGGTCTACGACTGGATGGGCGTGGCCAAGGCCGCGCTGGAGGCGGTCTCGCGCTATCTGGCGCGTGACCTCGGGCCGCACGGCGTGCGCGTCAACCTCGTCTCGGCCGGGCCGATCGAGACGCTGGCCGCCGGGGGCATCCCCGGCTTCGAGCAGCTCGCGGGCACCTGGCGCGACCAGGCCCCGCTGGGCTGGGACGCCGCCGATCCGGGGCCCGTGGCCGACGCGGTCTGCTTCCTGCTCTCCGACCTCGCGCGGGGCATCAGCGGCGAGATCGTGCACGTCGACGGCGGCTTCCACGCCATGGGCGCCCCAATGGGCACCGCCGACCGTGCCGAGTCGGTGCCCGCCTCGTGAGCGTCCTGCTGACGGGTGCGACCGGCTTCGTGGGCATGGAGGTCCTCGCGCGGCTGCTCGAGGGCGACGAGGAGGTGGTCGCGCTGGTGCGCGGGGGGGACGAGTCGGAGGCGCAGGCGCGGCTTGACACAGTGCTCGACGGCTTGGGCGTGGAGCCCGCAGCGCGCTCCCGCGTGCGCGCCGTCGTCGCCGAGCTGACCAGTCCCGGCTTGGGCCTCACCGACGCCGATGCGGACACGCTGGCCGGCGAGGTCACCGAGATCGTGCACTGCGCGGCTTCGGTCTCCTTCGCCCAGTCGCTGCCCGACGCACGGGCGATCAACGTGCTGGGCACCCGCGGCGTGCTCGAGCTCGCGCAGCGCATCGGGCAGCGCGGTGCGCTGCGCCGGATGGTCCACGTCTCCACGGCCTACGTCGCCGGGCGCCATCGCGGGCGCTTCGCCGAGCGCGACCTCTACATCGGCCAGGAGTTTCGCAACACCTACGAGCAGACCAAGGCCGAGGCCGAGGCCCTCGTCGACGCCGCCGGGCAGGATCTCCCGATCGTCACCCTGCGTCCCAGCATCATCATGGGGGAGTCCGACACGGGCTGGACGCCCGCCTTCAACGTCCTCTACTGGCCGCTGCGCGCCTTCGACCGCGGCCTGCTGCCCTCCATCCCCACCAAGCCCGGCAACCGCGTCGACGTCGTGCCCGTGGACTTCGTGGCCGACGCGATCGTCCACCTGCTGCGCGAGCCCTCCGACGTGCGCGGCGTCGTGCACGCGACGGCGTCCGACGCCGCGCCGACCGCGCAGGAGCTCGTCGCTCTGGCTGCACAGACCCTGGGCCGCGATCGCCCGCCGCTCGTCGAGGATAGCGACGACAGCCTCGGCCGCCACAGCGAGGAGGCGGCACAGTACATGCCCTACTTCGACATGGAGATGATCTTCGACGACGAGCGGGCCCGAGAGCTGCTGAGCCCCGCGGGCATCGTCGCGCCGCCGCTGCACGACTACTTCCCCGCGCTGGTGGACTACGCGCGCCGCGCGCGCTGGGGCAAGACGGCGCTCACCCGGGCACAGGCGCGCGCGCAGGCCACAACCCCTGCGGCCTGAGATCATCGGGGGCGCGTGCGCCTCGTGTGCCTCTCCGATCAGCACGGGCACCTGCCCGACCTGCCGGAGGGCGACGTGCTGGTGCTGGGCGGCGACCTGTGCCCGATCGACGACCACGCGATCCCCGTGCAGGCCGCCTGGCTGGACGGGCCGTTCCGGTCGTGGCTGGAGGGCGCCGGCTTCGCGCACGTCGTGGGCATAGCGGGCAACCACGACTTCGTCTTCGAAGCCGGGCGGGAGCCGCGCGACCTTCCCTGGAACTACCTGCGCGACGGCGCCGTTGGCATCGCCGGCGTCAGCTTCTACGGCTTCCCCTGGACGCCGATCCTCGGGCCGTGGGCCTTCGAGGCCACCCCGGGCCAGATGCAGGAGCACCTCGCCCACCTGACCGCTGCGCCCGATGTGCTCGTCGCGCACGGACCGCCGGGCGGATGCCTGGATCGCACGTGGCGCGGCGAGCGGGTCGGCTCCCTGGAGGTGCGCGAGGCGGTCCTCCACCACGCCCCGCGCCTGGTGGTGAGCGGCCACATCCACGAGTCCCACGGGCGGGCGCGGCTGGGGTGCAGCGACGTCGTCAACGCCTCGCTGCTCAACGAGCGCTACGAGCCCGTCTTCGCCCCGGTCGTCATCGACCTGCCGGTGGAGTGAGCCCGGGAAGGGCGAGCCCGAGCCCGAGCCCGTGCGGGGAGGAAGAGTGGCGGGCGGTCGACACGCGCCAACGGTATAGGGAGGCCTGTCAGGACCCCTCGCCCGCGGGGGCGCGCAGGCGCACGAACCACTCCACGGCGAAGAACAACCCGCTGAGCACCAGCGCCCACCAGCCCCAGCCGGCGATCGGGCGCGTGGCCACCAGGGCGACGATGAACACCACGAGGGCGATGGTCGACAGCGCCTGCCAGGTCTTGTGGTTCGTGAGCACGTGCAGGGAGGGTACGTCGCGCGGCTCGCTGACGGACAATGGAGGCACGCATCGCGTGCCGACCACAGGAGCCCGCCCATGACCACCACCGCGCCCGCCGGCCTGGACTTCAGCATCCCGCCCCACCTGCAGCCGATCCTCGAGCGCGTGCGCGCCTTCGTGACGCAGGACGCGCTGCCCGCCGAGCAGCGCATCGCCGACCCCGCCGACGTGCTGGCCTCCTGGGACGTCGTGGAGGCGCTGCGCGACCGCGCCCGCGAGCGCGGTATCTACACACCCCACCTGCCTGAGCAGTGGGGCGGCCTGGGCGTCGGCGTGCTGGGCATGGCGCTCATCTCCCAGGAGTGCGGCGCCAGCCCGCTGGCCTCGCTGGGCCTCAACGCGATGGCCCCCGACGAGGGCAACATGCACACGCTGCTCATCGCCGGCGACGAGGGGCAGCTCGAGACCTGGCTGCGCCCGCTGGCAGAGGGGCGCACCCGGTCGTGCTTCGCCATGACCGAGCCCGACGTGGCCAGCTCGGACCCGACCAACCTCGGGACCACGGCGGTGCGCGACGGCGACGAGTGGGTCCTCAACGGCCGCAAGTGGTGCATCACCGGCGCCGACGGGGCGGCTTTCGCCATCGTCGTGGCCAAGACCGACGACGACGCGACCAAGGGCCACCGCAACTACTCCCTGATCATCGTCCCCACCGACACGCCCGGGTGGCGCATCGTGCGCCACCCGCAGTGGCTGGGCTCCGACGTGCCCGGCGGCCACCCCGAGATCGCGCTCCAGGACGTCCGTGTGCCGATCGGCAACCTGCTGGGCGGCGAGGGGGAGGGCTTCGCCATCGCCCAGCGCCGGCTGGCCGGCGGGCGCCTTGCCCACGCGATGCGCTGGATCGGGGTGGCCCAGCGGGCGCTGGACCTCAGTGCGAAGCGGTTGCTGGAGCGCAGGGCCTTCGGCAAGGAGCTGGCTCGCCACCAGGGCCTGCAGTTCATGCTCGCCGACAGCGCCATGGACCTATACGCCAGCAGGCTGATGGTCCTCCATACGGCCTGGAAGGTGGAGCACGGGATGCCCCACCGCCAGGAGGTCGCCATGACCAAGACCTTCGTCTCCGAGGCCTTCGGGCGCATCGCCGACCGCGCGGTGCAGATGCACGGCGCCGCCGGCATCGCGATGGACCTGCCCATCGCCGGGATCTACGCCGACGCCCGCGCGGCGCGGATCTACGACGGCGCGAGCGAGGTGCACCGCATGGTCATGGCCCGCGAGGTGCTGAAGCTCGCGGCGGCCGGCGAGTCGACCCGGCAGGCCTGCGGCGACGTGGGCTGAGGGGCTGCGCAGGCCGGGCCCCCGCACCGCGGGTGCTCGATCGCGCGACGCGCTTCCCCGCGCACTCAGCGGCGCGGGAGTCCGTGCCCACCCGCCCTGGGCAGCACGCGGGTGATCTGCAGCTCGGCCGGCGCGGGGACCGCGTAACGCACGGTAGTTCCGGTATCGTCGCCCTCGTCGTCCTGCTCGTCCTCGTCGAGCGCGAAGTCCTCGTCGTCGAAGTCGTCGTCGAAGTCCTCGGCTTCGAGCTCGGCCTCATCGTCCGGGCCGACGTCGTCAGCGAGCGCGGCGTCCTCGTTGGGCCCGGGGACGGGGACCACCGACCCGGGGCCTGTCGTCTCGCCCTGGCTCTCCAGGGTCGGGTCCGCGCTCACGGCCTCCGTGCGAACCTCGGGCATGGGAAAGCGCCGGTCGGCGTCCTTGGCCAGCGCGGCCAGCTCCCCGGCGATGCGCTCCATCTCGCCCAGCAGCCGCGTGCGCTCGCGCCACAGGTGCTCGATCTCGGCGTCCAGCTCGCGCGCCCGGGCCTCGGCTGCCTCCTTTATGGTCGTCGCCTCGCGCTCGGCGCGGGCCAGGCGGTCGTCGGCCTGGGTCCGGGAGCGGGCGGTGATGTCCTCGGCCACCTCGGTGGCGCGCTGGAGCACCGCGCTGGTCTCCTCGCCCACGCGGGCCAGCGCGTCGCGCACGGCGCCGTCGGGGCGGCGCAGGGTCACCGCCTCGTCGACGAAGCCGCTCACCCGGGCGACGTAGGCGTCCACCGCATGACGCTCGTAGCCCCACACGCCGCTGGGGAACTCGACCCTGCGCAGGCCGGCGCCCGTGGCCTGCAGGTCGTTGGAGGGGCCGGCAGGCTCCGGCACGGAGTGCGCGGCGAACGTTTGAGATGCCATGCGGCGCCTGTTCGACGTCGACGCGCGGGTTCCTGAAAGGTCGCGTGCAGGACCGGGGCTAGCATCGCTCTCGTCGCGTGAGCCCTTCCCGCCTGCCCACCACACCGCAGGTCCGCAGGCGTCGCCTGACGCTCGCCGGCGCGGTCGTGGCCGTTTGCCTGGTCGGCGTCGTGCTCGGCGCGCGTGCGGGAGGGCCGCCGGCGACCGAGCCGGTGCCCGGCCAGGAAGCCGGTCCACCGGCGGCGCCGGCGCCCGCACCGCGCGCTGAGTCGCCCGGGGAGGCCGAGCCCCCGGCTGCCGTGGTGGACGAGCTCCCGCTCAAGCAGCAGCTCGGCCAGCTCGTCGTGCTGCGCTTCGCGGGCACAGAGCTGCCGGGCTACGTGGAGGACATCCTGGCCGACGGCTGGGCCGCCGGGGTCATCCTGTTCGCCGACAACCTCACCTCCCCCGACCAGGCCAAGGCGTTGGCTGCCGATATCCAGGAGGCCGCGGGCGGCGACGCGCTGATCATGACCGACCAGGAGGGCGGGCCCATCCGCAACCTCGAGTGGCTCGGGCCCCGTCGAGCGGCCCCCGGGCAGGGCGACCCCGCCGCTGTGCGCGCCGTCCACCGCGAGGCCGGCGCCGGCCTGCGCGACCACGGCATCACGGTAGATCTCGCTCCCGTGGCCGACGTGCCGCTGGTCGACGGCTCTTTCATGGCCGGTCGGGCCTTCGCCGCCGATCCGCAGCAGGCGGCGGATCGCGTCGCCGCCGCCGTCGAGGGGCTCGACGAGAGCGACGTCGCCGCGACGCTCAAGCACTTCCCCGGCCTGGGCGGCGCCACGGTCAACACCGACGACGCCCCGGCCACCGTCGACCTCTCCGAGGGCGAGCTGACCGGCGCCGCCCTGGAACCCTTCCGCGCGGGCATCGAGGCGGGTGCCGGCCTGGTCATGCTGGGCAGCGCGCGCTACCCGGCGCTGGACGACGAGCGCATCGCAATGCTCTCCCCGGCCGTCGTCGACGGCCTGCTGCGTGACGAGCTGGGCTTCGACGGGGTGGCCATCACCGACTCGCTGGAGGCCGACGCCGTCACCGACGTGGCCGAGGTTGACGACGCGGCCGTGCAGGTGATCGAGGCCGGCGGCGACATCGCGCTGACCACCGGCCGCGGCTCTTGGATCCGCGTCTTCCGCGCCTACGAGGCGCGGGTCGAGGCGTCGCCCGCCTTTCGCGAGCGGGTGCGCGAGTCGGCCACGCGGGTGCTCGAGCTCAAGCGCTCGCTCGGGCTCGACGCGCCTGGGTGAAGTCGCACTCAGCGCACGGGGGACGCCTGTTCGACGCGAGTGTGAGCGCCGTCACGCCGGGTAGGGGTCGGCCATGGCTGAAGATCCGACGCGCACGCAGCAGGCCCCCCACGAGCCCGCCGGCCGCGGGCGGGGTGAGGTCTACGAGGAGCAGCAGGTCGAGGCGGGGCCCTCCCGCCTCGAGCTGGCCGATCAGGCCCGCGGCAGCCGCAACTGGGCCTACGCCGCGGCCTTCCTGGGCATCCTCGCCGCCGGCCTGGCCGCGGTGGCCATCATCCTCGCCATGGACGACGAGGGCGGCGGCGGGCGGGAAGGCGCCTCCCGGAGCAGCGTGACCGAGCTGCGCGACGACGTCGAGGCGCTGCAGGAGCAGGTCGACGAGGTCGAGGGGCAGGCCGAGGGCGCCGACGACGTCAGCGGGCAGGTCGAGGAGCTCGACGGCACGGTGGGCGAGCTGAGCAGCTCCCAGGAGTCCACCTCCGAGCAGCTCACCCAGCTCGAGGAGCGCGTCGACGAGGTGGCCCAGGACGCCGCGCAGGGTGGTTCGGGTGGCTCTGGCTCCGACGGCACCGGCGCGGGGGATCCCGCCCAGGAGGACGGTCCGTAGGCTCCGCGGCGGTCCTCGCTTCGCCGGCCGTCAGGGTGCGACCGCAAGCGGCGTCCCGCGCGACGGGACCTCCACGGCGAACAGGAACGCCCACGCGCAGCCGATGAGCACGAAGGCTCGCTGCCCGATGCCCGGGAGGTCGAGGCGCAGCGCCACGAGGACGGGCACGGTGGCGACCAGCGCGAGCGCCAGCAGCGCCACGGTCACGCGGAACCGCGCGCGGGGCACGAGGCGCACGCTGGCCAGTGCGGCCACGATGAGGCCGGCGAAGAGGAGCAGGGTCCCGAGGTCGTGCAGCCGCCCCTCGAGCGTCCGCTGCACGCCGGGCTGCAGCTCGCCGGCGACGGTCTGCGTGGCGAACAGCGTGGCGACGACCGTGCCGGCGGCGGCAACGGCCAGGGCGACGGTGGTCAGGGCGCGGGCGATCGGGCGGCGGGGCGCCCGGGCGGCCAGCCAGGCGGCGGCGGCGAAGGCCACGGCCCAGGCCAGGAAGGCGGCAGCCTGCAGCGGTGCGGTCGAGCCGCGCGCGTACTCGCTGATGAAGTGCTCGCCCGGCGGGAGGTCGGCGCGCAGCGGGTGCTGGAGGGCGACCAGGGCGATGAAGGCCGCCAGCCCGAGAAGGACCGCGCCGCGCAGCCGCCGGTCGGTCGTCAGGCGCTCGTCCCTGTCCCGACCGGGCAGCTGACGCCCGTGCCGCCCAGGCCGCAGTAGCCGCCCGGCACCTTGTGCAGGTACTGCTGGTGGTGGTCCTCGGCGTAGAAGAACGCCTCGGACGGGGTGATCTCGGTGGTGATCTCGCTCCGGCCGTCGGCGCTCAGGGCCTCCGCGTACAGCTCACGTGAACGCTCCGCGGCCGCTGCCTGGGCGTCGGAGGTCGTGTAGATGCCCGAGCGGTACTGGGTGCCCACGTCGTTGCCCTGGCCCATGCCCTGCGTGGGGTCGTGGCCCTCCCAGAAGCGGCGCAGGATCTCCTCGAAGGAGACCTCGGCCGGCCGGAAGACCACGAGCACGACCTCGTTGTGGCCCGTGCGACCCGAGCAGACCTCCTCGTAGGTGGGGTTGGGCGTGTAGCCGGCCGCGTAGCCCACGGCCGTGGTGAACACGCCGGGGATCTGCCAGAACACCCGCTCGGCGCCCCAGAAGCAGCCCATGCCCACGACCACCTGCTCGGTCTCGTCGGGGAACGGCGGGCGCAGCGGGGCGTCCAGCACGGCGTGGCCCTCGGGCACGGGCATGGGGCTCGAGCGGCCCGGGAGCGCCTCTTGGGGCTCCGGCATCTTCGTCTTGTGCCTGAGCAGGAAGTTGAGCATCGCGGCCTTTGGTCGGGTCCTACCCAGGGTAGGCCCCGGCCGCATTGCGCCGAGCGCGTGGGTGCATCGCTCAAGGCCGGTCCCGCCCGGCGCCGATACCGACGGCGATCAGCATGTGGCGCGCACGCACCGACCCCGAGCCGGCTCCCGGCCGCCTTGCCGGCTGGGAGGCCTGGCTCACCGTCGCCACGGCCGTCCTCCTGGCCGCGCTGATCGTGGTGGGCTGGGGGCTGGCGCCCGAGGCGGCGCGCTCCACGTTCGTGGACGCCGGCTGGCTCGTGGGGTTGGGCTGCGTCCTGGTCCTGGTCGTCCACCTGGCCGCCAATCCTGCGCTCGGGCGCCCCGTGCGCCGCGCCTGGGCCACCCTGGGCGCCGGGGGCGGGGTGATCTGGACGGTCGTCGCACTGAGCGCCTTCCTGCCCCTCGTGGCGCCGGAGGCCGCGCGCGCCGCCCAGCCGGCGCAGGCGCCGCTGGTGCTCGCGGCGCTCATCCTCCTGGTCGTAGGCCTGCACCGCTTCCCCGCCGTACCGGCCACGGCCGCGGATCGCCTGCGCCAGTGGGTCGAGGGCGCCATCGTCTTCGCGGGCACCGCGCTGGTCTTCTGGGAGCTCGTCGTCGCCGACGACCTGGCCGACGCGAGGGGGACGCTCCCCTTCGACCAGGTCGTGCTCACCCTCCTCACGCCGGGGCTTCTTGCCGTGCTCATGGTCTCCGTGCTGGCCGCGGTGGCCCGCGAGCGCGAGGCCGAGGCGCGCCGCGTGCTGGGTCGCCTGGCCGCCGGCGCGCTGGTGATCATGGCCGCCGGCTGCGTGCGCGCGCTGAGCGGCTTCGCGCCGGCGGCCGCCCCGCCGCTGTGGGACGTCGCCGCGCCCTGGGCCGGGGTCGTGATGGTCGCGGCGGCCGCCGCGCACGAGGCTGCCCGCGTGCGCCACGGTGACCGGCCCACGGCCGCCGTGGCACCGGGGCGCGAGGTGCGCGCGCTGGGACTCCTGGCCGGGGTGGCGGTGGTGGCGGGCTACGCGATGCTGCTAGCCAGCGGCCTGCGTGAGGCCGACTTGCGCGTGGGCGGCCTGCTCGTCGGCGCGGCGGCGATCACAGCGCTGCTCATGGCCCGCCAGTGGCTCACCCTGCGCGAGAAAGCAGCGCTCTCGGCCCGCCTGGCCACCCAGGCGCTGACCGACGAGCTGACAGGTCTGGGCAACCGCCGCGCGTTGCTGGAGGCCGGGGCCGACCCGGTCGAAGGCCTGGCGGTCGTGGTCTTCGACGTCGACGACTTCAAGGCCGTCAACGACACCCACGGCCACGCGGTGGGCGACGCCGTCCTACGTGAGATCGCCGCTCGCTGCCGGCGCGAGGTGCGCGGGGGCGACGTCCTGGGGCGCCTGGGCGGCGACGAGTTCGTCGTCCTGCTGCCCGGCGCCGGGGTGGAGGGAGCCCGGCGGGTGGGCGACGCGCTGGGCGCCGCGGTCGCCGCTGCGCCCATCGACGCCGGCGGCGTCGCGGTGCCGGTCACCGTCAGCCTCGGCGTCGCCGCAGCACCACCCGAGGACCTGACGGCGCTCCTCGCCCGCGCCGACCAGGCCCTCTACGAGGCCAAGCGTGCGGGCCGCGACGTCGTCACCCGTGTGGCGGACGGCGTCTGACCGGGCCGGCTCAGCCGCCGGGGTCCAGCAGCTGCAACGTGCCGTCGGTGCGCGAGGCGATGAACAGGCGGCCGCCACCGGGCGTCACCGCGAGCGTGTTGGGCTGGCGGACCGTGGGAAAGCGGCGCAGGACCTGCGGCACGTCGGCCGCGTTGAGCTCGACGACCTCGTTGCGCCCGGTCAGCGTGACCCAGACGCGCCCGCGCTCGCGATCGATGGCGATGCCGTAGGGCGAGCCGGGCAGCTCGAGGCGCCCCACGAACTTCAGGCGCGGCTGGGTCTCGTAGACGAGGACGGCATCGCCGCGGGTGTCGGTGACGAAGAGGCGGCCCTCGTCGTCGCGCACGACGTGCGTCGGGCCCAGGCCCGCGTTCTGGGAGCCCTGGGCCTGCAGGTCCTCCTCGAGGCTGAAGAGCTCCAGGGTGTACGCGCGCACCGAGACGATGCCGATCTCGTCATCGAGCTCGATCACGCCACCGGGCTGCACGTCGACGGGCACCTGGCGCACGAGCCGGCCGTCCTCGACGACCGACAGGGTGGAGCTGAACTCGTCGCCGACGTAGATGCGATCGTCGAGGAAGGCGACGTCGTGGGGGTTCTCGCCGACCTCGGTCATCCGCGTCTCGCCGTCGGGCAGGGACACCTCGACCAGCGTGTTGGCGTCCTCGGCGGGGACGAGGACGGGACCACCGGGCTCGGCCAGGGCGAGATGGCGCGGCGCGGAGGGGATGCGCACGCGCTCGGTGATCTCGCCACTGACGCCGTTGACCAGCACCAGCTCGCCGGGTTCGCGCGTTCCGACGGCGACCAGCCCGGTCTGGGGGTCGAAGGCCACCCCCTCGGGACCCTCGCCGACCTCGATGATCTCCCCCGGCGTCGTGCCCTCCACCGCGGGGGAGACCGCGGGCTCCGCGGCCTCGGGTGGGTAGGGCAGGGCCGACGCGTCGGCGCTCGGCGTCTCGCCGCCGTTGTCCTCCTCCTCGCCGCAGGCCAGCAGGGCCAGGGGCAGGATGAGCAGGGCGGCGAGGACGAGCAGGACGCGGTGCATGGACACGGGACCGTATCCGACTGTCCGGCCAGACACGCCGGCCGCCGCACGCCCGGTTGGTCTGCGCGCGCTGCCACACGGTGGGCGCAGCCGCTGCGACGGCGGCGCGTCCGTGCCGCCCGCTAGGGTCGCCGGCATGCCACGACCGCTCCGCGCGGCGCTCCTCACACTCGTCGCCGGTGCCGTCGCCGCCGGGTGCGGCGGCGACGCCGAGGAGCGAAACGCCTACGTCGACCAGGTCAACCGCGCCCAGCAGTCCTTTGCCGACACGGTGCAGGAGCTGGCGGGCCAGATCACCGAGCAGAGCACCACCGACGCCGACCGCGAGACGCTCGGGCGCTTCGAGACGGCGATCGACGGGGTCGTCGAGGATCTGAGCTCGATCGAGCCCCCCGAGGAGGTCTCGACCCAGCACGGCGAGCTCGTGGAGACGATCGACGGCTACGGTGGCGAGGTCTCCGCTGCGGTCGACGCGCTGGAGGACGACGAGCCCGACGAGCTCCTGAGCGCCCAGCGCGATCTGCTCGAGGCCACGGGCGACGTCAGCGCGGACATCAACCGCTCCATCGGCGAGATCAACGGCAGACTGCAGGATTAGCTCGCGTGTCCCCGTTCTGGATCTGGGTGCAGGCCCTCATCGTGCTCTTCGTGATCGCCGGCATCGTGATCGCCGCCGTGCGGCTTCTGTAGAGAAGCCGCACGGATTCACCGGACGGACCACTAGGGTCCGGCGCCATGTTCGAGTCGATCGTGGTGGGGACCGACGGGTCGCAGACGGCGACCGAGGCGGTGCGGCAGACCATCGAGCTCGCGAGCTCGGTGGGCGCACGGGTGGAGATCGTGAGTGCGTACGAGCCGGTGAGCCGCGAGCGCCCGCGCGAGGACGGTGAGCAGGCGCCCGAGGACATGCAGTGGATGGTCAACCAGCGTGAAGAGGTCGACGCGACGCTGGCCGAGGCGGCCAAGGTCGCGCAGCGCGCCGGGGTGCACAGCGCGACCTACGCACGCCAGGGCGACCCGGCCGACGCGGTCCTCGACGTCGCCGAGGAGCAGGGCGTCGATCTGATCGTCGTCGGCAACAAGGGCATGACGGGCGCGGAGCGCTTCCTGCTGGGCTCGGTGCCCAACAAGGTCTCCCACCACGCGCCCTGCTCGGTCCTGATCATCCGCACCACGTAGGTAACGTCGCCGCAGGTCCGAACTTGAGAGGACCGGAGGCGAAAGCCGTTTGTCCGAACTTGAGAGGACCGGAGGCGAAAGCCGTTTGTCCGAACTTGAGAGGACCGGAGGCGAAAGCCGTTTACCGCGGGCGTGTCGCCGCCGCTGCGTCCACGAGCCCGTGGCCGTAGAGACTGCGGCTGCCCAGGTCGCGCGCGGTGTCCTCGATGTGCAACTCGACCTCCTTGGGCTTGGGGTCGTCACCCAGAACGCCGCTGGCCAGGACGAGCGCGATGGTGCCCGCGACGTGCGGGGAGGCCATCGAGGTGCCCTCGTAGTCCCGGGGGAGCAGGAACTCGTCCACCTGCCCGTCGAAGGTCATCTGCACGATGTTGCGCCCGTCGTTGTCCAGCGAGCAGCGGGGGTCGTCGGGCACGTTGGCGTCGCGCCCGCCGCCGGGGGCGACGACATCCACCATCCGCCCGGCGTTGGAGTACTCGGCCAGGCAGCCCGACTCCGTCGTGGCGCCGACGGCGATGACGCCGGGCGCTCGCGCCGGGTAGGGGACGCTGTCGGCGGCCGAGTTGCCGCTGGCGGCGACCACGTTGACGTCCTTCTCGCGCGCGTACTCGATCGCCTCGAGCAGGTTGGGGATGTCGCGGGCCTCGATCTCGTCGTCGAACTCGATCGACAGGTTGATCACGTCGGCGCCTTCGCGCGCGGCGAAGCGGACCGCGCGGGCGATGTCGTCGCTGTCGCCGAAGCCCTCGCTGTCCAGCACGCGGAGCGGCATGATCCGCGAGCCGTAGGCCAGGCCGGTCACGCCGACGCCGTTGTCGGTGCGCTCGGCGATCGTGCCCGCGATGTGCGTGCCGTGGCCGGAGGTGTCGAGTGGGTAGGGGCTGTCGCGCAGGAAGTCGCGTCCGCGCACGAACTGCGAGCGGGTGAAGTCCGGCGAGAGCTCGTAGCGTCCGTCGTCGCGGTAGGCCACGCCGGAGTCGATGACCGCCACGACGGTCCCCTTGCCGCCCGCGCGGCCGGCCTCGCGCAGGTTGGTCCACGCGTCGGGCGCGTTGACGCCGTGGGCGGCCAGGAAGTTCCACTGGACGGCCTCCCAGCCCGCGCCCGCGCCCGGGTCGTCCGGGGTGTAACCGGCGGCGCGGCCGACATGGTTGGGCACGGCCGAGACGACGTCCTCGCGCTCGCGCAGCGTGCGCAGCGCCTGCTCGCCGTCGGCGCCCGGGGGGAGTCCCATCAGGCGGGTGTGGGGGCCGGAGACGCGCAGCAGCCCGCCATCGACGGCTGCGGCGGCGGCCACGCGGCCCTCCTCCCCCGCATCGTCCGCGAACTCCACGATGACCTGGAGCGGACGCACCGGCGCGACCTCGCCGTCCTTGGTGGGCCCGGCGACGCGGTCGGTGGTGTCGGCCAGGCCCGCGGGCACGGCCGGCGCCGCGGTCTGGGCCGACGCCGCGGGCGCGGCGGCCAGGGCGGCCACCACGACGGCGAGGGTGAGGGATGAGCGGGCGGGGACTGGCATGCGCGGATATGTGAACACGCGGATGGTGCCCCGAGTTTCGGGGTGCGACCATGCCCTACCGTGATCGGGCCGCCGGCTGGCGCGTGCACCGTCATCGTAGGTACCGATGCCCGAGCGCTTCAGCCTCGACGACGAGCGGTTCATGGGCCTGGCGATGGCGGAGGCCCGAGCCGCCCCAGCCCACGACGACGTGCCCATCGGGGCCGTCGTCGTCCACCGCGGCGAGGTCGTCGGCGCCGGCCACAACGAGCGCGAGCTGCGCCAGGACCCCACCGCCCACGCCGAGACCCTCGCTCTCCGCCGCGCCGCGGGGCGCCTGGAAAGCTGGCGCGTGCTGGACAGCACCCTCTACGTGACCCTGGAGCCCTGCGCCATGTGCGCCGGCGCCATCGTCCTGGCCCGCGTCCCCCGCGTCGTCTTCGCGAGCGCGGACCCCAAGGCCGGCGCTGCGGGCAGCGTCCTGGACATCCTCGCCGAGCCGAGGCTCAACCACCGCCCCGAGGTCCTCGCAGGCCTCCACGCCGCCGAGTGTGCGGCCATGCTTCGCGACTTCTTCGCATCGCGGCGACGGTGAGGGGTCTCACTCCTCGCCCAGGGCATACAGGTTGTCGCGGAGGCAAGCGTCCTGCCCTGGTGTCCTATGGCAACAGCTAGGCAGGACGCTTGCGAGCCGGCGCAGCAGCTCGTCGAACGCCGACGAACCGCAGCAGCGCGTGGCTGAGCGCGACGCCCTCTACTCGGCCACGGAAGAGGCGTAGTCGGACAACCGGCATGCGCACGCTAGCCTGCATCGGCCCCCCGGAGGGGTGCCGGAGTGGTTGAACGGGGCGGTCTCGAAAACCGTTGTGCGTCTTTGGCGTACCGAGGGTTCGAATCCCTCCCCCTCCGCTGGAAGACCCGAGGAGAACAGGTCCAGTCCAACCGTCCCGGCAGCGACGGGGCGATGACGAGCATCTCCTCCGCGGCGTCGATCAGCGACCGAACCCCGAAGGGCAGGGAGTTGGTGTCGGGGCCGACGCCGCCCACCCAGTTCGGGCAGGTGGACGTAGGCCACCGGCATCGCCGATTCGATCGAGCCCGGATTGGTCCACGGAATCCGCCGCGAACCCGGGTGGCGCACGTCAGCGAGCACCTCGGCGCCGTTGCGCTGCAGGAGCGCGGCCTCGTGGGCTCGGTGACGGCGACGATCCCTGCGGCAGCTCTACGAAGGCGACCGTCAGAGGTGACCGGGGTCGCGTCGAGCGACGCCGCTAGAACGACTCTTCATCGCCCGTAGGTCCCGTCGCCGGTCGGCCGCTGTGCGTGGCGACCCGCTTGCTTCACAATGGTGTCGCCATGGCCGCGCAACCCCTCGCCGCCTACGACGGCCTCGTCAAGCGCTACGGCACGGTGACCGCGGTGGACCGCCTGTCCTTCGCGGTGCCCGAGGGCACCGTGTGCGGCCTGCTGGGCCCCAACGGGGCCGGCAAGACCACCGCCATCCGTGCGCTGCTGGGCCTCGCCGCGCCCAGCGCCGGCTCCACGACCCTGCTGGGCGAGCGCCCCGGCTCCCCCGGCTTCGCCGCAGCCGTCCGCCGCGTCGGCACGCTGATCGAGGGCCCTGCCCTCTACGGCCGCGCCACCGCGCGTCAGAACATGCGCATCGAGGCCGCCGCGCTCTCGCTGCGCGACGCTGAGGCGCAGATCGGCGAGTTGCTCGCTCTGGTCGGCCTGGCCGACCGCGCCGACACCCGCGCTGGGAAGTTCTCCATGGGCATGAAGCAGCGCGTCGGGCTCGCGCTGGCGCTGCTGGGCAGGCCCCGCCTGGTGGTTCTCGACGAGCCCACCAACGGCCTGGATCCCGCGGGGATCGTCGAGATCCGCAAGCTCATCAAGGAGCTGCCGGGGCGCGGCACGACGGTCCTGGTCTCCTCCCACCAGCTCACCGAGGTGGAGCTGATGTGCGACCGCGCGATGATCCTCCACCGCGGGCGCCTGCTGGCCGAGGGCACCATCGCCGAGCTCCTGGCCCGCCACGGCGGCGCCGGCTACGCCACTCGCGTCGCAGCGCACGAGGCGGAGCGGGCCGCCGAGGTCCTGCGCCGCGCCGGGCTCACCGTGACGCCGAGGGACGACGGCCGCCTGGCGGTCGCCGGGGAGATCGACGACGGCGCGCAGATAAGCCGTCCGCTCTCCGAAGCGGGCATCCACGTCCGCGAGCTGTGGCACGAGGGCGCGCGCCTGGAGGGCGTCTTCCTCACCCTCACCGAGGACGGCGACCACCAGGCGGGTGCCGCGCCAGCGGAGGTGATCGCATGACCGCCGAGCTGCTCAAGCTGCGCTGCATGCCCACGCCGCGCTGGACGCTCGGGGCTGTCGCAGCCGTGTTCGTCATCGTCCTGACCGTGGCGTGGATCGCCGGGCCCGACGACGGTGCCACGGCGCTCCTGCTTGGCGTCGGCCTGCCCACCCAGGTCGCCTCCATCGTGCTCGCCGCCTGGATGGTCGGGGTGGAGTACGGCCAGCACACGATCCGCCGCGCGCTGACGGCCGACCCGGGTCGCATGCGGCTGGTGGGCGCGAAGCTCGCCGTCGTGCTCGGGGTCATCACAGCGCTCACTGTGGTCACCGTGCTGGCCGCGGCGCCGCTCCTGTCGGCGGCCGGCTCTGCGCACGACGCCTCCATTCCCGCCGGCGACACGCTGAACGAGGGCCTCGCGTATCTGGTCAGCAACCTGATCTACGCCACGGTCGGCTTCGCGCTCGCGCTGCTCACCCGCAGCATGGCCGGTGGCATGGCGCTGGCGCTGGCCTTCGCCTTCGTGATCGATTCCGCGCTGAGCGCGATTCCCTCTGTCGGCGACTTCGCGCTGGGCAGCGCGGTCGTCGAGATCATGAGGGCGCTTGGAGCGCAAACAGTGGACTTCGACCAGACCGCCGAGGATCCCGAACTGGTCCGCGCCATTGCGGTCGCGGCGGTCTGGGTGGCCGTCCTCGTCGGTGCCGCGGTCGCGCGCTTCACCCGCGGCGACGTGGACTGACCGCCCAGCCGCCTCCCTACGTGGCACCCGGGCGAACGAGGCCGGACTCGTACGCGAGCACGACCGCCTGGATGCGGTCACGGTCTCGCCATGGCGGGCGCGCTTCTCCTCGCGGGTCTCGCGGCCGGCGGGGTGCGGACGCTGCGCATGTCGGATCAGGAGTGGGAGCGCGGCGCGCCGGCGCCCGAGCCCGGGAGGGGGGATCTTCACCGCCCGGCGCGCCGCGCCGCCTCGTCGAGCCTTGCGAAGCGCTCGTCGTCGACGGCCACCATTGTCTTCAGCATCTCGCGGACGGCGTCGAGGTCGAGCGTCGCGGCGCAGAGCATCGCCTCGATGTCCGCCCAGTCACGCGTGCGGTCGAACATCGCCTTGAACACCGCCAGCTCGATCGGGCCCAGCACCGGGATCCGCTCGTCCTCGAAGGGGACGTCGCGGCGGTTGCGCGCCGCGTCGGCGTGCACCGGGACGGCGTCGAAGAACACATCGACCGGCGTCTCCTCCCACCACAGCCGGATCTGGGCGTCGCGGGCGATCGTCTCGAGGGTCCCGGCCGGCTGGGCGACGCCCTCGGGCAGGGCGCGCAGGACCTGGTCCGCGTCGACCGCGGGCATGAAGACGTTGACGTCGATGTCGCTGGTGCCGCGCGGATCCAGGGTCCAGTAGGCCAGGGCGATGGCGCCGCCGAAGGCGTGCGGGATCCGGCCGCGCGCCAGCGTGCGATGCAGGGCGAGCAGCTTGCGCTGGAGCGTCACGCCGCCCGGCGCGCTGCAGGGCTCAGCGACGGATAGCGCAGCCCGCGCTCGTGGCGGACGGGCAGGGACGCGGCGAGCGACAGCACCTGGGAGAGCGTCCGCGCGGCCCGTGCGTGCTCGTGCGGCGAGGGCAGCACGACCGGCGGCCTGCCGTGCTCCACCGTGAGCCGGGCGCCCGCGGCGGCGAGCAGCCGGCTGAGGGTCGCCACCGACGGCTGCTTGCGCCCGCTCTCGTAGGCGGAGATCGTGGCCTGCGAGGTGCCCGCCCGGCGGGCGAGCTCGGTCTGGCTCAGCCCCGCGCGGCGGCGCGCCTCGTGGAGCCGGCCGGTGGTGCCCATGGTCAAGAGCATATCCGTCTGGATATGACAGCCTCCCCCATCCGCGTGGACCCACCGCGCCTCCCACCTCCCCGCCGCCGACGTGGAAGGATGGGAGGTCGATGGCCGCAGACGAGGACGTCGATCCTGGGGAGACGCGCGAGTGGCTAGAAGCCCTCGAGGCGGTCCTGCGGGCGGACGGCCCCGACCGCGCCCGCGACCTGCTGGAGTCGCTGCAGGGCGCGGCCCGCTCGGCGGGCGTCAAGACCGGCGGCGATCTGACCACGCCCTACGTCAACACGATCGCGCCCGGTGACGAGCCGCCGGTGCCGGGCGACCCCGACCTGGAGCGTCGCTTCCGCTCGCTCATCCGCTGGAACGCGATCGCGATCATCCTGCAGGCAAACCAGCAGGCCGACGTCGGCGGGCACATCGCCAGCTACCAGTCGGCGGCCACCCTGTACGAGGTCGGCTTCAACCACTTCTGGCGCGCGCCCACCGACGAGTCGCGCGGCGACCTGATCTATATCCAGGGCCACTCCTCGCCGGGCATCTACGCCCGCGCCTACCTCGAGGGCCGCCTGACCGAGGACCAGCTGCGCAACTTCCGCCAGGAGGTCGAGCCGGGCGGGCTGTCCTCCTACCCCCACCCGTGGCTGATGCCGGAGTTCTGGCAGTTCCCCACCGTCTCGATGGGCCTGGGCTCGCTGATGTCGATCTACCAGGCGCGGTTCATGAAGTACCTGCAGGGCCGCGGGATCATCGACTCGTCGGATCGCACGGTCTGGACCTTCATGGGCGACGGGGAGATGGACGAGCCCGAGTCGATGGGCGCGATCTCGCTTGCCGGCCGCGAGCGGCTGGACAACCTCGTCTTCGTGGTCAACTGCAACCTGCAGCGCCTCGACGGGCCGGTGCGCGGCAACGGGAGCATCATCCAGGAGCTGGAGACCAACTTCCGCGGCGCGGGGTGGAACGTCATCAAGGTCATCTGGGGGTCGCGCTGGGACCCGCTGCTGGCCCACGAGCACGGGGACCTGCTCATGCGCCGCATGGAGGAGGTCGTCGACGGCGACTACCAGATCTACAAGGCGCGCGACGGAGCCTACGTGCGCGAGCACTTCTTCGGCGCCTACCCCGAGCTGGCGGACATGGTCGCCGACCTGTCCGACGAGGAGGTCTGGGCGCTGAACCGCGGCGGCCACGACGCGGCCAAGATCCACGCCGCCTACGCCGCGGCGATGGCCCATACCGGGCAGCCGACGGTCATCCTGGCCAAGACGATCAAGGGCTACGGCATGGGGCAGGCGACCGAGGGGCGCAACGTCAGCCACCAGGCCAAGAAGATGGCCGAGGATGCGCTGTTCACCTTCCGCGAGCGCTTCGAGATCGACCTCACCGACGAGGAGGTGCGCGAGCACAGCTTCCACAAGCCGGCCGACGACGCCCCCGCGATCGTCCATCTGCGCGAGCTGCGCGAGGGCCTGGGCGGCTTCCTGCCCCAACGGCGCACCGATGTCGAGCCGCTGGAGGTCCCCGACCTGAACGCCTTCCACATCCAGCTCGAGGGCACCGGCGAGCGCGAGGTGTCGACCACGATGGCCTTCGTGCGCATCCTCGCCACGGTGCTGCGCGACAAGGCCCTGCGCGAGCGCGTGGTGCCGATCGTGGCCGACGAGTCGCGCACCTTCGGCATGGAGGGCATGTTCCGCCAGCTCGGGATCTTCAGCCAGATGGGCCAGCTCTACGAGCCCGAGGACGCGCAGCAGCTCATGTTCTACAAGGAGGACGTCAAGGGGCAGATCCTCCAGGAGGGCATCAGCGAGGCGGGCGCGTTCTCCTCCTGGCTGGCCGCCGGCACCTCCTACGCCAACCACGGCATCACGATGCTGCCCTTCTACGTCTTCTACTCGATGTTCGGCTTCCAGCGCATCGGCGACCTGGCCTGGGCCGCGGGCGACAGCCGCGCGCGCGGGTTCCTCATGGGCGGCACCGCGGGGCGCACCACGCTCAACGGCGAGGGCCTGCAGCACGAGGACGGCCACAGCCACCTGCTGGCCTCGGCCATCCCCAACTGCGTCGCCTACGACCCCTGCTACGCCTACGAGCTCGCGGTGATCATGCAGGACGGCCTGCGGCGCATGGTCGCCCGGGAGGAGGACGTCTTCTTCTACGTCACGGTGATGAACGAGAACTACTCGCACCCCGCGATGCCCGAGGGGGCCCGGGAGGGGATCCTGCGCGGCCTGCACCCCGTGCGCGACGCCGACGAGCCCGACGTGGCGCTCCTGGGCGCGGGGACGATCCTCAACGAGGTGCTCGCTGGCGCCGACCTGCTGCGTGAGGACTTCGGCGTGGAGGCCGGCGTGTGGAGCGTCACGTCGTTCTCCGAGCTGGCCCGCGACGGGATGGCCGTGTCGCGGCGCAACCGCCTGCACCCGCTGCGGGAGCCCGACGTGTCGTGGGTGGGGCGCTGCCTGGGCGACCACGACGGGCCGGTGGTCGCCGCCTCGGACTACGTGCGCGCGGTGGGCGAGCAGATCCGCCCCTACGTCCTGCGCGACTACACCGTGCTGGGCACCGACGGGTTCGGGCGCAGCGACACCCGCGGGAAGCTGCGCGGCTTCTTCGAGGTCGACCGCCACCACGTCGCGCTCGCCGCGCTGCATGCCCTGGGCCGCGACGAGGACGCCGCGCAGGCGATCGAGCGCTACGGGATCGACGCGGACGCGGAGGCGCCGTGGCGGCGGTAGACGTCCCCGTCCCCGACATCGGGGAGTTCACCGACGTTCCGGTGGTCGAGGTGCTCGTGTCCGTGGGCGACGAGGTCGAGGCAGAGGCACCGCTGATCGTCCTGGAGACCGACAAGGCATCGATGGAGGTGCCCGCCCCGAGCGCCGGGACGGTCGACGAGGTGAAGGTGTCCGTGGGCGACACGGTGTCGGAGGGCACGGTGATCGCGACGCTTGAGCCGGCGGGCGAGGACGGCGGCGGTGGAGAGGAGCCGGCGAGCAGCGACGCGGGGGCGGCGGCCGAGGACGACTCGGCGGGCAGCGACGCGGAGGCGTCCGCGGAGGCGGAGGCCGAGAGCGAAGGCGGCGACGGTCCCATCCACGCCAGCCCCTCCGTGCGGCGCCTGGCCCGCGAGCGGGCCATCGACCTCGCGACGATCACCGGGTCGGGACGCGGCGGGCGCATCGTGCCCGAGGACCTCGATCGGGTGGGTGGGTCGGCGTCCGATCAGGCCGCTCCGGCCGCCGAGGACGGCGCCGGCCCGGGCCTCGCTCCCTGGCCGCAGGTGGACTTCGAGAAGTACGGCGAGGTCGAGCGCGTGGAGCTCTCGCGCATACGCAGGCTCGGGGGCGCGAACCTCGCACGCAACTGGGTGCGCATCCCGCACGTCACCCACCACGAGGACGCCGACATCACCGAGCTGGAGGCCTTTCGCAAGCAGCTCAACGCCGAGCAGTCCGACGTCAGGGTGACGATGGTCTCGCTGCTGCTCAAGGCCAGCGCGGCGACCCTGGCCGCGTTCCCCGAGTTCAACGCCTCGCTGGACGGTGAGGAGCTCGTGCTCAAGCGGTACTTCCACCTGGGCTTCGCCGCCGACACGCCCCGCGGCCTGGTCGTCCCGGTCATCCGTGACGTCGACGCCAAGGGCATCCTCGCGCTGGCCGGCGAGCTGACCGAGCTGTCGGGCCGCGCCCGGGAGGGGAAGCTCGGCCCGGGCGAGATGGCCGGCGCGACGTTCACCATCTCCAGCCTGGGCGGCATAGGCGGCACCGCATTCACGCCCATCATCAACGCGCCCGAGGTGGCCATCCTGGGTGTGACGCGCTCCGCCCACAAGCCGGTGTGGGACGGCGAGCGGTTCGTCCCCCGGCTCGTGCTCGGGCTCTCGCTGTCCTACGACCACCGCGTCATCGACGGCGCGGCCGCAGCGCGCTTCTGCGCGCACCTCGCCGGAGTCCTGCGCGACATGCGCCGCGTGCTGCTGTGAGTGACGACGTCCACGCCCAGGTCCTCATCCTCGGCTCGGGCCCGGGTGGCTATACCGCCGCGTTCCGCGCCGCCGACCTGGGCCTCGACGTGGTCCTGGTCGAGCGCTACCCCTCGCTGGGGGGCGTGTGCCTCAACGTGGGCTGCATCCCCTCCAAGGCGCTCTTGCACGTGGCCAAGGTCATCGCCGAGGCCCGGGCCACCAGCGACCACGGCGTGAGCTTCGCCACGCCCGAGATCGACCTCGACGCGCTGCGCGCCTGGAAGGACGGCGTCGTCGAGCGCCTCACCGGGGGCGTCAGCGGCCTCGCGAAGGCGCGCAAGGTCCAGGTCCTCGAGGGCGAGGGCCGCTTCACCGGCCCCCACGCTCTGGAGGTGGGCGACAGGACCGTGACCTTCGACCACGCGGTCGTGGCCACCGGCTCCCGGGCGATCGAGCTGCCCGGGATCCCCCACGACGACGAGCGCGTCATGGATTCCACCGACGCTCTCGAGCTCCCGGACATCCCCCAGCGCCTGCTCGTGGTCGGCGGGGGTTTCATCGGCCTGGAGATGGCCTGCGTCTACGACGCGCTGGGCGCGAAGGTGACCGTCGTGGAGCTGGCCGCCCAGCTCATTCCCGGCTGCGACCCCGACCTGGTCAAGCCGCTGCACGAGCGCATCGCCGGGCGCTACGAGGCCATCCACCTCCAGGCCGGCGTCGAGTCGGTCAAGGCGGGCGAGAATGGCCTGCGCGTCACCTACACCGGCGACATCGAGGACGCCACCTTCGACGCGGTCATCGTCGCCGTGGGCCGCGAGCCCAACGGCGGCGCGCTGGGGCTGGAGGCCGCCGACGTGGACGTCGACGACCGGGGCTTCGTGCCCGTCGACGAGCGTCAGCGCACCAACGTCGACCACATCCACGCCATCGGCGACGTGGTCGGCGGCCCGATGCTCGCCCACAAGGCCACCTACGAGGCCAGGATCGCCGCCGAGGTCATCGCCGGCCACGACGTCGCCTTCGACGCCCGCGGCATCCCCGCCGTCGCCTACACGGACCCCGAGGTGGCCTGGGTGGGCCTCACCGAGCTGCAGGCCCGGGAGCGCGACATCCCGCACGAGACGGCGACCTTCCCGTGGCAGGCCTCCGGTCGGGCACTGTCCATGGACGCGGGCGAGGGCCTCACCAAGCTCCTGGTCGACCCGCAGACCCGCAGGGTGATCGGCGCCGGCATCGTCGGAGCCAACGCCGGCGAGCTCATCGCCGAGACCGGCCTGGGCCTCGAGATGGGCGCCAACGCGCAGGACCTCGGCCTCACGATCCACGCCCACCCCACCCTCAGCGAGACCGTCGCGTTCGCGGCGGAGGTCGCCGAGGGCACCATCACCGACCTCACGCCCAAGCGGCGCTCGCCGCAGGGCTGAGCAGGTCGATCGCTACGAGCGCGAGGGGGGCGCGCCCGGCGGCTTGGTGCTGGTGGACGGCGCGCCCGGGTCGGGGCGGGGCTCGGTCTGCGCCGGGGAAGCCGGGTCGGTCTCGCCCGGGCCGCCGGCTGCGCTCGCAGGCTCGCCGCGCAGCCGCTCCATGCCCGCCTTCGCCTTGTCGCTCAGCGAGCCCTCACCCTTGGCGATGCGCTTCAGCGCGTCGCCGTCCTGCTTGGCGCGTTCACTTCCGCCACGCTCCTCGAACACCTGCTTGGCTTTGTCGGTCAGATTACGTAGGCCCATGATGGTGCCTCCTTCGCAGTCGATGGTATCTCGGGTCCTTCCCGTCCCGAGCGCATCTCAGCCGCGCTCGACGCGCTCCTTGAGCTCACCGGGGCGCGCGTCGACCAGGTGGCTGCGAACCGCGCCCTCGACCGGGCCGCGCACGAGCATGCCCAGGACCCGCCCGGGGTCACCGTCGATCTCGTAGGTCGCCCGGGTGCGCCCGTCGCCCAGGTCCTCGAGCGTCCACGAGCCGTCCAGGGACTTCAGCTCCCCCTCCTCCTGTCTCCAGCTCAGCCGCGTCGGGCCCTCGTAGCTGAAGCGCACGCGGCTCGTGACCGTTCGCACCTTGGCGTCGCTCTTGGTCTCCACGAGGGTGGCGCGGCCCTGGTCGTCGTGCTCCAGCGCGGTCATCGACAGCAGGCCGTCCTGCCAGTCGGGGGCGACAAGCACATCCTCGACGACCGCCCACACCTGGTCCAGCGGCGCGTCGATCTCCTCGCTGGCGCTGCCCGCTATGCGTGCCATCCGCTCCTCCTGGGTCGTGGTCGGTGCCGCACCCTACCCGGCATCGGAGTCACTCCTATGCCGCTGGCATAGGATGTATGTCATGACGGACGTGAAGCGCAGCGGCGCGTGAACGCCGCCGTCAAGGCGGCGCTGGTCGCTGTTCCCCTGGCCGGCGTCGCGTGGGAACGCCAGCGCCGCGCCGATCGCCGCGCCATCGAGGCCGATCCGCTCAAGGCGGTGCTCGACACGCCGCTGGAGGGCCGAGGACAAGAGGTCGTGGAGGTCGTCGCGCCCGACGGGACGCCGCTGCACGCCGAGGTCTTCGGCCCCGCCGACGCCCCGACCGTGGTCCTCGTGCACGGCTGGACGTGCACGCTGGAGACGTGGACGCACCAGATCCAGGCGCTGGACGGCGACCTGCGCCTCGTCGCCTTCGACCTGCGCGGCCACGGGCGCAGCGGCCGGCCACCGGGCGGCGACTGGTCGATCGAGGCGCTGGCCGGCGACCTCGATGCCGTGCTGCGCGCCTGCGTGCCCGACGGGGAGCGAGCCGTCCTGGCCGGTCACTCGCTGGGCGCCATGACAACCGTCGCGTGGGCCGACCAGCATCCCGACGAGGTGCGCGAGCGCGTGGCCGGCGCGTCGCTGATCAGCACGGGCCTGGGCGACCTGATCACGGAGTCGCTGCTGGTCGGTACGCCCGGGCCGCTGCAGTTGGTCAAGGGCACCGTGGGCCGGGCCTTCCTCGGCGCCCGCGCGCCGCTGCCGAGCGCCACCACGCCGCTGAGCAACCGGGTCATCCGCTACATCGCCTGCAGCCCGAACGCCAGCCCGGCCACCGTGGCCTTCTGCGAGAAGATGATCCTGAGCTGCCACAGGGCCGCCCGCGGCGGGTGCGGGGCCACCGTGTCAGACCTGGAGCTGCGCGAGGCGCTCAAGGATCTTGCCGTGCCCACCGCGGTGCTCGTGGGGGAGCGCGATCGCCTCACGCCGCCGGTGCACGCCCGTGCCATGGCCGACGTCCTGCCCGACGTGACGGCCTACGTCGAGCTGCCCGGCATCGGGCACATGACGCCGCTGGAGGCGCCGGCCGAGGTCACCGCGAGCATCCGCGCGCTCACCGCGCGCGCCGTCGCCCACGCGCGGGCCGCCTGAGTCGCGGGCCTCCGGGTAGCCTGCGCCGGGATGGTCGAGCGGCTCGCCGAGCTCATCGTGCGCTTCGGCGCCAACGTCCAGCCGGGCCAGATCGTCGCCGTGGGCAGCGAGCCGGGCAAGGAGGCGCTCACCCGTGCCGTCGCGACCGCCGCCTACCGCGCCGGCGCCAAGTACGTCGACGTCGCGACGTTCGACCTGCACGTCAAGCGCGCGCGCATCGAGCACGCGGCCCAGGAGACCCTGGACTTCGTGCCCTCCTGGCTGGGCGACCGCGTGCTGGCCCTGGGTGAGCAGCGCTGCGCGCGCATCGGCCTCACCGGCCCGGTGGAGCCGGGGCTGCTCGACGGGCTGGACCCCGACCGCGCCGGACGCGACCAGCTCCCGTTCCTCAAGGAGACGGCGCTCGTGGTCAACGAGCGCACTACCAACTGGACGGCGTCGCCGTGCCCCACGCCGGGGTGGGCCGCGCTGGTGCATCCCGACCTGGCGCCCGACGCAGCCCTGGAACGCCTGTGGGAGCAGATCCTCCACGTCTGCCGCCTCGACGAGGCCGACCCGGTCGCCGCCTGGCGGGAGCGCGCCGCCGTGCTGGTCGGCGCCGCCGAGCGGGTGAGCGCACGGCGCTTCGACGCCCTGCGCTTCACCGGCCCGGGCACCGACCTCACCGTGGGCCTGCTGCCCAGCTCGCGCTTCATCGCGGCCCGCTTCTCCACCGTGGACGGGATCGAGCACATGCCCAACCTCCCGACCGAGGAGATCTTCACCGCGCCCGATCCCCTGCGCGTCGACGGCCACGTGCGCTCGACCAAGCCGCTCGTCGTGGGCGGCACCATCATCCGCGGGCTGCGCGTCGAGTTCTCGGGCGGTTCGGCCACGCGCGTCGACGCCGACAGCGGCGGCGACGTCCTGGCCGCCTACACCCGCCGCGACGAGGGCGCCGCCCGCCTGGGCGAGGTCGCCCTCGTCGACGGCGAGGGGCGCATCGGCCCGCTGGACACCGTCTTCTACGACACGCTGCTGGACGAGAACGCCGCCAGCCACATCGCCCTGGGCTCGGCCTACGGCTTCACCGTGGACGACGACGCCGACCGCGAGCGCGCGAACTCCAGCGCCATCCACGTCGACTTCATGATCGGCGGCCCCGACGTCGACGTCGACGGCCTCACCGCCGACGGCGTCGCGGTCCCCGTCCTGCGCGGCGGCGACTGGCAGGTCTGAGGCTCGACTCACCGATGCTCGCGGCGGGTCAGGCGCACGGCAGCATTGAGGACACGAGAGCGGTTGAGTCCGGGCGCTCCCGGTCTCTTCGGTCGTCCCGGCGGCAGCCGTCCTGCCTGACTGTTGTCCTGCAACAGCAGGGCAGGACAGCTGAGCTGAGCACGGTCGCCTCGGCTAGCCTCCATCCCGCTCGGAGAGGTGCCGGAGCGGTTGAACGGGCGCGACTGGAAATCGCGTAACGGGGGTCAACCTCGTTCGAGGGTTCGAATCCCTCCCTCTCCGCTGGGGACGGCGACGACGGTGAGAACGTCGATGCCGGCGAAGTCGTCCGGATTGGCCGTATAGATGGGGAGCTGGTTGGCGGCGGCGATCGCGGCGATCATGGCGTCGTAGGAACGGGCGCTGGTCTTGCGATCGGCTCGTCGCAGCGACGCGGCCACGCGTCCGAACGCGCGCGCCGCCGCGGCATCGAACGCAAGCGGCGCGAAGTCCGCCTCAGCCTGCTGGAGGTGGGCCTGGCGCGCCGCCCGCTCGTCCTCGTCGCGCGCGACGAGTGGCCCCACCGACAGCTCGGCGAGGGTCACCGCCGTGATGAGGGGCTCGGCCGGAAGTGCTTGCGGGTCGGCGATCTTCCCGAGCAGGATCACCGTCGAGGTGTCGAGGATGCCTCGGTCGTGAGGGGCCTGCGTGCTCAGAGCCCGGCATCCAGGGCGTCGTCGATGTCCGCGCGAAGCGCATCGGGATCCACCGCAGGAAGGCGCCGCCACCGTCGGAGCAGCGTCTGTGCGGACAGCGTGGGCCGCGAGGCCGGTCGCAGCTCTGCGACGGGCTTTCCCGCTCGCGTGATCGTGATCTCCTCGCCGCCGGCCGCTCGGTCGACCACGGCGCCACCTTTGTTGCGCAGCTCGCGAATCGTCACGTCACCCATAGGACGGCACCGTATCACTTGTGATACATGGCAGCGGTCGGGTAGACGGCGGCTTCAGTCCTCGCCGCCGTCGCGGGCCTGCACGACGAGCAGGAGGTCTCCGGCGTGCACGTGCGCCCCGTGGCCGGCCACGATCTCCCCGACCACGCCATCCATCTCGGCGAACACCTCGACCTCCATCTTCATCGCCTCGATGGTGAGCAGCACGTCGCCCTTCTCCACCCGCTCGTCCTGCGCGACCGAGAGCGAGGCGACCATGCCCGGTACGGGCGCGGCGACCTGCCCTGGATCACTTTCGTCGGCCTTGCGCCGAGCCTCGGTCGGCTCCGTGCTCTGGTCCAGCACCCTCACCTCGCGCGGCTGACCGTTGAGCTCGAAGTAGATCGAGCGGTAGCCCTCGCTGTCGTGATCGCCCAGCGCGAGGAGGCGGATGAACAGCGTCTTGCCCGGCTCGAGGTGCACGGCGAGCTCCTCGTCCTGGGGCATGCCCCAGAAGAAGGCGGGGGTCGGTAGCACGCTCACGTCGCCGAACTGACGCTGGAAGCCGGCGAAGTCGACGAACACCTCCGGGTACATCAGGTAGGAGGCGAGCTCCTGGTCGCTCACGGCGCGCCCCACCTGCTCCTGTGCGGTCTCCCGGACGACGTCCAGCTCGACCGGCTCGAGCTTCTCGCCCGGGCGCACCCTCAGGTGGTCACCACCTCTGAGCACCTTGCGCTGGAGCTCCTGCGGGAAGCCGCCCGGGGGCTGGCCCAGGTCGCCGCGGAAGTAGCCGACGACTGACTCCGGGAAGGCGACCTCATGGTCGGGGTCGAGCACCTCGTCGGCGGTGAGGTCGTTGGTCACCATGAACACGGCGAGGTCGCCGACCACCTTCGAGGTCGGGGTCACCTTCACGATGTCGCCGAGCATGGCGTTGACCTCGGCGTAGGCCCGCGCCACCTCGCGCCAGCGGTCCGCGATGCCCAGGCCCCGCGCCTGCTGGCGGAGGTTCGTGTACTGCCCGCCCGGCATCTCGTGGCGGTAGACCTCCGACGCGCCGGCGCGGATGTCGCTCTCGAAGCCCGCGTAGTAGCCGCGTACCACCTCCCAGTAGGCCGCCGCGTGCTCCAGTGGCTCACGCGCCAGCCCTGTGTCGCGCTCGGTGTGGCGCAGCGCCTCGACGAGCGAGCCCAGGTTGGGCTGGGAGGTGAGGCCGCTGAGCGGGTCCATCGCGGCGTCGACGGCGTCGACGCCGGCGTCGGCGGCCGCCAGCACGCTGGCAGCCGAGACACCGCTCGTGTCGTGGGTGTGGAAGTGGACCGGGATCCCCACCTCCTCTCTCAGCGCGCGCACCAGGCGTCGGGCGGCCTCGGGCTTGCACAAGCCGGCCATGTCCTTGATCCCGAGCACGTGGGCGCCCGCGTCCTCGAGCTGGCGAGCGAGGTCGACGTAGTAGCGCAGGTCGTACTTCGTCCTCGCCGGGTCGAGGATGTCGCCGGTGTAGCAGATCGCCGCCTCGCAGAGGGCCCCGGCCTCGAGCACGGCATCCATGCCCACGCGCATGTTCTCGACCCAGTTGAGCGCGTCGAAGACGCGGAACAGGTCCACGCCGGCTTCAGCGGCCTGGGTCACGAAGAAGCGTACGACGTTGTCGGGGTAGTTCTTGTAGCCCACCGCGTTGGAGGCACGCACCAGCATCTGGAGGAGGATGTTGGGAACCCGCTCGCGCAGAGCGGCGAGCCGGTCCCAGGGATCCTCCTTCAGGAAGCGCATCGCCACGTCGAAGGTGGCTCCGCCCCAGCACTCGAGCGACAGCAGGCCGGACAGTTGCCTCGCGTACATCGGCGCGATCGGAAGCAGGTCGTGCGTGCGCATGCGCGTCGCCATCAGCGACTGGTGGGCGTCGCGGAAGCTGGTGTCGGTCAACAGCAGCCGCTCCTGCGCTCGCATCCAGCGTGCGAAGCCCTCGGGACCGAGCTCGTGCAGCAGATCGCGGGTGCCCCGCTCGAGGTCAGAGCGGTAGGGCGTGTCGGGCAGCGGTGCCGCAGGCAGCCAGCCCGGGTCGGGCTGGCCCGCCACCTCCGGGTTGCCGTTGACCAGCACCTCCCCTATGAAGCAGAGCAGACGGGTTCCGCGGTCGCGCGGCTGTGCGAAGTCGAAGAGCTCGGGGGTCTCGTCGATGAAGCGCGTGGTGACGTCGCTCGACTGGAAGCGGGGATGGGCGATCAGACCCTCGAGGAAGAAGAGGTTGGTCTTGACCCCGCGGATGCGGAACTCGCGCAGCGCGCGCTCCATCCGGGCCACCGCCTCCTCGGGGGTCGGGGCCCACGCGGTGATCTTCTCCAGCAGCGAGTCGTAGAACGGTGTCACCTCCGCGCCGGCGTAGGCCGTGCCGCCGTCCAGGCGGATGCCGAAGCCGGTCGCCTCGCGGTAGGTGGTGATGCGTCCGTGGTCGGGGGCGAAGTTGTTCTCGGGGTCCTCGGTGGTCGCGCGGCACTGCAGCGCGTGGCCGGCCAGGCGGATGTCCGCTTGTGCCGGCACCCCGCTCTCGGGCGTGCCGATGCAGGCGCCCTCCGCGATCCGGATCTGCGCCTTCACGAGGTCCACGCCGGTGACCATCTCGGTCACGGTGTGCTCCACCTGGATGCGCGGGTTCACCTCGATGAAGAAGAACTCTGCGCTGTCGACGTCCTGCAGGAACTCCACGGTGCCCGCGTTGCGGTAGCCGGCCTCGCGCATGACGCGTACGGCGGCCTCGCAGAGCTCGCGCTGCGTGGCGGGGTCCAGCGCCGGCGCCGGCGCCCGCTCCACCACCTTCTGGTGGCGGCGCTGCACCGTGCAGTCGCGCTCGTAGAGATGCACCACCTGCCCCGATTCGTCGGCCAGGGCCTGGACCTCCAGGTGGCGCGCGCGCTTCACCAGGCGCTCGAGGAAGACATCCTCGCGCCCGAAGGCGGCGCCCGCCTCCCGCCGCGCCGCGGCGGTGAGCTCGGCGAGGTCGGCCGGATCGTCGACGATGCGCATGCCGCGACCCCCGCCGCCCCAACTGGCCTTGATCATCAGTGGGTAGCCGATCGTCTCGCCGAGTCGCTGCACATCGGCCGTGTCGTCGGGCAGGACCCCCGTGGCGGGCATGACGGGCACCCCGGCCCGCTGCGCCAGCTCACGCGCTGCCACCTTGTCGCCCAGGCGCTTCATCACCTCGGCGGGGGGGCCGATCCACGTCAGCCCCTCGCGCGCGCAGGCCTCCGCCAGATCGGGGTTCTCGGCCAGGAAGCCATAGCCGGGGTGGATGGCATCGGCGCCCGCCTCCCGCGCCATCGCCACGATCTCGTCGATCCCCAGGTAGGCCCGCACAGGGTCCTGGCCGCCCCCGACGAGGTAGGCCTCGTCGGCCTTGAAGCGATGGAGGGCGAAGCGATCCTGGCGGGAGTAGATCGCCACGGTCCCCAGGCCGAGCTCTGTGGCCGCGCGGAACACGCGGATCGCGATCTCGCTCCGGTTCGCGACCAGCAGCTTGCGAATGCTCCCCAAGGCCGCGCCAGGATATCCGCGATCAGCGCGCAATGCCGCCTCGTGTGCGCGCGGCGGTGCGGATCGTCGGGGAGATCAAGAGATCGCGGTTGTCAGGCCACCCTGCACAGCACATGTCGAGCACATGCGTTACTGTGAGCCACATGCCGAAGATGATCCAAGTCCGTAATGTGTCAGAACCGGTGCACCGCACGCTGAAGGCTCGAGCCTCGGCGGCGGGGATGTCCCTCTCGGACTACATCAAGCGAGACCTCGAAGAGGCGGCTGCCCGGCCATCGCTGGAGGAGATCGACGCTCGCGTCGCCGCGCGCGGAAGTTCGGCGCTGCGCACGAGCACAGTCCTGGCGGCGTTGCACGACGTTCGCGACGACTGACCTGCCGTGCCCGTTCTCGATGCCTCCGTGCTGGTGGAGTACCTGGCGGGCGGCGAGCATGGCGATCGGGTCGGAGACCGGTTGCGCACGCGCGGCGAGGGACTGTGGGCACCGCACCTGGTGGACGCGGAGATCGGCCACGTACTTCGGCGCCTGGTCATGGCGGGCGAGCTGCGGCCCGCACGGGCTGCCGCGGCGCTCGTGGACCTGGCCGACATGCCGTTCAGGCGTGCCAGCCATCTCGGACTGCTCGAGAGGGCGTGGGCCCTACGAGCGAACGTCACGTTCTATGACGCCCTCTACATCGCGTTGGCGGAGCGCCTGGACATGGCGCTCCTCACCCTCGACGCGCGCTTGGGCGGGGCTCCGGGCATACGGGCCGCCGTCGATGTGATCCCCACGGGCTCACCCTGAGTTGCCTTGGTCTTCGCGATCGCCGGCCCCGCTCGCTGGGGCCACCCGGGCCAGGGTCGGCGCCTCGCGGTCGCGCGCCGAGACCTTGAGCTCGAGGTCGGCCGGCCACGCGATGCCCACGGCGGGGTCGTCGAAGCGAAAGCCCGTCTCCAGCTCGGGGTCGAAGTAGGTCGAGACCTTGTAGACGACGTCGGCGATCTCGCTCAGGACGCAGAAGCCGTGGGCGAAGCCGACGGGGGCGTAGAGCTGGCGCATGGTCTCGTCGTCCAGCGTGAAGCCCTCCCACTCGCCGTGGGTGGCCGAGCCGGGGCGGATGTCGACCAGGACGTCGAGGATCGCCCCGCGGGCGCAGCGCACGAGCTTGGCCTGGCCCTCGCCCACGGAGAAGTGCATGCCGCGCACGACGCCGCGGCCCGAGCGGGAGTGGTTGTCCTGGACGAAGCCGCCGGGGACGCCGTGGGCGGCCCAGACGTCCTCGCGGTAGGTCTCGCAGAAGAAGCCCCGCGCGTCGCCGTGGACCGTGGGCTCGAGGAGGACGGGGCCGTCGAGGCGTGTCTCCAGGCGTTGCATCGCGCCCGCACTGTACGTGCGGGCCCACTCGCGAGGCCGGATGCGTCACCATCACGGCTGCGTCCATGCGCCTGCCGACCGTCAGCCCACGCCGCTTCGAGCAGCTCGCCTGGGTGGCGCTGGCCTTCTTGACGCTGATCATCCTCACGGGCGTCGCCGTCCGGGTCACGGGCTCGGGGCTGGGCTGCCCCGACTGGCCGCGCTGCTACGACGACGGCCCGCTCTACGCGGCGACGGGCACCCACAGCTGGATCGAGTTCGCCAATCGGCTCTTGACGTTCGCGGTGGGGCTCGCGGCCATCGCCCCCTTCGCGGCCGCCTTCCGCCGCCGGCCCTTCCGGCGCGACCTGGTCAAGCTGAGCGTGCTGCTGCCCCTGGGCGTGGTCGCGCAGGGGCTGCTGGGCGGCCTCACCGTGATCCTCCACCTCGCGCCGGTGACCGTCATGGCCCACCACCTGCTCTCGATCGCCATCCTCGTGGCCGCGTTCGCGCTGGTCTGGCGCGCGCGCCACGAGCCGGGCGCGCGGCCACGCCACGAGCGCGGCGACGCCCGCTGGGTCTGGTCCATGCGCGCCCTCGCGCCCCTGGGGGCGATCACGATCTTCGCCGGCACCGTCGCCACCGCCACGGGCCCGCACGCCGGAGGCTCGGGCACGGGCGACGAGGTGCAGCGCCTCACCTTCCTCGGGTCCGGGACCCTCGACTGGGCCATTCACCAGCACGGGCGCATCGCGACCGTGCTGGGCCTGCTGGCAGCAGGGCTGTGGCTCTACCTGCGCCGGCGCCCCGAGGCGGGCGATGGCGACCAGCGCAGGGCGCTCACGGTCCTCTGCGCGCTGCTGCTCGCCCAGGGCGTCGTCGGCGTATCGCAGTACCTGCTGGAGCTGCCGGCGGAGCTGGTCTGGGTGCACGTCGCGCTGGCCTCCCTGAGCTGGCTCGCCATCCTCTGGGCGGTCGCTGCGGCGGGGCGCCTGGAGCCCGCGCAGACCCGCTCGCGGGCCCCTCGCCGCGTGCCCGCGTAGGCCGGCTCCCACCCGGAGGGTTGACGGAGCACCCGCTACGGGAAAGCCACAGGCCATGGCGCGCGACGAGCCGACCGTACCGTTGCTCGAAGCCGCTCCCGATCTGGGGGGCTCGCTGGACGACAACGGCCGGGGCACGGCCCGTCTGGTCCGGGTTCGTGTGCTGCGCGTGGGGGTGGGCGCCTGGGACCCGCGAAGCCTCAGCCTGGAGTCGGCCCCCCTGGGCCTGCTGGTGGTCGACGGAGCACTCGTGCGGACCACCGAGCTGGGCGGGCGCCGCGCGGTCGAGCTGGTCAGCGACGGTGACCTCCTGTGGCCCTGGGACGACGATTCGCTGGGCCAGAGGGCCCCGGGCCGGGGCGCCGCCTCTGCGGCAGCCGCCAACGGCGACCTGGAGCCGCCCGGCCCCGCCGCCGCAGCCTGGTCGGTCCTCGCGCCCCTGCGGGTCGCCCTGCTGGACGCCCGCGTGGCCGCCCTGGCCGGCCGCATGCCCGCGTTCGCCGGGGAGCTGGTGGCCCGCGGGGCACGACGCGCGCGCGCCTTGTCCGCGCAGCTCGCGCTTTCCCAGGTGCCCCGCGTCGACGCCCGCCTGCACGGGTTCCTGTGGCACCTCGCCGAGCACCACGGACGGGTGCGCCCCGACGGTGTGCTGCTGCCCCTCCCCCTCACGCACGAGCTGCTGGCGGGCCTCGTCGGCGCCAGGCGGCCCTCGGTGACCACCGCGCTGGGCCAGCTCAGCCGGCGCGGGGCGGTGTCCCGTGTGCCGGAGGGATGGCTGCTGGGCCGCTCCCCCTAGTCTCCTTGGCGCAGTAACTGATCTGACAGCCGCGCAACTCCGCCGCCTTCCGGTGGTTTGGAAGGCGGCAACCCCGACCAGGAGGCCCCACCTTGCCCCGAGCCCCGATACTGGCGCTCGCCGGTGTCCTGGCCGCGCTCGCCGCGCTGCCCGCCACCGCCGCCGCCCAAGACGATGATCGCGTCAATGTCCGTGTTGGCATGGGCGATCAGAACATCGAGATGTTCGACAACCCTGATTTCCAGGCACTGGAGATGCGGCAGGTCCGCTACTTCATGAAGTGGGACATCATGGAGGACGAGACCCAGCGCCTGGCTGCGCGCGCGTACATCAAGAAGGCGATCGCCGAGGACTACCGCCCGCTGATCCACCTCTCGACCAACAACTTCGAGTCCAAGAAGGCCGAGCGGCCCTCGATCGCGGAGTACAACCGCAACGTGAACCGTGTCGTGCGGTACTTCCGCAAGCTGGGCGTGCGTGACTTCGGCACCTGGAACGAGGCCAACCACTCGACCCAGCCGACGTTCGACAGCCCCAACCACGCTGCGCTGTACTTCAAGGACATGTGGGAGGCCGTGCGCAGCACCTGCACGATGCGCTCCTGCCGCGTCGTCGCGCTGGACGTGCTCGACCAGGGCGGCGTCGAACGCTACATCGCGCGGTTCTACAACCGCCTCGACCGCCTCGGCGGTCAGTGGACCAACCGTGCGCGCTTCGTCGGCGTCCACAACTACTCCGACGTGAACCGCTTCCGCAACCGCGGGCTGGGCGGGATCATCGACGAGGTGGAGCGCCACCAGCGCGACCCGGTCTTCTGGCTCACGGAGACGGGCGGCCAGGTCGGTTCGACGGGCCCCGACGGGGACTTCTTCTGCGACCCCAACGAGACCGACCGGAGCGACCCCAACTCCAAGACCCAGCGTGAGCGGTTCCAGGTCAAGGCGCTGAACTGGCTGTTCAAGCAGGCCGAGACCTACGAGCGGTTCATCGATCGCGTGTACCTCTACAACTGGCAGGGCGAGGACTGCCGGCTCGGCGAGGACACGCGCAACGGCGGGCAGAGGACCGTGTTCGACGCGGGCCTGATCCGCTCGTCGCAGGACCCGACCACCCGGCCGGGCTACGACGTCGTCAAGGAGGCCATGGACGAGGAGTTCAAGCGGTAACCCTCATCCACCGTCGATCACGGGGCCAGGCGGGCCAGGTCCGTCCTCCCCGGTGATCGACGGGTCGACGATGGCAGGTGCGCCCTGGCCGAGCTGAAGCTCGGCCAGGGCGTCGTCGTTTCGGGGGAGCCCGAGGCCACGGGTGGCGCTGGCCTCCTGGTCGAGGCGCAGGGCGCGGCCCGCGCCGATCGGCTCGATGCGGCCCTGGATGCGCACCGGCTCGCCATCCGACAGCTTGGCGATCTCGCTGGGGAGGGCGGCCACCAGCACGGCGGCCTCCTCGCCGGCCAGCGCGAAGCCGATGTCGGCGATCGGGTAGGCGCGGCCCTCGACGGCCACCGTCTCACCAATCTGGTCCGCCCCGGCGGAGGCGACGTCGGCGACGGAGGAGATGTTCTCAGCATCCTCGTCGCCGCCGCAGCCGGCCAGGAGGGTGGCGGCGAGCAGGGCGGGGATCGCGATGGCGCGGGCTCGGGTCATGGCCCGGCTCTACCCCTGCACGACCTCCCGACGCAGCCACCCGGTCGGGTGGCATGCAGCCGGGGCCCTACAGCCCCGGCGGGTGACGGACCTCGTACGGGGCGCATCCGGGCCCGTGAAGCGCCCAGACACCCCCCACAGCCGGGGTTCGCCAGCCTACGCGGCGACCGCGTGCTCCCCGCGGCCCTCGCGCTCGCGGCGCTCCTGCAGCTCGGGGCTGATGCGCACGACCTGGCGGGCCAGGCCCACGCGCTCCAGCGCGAGGATGACCCAGCCGGAGGGGTCCAGCTCCGACTTGCGCAGCCCGTGGTGGGCCGAGCGGGGAAAGGCGTGATGGTTGTGGTGCCAGGCCTCGCCCAGCGAGGGCAGCGCGAGCCAGAACACGTTGCCCGAGTGGTCGTCGGTCTGGAAGCGCCGGGTGCCGAAGACGTGGCAGACCGAGTTGATCGACCACGTGACGTGGTGGATGAGGAAGACGCGGACCAGCCCGCCCCACAGGAGGCCGGTCAGGCCGCCGGCCAGCGTTCCGGTGATGGCCAGGCCGGCAGCGAAGGGGATGAGCAGGCCGAGCGCCACCCACAGCCCGAACAGCTTGCTGATGGTCTTCAGGCCCCGGTCCTCGAGCAGGTCGCGGGCGTACTGGCGCTTGGCCGCCTGGCCCTGGGTGTCCAGCAGCCAGCCCATGTGTGCGTAGATGAGGCCACGCACCATGCCGCCGTGGCCGTGGGGCGAATGGGGGTCGCCCTCCTGGTCGGGATGGGCGTGGTGCTTGCGGTGGTCGGCCACCCAGTCGATGACCGGCCCCTGCACGGTCATGGAGCCCAGGATCGCGAAGGCGTACATGACCGGCTTGGGCGCGTCGAAGGCGCGATGGGTCAGCAGGCGGTGGAAGCCCACGGTGATGCCCAGCGCCGTGAAGACGTAGAAGACGGCGAGGATGCCCAGGTCGACGCCGTCCACAGCACCGCCCCACAGGAGGACGATCGCCGCCAGGAAGGCTGCGAACGGGAGGGCGACCGCGGTCAGGTTGGCATAACGCTCGAATCTGGTCATGCTCTAACCGTACCCAGAGAGTTGCGCCGTTTCTCCGACCGGAGCCCAAGCGATCAGGTCACATGATTGAGCGTTCGCACAACGAGACGCCGCCGTGGGCGGCGCTGGAGCCCCCGGTGGCCGCCGCGTTGCGCCCGGCCCTCCCTGCGCTGGCCGACGAGATCATCGCCGCCGTGCGGGTGGCCGTGCCCGCATACGCGATCCCGCTGCGCGGCTCGTTCGCACGCAACATCCGCCTCGGCGTGGAGCAGGCGCTGGGCGGCTTCCTGGAGCTGATCGAGTCGCGCGACGAGGCGCGCCTGCCCGGGCGCGAGGTCTACGAGGGCCTGGGGCGCGGGGAGGTGCGCGCCGGGCGCTCGCTCGACGCGCTGCTGAGCGCCTACCGCGCGGGCGCCCAGCTCTCGTGGCGGCGCCTGGCCGAGCAGGGTCAGCGCGCGGGCCTGCCGCCGGACACCCTCTACACGCTGGCCGAGGCGATCTTCGCCTACATCGACGAGCTGTCGGCGGCCACCGCGCACGGCCACGCCCAGGCCCAGTCCGCGGCGGCGGGCGAGCGCCTCGAGCTCCGTCGCCGGCTGCTGCGCCTGCTGCTGCGCGACCCGCCGCCGGCCGTCGAGGAGGTCGAGGTTGCCGCGCGCGACGCGGGCTGGACGGTGCCGTCGTGCCTGGCCGTGGTGGCGGTCGCGCCGCAACGGCCGGGGGCGCTGCCCGGGCGGGTCGGAGAGGGGGTGCTCGTGGGCGGGGAGGAGGAGGGCACGGTCCTGCTCGCGGTCCCCGATCCCGATGGCCCCGGCGTCCACGCGCAGCTCGTCCACGCCCTGCGCGCCATGCCGGCCGCGCTGGGCCCCGCGGTCACGCCGGCCGATGCGCGGCACAGCGCCCAGCGCGCCCGCGCGGCGCTCGCGCTGCACGGGCGCCTGAGCGAGGGGCACGAGCCGCCCGCCCTCGTCGTCGCCGATGACCATCTCCTCGACCTGCTCCTCGCCGCGCAGCCGCGCCTGGCCGCCGACCTCGTGCGCCGCCGCCTCGCGCCGCTCGACGCCCTGTCCGAGCCCGTCCACGACCGCCTGACCGAGACCCTGGCCGCCTGGCTGGACAACCTCGGCGAGGCGCGCCCGGCGGCGCGGGCACTCAACGTGCACGTCCAGACCGTGCGCTACCGCCTCGGTCAGCTCCGCGAGCTGCTGAGCGACGCGCTGGACGACCCCGACGCACGGCTGGAGCTCGCCCTGGCGCTGCGCGCGCGCGGCGTGGGTCGGGAGCAGACAGCCGTCGGTACCCCGACGAGCTGAGCTCAGATCCCTGCCAGCACGACCGTCTGCGGCCGGCCCTCCACGTCCGCCAGCTCCAGGGGGCCGTAGCCGGCCTCGCCGAGCCAGCGCCGGTAGTCCTCTTCGCCGTGCGCATCGCCTCCCTCGGTGGCGACCAGCATCTGCAGCGCGAAGATCGACGCGACGGGGTTGCGAGCGCGCAGGAAGGTGACGATGGCCAGCCCGCCGCCCGGAGCGATGATCGCGCGCAGCCTGCGGTAGAGATCGAGGTTGCGCCGGCCGTCGAAGGTGTGGGTGACGCCCGCGCAGAGCACGAGGTCGAACGGCCCGGGCGGGAGGGTCGCGTGGAAGTCGCCGGGGAACAGCTCGACACCCCCCTCGGTCAGCCGTTGGCCGCGGTCGACGAGCTCGACGACGTCCGGGAGATCCTGCATCATGGGGCGCAGTCCGCGCCGCGCGAGCTCCAGCGAGTACTCGCCGTGGCCTCCGCCCAGGTCAAGGACGCGCTCCACCCGCCCGAAGCGCCTCGTGCAGGCGTCGAGCACGCCCGGGATCAGGCGGCGGGCGTTGGCGGCGAGGAAGTTGAAGAACACCTCTGGTGGCACGCGTGAGGCGGGTGGCTCGGAGGAGGCCGTGCGGTCCGCCAGCCGATCGCCCAGGAACGTGGCCCAGCGGCGGATCACCACCGCGTGCTGGCGCAGGACCGCGTCCTTCTCCGAGCTCGACGCTCCCGCGCGGCTCGCGTAGCGCCCATGCTCATCCACCTCGACGAGGCTCCACACCATGAGCGCATCGAGCAGGGCACGCAGCGCGGGCTCTTCGAGCCCGAGCTGGGCGGCGAGCTCGGCGGGGGTCGCCGGCAGAGCACCGAGCACCCCCGCCTCCATCGCCGCCTCGTGGGCCAGCACCATCCTCCAGTCGGCCACCTGCCCCGGCGCAGCGAGGAACGAGAGGTCGTCCCCGGCCTCCATCAGATCCCCAGCCCCGTCTCGCGCCCGGTGGCGAACGCGTGCTTGTTGTTGACGCTGGGCACCGTGCCCCCCACGCCGCCGCTCGTGTAGTACCAGCCGTCGAACGCCTCGTTGTTGACGATGGTGAACGACGTCGGGTAGACCAGCGGGAGCAACGGCAGGTCGCTCGCGATGATCTGCTGCATCCGGGCGGCGATCTGCATGCGCTCGGCGGTGTCCAGCGTGGTGAGCTGCTCCTGGGCGAGCCGATCGAACTCCTCGTTCTCGTAGCCCTGGGCGTGCTGGGTGGTCTGCGTCCTCGACGAGTAGACGTCGCGCACGTAGTCGGGCTCCTGGTCGGTGTTCATGCCGCCGAAGCTGATCACCGACAGCTCGGACGCGCCCATGATGACGCGCTCGTTGAAGGTCGGCGGGTCCAGCGCCTCGGGCGTCACCTCCACGCCGAGCTCGCGCAGGTCGGCCACGATGAGCTCGACGGCCGGCATGGGCCGCTCGTTGTTGAGCAGCAGGGTGTAGCGCAGGGCCTCGCCGTCGGGATCGCTGCGCAGGCCCTCGGCGCCGCGCTCGTAGCCGGCCTCGTCGAGCAGCCGGTTGGCGGCCTGCGGGTCGTAGGGGTACTGCTCGACGTCGACGTGGAACGGGTTGCCGGCCGGGATCCAGCCGGGGTTGCCCACGGTGGCGTTGCCGCCGAACAGGCGCATGACCATCTCCTCACGGTCGATCGCCAGCGCGCACGCCCTGCGGAAGCGCACATCGGCCAGCGCGCCGCCCTCGGCCAGGTTCCAGTACAACCCGAACCCGTTGTTGCCCACCGGCGCCTCGATGACCTCGAGCTCGGGGTTCTGGCGAAACGGCTCCAGCGCGGGGGGTCGCAGGCCCGGCTGGCTCGCCTGGTCGATCTGGCCGGCCATCAGTGCGGACAGCTCGTCGTCGACGGGCCGGTACTCGATCCGGCGCACCACGGGACGGCCGAGGAAGTGCTCGTCGTTGGCCGTGTAGAGGTAGGTGCCCTGCCCGGGCTCGTAGGCCTCGAGGCGGTAGGGGCCCGAGCCGACCAGCACCTCGAGATCGCTCGCCCTGGCCGGATCGTCGATCGACGACCAGATGTGCCTGGGGACGATCGGCACCGCCCCCGCCCCCCCGAACTGCAGGAAGGTGGCGACCGGGTTGCTCAGGCGGAACTCCACCGTGCGCTCGTCGGTGGCCCTCACCTCCTCGATGTCGGGGACCGGCGTTATGATCACCGTCGGGGAGATCTCCTCGCGGTGCTCGGCGAAGTACTCGAAGGTGAAGGCGACGTCCTGCGCGGTGAGCGGCCGTCCGTCGTGCCAGGAGATGCCGTCGCGCACCGTGAAGGTGTACATCCTGCCGTCCTCGGAGACCTCGTAGCCGGAGGCGATCCAGGGCAGGTACTCGCCGCTGGCGTCCTTCCACAGCAGCGTGTCGTAGATGTAGCTGGTCAGGATGTAGCCGGGCCCGCGCATGTAGGTGAACGGGGAGGGAAGGCCCACGTCCTCGCCGGGGAGGATGAGGGTGACAGGCTCCTCCTGTCCTTCCTCCTCCTCTCCGCCGCCGCATGACGACAGGTAGAGCGCGCCGACCGCCGCCGCGCTGCCCTGCAGGAAGGTCCTTCTGTCCACAGGATGCATCACGTCTCTCCTCCTGTTGCGATTGGTTCTCGATCGCCTGACTCGTCGGTGTGTCGCAGCTCGGGCGCAGCCTCGATCAGCCTGCGCGCCGTGAGGCTGCGGGGCGCGGACGACACCCGCTCCGAGCGCCCCTCCTCCACCACCCGCCCGGCGTCGAGGACGACGATCCGGTCCGTCGCCTTCCTGACCAGCGCGATGTCGTGGGAGATCAGCACCAGGCCCAGGCCCAGCTCGGTCTGCCGCTCGCGCAGCGCGACCATCAGCCTGGCCTGCTCGGAGGCGTCGAGCATGCTCGTCGGCTCGTCGGCCACCAGCAGCTCGGGCTCCACGATCACCGCCCGGGCCAGCGCGACGCGCTGGAGCTGGCCGCCTGAGAGCTCGTGCGAGCGGGCGCCCAGGAACTGCCCCGAGGCCGGCAGCCCCACGCTCTCCAGCGCCGCCGCGACGGTCGCGGCGCGATCGTCGGTGCCGTCGCCGTCGCCGTCGCCGTCGCCGGCGCCGAGGTCGAGGGGCTCCCTGACGAGCTCCTCGACGGTGAGCCGCGGAGACAGCGCGTCCCAGGGGTCTTGCATGACGAGCTGGATCCGGACGCGCTCGGCGCGCGCCGAGCGCCCCCAGGAGCGCACGAGCGGGCGCCCCTGCAGGGTGACCTCGCCCGTGTCGGTGGCCAGGTGGCCGGTGAGGATCCGCGCCAGCGTCGACTTGCCGCTCCCCGAGGGCCCCACCACGCCGACCGCCTCCCCCTGGCGCAGCGCGAAGGAGACCGCCTCGAGGGCCTTCAGGCGTCCCCGCCGGCGCCCGCGGCCGAACGTCTTGCCGACGCCCCGGGCGTCCAGCAAGGTCTTGAGGCCGCCGAAGTGGCAGGCCACGAGCCGCGCGCGCGAAGGCTCGAGCGAGACGCGCTGCTCATGACAGACGTCCTCCGCCTGCGGGCAGCGCGGGTGGAAGGGGCACCCCGGCGGCACCGCCCGCGGGTCGGGCGGCAGGCCGCGGATGGGCCGCAGGTCCTTGGTCGTGCTCATCACGGGGTAGGCGTTGACCAGCGCCCAGGTGTAGGGATGGGCCGGGTCTCCGATCACCCTGGTGGTGTCGCCGGCCTCCATCGCCTCGCCCGCGTAGAGCACCACCGAGCGCTGTGCGAGCGCCGCGGCCCCGGCCAGCTCGTGGGAGATCACGATCAGCCCGAAGTCCCGGGCCGCGGCCAGTTCGCCGATGCGCTCGACCAGCTCGCTGCCGGTGACGGGGTCCAGCCCGCCGGTCGGCTCGTCGAGCACGAGGAGATCTGGGTCCAGGGCGAGCGCCATGGCCAGCGTCGCGCGGCGGCGCTCCCCACCGGAGAGCTCGTGGGGATGGCGCTCGAGCACGGCAGGGTCCAGCAGCACCTCGCCGGCCAGCTCGTCCGCGCGTTTACGCGCTTCTCGCGAGCTCGTGCCCCGGCGCTCGCGCAGCGGCTCGGCCACCTGGTTCCCGAGCGTCACGACCGGGTTGAACGGCGACCCCTGGAGGGCCAGGGCGACCGTCTCCCAGCGCAACGAGCGCAGCGTGTCCTCGGACGCTCCGAGCAGCTCCTGCCCGCCGAGGCGGACGCTCCCGCGCGCCGCGGGGGGCTGGATGAGCCCGGCCAGGCACAGCGCGAGCGTGGACTTGCCGGCCCCGCTCTCGCCGACCACGGCCAGCGACTCCCCCCGCTCGAGCGCGAAGCTCACCCCCCGCAGCGCATCCACCTCGCCGTCGAAGCGCACCGCCAGCTCGTCGACCTCCAGCAGCGCGCTCACGATCCCCGCTCCCAGCGCGGGTTCAGCACTGGCTCCAGCCCGACGCCCAGCAGCGTGAAGCCCAGGATGGCCAGCGTGATCGCGAACCCGGTGGGCAGCACCCACCACAGCCACGCCGAGGTGAAGTAGATCCCCGGCTCGGCGAGCGCGCGGTTGATGTCCAGGCCCCAGCTCACCCCGGTGGGGTCAGCGAGGCCGAGGAAGGCGAGGCTGGCCTCCAGCAGCACGGCGTTGCTGGCCACCGAGATGAACAGGGCCACAATCACGGGCCCCAGAGCGGGCAGCAGGTGCCGGCGGATCAGGTAGGGCAGGCCCGCCCCGAACCCGCGCGCGCACTCGACGAAGCCGCGCCGGCGCAGGCTGAGCGCCCTGCTGCGCACGATGCGGGCCATCGGCGGCCAGAAGATCAGGCCGATCACGACGGTGACGGTCAGCCGGCCGGCGCCGGCCAGCGCCGCGACGACCACGAGCAGCGGCAGGCGCGGCAGGGCGAGCAGGACGTCCACGACGCGCATCGCGAGCGTGTCGACGAGCCCCCCGACGAGCGCGGCGCCGACGCCGACGACGACGCCGATCGTCAGCGCCAGCAGCGTCGCGCCGAGCGCCACGCTGACCGACGCGCGGGCCCCCCAGATCAGGCGCGAGAGCATGTCCTGCCCGAGGTTGTTGGTGCCCACCGGGTGCTCCAGCGACGGGGGCGCGTACGACGTGCCCGAGGCCGCCCCGGGGTCGTAGGGGGCGATGACGGGAGCGAGCACGGCCGCCACGACGAGCGCAGCCACCAGACCCGCGCCCACTAGGGCCAGCGGAGAGCGCAGTACGCTCACGTCGTCACCCGCGGATCGAGACGGCGATAGGCCAGATCGGCGAGGAAGTTGGCCGTCACGACCATCAGCGTGAGCACCAGGAAGCAGCCCTGCAGCGTCGGGTAGTCGCGAAACCGGATCGCGTCGAAGACCAGGCGCCCCAGGCCCTCGTAGCGGAACACCGTCTCGACCAGGATCGTCAGGGTGACCATGGCGCTGACGTGAATGGCCATCAGGCTTGCTACCGGCAGGAGGGCGTTGCGCCCTGCGTAGCGGTACTTCAGGACGCGATCTCCCAGTCCCTTCGCCCGTCCCCCCAGCAGGTGGTCCGAGCCCAGCTCGCTGACCATGCCCGCGCGCATCAGCAGGAACTGGCCGGTGGCGAACTCGGTCGCCAGCACGCCGGCCGGCAGCGCCAGGTGCCAGGCGACGTCGCCGGCGCGAGCCAGCGGCTCGAGCGACACGAACGGCGTGCTCGACCCCGAGAGCGGAAAGCATCCCAGCTTCACCGCGAACACGTACAGCGCGATGCTGCCCAGGAAGAAGACCGGGAAGTTGCGCAGGCTGATGAACCCAACCAGCAGGCCCCGGTCCAGGCGCCTCCCGCGCCGCCACCCCGCCGCTGCGCCGGCGAGCACGCCCAGCCCTGTGCCCAGCACGAGCGCGGTCCCCATCAGCAGCAGGCTGCGCGGAAGTCGCTCCGCGATCAGCTCGCTGACCGGCACCTGGTAGCGGATCGACGTCCCGAGGTCGCCCTGGACGAGGCCGGTCGCGTAGGCGACGAACTGGGCTCCCAGCGGCTCGTCGAGCCCGTAGTAGGCGCGCAGCGCCTCGCGCTGGCCGCCGTCCTGCACGTAGCTCGCCGTGCCCTCCGTGTACAGCGCCGAGATCGGGTCGCCGGGCATCAGGCGCGGCAGCAGGAAGTTCAGCGCGACCAGCGCGAGCACGGTCACGACGTAGGCAGCGGGGAGCGTCCAGGCCGGCTGACGCCCAGGTCGCCGCAACTGCGCGTCCGCGCCCGTTGTCGCGATGCTCCCGGAGCGGTCGGCTGCGTTGGAGCCAAGCCTCATCGCCATGGTGTGAACACTCGCGCCAGAGGCCCGCCCGCGTAAGTGTGTGGCGCACTGACCGGGTCACAGTCCTGAATACTTCGTCAGTGCGGGCCACGCTTGCCTGCCACCGTGGCGCCGCGCAGTCATGATGCGCTAGGATGACCTACATGAGCAGCAAGGAGAGGGCGCCACGCCGAGAGGGCCATCGCACCACCCTGCGGTTGCCCTTCCCGGTGTTCGAGGCGGCCGCGAGCCTTGCACAGGAGCTTGGGACGACGCCGAACGACGCGATCGTCCGCCTGGCCGAGGAAGGCGCGGCGGCACGGACCCGCCGTGATCGGATCGCCACGCTCGCCGCCCGGCGACGCAGCGCGGTTGAGCGGGCCGGCCGGGAAGATGCATCGCCCTTCCCCTCCGGGCAGGAGACCCGCGCCGCGATGCTCGCCGGCCGGCACGAGTCGGAGTGATCGTCTGGGACACGACGCTTGTCTCGCGGCTCTATCCGGGCGGACCGATCGAGCGCCTGCTGCTCGACCACGCGCGCGACGACGACATGATCGCCATCACGGCACCCACCGTGATGGAGGTCGTGCGTGGCCTGGAGCTCACCGCCGTGCGCAGGCCGAGCATGTCGTTGGCGCTCGGGTGGTTCACGCGCCTCGTCGCGAGCGACCTCGTCGAGACCGTACCCCTCGATCACTGGTCGGCGGTCGTGGCCGGCCGGGTGCGGGCCCTTCAGCCGGCACCCCCGACCGGCGCTCGCCGGAAGGGTACGAAGCCAGAGCAGCGTGCAGGGTGGATCCTCGACATCCAGATCGCCGCCTGTGCCTGGACGCACGGCCGCGGGATCGCCACCGAGAACCTGAGCGACTTCCGCGCGCTGCGCCAGCTCGTGGCAGAGCTCTACCCCAGCGCGCCGCCGCTGGAGGTCAGCAGCCCACCTCGCGGGTAGGGACCGCCAGGCCGCCCCGCCGCTTCGGGGCGAGGCATACCTGCCTCAGCGGGACAACCGGTAGCGAACGCCGCGACCCCTCGCCGACCCGACTGGCTCGATCACGCCGTGGTCGTTGTAGAGCTCGCTGAGGATGTTGGACGCTCGGCCTTCGCCGACGCCGAGCAACCCACTGGCATCCTTGCGGCCGATCTCCTCACGGCCATCCAGGAACGCCCGCACGAGGTCCCACTGCTCGTCTGCGGTTGAACGCTGCTTGTAGCGGATCCGGGCACGCAAGGACGCGCGCGAGGCGGGCGACAGGCGAAATGCGCGGCTGCCGTCGAGCAACCGCGCGACCGCGCCAGCGTCGGCCAATCGGTTGAGCACTTCGAACGCCTCATCCTCGCTGGATTGAGCGAGGCGTGCGAGGCGTTCGGTGCGAAGCGGCGTCCGTTCGAGGAGCTCGGTGATCGCGATGTGCGAGCGCACATCCTCCTCGAAGCGGCCGTCGACAGCGATGAGATCGTCGAAGAACCGGCGCATCTCTGTGTCGACGCGACCGCCCGGGAGCCGGCATACGACATCGCCTCCCTCGGGGAGGATCTCTGGAGCGGCGTGGCCATCGCGCAACATGGTGCGGTACATCGCACCGATCCCGACACCCTCGCGCTCGGCAAGGCCGAGCACTCGCATCGCTTCGGCGAGGGCGCGGTTGCGCGGCTGCGAGCGTGTCGCCAACAGCCGGTCCTTGTCGACACCCTCGGGGAAGTCGCCGGGCGAGATCACCCTCAAGGTGTCCGGCGGCTGCCCGATCGCCACGGCAACGATCGACGCTCGCGGCATGCGGTAATCACGGTGCATGATGGCGTTACCCAACGCCTCGCGCAGCGCGCGCTCGGGAATCGAGCGCTCGGCCCGACGCTGAACCCCGACCATCACCGGCCGTGACGGGAAGGCTTGGTCGATCACGCCCCAGGCGGTGTCGAAGGCGGTGATCACCGGCGCGCCGAGAAGCTCACGCTTTCTGGAGGCCGCGCCTTCGACATCGATGACGCGTACGTCGAGGCGCTCGACGTCGTTCTCGTATCGGCACAGCAGCAGCGCGCCTGCTCGGTTGAGCACCGGGTCGTCGCTGTCGTCCAGGGCCACGCCCATGCGGCGGACGAGTTCAGCGTCGCTTCCGGCGCTACGTCCCTTGGCGTCGCGGTAATGCGCGTGCGCCGCATCCAGGGCAGCCCGATCGCCGGTCGACAGACGCTCGTCGGAGGGCTCAGCTGACCAGTCGTAGCGCCGCCAGCGCTCCATGAACGCGCGAGCGCGATCACCGTCGAGCTCAAGGCAGTTGGTGCCGTACCTCGCGCGTAGCTTGCCCCCGCTGCGAACCTCGCTCAGTGCCGGTGCGACGTTGATCAGGTACAGCCGCTTGCCTGCCTGGATGACCTCTTCGATCACGTCAATGGCGTAGTGCGGCTGGGTGAGGGCGTACACGCGCCGCCGAAGCCAGTCCAGATCCAGATAGCAGCCGACGAACGCTGCGGGGCCGACGCCCTTGTCGTTGACTCCGACGACGATCACGCCGCCTTTGTCGCTCATGGCCATGCAGGCGACTTCGGCAGCAAGTGCCTGGGCTGCCGGCTCGTGCTGGGCCCTGATCGCGACGCGATCGCCGTCGGCGACGACTGTGCCACCCTCCTCCTTGAAGTCGACCACCTCGCTTTCGACATCGGCCGCACGGGCGCCGACGGTAACGGCGGCAATCGCATCCAGTGCGGCTCGACGGCGGGAATGAGCATCCATGGCGACGACAAAGGTAGCATTACATGGGTACCGCGTCATCGCTCGTTGTTGTCGACAGCCGCAGTGCTTCCCTCGCCTGACAGACGATCGCGGCGCTCAAAGCCCTCGCGTGCGGGCGCGGGTGTCACTGCGGCCCAAAGGGCTAACTCCCCTCGCCCAGCGTCACCACCTCCTCGCACGCGCGCACGTAGAGGCCGTAGACAGGCGACGTCCGCCGCGCGCCCAGCTCAGCCGCCGGGCGCTGCGGCGCGCACCGGCGAGCGCCGCGGGCGCTGGCCGCCGAGGTCGCCGATCAGGCGCGCGAGCCCGGCGACGGCGCGAGGGTCGTGGCCGGGGATGAAGTCGTCGACGAAGGGCATCGCGGCGCGCATGCCGATGGCCAGGGGCTGCTGGTCGAGCCCCAGCGGGCGGGGGTTGATCCATACCAGGCGCCGCGCCTGGAGCTGGATGCGGCGCACTTCGTCGGCCAGCTTCGACGGATCGCCGCGGTCCCAGCCGTCGCTGACCACAAGCACGATCGCGCCGCGCGCGAAGCCCCGCCGCCCGTAGGTGCGGTTGAAGTCGGCCAGTGCTCCGCCGATGCGGGTGCCCCCAGACCAGTCGGGGATCGTCGCGCGCGCCTGCTCGAGTGCGCGCTCGAGGTCGCGACCGTCGAGCGAGTGCGTCAGGCGCGTCAGGCGCGTGGCGAACACGAAGGCCTCCGCGCGGCGCGCCGCCCCGACCGCCGCCTTCAGCGAGGCCAGCAGCACGCGCGAGTAGCGCTCCATCGAACCCGACACGTCGCACAGGAACAGCAGCCGCCGCGGCCGCGGGATCTGCGCGGTGTAGGCAAGTCGGAAGGCCTCTCCGTCGGTCGCCATCGAGTTGCGCACCGTCTTGCGCACGTCCAGGCGATGCCCGACGCGGGCCGGGCGGCACCGGCGCGAGCGGCGCTCGGGGGCGGACCGCTTGATGTCCTCCGCGAGCTGGCGCAACGCGGCGAGCTCGTCGTCGTCGTACTGGAGGCGCTGCTTGTCGCTCTCGGTCTCGCGCTCGCTCCAGGCGGCCAATATCCCGCGCTTCTGGTTGCTCGCCCCCTGGTCGCCCTCGGCGCTGGGGATGTCGCGCGTGGCGTGCTGCCTGTCGCCGTCGGTAGGGGCTGCGGCCTTGCCCTCGTGGCGGAACTGCGGCAGCGCTTCGCCGCCGTGCTGGGCGCCTCCCATGCGCGCATCGCTCTCGCCGTGCTCGGCGCCGCGCTTGCCCACCGTCAGCGGGTCGCCCGCCCAGAAGCGCTCGAAGATGGAGTCGAAGGCCGGGCGCTCGGTGGGGGTGTGGACGAACGTGGCGTGGGCCGCCCAGTAGACCTCCGACTGCTCGCGCACGTTCAGCTCGGCCAGCGCGCTGAAGAACACGAGCTCGCTGTCCACGCTCACCGACAGGCCCTGCTCGCGTAGCGCACGGGCGAAGGCCACGGCGGCGGCCAGGATCGCCTGCTCGGGGGGCCGCTCGTCCGCCCCGTCACTGCGCGACGCACGCGCCATGGCGCCCGGTGACCATCCATCGTCCAGGCCCATCGCTTTCATGCGGTCAGACAGCCCCACCGTTGCCTCCATCCCGGCCGAACTGCGTCGCGCGCTCCTCGGCCCGCTCGACGAGCGCCTCGAGGCCGGCCCCGCGGATGCGCTCGAGGTCGTCACGCTCCTTGAGCAGCGTGCCCAGCGTGCGGTCGGCGGTCGCCGAGTCGATGTGGTCGCGCCCCAGCACATGGAAGGCCTCGGCCCAGTCGAGCGTCTCGCCCACACCGGGGGAGCGGTAGAGGTCCAGCCAGCGCAGGTCCTGCACGAACGCGCACACCTGATGGGCAAGCCGTTCGCCGACGCCGGGCAGCCGTGCGCGGGCGATCGCCACCTCGCGCTTGAGGTCGGGATGGTCGATCCAGTGATAGAGGCAGCGGCGCTTGAGCGCCTCGTGCAGGTCGCGGGTGCGGTTGGAGGTGATGACCACCGCGGGCGGCTCCTGCGCCTTCACCACGCCGATCTCGGGGATCGTGACCTGGAAGTCCGACAGGAACTCGAGCAAGAAGGCCTCGAACTCGTCGTCCGCCCGGTCGAGCTCGTCGATGAGGAGCACCGCCCCCGGATGGGCGAGCGCCTCGAGCAGCGGCCGGCGCACGAGGAACTCTTCGGAGTAGAGCGGCACCGAGCCGCCCGCCCGAAGGTGGAGCATCTGGCGCGGATAGTCCCAGTCGTAGAGGGCGTGGTGGACGTCGATCCCCTCGTAGCACTGGAGTCGGATCAAGGGCGCGTCCGTCGCGAGGGCCAGCGCCTTGGCCAGCTCGGTCTTGCCGACGCCGGGCTCGCCCTCCACCAGCAGGGGCCTGCGCAGCTTCAGCGCGAGGAAGACGACCGTCCCCAGGCCCTCGTCCATCAGGTAGCGCTGGCGGGTGAACGCGTCACGCAGCGCTTCTATCGAGTCAAAGCCAGGCATGCACGGTCTCCTCGATCCTGGTGACGGCGGTCGCGAGCGCGGCCTGGACCGGCGGCGACAGGCCCATGCCGAGCTCGTCCACGTCCGCCGGCTGGCAACCGATGATACGCACCCGGTCGGGCAGCACGCCGATCGTCTTGGCCATCGTCAGCACGCGGTCGGGGTTGGCGAGGTGGACATCGGGGACGTGCTCGCCCTCGGGAACCTCGGGCTCGAGCACGAAGACGGTGCCCGGCGCGGCGCCCCGGTCGACCGCATCGATCAGGATCAGCCCGTCGCAGCCGGCCATCAGCTCCTGCAGCAGAGCGATGCCGCCGATCCCCGTCTCGATGACCTCCACCCCGACGGGCAGGTGGCCGAGAAGCTCGGTCACCGCCGGTCCGAAGCCGTCGTCGCCGCGCAGCAGGTTCCCGACGCCGGCCACCAGCAGCCGGCCTGCGGGAGACACCGCGCCATCGATGGCCCAGGGCTCCAGGGCGTGGGCGAGCTCCACGGCAGGAGGCGCCGCGGGGTCCGCGCCCGCCGCGGGCTCGGGGATCGCCGGCGCGCTCACGCGACGTTCACCGCGACCTTGAGCGCACCGTCCTGGATGGCGACCGGCACAGCGGCCAGGCCGGGATCCCGGGGGCGGTCGTCGACCCGCTTGCCCGAGCGCGCGTCGAAGGCGCAGTTGTGCCAGGGGCAGACCAGCGCCGCGCCCGCCAGCCGGCCGCCGTCCAGCGTCGAGCGGTCGTCGGTGGGGCAGACGTTCCTGAAGGCGTAGACCTCGCCGTCGACGTTGGCCAGCAGGATCGCGTGGCCTCCGGCGTCGACGCCCATGAGCTCCCCGGGCGACAGGTCCGCGAGCTTTGCCACTTCCTCGAACACCGGCTTGCGCAGGTTCTCGATCTGGAGCAGCTCGGGCCCGGGCGCGGGTGCTCCGCCGCCATTGCTGGGCTTGAAGCCCTCGAGCGAGATCTGAAGCAGGCCCGACCCGCCGTTGCCGTTGCCCTGCTCGGCACCCTCGGGCTCGTGGGCCACGACCTCCTTGAAGTTCTCGTAGCGCTCGCGCAGGATCTCCTCCACGCCGCGGCGCAGCGTGATCGCCGAGCCCGCGCACCCGTTGCAGGCGCCGCTCATCTGCACGTGCACGACGCCGTCGTCGACGTCGAGCAGCTCGAGCCCACCGCCGTGGGACTCGATGTAGGGGCGGATCTCGTCGAGCGCCTCCTCGACCGCGATCTGCTCGTCGAGCGGCACGAGGTCGTACATCGACAGCAGGGCCCGCGCGACCGGATCGTCGTGGTCGCCGGCGGCGATCAGCTCGAGCCCGGGACGGTGGATGGCGTCCATGAGCTGGAGCAGCAGCAGCGCGCGCTCGTCGCCGTCACGCTCGAGCGTGCCGACCAGCGTCTCGAGCTCCTTTACGGCCTGGTCAAACTCCATACCGCCTCCTCAAGTTCTGGGAGCTTGGCCTCGACCACGGGGCTGAAGCCCTCGCCCCATGTCTCGTCCGCAGGCTCGATCTCGACGACGCGCACATCCTCGGGAAAGGCCCCGAACGCCTCGGTGATGATCAACAGGTTGTCGAGCGAGACCGTGCCCGTCACCGCCTCCGACACCCGATTCTGGATCTCCTTCGGGGAGGGTAGTTCATGGTCCCAACGATAGGTCGTCACCGTGCCCGGCTCCCGGCCGCGCGCGATGCCCGCGACCAGCACGATGCGGTCGTAGGCCTCGCGTTCCTGGAGGTTGAAGATGAACCCGATCGGGTGATAGCCCAGATCCTCTACTTCGATCCTGTCGGTCGCGGCCGCCGCGAGCTGGTCGGTCAGGATTACCCCCACCGCGTTGTCGCGCAGGAAGCGGTAGCCGACACCGCCGACCAGCACGCGCATGGCGTTGGCGCTCCCAACCGCTCTAGTGCTCGTGGGGACCTTCCGACCCGCAGGCGCAGGTGATGACTTCGCGGGTGATGGTGCGGTCGTCGGTGT
>JANDLV010000010.1 GCA_024330185.1 Candidatus Siliceabacter maunaloa
CCCCGATGAGGGTCATGGCCACATCGGGGGCACCTTCGGTGTCGAAGGCGCGTGAAGTGGGAGTCCCTCGGAGAGCGCAGCCCAGGATCGAGCGATTCTCATGGAGCGCGGTCCATTCGCGCACGAGCCGCAGCCGACCGGGGCCCGGGAAGCTTCGGAGCGGCGATGAGGCCGCGGCGGTCAGCGGTCAGCACAACAAACCTACAAAAGCGATATTTATGCCAGTATCTCCTACAGCTACACTGACTCAGCAATGACGACCACCCTTGCCCCGCCCACGGTTCCGATCGCCGTCGCCGCGCAGCGTCTCGGCGTGCACGAGAACACCGTGTGCAACTGGATCGATCGGAGGCTTCTGCACGGCTACCTGACGCCGACCGGGCGTCGCAAGCTGCGGCTGGACAGCGTTGAGCACCTGGAGCGGGGGATGTTCGGGGTGCCGTCACCGCCGGTCGAGTTGACCGAACCTCAGGTTTCGCCCGCGCACTCGCCGAATCTCGAGCGCGCGCAGGGTCCGCTGCCGTAGCGACCCGGCGAGCGTCCGGCTCGGCGCATAGCGTGAGCCGCAGTGAGGCTCACGGACCCGAGCGACTACTACGCCGACAGAGGGGTCGAGCACACGGCTCAGGGCGACATCTACGCCGGGATCCCATTCGTGCAGGCGATACACGCCGAGCCGGGGTTCCACGCCACCGGGGCGCCACGGATCGCGCGCCTCACGGCCGATGCGACGCGGATCCTCCAGGCCGCGATCATCCAGACTTACACGGCGAGCAACCTCGCGTGGGAGTCGCTCGCCGACCCCGACATGACCGACGGATGGGCCGTCCCTTGAGCCCAGGGGTCCAATTGGGGGTCCAATCTGAGCGAAAGTGCGCGGATGCAAGCGACCGGAAAGCCCGTAAACACGGGCCATCCGACCCCACCCGACCCCCTGTGGCCGGGTTGGTCCAGGCGGTCGGGGGTTCGAGTCCCCTCGCTCACCCTCGGCGGCTTCAGCATCGTGCGAGAGCGTGCCCGGCAGCACGGCGCCACCATGCTGCGCAGCATGGCCGCCACCGGTAACGAGCGCGCAGCCGTCCGCGATACTGCCTGGGACGGCTACGCCCCGTCCGTGGCCGAGTCTGTCCGGGGTTGCGGGTAGGTGAGCAGGCAGAGCACCTCGCGGTCGTCCACGGTGTCCCAGCTCTGCTCAGTGGGGTGGTAGAAGAAGATCTCGCCGTCCTCGAGGGCCGGCGATGGGGGCAGCCCAGCGCTGAGCTGTGCGCAGCGCTCCTCGGCCCGGGCGATGACCGGCTCGAGGCCGGGCCAGTCTCCCTCGGGGAGCTCGAAGTCGGCCACCACCTCCGCGTCGTGGGGCTGCTCGCATGGGACCGCCTCGACGTTGAGGGCTGCCTCCGTTTCCGTGACGCCCTGCAGGCAGTCGCCGGTCTGCACCTCGAAGACGCTGAGGTCGCCGCCCTCCGCGACGTCTCCGCCGGCATCGCGCTCGGCCTCCGTGAACACGACCGAGCCGATGCCGATCGCGATGACCAGCGTCCACGCTCCCGAGAGGGCGAGGCCGGCGATGGCCAGGCCGCGGCCGCCCTGTCCGCGCTTCTTTATCCGTCGCAGTGCGAGGATCCCGAAGATGGGGGCCAGGACCACGGCGCCGAGGAGCCCCAGGACGAAGGCGGCGATCGCAAAGCCGCTGGTTCCCTCGGACTCGGACGGCGCCGGGCTCGCCGGCGCCACGCCGTGCTCGTCTCCCGGCACGCCGTGCCGCGGAGTCCGCGGCCCCTGCTCCTCCGACCCTGGCCCGGTCCCCATGCTCACGCGCGCATCTTACCGGTGAGAATGATCTCCGTGCCCGCGAGCTCGCGCCGCGGCCGTTGGGATCGGCCAAGGGGGACAGCGCTACTCAGAGGCCGACGTGCGGTTTTCACGAGCGACAACAGCCACTCCCAGGAGGGACCCGTGCTCAAGCACTGGAAGTACCTACTCGCCAGCTCGATGCTGCTGGCGATCTTCATCGTCACGGGCGCACTCGCCGCCGGCGAGGGCGACCCGCTCACCGGCGGGGAGCGCAACCCGGAAGCCAACCAGTCCCAGCAGCTCGGGGCCGAGACGGAGATCATCGGCTCGATCGCCGCCTCGACCGAGCAGACCGGCGGCTACGTGACCCGCCAGTCCAACACCCGCACCGGAGCGGACGCGGGCGGTTCTGCCATCTACGGCTGCCGCGCCCAGGCGGGCGGCAGCGCGGCGGGCAAGGAGGCGTGCCTGCGCGCGAACAACCTCGGCGGCGGCCTCGCCTTCGAGCTCGTCTCCACGACCGGACCGGTCGGGCTGTTCCAGGTCGGTCCGAATCCCGCCCAGCCCGTCGACGTCGCACCGTTCACCACCAACGCGACCGCGGTCGCGGCGGGCCTCAACGCCGACCGCGTCGACGGCCTGCAGGCACAACAGATCGAGAACCGCGCGGCGCGGCAGGCCAACCTATTCGCGCGCGTCGGCGCCGACGGGACCCTCGTCGGAGACCGCGGCGCGGCGAGCTCGACGCGGGCGGGGGCAGGCGACTACCGCGTCGTCTTCGAGCAGGACATCTCAGCGTGCGCCTACAACGCGACGGTCAACAGCAGCCAGAACCCGCTGCCCGGCCCGATCGGCGCCCAGCTCCAGGGCGACACCAACAACACGGTGCGCGTGCGCACCTACGGCGACGGCGGGCCCGACCAGCCCGGCGACCGCCCGGTCCACCTGACGGTCACCTGCTAGAGGATCGCCCGTCGTGCTCGGGATGGGCGCGCAGGCGCGCCCATCCCAGCCGCGCGGCCAGCTCGACCCAGTCGGCCACCCCGGCCGCCAGGTGGCCCACCGGGCCGGTGACCAGCCACGCTGCCACTGCGGTGGGGAGGGAGGGCCGGCGCATGGAGTGAAGGTATCGTTGGCCTGCGATGCCAGGGACCGTCACCACCTCCGTCACCGAGCTCCCCGAGTCACGCGTGCGCGTGGAGGCGCAGGTCGATCCCAAGGAGGTCCAGCGCCACGTCGAGCGGACCGCCCGGCGCCTGGGCCAGGATCTGCGCATCCCGGGCTTTCGCAAGGGCAAGGTGCCGCCCGGAGTGATCATCCAGCGCCTCGGGCGCGACGCCGTGCTCGACGAGGCCGTGCGCGACGGTATGGGCCACTGGTACGTGCAGGCCATCGACGTGGCCTCCATCGCGCCGGTCGGCGACCCGCACCTCGAGCTCGACGGCCTTCCGGACCAGGGCCAGCCGCTGAGCTTCAGCATCGAGGTCGGCGTGCGGCCCACCGCGACGCTGGGCGACTACAAGGGCATGGAGGTCGGCCGACGCGAGCCCGAGGCTGACGTCAAGGAGGTCGACGACGAGCTCGAGCAGCTGCGCGAGCGCCTGGCCAAGCTCGAGACCGTCGAGCGTCCCGCCCGGGACGCCGACTTCGTGGTCATGGACTTCACGGGCACCGTGGACGGCGTCGCCTTCGAGGGCGGCAGCGGCACCGACCAGATGGTCGAGCTGGGCCGCGGCATGCTCGTGCCCGGCTTCGAGGAACAGCTCACCGGCGCGTCGGCGGGCGACGAGCGGACCGTCGACATCACCTTTCCCGAGGACTACGGCAACGAGGACCTCAAGGGCCGCGCCGCGCAGTTCGCCGTGACGGTCAAGGACGTGCGCGAGAAGTGCCTCCCCGGGCTGGACGACGACCTGGCCCTCGAGGCCGCCGGCTTCGACAGCCTCGACGAGCTGCGCGAGGACGTCGTCTCCCGCCTGCGCGACACCGACGAGAGCAAGGTGGCGGCCGACTTCCGGGAGGCCGTCCTGGACGCCGCGGTGGCCAACGCCTCGGTCGAGGTCCCCGAGCCCCTGGTCGAGGCCCGCGCGCGGGAGAGCTTCGAGCAGATGGTCCACTCGCTCTCCGGGCAGGGGATCGCCAAGGAGACCTACCTCCAGATCACCGGCAAGACCGAGGAGGAGCTCGTCGCCGAGTCGCGCCCCCAGGCCGAGCAGCAGTTGCGCCGCGAGGCGGTCATCGCCGCGATCGTGGCCGCCGAGGGCATCGAGGTCTCCGACGACGACCTGCTGGAGGCCATCGAGCCGGCCGCCCAGGCGCAGGCCGACGAAGCCGGTGGGTCGGGGGAGGAGATGGAGCCCAAGAAGGTCCTGGAGCGCCTGCGCTCCCAGGGCCGCCTCGACGCGCTGCGCGACGACCTGGCCCAGCGTCGGGCCATCGAGCTGATCGCGCAGGAGGCCACGCCGATCAGCGTGGAGGAGGCCAAGGGGAAGCACGTGCTGTGGACCCCCGAGAAGGAGCAGGCCGGCGCGGGCGCCGGGGATCTGTGGACCCCGGGGTCCTGACGCTGACCCCCGAAGCACTACGCTCGCGCAGGAGCCCGCGACCGAACCCCGAAGCGAAGCGAGGAGCATGTCCCCACTTGTCCCCATGGTGGTCGAGCAGACGTCGCGCGGCGAGCGCGCGTTCGACATCTACTCGCGCCTGCTCAACGAGCGCATCGTCTTCCTGGGCACCCCGGTCGACGACCAGGTCGCCAACCTGATCGTCGCCCAGCTCCTGCACCTGGAGTCCGAGGACCCCGACAAGGACATCTCGATCTACATCAACTCGCCGGGCGGGTCGGTCTACGCGGGCCTGGCCATCTACGACACGATGCAGTTCATCAAGCCCGACGTGTCGACGATCTGCGTCGGCATCGCGATGTCCATGGGCGCACTGCTGCTGGGCGGCGGCGCGAAGGGCAAGCGCATGGCGCTGCCCAACGCCAAGATCCTCATCCACCAGGTCAGCTCCGGCTTCCAGGGCCAGGCGACCGACATCGAGATCCACGCGCGCGAGGTGATCACCCTGCGAGACCGTCTCGACGAGATCATCGCCCAGCACACGGGCAAGCCCGTCGAGGACGTCAAGAAGGACACCGAGCGCGACTACTTCATGTCGAGCCCCGAAGCGGTGGAGTACGGCATAATCGACCGGGTCATCACCGAGCACTAGCTCGGCGGCGGACGGGGACGCAGCGACCGGGGAGAGAGATGGCGCGACCGACCGACTCCAACGAGCAACTGCTGTGCTCCTTCTGCGGGAAGTCCCAGCGGCAGGTCAAGAAGCTGATCGCCGGGCCCGGCGTCTACATCTGCGACGAGTGCATCGATCTCTGCAACGAGATCATCGACGAGGAGCTCACCGCCCCGCCGAGCTTCGACATCGAGAACCTCCCCAAGCCGCGGGAGATCTACGGCGTGCTCGACGACTACGTCGTGGGCCAGGACGAGGCCAAGCGCACGCTCTCGGTGGCCGTCTACAACCACTACAAGCGCGTGCAGATGATGCAGGCCGACGACTCGGAGATCGAGCTGCAGAAGTCCAACATCCTGCTGCTCGGCCCCACGGGCTGCGGGAAGACGCTGCTGGCCCAGACCCTGGCGCGCATCCTCAACGTCCCCTTCGCCATCGCCGACGCCACGGCGCTGACCGAGGCCGGCTACGTGGGCGAGGACGTGGAGAACATCCTCCTCAAGCTCATCCAGGCCGCCGACTATGACGTCAAGAAGGCCGAGTCGGGGATCATCTACATCGACGAGGTCGACAAGATCGCCCGCAAGGCCGACAACCCGTCGATCACCCGCGACGTCTCGGGCGAGGGGGTGCAGCAGGCGCTGCTGAAGATCCTCGAGGGCACGACGGCGTCGGTGCCCCCCCAGGGCGGGCGCAAGCACCCCCACCAGGAGTTCCTCTCGATCGACACGACGAACATCCTGTTCGTCTGCGGCGGGGCCTTCGCCAACCTGGACAAGGTCATCGAGCGGCGCACCGGCGCCAACGGCGTGGGCTTCGGCGCGTCGATCGAGACCAAGGCCCAGAAGGAGGCAGGCGAGGTCTTCGGCCAGTGCCTTCCCGAGGATCTGGTCAACTACGGATTGATCCCCGAGTTCATCGGGCGCCTGCCGGTCATGAGCGCGGTGCACCAGCTCACCCGCGACGACCTGATGACCATCCTCACCGAGCCGCGCAACGCGCTGGTCAAGCAGTTCCAGCGCTTCTTCTCCTTCGACGGCATCGAGCTGGTCTTCAGCGACGACGCGCTGACCGCCATCGCCGATCGTGCCCTGGAGCGCGAGACAGGTGCGCGCGGCCTGCGCTCGATCATCGAGGACATCCTGCTCGAGGTGCAGTTCGAGCTGCCCTCCCGCCGCGACGTCAAGAAGTGCGTCGTGACCAAGGAGACGGTCGGGCGGGGCCTGGCACCCACACTCGTCACCGAGGCCGCGCCCGACGAGGGCGAGCAGGACGACGGCCGCGCGGCCTCCGCCTGAGGGCCCCCGCCCCGCGTCTCCACGGCGCTGGCCCGTCCATAGACTGGCGCCTGCATGGGCGACCTCCAGTCACGCACCCGCTACGACCCCGGCGAGGCCGAGCCGCGCATCATCGCGCGCTGGCTGGAGTCCGGGCTGTTCCACCCCGAGCCGGTGGGGTCGGCGGACGAGAACATGTCCATCGCGGTGCCCCCGCCCAACGTCACGGGCGCGCTGCACATGGGCCACGCGCTCAACGGCGCGATCCAGGACACGATCATCCGCCTGGCGCGCATGCGCGGGCGGCGGGCGAAGTGGATCCTGGGCACCGACCACGCGGGCATCGCCACCCAGCGCCAGGTCGAGAAGCGGCTGGAGGCCCAGGGGACCTCGCGCGAGGAAGTGGGGCGCGAGCGCTTCGCCGACGCGGTCTGGGCCTGGCGAAAGGAGTTCGGCGGACAGATCATCGAGCAGTTCAAGCGCCTGGGGGCGTCCTTGGACTACGCGGACGAGCGGTTCACCATGGACGCCGCGTACGCGCGGGCGGTGCGCGAGGTCTTCGTCACCCTCCACGAGCAGGGGCTCATCTACCGCGACCACCGCCTCGTCAACTGGGATCCCGGGCTGCGCACCGCGGTCAGCGACCTCGAGGTGCAGGAGCGCGAGACGCAGGACACCCTCTTCCACATCGCCTACCCGCTGGCCGGCGGTGGGGAGATCGTGGTCGCCACGGTGCGCCCGGAGACCATGCTGGCCGACACCGCGGTGGCGGTGAACCCCCACGACGAGCGCTATGCGCACCTCGTCGGCTCCACCGCGACCCTGCCCCTGGTGGGCCGCGAGCTGCCCATCATCGCCGACGAGCACGTGAAGACCGACTTCGGTACCGGCGCACTGAAGATCACCCCCGGCCACGACCCCAACGACTTCGAGATCGGCCGCCGCCACGGCCTCGAGGAGCTCACGGTCATCGGCGAGGACGGGTGCATGACCGCGCAGGCGGGGGAGCGCTTCGCCGGCCTCGCCGTGGCCGAGGCACAGACGGCCGTGGTGACCGCGCTGCGGGCACAGGGCGCGCTGCGCGCGGAGGAGCCCTACCTCCACGTCGTCCCCTTCTCCCAGCGGTCGGGCGCGCGCATCGAGCCCCTCATCAGCCTCCAGTGGTTCATGCGCATGGAGGAGCTGGCCGGTCCGGCCGCCGATGCGGTGCTCGACGGGAGGGTGCGCATCCACCCCGAGTCCCAGGCGCGGCGCTACCTGGCGTGGCTGGAGGAGATCCGCCCGTGGTGCGTGAGCCGCCAGCTCTGGTGGGGCCACCAGCTCCCTGTCTGGTATCGCGGGGAGGACGAGGTCCATGTGGGCCACGAGCCCCCCGAGGGGGAGGGGTGGGAGCGCGACCCCGACGTTCTGGACACCTGGTTCAGCTCGGCGCTGTGGCCCTTCGCCACGCTGGGCTGGCCCGACGACGACCCGCGGCTGCGGGCCTTCTACCCCACCGACGTGCTCTCCACGGCACGCGACATCCTTTTCCTGTGGGTGGCTCGGATGGTGATGATGGGGCTGCGCTTCGCCGGTGACGTGCCCTTCGGCGACGTGTACGTGCACTCGGTCATCCAGGCCCCTGACGGGCGGCGGATGAGCAAGTCGCTGGGCACGGGCATCGACCCGCTGGACGAGATCGAGCGCGACGGGGCCGACGCCGTGCGCTTCGGGCTGCTGGCCATGTCCTCCACCCAGGACGTGCGCTACAGCGCCGAGAAGGTCGGCCAGGGACGCGCGCTGGCCACCAAGCTGTTCAACGCCGTGCGCTTCGTGCTGCTCAACGTCGCGCCGGGAGTGGCGCCCGCGCCGCGGCCGACCGTCCTGGAGGATCGCTGGATCCTGTCGCGGCTGCGCGCCGCCAAGGCCGGCTTCGTCGCCCAGGTCGACGGCTTCGACTTCGCCAAGGCGGCTCTTGGCCTCTACGACTTCGTCTACGGTGAGCTGTGCGACTGGTACCTGGAGTTCACCAAGGGGCGCGAGTTCGACGAGGATCTCTCGGCCACCGTGCTCCACGTGGTGCAGGAGACCCTCAAGCTGGCCCACCCGATCATGCCCTTCGTGACCGAGGAGCTGTGGGAGCTGGTGCCCACCGGCGACCCGACCCGCCCACCTCTGCTGGCCGCCGCGCGGATCGAGCCGGAGGCCGACGCGCTGGCCGATCCGCACGCCGAGGTGCAGGTGACCCGCGTGATCGCTGTGGTCACCGCGCTGCGCCGCTGGCGCGACGAGGCCGGCGTGCGCCGCGGGGCGGTCCTGCACGTGCGTGCCGAGGTCGTGGGTGCCGAAGGGCGTGACGTGCCCCCTGGGACGGGCCCCACGTGGTCTCCCGACGAACTGGCGCCGCTCGTCGAGCGCCTGGCGAAGGTGCGCTTCGAGGGCGAGGGCGAGGGCGCGGGCGCGGGAGAGGGCGAGCCGGTGGCCACCGTAACCGCCGACGGCATCGCGGTCGACGTGCTCCCCACCGAGGAGGTAGACGCGGGCGCCGCGGAGCGACGCGTGGCCGCCCAGCGCGAGGCGCTGGGAACGGAGATAGCGCGCGCGGAGGGCAAGCTGGCCAACGGGGGCTTCGTGACCAAGGCGCCACCCGCCGTGGTCGAGGCCGAGCACGACAAGCTCGCACGGCTGCGGGCCGAGCTCGAGGCGCTGTGAAGGGGGTGGGCCGACCTTCCCTCGGTATGCGAGGTGAATCCGGCCCACGGCGCGGAGAGGATGGCGTCTCGTGGTCGGTGGCGGACGCCGAGCAGTGGCTGTTGGGCCTGGAGCTGTTCGGCATGCGCTTCGGGCTTGACCGCATGCGCCGGCTGCTGACCGTGCTGGGCGCCCCGCAGGAGCGCTTCGCGTCAGTCCACGTGGTGGGGTCCAACGGCAAGTCGTCGACGACCCGGCTCCTGGCCGGCGTCCTGAGCGCCGAGGGGCTGCGTGCCGGAGCCCACCTCTCGCCCCACCTGGTCTCCTTCACCGAGCGCATCCGTGTCGAGGACGCCGACGCCACCCCCGAGGAGCTGGCCGCCGTGCTGCACCGCGCCCGCCGCGCGACGGAGAAGGTCGATCGCACCCTGCAGCCCGGCGACCGCGTCACGCAGTTCGAGGCGGTCACCGCCGCGGCGCTGGACGAGCTGGCCCGGCGTGAGGTGGAGGTCGCCGTAGTGGAGGCGGGGCTGGGCGGGCGCTACGACGCCACCAACGTCCTCGACTCGCGCGTGACCGTGCTGACCACCGTCGGCCTGGAGCACACCCGCTGGCTGGGGCCGACGATCCGTGACGTGGCTCGAGAGAAGCTCGCGGTGCTGCGGCCCGGCACGCACCTCGTCGTCGGCGCTGACCTGCATCCCGAGGCCCTGGAGGAGGCCCGTGCCGCGGCGCAGCGCTCCGGCGCCGCCCTCACAGTCGCGCCGCGCGAGCCCGAGGAGCCCGGAGCCGAGCCGATCCATCTCGCCGCGCTGGGAGCGTTCCAGCGGCGCAACCTCGCGACGGCGCTCGCGGCGGCCCGGGCCTTCCTCGGTCGGCCGCCGCGCGCCGCCGCGGTGCGCGAGGCGGCCGGGCGAACGCTGGTGCCGGGGCGCTTCGAGATCGCGGAGGGGGGCGCTGTGGCGGGCGCGACGGTGCCCGGCGAGGTGGCCGAGGGCCCCACCGTCATCCTCGACGGCGCACACAACCCGGCCGGCACCACCGCCCTCGCCGAGTCCCTGCGGGCCTTCCTCACCAGCAGAGGAGCACACCGGGTCACGCTCGTCATCAGCGTCCTGGACGACAAGGACGCCGCCGCGATGCTGCAAGACCTCTTGCCGTTCTGTGCGGGCGTCGTGGCCACGCGGGCGAGCAATCCGAGGGTCCTTCCGGTGGCCACGCTGGCCTCGCTGACCGCCCAGCTCGGGGGCCCGCCGGCCCACGTGGAGCCCGACCCCCACACGGCGCTCCAGCGCGCGAAACACCTCGCAGGTCCAGGCGGGACAGTGCTCGCGACGGGTTCCCTATATCTCCTGGCCGACCTGAAACGGCCTCCCGGAGCCCCGACCGGAGCCACGCTGTGAAGGAGGACGACCCCTCCGTCGCACAGATGATCGCCTTCGTGGCGATGACCGTCGCGCTGACCATCCTGGTCTTCTTCGCGCTGGGCTACGTGCTCGGTCGCATCTTCCTGTAGGCCGGACCGGTAGCCTTTCGGGACAGTGCTGCCCGCCGTGCTCGGCATCGAAAACGACGGCCTCAACCTGGCCGTCAACCTACTTCTGCTGTTCCTGGCGATCATCTGGCTCGCCCTGATCTACTGGACCTACACCGACGCCCGGCGGCGGATCGCCGACTCGATGCTGGTCGGCTGCGCCACGGCGGCCTCCCTGTTCCCATTCGTCGGGACCGTGATCTACATGATCATCCGCCCGCCGGAGTTCCTCGAGGACGCCTACGAGCGCGAGGTCTCCATCGAGTCGTCGGAGACCTTGATCAGGGTCCTCAAGGATCTGCAGGCGTCCCAGGGGGAGATGCACGCCTCCGTCCAGCGCCTCGAGCAGGCCATGCAGGCCAGCCGCCGGCGCGCGGCGGCCCGGGCGGCCCAGCAGCGCGAGGCCTCGGGTGGTGGCGAGCGCCAGGCCGCCGCCGAGCCCCGCGGCACGTGACGTCGCCGGAGGTCCCCGCTTGCGGTGACCGCAGGCGAAACCCAAACCCAAGGAGACCGCATGGACCGGACCCTCATCCTGGTCAAGCCCGACGCGTTCGCGCGCGGCCTGACGGGCGAGATCATCGCCCGCTTCGAGCGCAGGGGCCTGCGCATCGCCGCCCTTCGCCACATGCAGGTCACCGAGGACCTGGCCAGACGCCACTACGCCGAGCACGAGGGCAAGCCGTTCTTCGGGGAGCTCGTGGAGTTCATCACCAGCGGCCCGCTCGTCGCGATGGTCCTCGAGGGCCACGAGGCCGTGAAGGCCGCCCGCCAGGTCATCGGCGCCACCAATCCGCTGGAGGCCGCCCCGGGCTCCATCCGGGGTGACCTCGCGCTCGAGGTGGGCCGCAACATGGTCCACGGCTCGGACTCCGCCGAGTCGGCCCAGCGCGAGGCCGACCTGTTCTTCGGGTAGTCCTCGCTTCTCGCTCGCCGCAGCGGCGGGCCATCCTCGAGCAGCTCGGCGTTCCCTTCGTGGTGCGCCCGGCCGATGTCGCCGAGGACGCGACCGGGGAGCCCGCCGCGCTGGCCCGGGCACATGCCCTGCGCAAGGCCCGCGCCGCGGCGGACGGGTGGGCGGGGTCCGAGCCGGAGACCGTCCTGGGCGTCGACACGGTCGTCGCGCTTGACGGCGAGGTCTTCGGCAAGCCGTCCGACGAGGACGCCGCCCGCCGCGTGCTGACGCGCCTGGCCGGACGCACCCACGAGGTCCACAGCGGCCTGGCGATCCTGCACGGCGGCGAGGAGCGCATGGCGAGCGCTGTGACAGCGGTCACGTTCCGCCCGCTCGAAGCTGCCCAGGTCGCCGCCTACGTTGCGACCGGGGAGTGGCGCGAGCGCGCCGGCGGCTACGCCATCCAGGGCCGCGGGGCGGCCCTGGTGCGCCGGATCGAGGGCGACTACCTCAACGTCGTGGGCCTCCCCGTCGCGGCGCTGGTCGACCTCCTGCCCGGTGTGCTCCTCGCGGTAGGAGGGTGAGCCCGGTGGTCGCCCTCGCAAGACGTCTCCCGCCGGCCACCTCCCGCAGGCGGTCAACTAGACTGCTCGCGGGTTCGCCTGCCGCGCCGGACGTCCTGTGTCCGGCGCCTGATGCAGGCGTTTCGCGTCCATGGGCTTCTTCAGCTATCTCACGGGCTTCGGCGGCCGCGACATGGCGGTTGATCTGGGCACGGCCAACACGCTCGTCTACGTGCGCGGGCGCGGCATCGTGCTGTCCGAGCCCAGCGTGGTGGCGATCGACTCGCGCAGCGGCGAGGTGCACGCCGTGGGGGTGGAGGCCAAGCGGATGCTCGGGCGCACCCCCGGCACCATCAGCGCCATCCGGCCGTTGAAGGACGGCGTCATCGCCGACTTCGACGTGACCGAGGAGATGCTGCGCCACTTCATCCAGAAGGTCCACCAGAACCGCTGGGCCCACCCGCGCGTGGTCATCTGCGTCCCGTCCGGGGTGACCGGGGTGGAGAAGCGCGCGGTGGAGGAGGCCGCCCTGAGCGCCGGGGCCCGGGCCGCCTACCTGATCGAGGAGCCGATGGCCGCCGCCATCGGCGCGGGGCTGCCCGTCGGCGAGCCCACCGGCTCCATGGTGGTGGACATCGGCGGCGGGACCAGCGAGGTCGCCGTGATCTCCCTGGGCGGCATCGTCGTGTCGCAATCCATACGCGTGGGCGGCGACGAACTCGACGAGGCGATCATCAACTACGCCAAGCGCGAGTACAAGCTGCTCATCGGCCAGCAGACGGCCGAGGAGGTCAAGCTGGAGATCGGCTCCGCCTACCCGATGGAGGAGGAGGTGCAGGCCGAGATCCGCGGGCGTGACATGGTCTCCGGCCTGCCCAAGACGGTGGTGCTGACCAGCGAGGAGATCCGCGCCGCGCTGGAGGAGCCCGTCAGCCAGATCATGGACGCGGTCAAGGAGACCCTGGACCGCACGCCACCCGAGCTGGCCAGCGACATCATGGACCGCGGGATCATGCTGGCCGGCGGCGGTTCCCTGCTGCAGGGGCTGGACGAGCGCCTGCGCGAGGAGACCCAGATGCCGTCGCATCTCGCTGAGTCGCCCCTGACCTGCGTCGCCGTGGGCTCGGGCCGCTCGCTCGAGGAGTTCGAGGTCATCCACCGCACGAACAAGAACCGACAGAGCTCGCGCAACAACCGTTCGAGCCGAAGGCGCTAAGGAATAGGACCCATCCGCCCCCTCCCACCCGCCCGCCCCCGGTCCGCCCACGCCACCCCTGCCTTGGAGACCACGGACACGTGCACGACAAGACAGTAAGGCGCAGGCGTGCAGTCCTCGGATTGCTCGTCGTCGTCGCCCTGATCCTCCTCACCGCGTCGTTCGGCAGCGCCGGCGGCGGCCTGTCGGCCTTCCAGCGCGGCGCCGCGGAGGTCCTCGCGCCCATCCAGGAGGGCGCCAGCCGCGCGCTCAAGCCCGTGCGCGACCTGTTCGGCTGGGTCGGGGAGACCGTGGACGCCCGCGGCGAGAACCAGGATCTGCGCGCGCAGCTGCGCGACACGCGGCGCGACGCCGCGCAGTTCGAGAGCGCCGCGGCCCAGAACGGCGAGCTGCGCGCGCTGCTGGACTTCTCCGAGACCGCCGGACTCGACGCCTGGGAGCCCGTCAGTGCGCGGGTCATCACGCGCTCGCCGAGCGTCTGGTCCTCTGCGCTCACCGTCAACGTGGGCAGCGGTGATGGAGTGCGCGAGGGTGACGCCGTGGTGGGCGCGGCCAGCGAGGGCGACGGTGGCGCGCTGGTGGGCACCGTCGTGGCCGTCACCGCCAACAGGGCCAAGGTGCGCCTGGTCACCGACCAGGACAGCGAGGTCTCCTCCGTGGTCGGCCGCACCCGCAGCCCCGGGATCGTGTCCACGGCCAGCGCCGGCAACCCTCGTGAGCTGCTGATGGATTTCGTGCCCGCGGAGGACGAGGTGGAGGACGGCATGCGCGTGGTCACCGCCGGCACGACCACCGACGAGAGCCTGCCGTCCCTCTTCCCGCCGGGCATCCCCGTGGGGGAGATCACCCGCATCGAGGATCCCGGCTCAGAGACCCAGGAGATCCATCTCGAGCCCTACGCCGACCTGCGTCGCCTGGAGTTCGTGCGCATCCTGACCGGCGACGACGTCGCCGGAGCCGGCGGCGAGGTGGCCGCCGACGCGGGGGCCGACGGCTGATGGGCGAGGGCGGCGCCAGGCTCCTGGCCCGTATGGGCGCCGTCGCCCTGGCCACGGTGCTCGTCCAGTTGGGCTTCCTGTCGCACCTCGACGTCGCCGGGGGCAACGCCGACCTGCTGCCCCTGGTGGTCATGAGCATCGGCCTGCTCGGCGGGGCACTGGCCGGGGCCGCCTTCGGCTTCTCCATCGGCCTGCTGACCGACCTGGCCCTCATGGACACCCTGGGCATCACCTCGCTGGTCCTGCTGGCCGTGGGCTACTGGTGCGGCCGGGCGCGCGAGGTGCACGACCTCGAGGGTCCGCTGGTGCCCCTGGCCGCGGGCGCGCTGGCCACGCTCGCCACGCTCGTCGGCTTCTCGGTCCTGCAATTCCTGCTGGGCGCGGACCCGCCCCTTGGCGTCACGCTGCTGCGCCAGATCACGGCCACGCTGGTGCTCAACGCGCTGCTGGCCGTGCCCGTGCACTGGGTGGTAACTCGCGGGGTCGGCGGCTCGGTGGTCGCCTCGCGCCCACAGCGGCGGCGCGCCTATACCACCGGCGGCCTCTCGCCCCTGTCCAGCCGCTCCGACGGCCCGATCAACCGATGATCCGCCGCCCCGAGGACCGCGTGCCCGCGATCAGCCCACGGCTCGCCCTGCGCATCGCCGTGCTGGGCTTCGTCGCGCTGGGCCTGTTCGCGCTGATCTTCTTCCGCCTATGGTACCTGCAGGTGCTCACGGGCGACCAGTACCTGGCCGAGGCGCGCGACAACCGCGTGCGCGAGCTGCGCATCCAGGCACCCCGCGGCGAGATCGTCGACCGCAACGACAGCACGCTGGTCACCAACAGGCAGGCCATCGTCGTGTCCCTCGACCCCTCCCGCCTGCCCGAGGAGGTGCGCCTCATGGCCGCCGACTGGGGTCAGCGCGCCGGGCAGAGGGAGACCAGGCCAGAGGGGGAACGCGGTGAGCCGGAGCCCATCCCCGAGATTCCGGCGGCGGAGCTGCGCGAGCGCTACGAGCGGATCGGCCGGGTGCTCGAACTCGACGCGCAGGAGGTCCACGCCCGGGTCATTCGCAGCCTCGCCGTCGTGCCCTACGCCAACGTCAACCTGGCCATCGACGCCCCGCTGCCCGTGCTCAACTACCTCAGCGAGCGCAACACCGAGTTCCCCGGCGTGGAGATCAGCGAGCGCTACCTGCGCGAGTACCCCAAGGAGGAGCTGGCCGCCCAGCTCTTCGGGGTGGTCGGCGAGATCAGTCCCGACGAGCTCGAGGAGGAGCGCTACCGCGGTGTCGAGCAGGGCACGATCATCGGCAAGGAGGGCCTCGAGCGCTCCTACGACCGCTACCTGCGCGGCCAGGACGGGATCCGCCGCGTCGTCGTCGACGCCATGGGACGGCGCAACCCCGACGACGGGCTGCCCGACACCGAGCCGATCGCCGGGCGCCAGTTGCGCCTGTCCATCGACCTCGAGCTGCAGGAGGCCGGTCAGCAGGCGCTGGAGGAGATCGCCGGCGGGCGCCCCGGGGGCTTCGTGGCGATGGATCCCGAGAGCGGGGAGGTGCTCGCCATGGGCTCCGCACCCTCGTTCGACCCCAACGGCCTGTCGGGGCGTCCGATCACCCAGGAGCGCTACGACGAGCTCTACGGCGAAGAGGCCGACTCGCCGCGCTTCAACCGCGTGATCAGCGGCTCGTATCCCATCGGCTCGACCTTCAAGCCGATCGCTGCGATCGGGATGCTTGAGAGCGACGCCGTTCAGCCCGGACTCACCATCAACGATCCGGGTTGCATCTTCATCTCCACACAGGAGTTCTGCAACGCCGGCGATGTGCCGCTGGGCACCGTGGACTTCGGGCGCAGCCTCGAGGCCTCCTCGGACATCTTCTACTACCGCTTGGGCGAGCGCGCCCACTCCATCGACAGCGACCCGATCCAGACCTATGCCCGCCGGTTGGGGTTTGACGAGCCGACCGGGATCGACCTTCCCGGCGAGTTCGGCGGCACCGTCCCCGACGAGGAGTGGTCCGAGGAGATCAAGCAGGCCGAGCGCGACTGTCGCGAGGAGGAGGATCGCGAGAACTGCGGCATCGCGCTGCTGGACTCCCAGTGGACGGTCGGCCAGACCGTGCAGCTCGCCATCGGCCAGGGCGGCTTCCAGGCCTCGCCGCTGCAGCTCGCCGTCGCCTACGCGGCGATCGAGAACGGGGGCGACGTGGTCACCCCGCACGTCGGCCTGGAGATCACGGACGGCTCCGGCGTGCCCGTGCAGAGCATCGAGACCGACCCCGCGCGCGAGCTGGACATCAGCAAGCAGACCCTCGACATCGTGCGCAACGGGCTGCGCCGGGCCGCGAACGGCCCCGAGGGCACGTCGACGGCGATCTTCGACGACTGGCCCGGCCGCTACACCGTCCACGGCAAGACCGGCACGGCCCAGCGCCCGCCTTCGGGGGACCAGTCGTGGTACGCGGCCTACGTGCCCGACCGCGAGCGGCCGCTCGTCGTCGCGGCCACCGTCGAGAACGGCGGCTTCGGCGCCGAGACCGCCGCCCCGATCGTCTGCCAGATCATGGCCGGCTGGTACGACGTCGACAGCGAGTGCACGGCCGCGGCCTCGGAGATCGTCGACGACTGACGTGGCCGTCAACGTCATGGAGCCCCCGCGGCCCACCACGGCCCTGCGCAGCGCCCTGCGCCTGCCCTTCGACCCGCTGCTGGCGCTGGCCGTCGTGGGCCTGAGCGTGTGCTCGCTGCTGGCCGTGCGCGCCTCCTCGCCGGGCGACCTGCAGAACTTCTACGTCAGCCGGCAGGCCGCCTACTTCCTGCTCGGGCTGATCCTCGCCGTGCTGATCAGCCGCCTGGACTACTCGCGCCTGCGCGAGCTCAAGTACGGCGTCTACACGCTGATGATGGGCGGGATCGTCGCGGTCCTGGCCTTCGGCTCGATCTCCCGCGGCTCGCGGCTGTCGATCGAGTTCCCGTTCTTCTCCTTCCAGGCCTCCGAGCTGGGCAAGCTCCTGCTCGTGGTGGCCCTGGCGGGCTTCCTGGTGGACCGCGCGCGTCGTCTCGACGAGCGCGACACCACCGCCCGCACGCTGCTGCTGGCTCTCGTGCCGGCAGCGCTCGTGATGATCGCTCCCGACCTGGGCTCGGCGACGGTGTACGTCGTCGTGGCCCTCGCCCTGCTGTTCGTGGCGGGCACGTCGTGGAAGCACTTCGCCGCCCTGGCCGGTCTGGCCGGGGTGGCGGTCGTCCTCGTGCTCGTCGCCGCGCCCGCCGTGGGCGTGAACGTGCTCGAGGACTACCAGACGGAACGTTTCACGGCCTTCCTGAACCCCTCTCAGGACCCGGCCGACGCGGGCTACCAGCAGGCCCAGTCGCAGGTGGCCATCGGCTCCGGCCAGAAGGTCGGCCGCGGCGAGCTGGCCACGCAGACCCGCCTCGACTTCCTGCCCGAGGCCCGCACGGACTTCATCTACGCCGTGGTCGGCGAGCGGTGGGGCTTCGTGGGCGCCGGACTGGTGCTCTCGCTCTACGCCCTGCTGATCTGGCGGGGCCTGCGCATTCTGACCATGGCCAAGAACCTGTTCGGCGCTCTGATCGCCGGCGGGATCGTGGCCATGGTGCTGTTCCAGGTCTTCATCAACGTCGGCATGAACGTGGGGATCATGCCCATCACCGGGATCGCGCTGCCCCTCATGACCTACGGCGGCTCCTCGGTGATCTCCAACCTCCTGGCCGTCGGCCTGCTGCAGTCCATCTACGCGCAAGGGCGCGCGACGGCTGCACGCAAGGGCAGGGTGCCGGCCGCCTGACTCGAAGGGAACCATCGTGAACAAGCAAGTGCTCGTGAGCGTCGACCGCGGGGAGACCCGGGTCGCGCTGCTGGAGGCCACGTCCGACAAGGACGGCGGCTCTCAGGCGGGCCGGCGGCGCAGTAGCGCCAAGGACCCGGCCGCCGGCTATCGCGTCGCGGAGCTCTACCTCGAGCGCCGCGGCAACCGCTCCATCGTGGGCAACATCTACAAGGGCAAGGTCGACAACGTACTGGCCGGCCTGGAGGCCGCCTTCGTGGACATCGGCCTGGACAAGAACGGCTTCCTGCACGTCGACGAGATCGTGCTGCCCGGCGTGGAGACCGTGCGCCGGGGCCAGGGCAAGGACGGCGGCAAGAAGATCACCGATCTGCTCAAGCCCGGGCAGGAGGTCGTCGTCCAGGTGGTCAAGGACCCGCTCAAGACCAAGGGCGCACGGCTGTCCATGGAGCTCACGATCGCCGGGCGCTACATGGTCTTCTCGCCCACGGGTGAGGGTGTCGGCGTCTCCAAGCGCCTGGACGACAAGGAGCGCGAGCGCCTGCGCAAGGAGGCCAGGTCGCTGGACCTGCGCGGGGGCGGGGCGATCATCCGCACCGCCGCCCACGGGGCCAGGCGCGCCGACTTCGAGCGCGAGCTGCTCTACCTCGACCGCCTGCACAGGGTGCTCGGCGACCGCGTCAAGGAGACCCAGGCGCCCGACCTGGTCTTCCAGGAGGCAGACCTGTCGGTGCGCGTGGTGCGCGACGTCTTCTCGACGGACTTCGAACGTGCCGTGGTCGACGACCCCAAGCAGCATCAGCGCCTCACCTCGTTCTTCACCCGCACCGCCCCCGAGCTGGTCGACCGGGTCGAGCTGTGGGAGGAGGCCAAGACCTCGCTGTTCGAGGCCTACGGCGTCGAGGAGGTGATCGACGGGATGATGACCTCGCGCGTCGACCTCCCGTCGGGTGGCTACCTGATGATCGACTACGCCGAGGCGCTGACGGTCATCGACATCAACTCCGGCTCTTTCGTTGGGCGGGGCAAGCAGGCCCGCCTGGAGGACACGATCACCAGGACCAACCTGGAGGCCGCCGAGGAGGTGGTCAACCAGTTGCGCCTGCGTGACATCGGCGGAATCATCGTCATCGACTTCATCGACATGGCCCGTGCGCGCAACCGCGACACCGTGCTCAAGACGCTGCGCAAGGCGCTGGCCGAGGATCGCACCAAGACCTACACGGCGGAGATCTCGCGCCTGGGCCTGGTCGAGATGACCCGTCAGAACGTCACCGAGGGGGTGCGCGAGGTGATGTCGCGCCCCTGCCCGATGTGCGAGGGCGAGGGGATCATCCGCTCCGAGGAGACCATCGCCATCGCCTTCGAGCGCCGGCTGAGGGAGGTCGTCGCGAAGACACGCAAGAAGTCAACGGAGGCCTACCTGCTGCGCATGAACCCCCGCGTGAGCTCCCAGTTCACCGGCGACGGCGCCCGCGTGCTGCGCGCCCTGGAGGAGGAGACCGCCAAGACCTTCCACTTCGAGGGCTCCGAGGGGCTGCCCCTGAACCACTTCGAGGTCATCATGGAGGGCACCCGTGAGGAGGTCGAGGAGCGCGCGGTGCCCTTCCGCGAGGGCGACGAGGTGCTCGTCCACATCGTCGAGCCCCACATGTACGAGGTCGACGATGCCGTGGCCAAGATCGACGGCTACATCGTGTCGGTGGTGGGCGGCGGCGCCCACGTGGGCACCAAGCGCCTCGTGCGCATCGCGGAGGCCGGGCGCACGGCCGCCGTGGCGCACCTCGTGGACGCCTCCGAGGGCGAGGGAGGCGACACGGAGGATGGCGTAGACTCCGACGCTTCACGGCGCCGGGGCCGCAGAGGCGGGCGTCGCCGTTCGAGCGCCACGGCGGCCTGAGCGAGCTTCTTCACCATGTACGCGATCATCAAGACCGGCGGTAAGCAGTACCGCGTCGAGAAGGGGCAGACCCTGCTCGTCGAGCGCCTGCCCGACGACGAGGGGGCCACCGTGGCCCTCGAGCCCATCCTGTTTCGCTCCTCGGACACCATCTTCGACCGCGACGGCCTCGGGAAGGTGAAGGTGGCGGCGAAGGTGCTGGGCCACCAGCGCGGCACGAAGATCCGCGTCTTCAAGTACAAGCCCAAGCAGGGCTACAAGCGCACCCAGGGCCACCGCCAGGAACTGACCCGGCTGGAGATCACCGAGATGAGCAATGGCGCATAAGAAGGGGCTGGGCTCCAGCCGCAACGGGCGCGACTCCAACGCCCAGCGCCTGGGCGTGAAGGTCTTCGCCGGCGAGGTCGTGACCGGCGGCGAGATCATCGTGCGCCAGCGCGGCACCCGCTTCAGGCCGGGCGACGGCGTGGGCATCGGCAAGGACCACACGCTCTACGCCCGCGAGCCCGGCACCCTCGTCTTCTCGACCGGCCGCCGCGGGCGGGTCGTGTCGGTCGCGCCGGCCGCCGCACCCGCCGAGTAGTGGGCCACTAGATGGACCCGCGCCTGATCGCACGGGCGATCGGCGCGGGACGCATCGCCGTGGGCCTGGGGTTCGTCGCGGCGCCGAAGCTGGCGCGTGCTTGGATCGGGCCAGCCGCGCAGCGCGAGGACGTCGGCGTCGCCCTGCGCGCCTTCGGCGTGCGCGACCTGGTGCTCGGCGGATTGGCGGTACACACCGCGAGCAAGCCGCAGGTCGCGGCCCGCATGGCGGCCGCGGGCATCCTCGTGGACGCCGTCGACCTCGCGGCCACCGTGGCCGCGCGGCGCTCCGTGCCGGCCACCGGGATCGCGCTCGTCGCGCTCATGGCGGGCGGCGCCATCGCCGGCCAGGCGATGGCGTACCGGGCGCTGCGCGGGGCGGGCTGAGGCCCCAGGCCGGCGACCGCCGCTCCGCTACGTGGCGGGCGCGGTGCCGGGCCCCTCGCCGCGAAGCTGGTCGAGGATGGCGATCAGCGCGGCGCGCTGCATGCGGGATTCCTCCCGGAACGCCTCGCGCAGCGCTCGGGCCTCCTTGTAGAACTCCTCGCGAAGCTTCTCTTGCTCCTCGCGAGCCTGTCGCCACTGCTCGTGGGACTCCCGCCGCTCCGCGCGCATCTCCTGCCACTGCTCGCGGGCCTCCTCGCGCAGCTCCTGCCACTGCTCGCGGGCCTCCTCGCGGTGCTCGCCCACCGCTGCGGAGTTCTGGCTGACCTGCCCGACGAGCGCCTGCAGCACTTCGGTCATCTCGCCGAGGAACTGCCGAAGATCCTCGAACGCGCGCCTGTTCTCCCGCATGATCTGGTTGCCCTCGGCCATGTGGCCGTCGAGGCGGGCGAGGATGCGATCGTCGTTCTCCACACACCAAGTGTGGCAGAGCATCTGTGCCGAGACGACCCCTCCTTGTGTCGAGAGCGTGTCACTTCGGTTGTGAGACGGGTCGTACCAGGATCTCGTTGATGTCCACGTGCGTGGGCTGGCCGATCGCGTACATGACCGCGCGGGCGATGTCGTCGGGGTGCAGCGCGCCGGCCGGGCGGTCGTCGAAGAAGGGAGTGTCGACCATGCCCGGCTCGATCGAGGTGACCCGCACGCCCGTGTCGCTGAACTCGAGGCGGGCGGACTCGGCCATCGCGGTGACCGCGTGCTTGGTCGAGCTGTAGAGCGAGCCCTTCATGGCGCTACGGCCCGCCACCGAGCTGGTCAGCAGGAGGTGGCCCTGCCTCTCGACCAGCGCGTCCATGGTCGCGCGGATGGTGTAGGCGGCGCCCAGCACGTTGGTCAGCACCATGGCGTGCCAGTGCTCCGGCGTCTCCTTCTTGAAGCCCCGGGCGGCGCCGAAGCCGGCGTTGGCGAACGCGACGTCGATGCGCCCGAAGGCCTCGAGGGTCGTCGCGACCATGGCCTCCTGGGCCTCCCACTCGGTCACGTCGGTGGGGATCGCGAGCGCGCGCTCCTCGCCGCCCAGCTCGTCGGCCAGCGTCCGCAGCTCATCCTCCCGGCGCGCCGTGAGCACGAGGCGGTAGCCGGCCTGCGCGGCCTGACGGGCCGTAGCGGCGCCGATGCCGCTCGAGGCGCCGGTGATGAGGAAGACGGGGTCGTCGGGCATGCGGGGAGCTCCTGGTTAGGGTCGGGAGGAACGGCGGGGTATCGGAGACCCGCGCGGACTACCCTCGTGCCCAGTGCTCCCCCCGGCGAACCACTGATGCTGGCCGACAAAGCGCGGATCTTCGTGCAGGCGGGCGGCGGCGGGGACGGGTGCATGTCCTTCCGCCGCGAGGCCCACGTGCCCCGGGGCGGTCCCGACGGCGGGGACGGCGGGCACGGTGGGGCCGTCGTGCTGCTGTGCGACGACTCCCTGCGCGACCTGCAGGCGTTCAAGCGCCGCGCGCACTTCAGGGCGCAGCGCGCCGGCCATGGGGAGGGCGCGCTACGCCATGGCGCCGACGGCGACGACCTGGTGGTCCGCGTCCCGCCCGGCACCCAGGTCACGCTGACCGACGGCACGCTGCACGATCTCGTGGCCCCGGGCCAGCGTGCGATCGTCGCGCGCGGCGGCTCGGGCGGACGGGGCAACAAGCGCTTCGCCGGCCCGGTCCGCCAGGCCCCGCGCTTCGCCGAGCGGGGGCTGCCCGGCGGGGAGGCCGAGGTGCACCTGCACCTCAAGCTGCTGGCCGACGTCGGGCTGGTCGGGCTTCCCAACGCCGGCAAGTCGTCACTGCTGAGCCGGATGACCCGAGCGCAGCCGAAGGTGGCCGGCTACCCGTTCACGACGCTGGAGCCCGTGCTGGGCACGCTGGACGGCGAGGAGCGCCAGATCGTCGTCGCCGACATCCCGGGGCTGATCGAGGGCGCCAGCGCGGGCGCCGGCCTGGGCCACGACTTCCTGGCCCACATCGAGCGCACGGCGCTCCTGGTGCACGTGCTCGACCTCGCGCCGTTGGACGGCAGCGATCCGCAGGTCAACCACGCGACCATCGAGGCCGAGCTGGCAGCGCACGATCCGCGCCTGGCCGGCCTGCCGCGCATGCTGGCGCTGTCCAAGGCCGACCTCGTGGCGCCCGAGGAGGCGGCGCGGGCGGCGCGGGAGTGGAGCGAGCGACTGGGGGCGCGCGTTGTCGTGTTGGTGAGCTCCGCTGCCACCGGCCAGGGCCTGGACGAGCTCGCCGCGGAGCTGCTGCGCCGGGTGCCGCTGGGCGAGGCCGCGCGTGACATCCCCGGAGGCGGCCGGTCGCGCCCACCGGTGGCGGAAGCTCTCCCCGAGGCTCCCGCCGGTCACCGGGTCTTCCGGCCCGGCGCGAGACGCAGCTTCGCCGTCGAGGCGGCGGGCGAGGGAGCGTGGCGTGTGAGCGGCGAGGCCGTCGAGCGCCTCCTGGCCCGCCACGACCTCGACAACGAGGAGGCCCTGGCCCACGTCGAGCACCGCCTGGGGCGGATGGGCGTCATCCGCGCGCTCGAGGACCGCGGCTTCGCGCCCGGCGACGACGTGGAGATCGCCGGCGTGGCGTTCGAGCTGGATCCCGGCTAGGGGGTGGGCGCGGGCTCCTGAACCGGCGCGCCGCCCACGGCGCGCGAGGGCACCTCACCCCACAGCGTCTCCAGGCGATAGAAGTCGCGGGTGTCGGGCGTGAACACGTGCACCACCACATCGAGGTAGTCCATGAGGACCCACTGCGACTCGCCCAGGCCCTCGACACGGCGGGGGATGAGGCCGTGGCGGTCCTTGAGGCCCTGGTGGATGCCGTCGTGGATGGCCTTGACCTGGCGGTCGGTGTTTCCCGAGCAGACCAGGAAGAAGTCGGTGTAGCCGAGCACTCCGCTGACGTCGAGCTCCACGACGTCGACGGCCTTCTTGTCGGCCGCCAGCGCAGCGATCTCGTCGGCCAGCGCGCGGGGCGCAAGCTCCGAGCGGTCTGTGGGGTGCTGCGCGCGTGCGTTCATCCGGTGGTCGCCCTCGCCATGTGGGTGTACGTGCCTCTCTGCTCGATGTGGGCCGCCACCGCGTCGGGGACGAGGTAGCGGATCGGCCGTCCGTCGGCCACCCGTGCGCGGATCTCCGAGGACGAGACGTCGAGCCTCGGCATGTCGAAGAACCGGACCCGGTCGGCCGCCCCGATGCCCGCGAGGCGGTCGGTGATGTCCTGCCGTGCAGCGCCGGAGCGCTCGGCCACCGCCACGGTGGCCAGCTCCAGCACGGCCTCGGGCTCCCGCCAGGTGGGGAGGCTCAGGGCCATGTCCCCGCCGACGATGAAGGTCAGCTCGTCCTCCGGCGCTCGGGCATGCAGTTCCCGCAGGGTATCGGCCGTGTAGGACGGTCCTCCGCGGCGCACCTCGAGATCGCTGACCCCGAGCCGGTCGTCGTCGCCCACGGCCAGGCTGCACAGCTCCAGGCGAGTCCGGGGGCCGGGGTCGCCGGCGATCTCCTTGTGGGGCGGCGAGGCGACGGGCAGCAGCAGGACGCGGTCCAGGCCCAACTGCGCGTGTGCCTCCTGCGCGCAGAGCAGGTGCCCGAGGTGGGGAGGGTTGAACGTGCCGCCGAGGAGGCCGAGGCGCATCTAGTGGCCGCTACCCGCGGACGTGGCCGTCGCCCTCGACCACGTACTTGAAGGTGCACAGCTCACGCACCCCGATGGGCCCGCGCGCGTGCAGCTTCTGCGTCGAGTTGCCAATCTCCGCGCCCATGCCGAACTCGCCGCCGTCGGTGAAGCGGGTGGAGGCGTTGACGTAGACGCAGGCGGCGTCCACGCCGAGCTGGAAGGCGCGGGCGGCGGCGGCGTCGCGGGTGACGATGGCCTCGGAGTGGCCCGAGCCGTTGACGTTGATGTGCGCGACGGCCTGGGCAGGCGAGTCGACGACCTTGATGGCCATGGTCAGCGCGAGGTACTCGGTCGGCCAGTCCTCGTCGATGGTTGGCGCCAGGTCGGCGTCGATGGCGCGTGCGCGGTCGTCGCCACGCAGTTCCACCCCCGCGTCGCGAAGGGCGGCGGCTGCGCGCGGGAGGAAGGCGTCGGCGATGTCGGCGTGGATCAGCAGCTTCTCGGCGGCGTTGCACACCCCCGGGCGCTGGACCTTCGCGTTGACGGTGATGGCCAGGGCGTCGTCGAGGTCGGCGCTCGCGTCGACGAAGACGTGGCAGTTGCCCGACGCGGCGTAGATGACCGGCACGGTGGCCACCGCCTTCAGCGCAGCCTTGAGGCCCTCGCCGCCGCGGGGGAAGATCAGGTCGACCACGCCGTCCTGGGTGGCCAGCTCGGCCAGCTCCTGGCGGCCCCCGCCGGCCACCAGGCCGATCGCACCCGCGGGCACCCCGGCCTCCTGAGCGGCCTGCTGGGCGATCGCGGCCAGCACGGCGTTGGAGTGGGCGGCCGAGGACGAGCCGCGCAGCACGATGGCGTTGCCCGACTTCAGGCACAGAGCCGCGGCATCGATGGTCACGTTGGGTCGCGCCTCGTAGACCACCGCGATCACGCCGAAGGGCACGCGCACGCGGCGCACATCGAGCCCGTTGGGCAGCCGGTGGCCGTCGAGCACCTCGCCCACGGGATCCTGAAGGGCGGCGATGGCCCGGGTGGCCTGCGCCATCTCGGCCACGCGCTCGCCATCGAGGGCCAGGCGGTCGAGCAGCGCGGCGGTCAGTGCGGTCTCGCGGCCGGCCTCGAGGTCGCGCGCGTTGGCCTCCAGGATCTCCTCGGTGCCCAGCATCAGCGCGTCGGCGATCGCGTGCAGAGCCCGATCCTTGGTCGCGCTGTCGAGCGTCGCGAGCGTGCGCGAGGCCTCGCGGGCGGCGAGGCAGACATCGGCGACGGGGCGTGCGGGGATCGTGGCCATCGCGCTGTGAAGGGTACGCGCTCAGGGTGCCGGTCGGAAGGGCTCGGCCACCGCGCGCAGCGGGGGGCGCCGCCGCGATGGTTCGGTGGCGACGCGTGGCATACCGCAGTGGTACCGTACTGGTATGGCGAAGCAGATCGCGGTCCGCCTGCCTGACGATGTAGTCGCCTTCATCGATGAGGTCGTGGGGGAGGGCCGCGCGGCCAGCCGGGCAGCGGTCGTGGCCAAGGCGCTCGAAAGGGAACGCCGTCGCGACATCGCCGCCCGAGACGCTGCGATCCTCGCTGAAGCAGGTGCCGCGCCCGATCTCGACGCTCTTGCCAGGTTCTCTGCGCGGGTCCCGCTGGACATCGACTGATGCGGGCCATCCACACCGCGGGGCTCGACAGGGAGCGACCGGTGTTGATCCTGACGCGCGAAGTCGTGCGGGCCCACCTGAAGAACGTGACCGTCGCTCCCATCACGAGCACCATCCGTGGGCTCTCGACCGAGGTGCCACTCGGCACCGCCAACGGCCTCGATCAAGCGTGTGTGGTGAGTTGCGACAACATCGTGACCGTTCCCAAGGCCGCACTCGGAGGGCAGGTCGGCTATCTCCTCGCCGCGCAGGAGCCACTGCTGGCCGCGGCTATCCGAGCTGCCTTCCATCTCGACTGACATGAGGACCGGCGCCGGGCCCGCCCATCAGGTCAGCACGAAGTGGTCCCGGTGCACCGCCTCGTCGGTCGCGCGGGGCAGCACCTCGCGGACCTCGGCGGACTTCAGGCCCTTGACCCGGCGCAGCTCGACCGCGGCGTAGCTGGTGATCCCCTTGCCGATGACCCGGGAGTCGGCGGCGACCTCCACGGCGTCCCCGGCGTCGAAGCTGCCGCGCACGTCCACGATCCCCACGGGCAGCAGCGACCTGCCGCCCTCGCGCAGCGCTCGGGCGGCGCCGGCGTCGACCACCACGGTCCCCCGCGACGGCTTGGCGTAGCGCAGCCACAGCTTGAACGACGAGTAGCGGGCGCCGCGGGGTGGGAAGCGGGTGCCCTCGCGCTCGCCCGCCAGCGCCCGGCCCAGCGCGCCATCGCGCAGGCCGCTGCAGATCACCGCGGGCAGGCCGGCGGCGGTGGCCATCTCGGCGGCGACGACCTTGGAGCGCATGCCGCCCGAGCCCAGCGCCGAGGTCTCGTGGCCGATGGACAGCTCGTCCAGGGCGGCGAAGTCAGCGACCTCCTCGACCAGGCGCGCGGCGGGATCGGTGCGCGGATCGGCCGTGTACAGGCCCTCGGTGTTGGTCAGCAGCACGAGCAGGTCGGCGCCGACGAGGATGGCCACCTGCGCGGCGAGGAAGTCGTTGTCGCCGAAGGAGATCTCGTCGGTGGCCGTGGTGTCGTTCTCGTTGATCACCGGCACCACGCGCCAGTCCAGCAGCTTGCGCAGGGTCTGGCGGGCGTTGAGGTAGTGGGTCCGCGCACTGAGGTCGAAGAACGTGAGCAGCACCTGCGCCGTGGTCACGCCGTGCTCGCGCAGCAGCTCGTCGTAGACCCGATAGAGCTTGCCCTGGCCGACCGCGCTGGCCGCCTGCAGGGCGTCGATGGCGCTGGGACGCAGCGGCAGGTCGAGCACCCGCATCCCCCGCGCGATCGCCCCGCTGGTTACCACGACGATCTCCTCGCCCGCCGCGTGACGGGCGGCCAGCTCCGCGCACACCGCGGCGAGCACCTCGGCGCGCGGGGAACCGTCGTCGTGGGCGACGATCGAGGAGCCGAGCTTTACGACGACACGGGCCATGGCGCGGCTGAGCTTACGAGTGGCGCTCGGTAGCGTGCCGCGCATGCCCGTCGGCCTGAGACTGCCGCGCCCGCCGATCGGGCCCGACCCGCTGCGCCGCGTCAAGGTCCCACGCGATCTGGCGACGGTCACGTCGGTGACGAGGAGGACGACCCGCGCGCCCGGGGGGGATGGACCGCGACGGGGTGGAGCGCATCTGGCGTGGGGTGGAGGGCCTGTACCGCAGCGGCGTCCACCCGGCGATCCAGCTCTGCCTGCGCCGCGAGGGGCGCGGCGACATCCACTTCGGCGACCGCGTGGCCGAGTACGTCCCCGAGCACGGCTCCCACGGCAAGCACCGCATCACCATCGGGCACATCCTCAGCCACCGCGCCGGCGTGCCCAACCTGCCGTCCGAGGCGCTGGACCTCGACCTGATCGACGACAGCGACACGATCCTGCGCCTGCTCTGCGATGCCCGCCCCTCCACCCGGCCGGGCAAGCTGCTCTCCTACCACGCGATCTCGGGGGCTACGTGATCGCCGAGCTCGTGCGCCGGGTCACCGGGCGCTCGATCCGCGACGTCCTGGCCCAGGAGATCCTCGAGCCGCTGGGCTTCCGCTGGACCAACTACGGGGTTGCGCCGCAGGACGTTGACGCGGTGGGGCGCGGCGAGGTGACGGGGGCGCCTGTGCTGCCGCCGCTGTCCACGCTGCTCACCCGTGCGCTGGGCAAGCCGGTCGACCAGATCACGCGCGAGTCCAACGACCCGCGCTTCCTGACCGGGATCATTCCCTCGGCCAACGTCGTCAGCACGGCCAACGAGATGTCACGCTTCTACGAGCTGCTGCGCTGCGGCGGCGAGCTGGACGGCGTGCGGATCTTCGAGCCGCGCACCATCCGCCGAGCCACCACGGAGCAGTCGTGGCTGGAGATCGACCTCACGCTGGGCTTCCCGACCCGTAGCCTGGGCTTCATGCTCGGCGCGCGCGTGCTGAGCCTCTGGGGCCCCGACACCGAGCAGGCCTTCGGCCACCTGGGCTTCACCAACGTGCTGACGTGGGCCGACCCGCAGCGCGCGCTGGCCGGGGCCCTCATCACCTCGGGCAAGCCGATCCTCTACCCCGAGCTGCCCGACCTGTGGACGCTCATGCGCCGCATCGGCATCGAGGCGCCCAAGGTGGACCGCCGAGAGGCGCTCAGCGCGGTCGTGCCGATTTCCTCCCCAGCGGCGCGCGCGATGAAGGGAAACGCAGGTGAGTCCTCGTGCGCGGCCTTCACGATCGAGGGCCGCCCGGCGACGCCGGACGGCCCTCAGCCTTGATGGAGCTGAGGGGGCTCGAACCCCTGGCCTCCGCCATGCCATGGCGGCGCTCTTCCAGCTGAGCTACAGCCCCGAGCAGGAGGTATCGGCTAGCCATCCTACAGCCAACGCGCTGGTTGTTCAGCGTAGGCGCCAGCCGGAGGTGCATGAAGCCCTGGCCCTCGAAGTCCGTAATCGGAACCAGGTAGCACTGCTCATTGTCTGGACAGTAGATGCCAAGGGCGTCGATCTCGGTGGCGGTGTAGGTCGTGCGGATGTAGCCATTGACCGGCGTGTGCCGACATGTCCTCGCCTGAACGACGACCACGTCTCCCTTGCGCCGCGCCCACTTGCACTGCACGCGCAGCAACTGTGGTCCCGTATCGAGCACCAGGTCGTAGCGCCGCCCCTCGGGCGTTGGGCGCAGGACGAAGTAGCCCAGTCGGATCGCGGCGGCGGTGAAGGCGGCTTCGGCGATCGCTCCCTTCTGGTTCGTCGTGAGGTCTTCCATGGCACGAACACTAGTTCGCCTGCCGGACGGAACCCCTCGCTCAGCGCCGGGGGATGAACTCCGGGACGTCGAGCTCGCCGGCGGGTGGCTCGGGCGCACCGCGGCCGCGGCGGGCCATGACCTCGCGCGCGGACGCCTCGCGGTCGGTCGGCGGCCGGTTGGCCTCCGGGGCGACCTGGTCCAGGCGGGCGGTCAGTGAACCGTGAGCCTGGCGCACGTCGTCGAGCAGCCGCTCGGCGTTGGTGCGCAGCGAGCCGGCGAGGTCGCGCACGTCGGAGCCCATCTGGGTGCCCTCGGCCAGCACCTCGCGGGCGGCGGCGCGGGCGTCGGCGGTGAGCGCCGCCGCGCGCTCCACCGCTTCGTCGCGCGCGCGCCGCGCGTGCTCCAGCGCCTCGGCGCGTACACGGGTGGCCTCCTCGTCGGCCTCCCGGCGGGGGGCGGCGGCCGCGTGGGTCTCCAGCGCCTGCTGCTCCGCGTGCTCACGGGTGCGCCGCGCCTCCTCGTCGGCCTGGCGGCGCGCCGTGCCCGCCTCCTCGAGGATCTCGCGGGCCTCGGCCTCAGCGGCCTCTACGCGCATCGTGCTCGCCCGGTCGGCCTCGGCGATGCGCTCGTGCGCGCGGCGCTCGGCGTCGGCGCGCAACTGCTCGGCGGCCTGCTCGGCCGCAGCCAGGATCCGCCCGACGCGGTCGGGGAGCTGGGCGGGGTCGGTCATCGCCGCAGAGCGTAGGCGCGCTCGCGGGGCCGAGGTGCAAGACGCCTGGCAGGGCGCTCAGCGCGGCTGGCCGCCGAGGTGGGCGGCGACGCGGTCCGACGCCCCGTGCGCTACGTGGCGAGGGAGGCGGCGAGCACGGCCAGCGTGGTCAGGACCAGCCCGGCGGCGGCCGCGATGAGTGCTGTCTCGGCTCGGGACCAGCCGGTCGCCGCCTCGCCCTCCGCCGTCGGCAGGCGCCCCGCCTCCGAGGCGATCCAGCCGAGCACCACCCCGAGAAGCGGCCCGGGGCGCTTGCGCGCCGAGCCCATCCCGCGACCGAGTCGCCGCGCCGAGTCGCCGTAGTTCCCCACACCGGCCGAGGCGCCGAGCACGCGGGCGGAGAGGGCGAGCGTCGGCAGGCGCCGAAGCCGGCGGACGGCACGTAGCGAGATCGCTCGCAGCCCGTCGGCGCCGGCCGCGCTGCGCAGCCAGACCGCGGTCAGCACGAGCAGGGCCACGCGCGCCGCGCGCCGGAGGCCCAGCTCGGCGCCGAGCCCACCGACGAGCCCGAAGGCGAGCGTCGAGAGGGCGAGCGGGACGGCGAGCGCGAGACCCCCCGCGAAGCTCCGTGCGCCGGCACGTACGATCAGCCACACGGCGGCGAGCCAGCCGGCGACGAGCGCGAGGGCGACCGGCTCCGTCGTGGCGAGCGTGATCACGATCGCGACGAGGCCCGCACCGACCACCGCGCGCGGGTCTGCGAGGCCCCGGCGATCGGGGGCGGCGGCCGGACGCTCGCCGAGCTCGGCGCCCGCCTCCGGCCAGCGGCGAAGGCCTCGCCGCACGGCCCACGCCTGGATCAGGCCGGCGACCAGCGACCAGACGAGGAGGAAGGCCACGTTGACGAGGATCGCCGCGGCGGTGCCCGCGGGCAGGAAGGTGAGCGTCCCGCGGATCGCCTCGTATGTCCCGAGGTAGGCGTCCAGCCCCACCAACACCAGGAAGTAGAAGGCGCTCGTGACGAGGTAGTAGCCGAAGCGGATCGCTGCGCCGGTCAGCGCCAGCGACAGGAGCGCCGCGCCGCGGCGTTCGAGCGCACCGAGGGCGGGAGCGCTCGCCGCGTGCGGCACGGGTATGCCCATCCGGGCCGGTCCCATGATGGCCATCGTCTCGATGAGGCTCGCACCCGCGGCCGCGTAGCCGGCGCGGGTGCCGTGGCGCTGGGAGGCGCGGGCCAGCGGGACGCCCCCTGCCAGCGCGACCACGAAGCCGCCGGGTACCGCGCGGGCGGCGAGGAACGTCATCGCCGCCACGTTGGCCAGGCCGGCGAGCGTGCGCTCGCGCTCGGTGGGGGAGCCTGCGCCCGCGCTCGAGGAGTGCTCGGACGCCTCGGCCTCGGCGCGAGGGACACAGGTCACACCCGGAAGGTATCGGCAGGTGGCGCAGCAGGGGCGTGACGATCGGGTCAATCCACCGCGCGATCCCACCTAGACTCGCCGCGTGCCCGAGGAGCTTCGCTACGACCCCAAGGAGATCGAGTCCCGCTGGCAGCGGGTTTGGGCCCACGAGCGCACGTGGGAGGTGCCCGACGACCTGCCGGCCGACGCCGAGACCTCCTACGTGCTCGAGATGCTCCCCTACCCGAGTGGGGAGCCGCACATCGGCCACCTCAAGGTCTACTCCGTGGGCGACGCGGTCGCACACTTCCACCGCCGTCGCGGGCGGCGGGTGCTGCACCCGATGGGCTATGACGCCTTCGGCCTGCCCGCCGAGAACCACGCGATCAAGACCGGCCAGCATCCGCGCGCGTCCACCGACGCGGCCATCGCCTCCTTCCAGCGCGAGTTCCGCTCCTGGGGGATCTCGATCGACTGGACGCGGGAGCTCGGCACCCACGAGCCGCGCTACTACCGCTGGACGCAGTGGATCTTCCTCCAGCTCCTTCACCGCGGGCTGGCCTACCGCAAGGAGGCGGCGGTCAAGTGGTGCCCGGTCGACGCGACGGTGCTGGCCAACGAGCAGGTCGTCGACGGCCACTGCGAGCGCTGCGGGGCCGAGGTCCAGACGCGCCAGCTCGAGCAGTGGTTCTTCAGGATCACCGACTACGCCGACCGCCTGGTCGAGGACCTGGGGCGCATCGAGTGGCCCGAGCACGTCAAGACGATGCAGCGCAACTGGATCGGGCGCAGCACCGGCGCGCAGGTGACCTTCCGCTGCGAGGAGCTCGACGTCGACTACCCCGTGTTCACCACGCGGCCCGACACCCTCTTCGGCGCGACGTTCTTCGTCATGGCCCCCGAGCACCCCGACGTCCTGCGCCTGGCCGCGGGCACCGAGCACGAGGACGCGGTGCGCGCCTACGTCAACGCCGCGGCCGGCGGCTCGGCCGAGGACCGGGGCGACGCTGAGCGCGAGAAGACCGGCGTGCCGCTGGGGCGGACCGTGACCAACCCGGTCAACGGCGAGGCGCTGCCCATGTTCGTGGCCGACTACGTGCTCATGGAGTACGGCACCGGGGCGATCATGGCCGTGCCCGCCCACGACGCACGCGACTTCGCCTTCGCGCAGGCCTACGGCGTGGAGGTGCGCCGGGTCGTCGGCACGGACGAGGATCTGCCCTACGTCGGTGACGGACCGCTGGTCAACTCCCACCCCGACTTCGACGGGCTGCACAACCGCGACGCGCTGGAGCGGATCGTGGCCTGGCTGGACGGCGAGGGCAAGGGCCACGCGTCGGTCAACTACCGCCTGCGCGACTGGCTGATCTCCCGCCAGCGCTACTGGGGCTGCCCGATCCCGGTCGTGTACTGCTCCGGGGACTGCGGCATGGTGGCGGTCCCCGCCGACCAGCTCCCCGTGGAGCTGCCCGACGTCCGCGACTACGCCCCCAAGGGGCGCTCTCCGCTGGCCGGGGCGGAGGACTGGGTGGCCACGACGTGCCCGTCGTGCGGCGGCGCGGCGCGGCGCGAGACCGACACGATGGACACCTTCGTGGACTCGTCCTGGTACTTCCTGCGCTACTGCGACGCCAACAACGACGAGGCGGCATGGGATCCGGCCGTGCTCGCGCGCTGGATGCCCGTGGACCAGTACATCGGCGGGGTCGAGCACGCGATCCTCCACCTGCTCTACGCACGCTTCTTCTGCAAGGCCCTCAGCGATCTGGGGCTGCTGGGCGCCGACGAGCCCTTCGCCCGCCTGTTCACGCAGGGGATGATCACCCGCGACGGGGCCAAGATGTCCAAGTCGAAGGGCAACGTGGTCTCCCCGCAGGCCATAGTCGAGCGCTTCGGCGCCGACACCGCGCGCTGCTACATCCTGTTCATCGGCCCGCCCGACCAGGACGCCGACTGGAGCGACGAGGGCGCGGAGGGCATGCACCGCTTCCTCGGGCGCCTGTGGCGCACCTGCGCCCGGGCGGCGACCGAGCTGCACGACGAGGCCCTCGCCGTCGAGGCCCTGGGCGCCGACGGGCTGCGGGTGGCGCGCAAGGCGCACTGGGCCATCGACAAGGTCACGGGCGACATGGAGGGGCGCTTCGCCTTCAACACGGCCATCGCCGCGGTCATGGAGCTGCTCAACGAGTGCGGCCCCTCGCGGCGTGGCGCCGCGGAGTCCGGTGCGGTGCGCTTCGCGCTGGCCACGGCAGCCTCGCTGCTGTTCCCCTTCGCCCCCCATACGGCAGCGGACGCCCACGAGCGGCTGACCGGCCTGAGGGTGTGGGAGGAGCCGTGGCCCGTGGCCGACCCGGCGCTGCTGGCGTCCGACACCTTCGAGCTCGTGGTGCAGGTCAACGGCAAGGTGCGCGACCGGGTGCAGGTGCCGGCCGAGGCCGACGCCGAGACGCTGCGCGCGCTGGCCCGCGACCAACCCAACGTACGCAGCCACCTCGACGGGCGCGAGGTGCTCAAGGAGGTCGTCGTGCCGGGTCGGCTGGTCAATCTCGTCGTGCGGTAGGCGGCTCGGCGCGGGCGGGCGGGGCCCGGCGCTTGGCGAGTGTCGAGTTGTCGGGGCTCAGCGGGAACAACTCGACACTCGACCTCGTCGGGACTCGTCGATGTCAGCGCCGGGACAGCTCGGCGGGGTAGTGATGCAGCGGGGCCGCCCGATGACCGATCCTTCCTGTGGTGTCCGACCGGCCCGACGTTCCATCTCCTCGTCTTCGCTGGCCGGTCATCGCCCTGGCGGCAGTCGCCGCCGCGACAACCGCGGGCGGCGCCGCGATCGCGGACGGTGAAGGCGAGGCCTCGGCCGCGCCGGCGGCCGAGGTGGCCGCTGCTGTCGAGAAGCCCCGTGGCGGACGGGACGATTCGCGAGAGACCGCCGCTTTTCGCCGCGCCCGGGCGGCCGCTCCGCCGCCGATCCTGCGTACCTGGGAGTCGCCCGACGTGGAGGCCGACGCGGCGCTGCGCAAGCTCGGTCGCCGCGCCGAGGCCAGCGAGCTGCGCGACTCCACCCGCGTGCGTGACGTGCTGCGCCGCGGCCTGCTGCTGAACCAGCTCGACCGCGACACCCACGATCGTCACGTGGCCACGTGGGAGGAGGCGCTCGAGGCCACCGATGACCTGCCGGGCCGCCGGGCCAAGGAGCTGGGAGGGGTCGTCGACGGGGTCCAGCGCCTGGCCGACAGGGGGCTGCTGAGCGCCTCGCGGATGGAGCCCGCCTTCCTGATGCTGCGCGAGAACACCCGGCTGTGGCGTACCGCCAAGCTGCCCGACAACGGGGATCGGCGCACCGTGGCCGACGGGACAGTCGTCCTCCAGTACTACGACGGGCGCGGCTGGCAGCTCCAGCCGCTGGCCACCTGGGGCAAGATCAACGCGCTGGCCGCGCGGTGCCTGGCCGCTTCGCAGTCGCGGGACGACGACGAGCGCACCTGCCCCCAGCAGCGCAAGCGCCTGCGTGAGCGCCTGGACACGATGCTGGACCTCGCGGTCCCCCGCGGCGGGCGCTACCCGGCTTGGGAGTACTTCTTCAGCTACTCGGGCGGCTCCCCACCGTGGGTGAGCGGCATGTCCCAGGCCACCGCGGCGCAGGCGCTGGCCCGCGCGGGCTCGGCGCTGGACGCGGACCGCTACCGCGACGAGGCTCGCGAGGTCCTCGGCACCTTCGAGTATCGCCCCCCGCTGGGTGTCGCGGTCTCCGGCCCCAACGATGGCTCCCACTATGCGCTGTACTCGGTCCAGCCCGACCTGCGGGTGCTAAACGCCGAGCTGCAGGCCGTGCTCGCCCTGCGCGACGTGACAACGTTGACCGGGGACACCACCGCGCGCGAGCTGTACCTGCGTGGCGACCGCGCGGTGCGGGCGACGCTGGGGCGTTATGACACCGGGTCGTGGTCGCGCTACAGCGCCGACGGGCGGGAGGCCACCGCCGGCTACCACCGCCTGCAGCGGCGGCTGCTGGGGGAGCTGTGCGAGCGCACCGACCGCGGTGGCTACTGCGCACCGCACGAGCGGTTCCTGCGCTACGAGCGCGCGGCGCCGGACATCGACCTGAAGGTTCCGCAGCGCACGCGCACCGGACGGGAGGTCACGGTCCGGTTCACCCTCTCCAAGACGGCCAAGGTCGCCGTGCGGGTGACCGACAACCGCGACGAGGTCGTGACCAGCCGCGTCCGGCGCCTGCCGCGCGGCACCCACGAGGTGACCTGGACCGCTTCGCGTGGCGGGCCGCACACCGTGCGCGTCGAGGCCCGCGGGCCGACGGGCCCCGCGGAGGTCGAGCGCGGGAAGGTGCGGGTGGCCGATCCGAAGAGCGAGGCCAAGAAGAAGAAGAAGGACAAGAAGAAGAAGGAGAAGACCAAGAAGAAGAAGGGCAAGGGCGGCGACTGACCGTTTCGCGTTTCGTCACAGACTCGTGACGATCCGCGTGTCCCGTGTGACGCGGACGCGCCTACGGTCGGGCCATGGACGTGCCCCGCTCGCAGCTTGCCGTCTACGTCGCCGCGGCGATCGCGATCGCCCTGCTGGGCGCGCGCTACGTCAGCGCGGCCCAGGAGGAAGCGCCTCCGCCGGGCGGGACGCCAGCGGTGCAGGTCGAGGAGGAGCGCTCGGGAGGCGAGGAGGGCGGCCGCGCCGTGGTCCACGTCGCGGGCGCGGTGCGCGAGCCCGGCGTGTACCGGCTGCGCGAGGGCGACCGCGTCGCCGACGCCGTCGACCGGGCAGGGGGCGCGACCGGCCGGGCCGACCTCACGCTGCTCAACCTCGCCGCCGAGGTCGAGGACGGCCGTCAGGTCGTGGTGCCCGAGCGGGGGGCCGCGGGGAGCGGGGCGGTAGCGGGGGGCGGTGGCGGGGGCGGTGGCGCGGCGGGCACCGGCGCCACGGGCGGCGCTCAGGCGCCGCCCATCAACCTCAACACCGCGACGCTCGAGCAGCTCGACACGCTCGAGGGCGTCGGCCCGGGCATCGCCCAGCGCATCCTCGACTACCGCGACGAGCAGGGAAGCTTCGGCAGCGTCGATGAGCTCGGGCAGGTCCCCGGGATCGGCGAGAAGCGCATGGCCGCGCTGCGCGACAAGGTCACCGTGTGAGCGGGGGTGGCGCCGCGCGACCGCCTCGCCGCTGTCCTGAGGGCCGTGCGCGCCCACCCGCGGCACCTCGTGCTGGGTGCGGTGGTCGCGGGCCTGCTCGCCGCGCCGCTGGGGCCGCTCGCCGTCGCTGTTGCGCTCGGCGGCCTCGTCCTCCTCGCCGGTCGTGGGGTGCTGGTAGCGGCGGTGGTGCTCGGGCTGTGCGCCGGCTGCCTGATCGCCGACCTGCGCATGGCCGCCCTCGCGGAGACGGCGCTGCGCGTCCATCCGCAACGGGTCGTCGAGACGCGGGCGACCCTGCTCGAGGCCCCGGGCACGCGAGTCTCGGGCACCCGCGCCGCGATGGCCGAGCTCGCGGAGGGGCGTGGCGCCGGCGAGCGGGTGCTGCTGCGGGCCCCGCCCTACGCACGGTGGGAGGGCGCGCCGCGCATCGGCGCCGAGGTGGCGGTGCGCGGGCGGATCCACCCGCTCGGCGACCGCGAGGCCCACGCCGGGCGCCGTGGCGCGCAGGCGGTCCTCCAGGCCGACGCGGCGCGACCCACGGGCCGTGTCCGCGGCGGCCTGGCCGGCGGACTGGATCGCGTGCGCGAGCGCGCCGAGGCGGCCGTCAGCCGCGGGCTGCCGCCCGAGCTGGGCGCGCTGGCGCGCGGGATGGTGCTCGGGCAGGACGACGCGCTCTCCGACGAGCTGCAGGAGGACTTCCGCGCTTCGGGCCTCGCGCATCTCGTCGCCGCCAGCGGCACCAACGTGCTGCTCCTCTGCGCGCTGGTCCTGGGCCTGTCCTCACTGGTGGGACTGCCGCTGCGCGCCCGGCTGGCGCTGTGCATCGCGCTGGTGGCCGCCTACGTGCCCCTCGCCGGCGCGGGACCCTCGATCCAGCGCGCCGGCGTGATGGGCGTCGCCGCGCTGGTCGCCGCCCTGGCCGGGCGGCCGTCCTCACGGTGGTACGCGGTGCTGCTGGCGGCCGCGCTGACGCTGGCCTGGAACCCCCGCAGCGCGGGCGACGTGGGCTGGCAGCTCTCCTTCGCAGCGGTCCTGGCCATGCTGGCGCTCGCCCGGCCGCTGCGCGAGCGCCTGGTCGCCAGACGGGTGCCGCCCGCGCTGGCCGAGGCGCTCGCGCTCACGCTCGCCGCCACCCTGGGGACCGCGCCGCTGCTGGCGCTGCACTTCGAGCGCTTCTCGCTGGTGTCGCTGCCTGCCAACCTGCTCGCCGTGCCGGTCGTCGCGCCGGTCATGTGGATCGGGACCTTGGCCGCGGTCGTGGGGCAGGGGTCGGCCACGCTGGCCGCGCCGCTCGCCGCGCTCGCCGTCTGGCCGCTGGGGTTCCTGGCGCAGGTGGGGGAGACGGCCGCCGGCCTGCCGCTGGCCGAGGTGCAGCTCGGCCTGCCCGGGCCGGTCGGGCTCGCACTGGCCTACGCGTTGCTCGCCGCGCTCGTACTCAGCAGTGTGGTGCGTCGCACGGCGCTGGCCGTCGCCCTCGTCGCGGCGGCGGTCGTCCTGCCCGACGCGCTGACCGGGGCGCAGCCGCCTGCGGGCCTGCGGATCTCCTTCCTGGACGTCGGCCAGGGCGACGCGACCCTCGTGCAGTACGGCCGCCACGCGATCCTTGTCGACACGGGTCCACGGGGCGCACCGCTGCTGGAAGAACTGCGCGCCGCGGGCGCCCGGCGCCTTGACGCCCTCGTCGTCACCCACCCGGCGGCCGACCACGACGCGGGCGCCGCGGCGGTGCTGCGCGAGCTCCCCGTGGATCTCCTCGTCGATGGCGGCGCGCTGGGCGGCCCGCTCGACGTACCCGGTCCGCTCGCGACGCCCGGCCTGCGGGCCGCCGCCGGCGCTGCGCGCGTCGAGCGGGTGCGCCGCCTGCCCGCGCGCGCCGGCACGGTCGTGCGGGCGGGGCCGCTCGAGGCCCGGGTCCTGTGGCCGCCGCCCAGCGAGGACCCAGTGCTGGTCGACGACCCCAACGACCGCGCGGTCGTCCTCCACGTGCGCGCCGGCACCTTCGATGCCCTGCTGACCGCCGACGCCGAGTCCGACGTGACCCTCCAGCTCGATCTCCCCGAGGTCGAGCTGCTCAAGGTGGCCCACCACGGCAGCGACGACGCGGGCCTACCGCTGCTCCTCGACCGCCTCGACCCCGACGTCGCGGTGATCCCCGTCGGCCGCAACCGCTACGGGCACCCGACGCCGGCCACGCTCGCCGCCCTGCGCGAGGTCCCCACCGTCCGGCGCACCGATCGCCACGGCACGGTGCGGATCACCACCGATCCGGCGGGGCGCCTCCTGGTCGAGGAGGCGCGGCCATGAGAGCGCTGGCCTCCGCGCTGCCGGATTGGCTGCAGATCGTGCTTGCCAGCGCGGGGCTCGGCACGCTGATCGGAACCGCTTTCGCGCTGGTCCTGGTGGCGCGCTTCCCGAACCTTCATCACTGGCGATTCATCGGGGCCGTGAGCGTGTTCTCGGCCGCGATAGCCGTTGCCGTTCTCCTGATCGGCGCCCTATGATTCGTAGGATGAAGCGCGACCTGGCACTGATGACCAAGGGACTTGCGATGGTGTTGCCCGCGCTCGCCCTTGTCGTGCTCCTGCTCGACGTCCAGATGCACGAGCCCCTCGCGCTGCTGGTCGTCCCGGTCTTCGCGCTGCTCGCGGCCATCCCCATCACGCGCGACGAGATCCAGCAGGCCAAGCGGCGCGAGCGCGACGGGCTTCACTGACCCGCGTGGCAGCGTTCAAGCCGGCCTACCTCATCCACGGCGACGACCACGGGCGGATCGGGGAGCGGCGCGCGCGGCTGCGTGCGCTGGCCGAGCGCGAGAGCGGCGCGGGCGGGGTGGAGGTGCTGGAGGGCGACGACGCGACGCCCCAGGCGGCGGCCGCCGCGTTGTCGGCCATGACCTTCGCCCTGGGCCGGCGGTTCGTGATCGTCGACGGAGCGCAGGGGTGGAAGGACGCGGAGGTCACCGAGCATCTCGTCCCCGTGCTCAAGGACCCGCTGCCCGCGACCACCGTCGCCTTCTTCGCCCGCGAGGATGGGCGGGCCAAGGTCCCGGCGGCCCTGGTCAAGGCCGTCGAGAAGGCCGGCGGCGACGTCGCGGCCGAGACGGCGAAGAAGGGCCGCGAGCTGCCGCGCTGGCTGCGCGGCGAGGCCGGCCGGCTGGGCATCGAGCTCGACGACGCCGGCGCACGCGCGCTGGTCGCCCAGGTCGGCGACCGCCAGCAGCGGCTGCTGCGCGAGCTGGAGAAGCTCGCCCTGGAGCACGGCGAGGGCGCTCGGCTGGGCGCCGAGGAGGTCGAGGCCGCCGCCGCGCACTCCTCCGAGCGCCAGGTCTGGGGCCTGGTCGACGCGCTGGTGGCTCGCGAGGGCGCCGCGGCCACCCGCGCCTACCTCGGGCTGCGCGGCCAGGGCGAGGCACTCCAGCGTCTGCTGCCCCTGGCCGTGCGCCGCGTGCGCGACGTGCTGTCGATTGCCGAGCGCCTGCGCATCGGGGAGACCGCCCAGCAGGTCAAGCCCACGCTGCGCATGAGCCCCTACGCGGCCGATCGGCGCATCGCCGAGGCCGGGCGCAGCGATCCCGACGCCCTGCGCGCGGCGGTCGAGGCCCTGGCCGACCTTGAGGTGAGCACGCGCTCACACCCGGCGCCCCAGGAGGACACCGCAGCGGTGCGCACGATCCTGCGCATTGCGACCTCCTGAAGGCTCGTGGGATGAGCCCGGCATCGTCGTCGCTGCCCGCGACCGGCGAGCGGGGACAGTGCGTCAGCACGGCCCCGCTCAGGCGGCGCCCGGCAGCGGCGGCGAGGGCGTGCTCAGGCCGCGAGCCGCGCTGCGCGGGCCTTCTTGCGAGCACCGGTGTTGCGGTGCATCGCGCCGGCCTTGACGGCCTTGTCGATGCGGCTGACCAGCTCGCGGTGCTCGGCCTCGATCGCCGTGGCATCGCCGCCGTCGACGGCGGCCTGGAGGCGGCGGAACCAGGTGCGCACGGAGGAGGTGTAGCGGCGGTTCTCGAGCCGCTCACGCTCGGTACGCAGGTTGCGCTTCTTCTGGGAGTGGATGTTGGCCATGGCGCGAAAGCGCCGCGGTCGGCCCGCGGCAGCGCCGTATAGTAGCGCGCCGCGTGGCCACGGACTCCCCATCCGCCGGGCGGCGGATCGTCCGCAACACCGCGATCTTCTCGATCGCCACCGGGCTGTCGCGGGTCGCCGGCCTGGGCCGGGAGATCGTCGCCTCGGCCTACTTCGGCACCAGCGGCGCGTTCTCGGCCTTCACGATCGCCTTCCAGGTGCCCAACCTGGTGCGCTCGCTGTTCGCCGACGCCGCGCTGGGCGCCGCGTTCGTGCCGGTCTTCACCGAGCTGCTGGAGACCAAGAACCACAAGGACGCCTACCGGCTGGCCTCGACCCTGTTCTTCGTGATCCTGGGCGTGCTGGGGATCATCGCCGCGGCCTTCATGGTGGCCGCACCCTGGGTGATGCCGCTGTTCACCGGCGACGCCTTCGACCGGGAGCTCGTCGACCTCACTGTCGGACTGAGCCAGGTGCTGTTCCCCATCGTCGTCCTGCTGGGCGTCAACGGCCTCCTGGTCGGGATCCTCAACGCCCACGACCACTTCAGCGTCCCGGCGCTCAGCCCGCTGCTGTGGAACGCGATCATCATCGCCTTCCTGGTCGGCGCGCACGCGACGCTGGACGGCCAGGACCAGCTCTACGGCTACGCGGTCGGCGTGCTGGTGGGAACCGCCGCGCAGGTCGCGGTGGCCGTGCCCGTGCTGCGCCGCGTGGGGTTCGAGCTGCGCGTGGTCGTCGCGCTGCGCGACCCGCGCCTGCGCCGCGTCCTGAAGCTCATGCTGCCGGTGACCATAGGGCTGGGGCTGATCAACTTCAACCTGCTGGTCAACTCGGTCCTGGGCTCCTTCGTCTCAAGGGAGGCCCCGCGCGCCATCGAGGCCGCCTTCCGCGTCTACATGCTCCCCCAGGGGATGTTCTCCGTGGCCGTCGCCACCGTCCTCTTTCCCGCCCTCAGCCGCCTCGCCGCGCGGCGCGACCTCGACGGCCTGCGCGCGCTCACCTCCACCGGCCTGCGCGCGATCTTCCTGCTTCTCATCCCCTGCGCGGCGCTCACCCTGGTGCTGTCCGAGCCGATCGTGCGCCTGGTCTACGAGCGCGGCGACTTCGACGCCCAGTCCACGCGCGCCGTGAGCGAGGCGCTCTTCTGGTTCTCCTTCAGCCTCCCCTTCGCGGGGGCCAACCTCCTCCTCACGCGGACCTTCTTCAGCCTCCAGCGCCCGTGGGCGCCGACCGCGCTGGCCGGCCTCAACCTGGCGGTCAACGTGGCCGTCGCCCTCGCGCTCTACCGCTCGCTGGGCATCGCGGGCATCGTCATCGCCACCGCCGTGGCCACCGCCGTGATGACCCTGGCTCAGGCGCTCGTGCTGCGCAGGAGCCTCCACGGGCGCCTCGAGGCGGGGACGACGCTCGCGGCGATCGCGCGGATGCTCGTCGCAGCGGCGGCGCTGGGCGGCGTGGCATGGGTGACGTGGATGGGGCTCGACGAGCTGCTGGGGCGCTCCCTGCCCGCCCAGCTCGTCGCGGTGGGCACGGGAATCGCCGCGGGCGGGCTGGTCTACGCCGGCGCCGTGCTGCTGCTGCGCGTGCCCGAGGCGGCGCGCATCGAGCGCATGGTCGAGGCCCGGCTGAGCCGCCGCCGCCAGCTCTAGCCCCGGGCCTGACCCCGGCGCACCTAAGCTCACCACCGGCATGGCCGCCATGGACCTCATCCGCAACTTCTCCATCATCGCCCACATCGACCACGGGAAGTCGACACTGGCCGATCGCATCCTGGAGATGACCAAGACCGTCGACGTGCGCGCGATGCGCGAGCAGGTGCTCGACTCGATGGACCTCGAGCGCGAGCGCGGCATCACCATCAAGGCCCAGGCGGTGCGCGTCCTCTACGAGGCCCGCGACGGCCAGACCTACCAGCTCCACCTCATCGACACCCCCGGCCACGTGGACTTCACCTACGAGGTCAGCCGGTCACTCGCTGCCTGCGAGGGCGCGCTCCTGGTGGTGGATGCCTCTCAGGGCGTGGAGGCCCAGACCGTGGCCAACACCTACCTGGCCGTCGACGGCGGGCTGGAGCTGATCCCCTGCCTGAACAAGATCGACCTGCCCGGCGCCGAGCCCGAGCGGGTGGGCGAGGAGGTGTCCGAGCTGCTGGGCGAGCCGGCCGAGAACATCCGGATCATCAGCGGCAAGACGGGGGAGGGCGTGGTCGAGGTCCTGGAGGAGCTCGTGGCCAAGGTCCCGCCGCCCCGGGGGAACCCCGACCGCGAGGCCCCGCCTCGCGCGCTCATCTTCGACTCCGAGTTCGACCAGTACCGTGGCGTGATCGCCTACGTGCGCGTCGTGGACGGCGTCTTCGCCAAGGGGGAGGCCATCACGGCGATGGCCCAGGGCACGCAGGCCGACATCGACGAGATCGGCTTCTTCACGCCCAAGATGGTCAACGCCAATGAGCTTCACGCCGGCGAGGTCGGCTTCCTCATCACGGGGATCAAGGACGTGACCAAGCTGCGGGTGGGCGACACGCTGACCGTCAAGGCGCGCGCGGCCACCGAGGCGCTGCCGGGCTACAGGGAAGTGAAGCCGATGGTCTTCTGTGGCCTGTTCCCCATCGACGCCGACCAGTACCCCGACCTGCGCGACGCCCTGGAGAAGCTCCTGCTCAACGACGCGGCGCTGTCGTGGGAGCCCGAGACGTCCGACGCGCTGGGGTTCGGCTTTCGCTGCGGGTTCCTGGGGCTGCTGCACATGGACATCGTGCGCGAGCGCCTGGAGCGCGAGTACGACCTCGACCTGATGGCCACGATGCCCTCGGTGCAGTTCGAGGTCACGCTGACCGACGGCGACGAGATCGTCGTCCACAACCCCTCGGACATGCCCGATCCGGCCACCATCGCCGAGATCCGCGAGCCGTTCATCCGCGCCTCCATCCTCACGCCCAAGGAGCACATCGGGGCGGTGATGGAACTGTGCCAGGAGCGCCGCGGCCAGCACGCCGGGATGCACTTCCTGTCGGCCCAGCGCGTCCAGCTCAGCTACGACATCCCGCTGGCCGAGATCGTCCTGGACTTCTTCGACCAGCTCAAGTCGCGTACCCGCGGCTACGCGTCGCTGGACTACGAGATCACCGGCCTGCGCCCTTCGCCGCTGGTCAAGCTCGACGTGCTGCTGGCCGGGGACGCGGTCGACGCCCTGTCCATGGTCGTCCACCGCGAGAAGGCCTACGCCATGGGGCGCACCCTGACCGAGAAGCTGCGCGCCAAGATCCCCCGCCAGCAGTACGACGTGCCCATCCAGGCGGCGATCGGCTCCCACGTCATCGCCCGTGAGACGGTCAAGGCCTTCCGCAAGGACGTGACCGCCAAGTGCTACGGCGGCGACATCTCCCGCAAGCGCAAGCTGCTGGAGAAGCAGAAGGAGGGCAAGCGGCGCATGAAGCAGGTCGGCCGCGTCGAGGTGCCCCAAGAGGCCTTCCTGGCCGTGCTGGAGTTGGGCGAGGCGGGCTGAGCCCGAGCCCCGGCGCTACAGGCTCGCCAGCCGCAGCGAGCGGAAGTGCGTGGTCAGGATGTCCATGTCGTCGCGGTCGGCGGTAACGAGCAGCGCTCCGGCACGGGCGGCGCTGGCGGCGATCAGGGCGTCGCCCAGCGAGGCGCCGGTTGCCCCGATCGCAGCCCCGGCGGTGCGCGCGAGGCGCTCGTCGACGGGCTCGAGCACGCAGAGGCGCAGAGCACGCACCAAGCGCAGGCGAGCGGGTTCGCGCCAGACCTCCGCCAGCGCCGCGGCGCTCACCAGCGCGTTCGTGTCCGCCGCGATCGCTCTGTCGAGCCATCCGAAAGCATCGCGGCGATTGCGCTCGAGGGCGATCAGGACGCCGGAGTCGAACGCGATTCGCGCCGTTGCTCCTCCTCGAACTGGTGCCACTGCTCGTCGACCCGGCGCTGGACCTCCTCAGGAATCGGTCCGAACTCGGCCTCGTGCTCTGCCAGCAACTCGCGCGCGTAGGCCAGGCGGATCTCCTTCTCCAGAAGCTCGGTGACGTATGCGGAGAAGTTGCCGTTGGCTCGCTGCTCGACCTCGGCGACGACCTCCTCCGGAAGCGTGACGGTCTTGCGAACCATGCTCATACACATGATCCTACCCACGTGCTGATCCGCGAGCAACCCGACGGCGCCGCGCTCTGCATCGGCCAGGCCTCGCACGCCTGGCTGTCGGGCCAGCTCGCGCGGGCCTGGGCTCCTCAGCCCGCCGAGGCGGTGTGCCTCGCCGCGCAGCAGCACGACGTGGGAATGGCGGCACTGGGACCTCACCCCGGTGCTAGATCCCGCCACCGGCCTGCCGGTCGGCTTCACGGACATGGCGCTGGCCGACCACCTGGCCCTGTGGAGCGCCGCCCCGGCGCGGCTGTTCACCCAGAGCCGCCACGCCGCCCTGCTGGTCTCGCTGCACGGGACGCGGCTCTACGAGCTGCGCGACCTCGACGCCATGGAGCCAGGCGGCGCCGACGCCGTGCGCGAGTTCCTCGCCGCTCAGCGCGCGCTCCAGGAGCGCCTGGCCCGGGGCGACAAGCCCGGCGGGACGCTGTGGTACGCGGCGCGCAAGGTCGCCGCCGTCGGTCCGCGCAAGGTGCACTACGACATCGACACGGCGGGTGGCCAGAGTGGCAGTGGGGTGTACCGCTTCCTGAACAACGAGCGGCACGTGTTCGGCGTTCACGCCTACGGCGGGGCGACGACGAACTCCGGCACGCGGATCAACGGCGAGGTCTTCAACAACCTGCTCTCCTGGAACGTCTGACCCGTGAGCGCAGCGCATCCGGGGCTGATCGCCGGCGTGATTCGTGACGAGAGCGGTGCGCCCGTGGAGGGCGCGCGGGTCTACTTCACCGACGCGCCGGCACCAACCCCGGATGTGGCTGCCCTGACGGGCTCTGACGGCAGCTTCTCGCTTGCCGCGCCCGTAGAGGGCGCCTACACGCTCGAATGCAATGCCGACGGCTTCGCCGCGAGACGCACGACCGTCGCCAGTGAAGAGGCCGACGGTCTAGAGCTGACACTACGGCGGCGGTAGCCGACGGCCGTCGCTAACGACAACTGGCAGATCTCGAGGATAGGAAGGGTGAGGATGATGGAGTTTTCAGCAACTGGAGGGCCCGAGGAGTATCTGGCGGGCACGACGACGGGCAGGTATCTCGTCCTGTTCGAAGGTGGGGCTGCTGAGGCCGGCATTGCCGCGCTCACCCATGCAACCGGTGCGCGCAGAGTTGCAGCCACCGATGACGTGACGGAACCCGAGCCCAACGAGGCCCTGTTCTTCGAGCAGCTTGGCGTGGCCGTGGTCGACACGAACCCGCAGCAGATGCGCCAGGCGGGGGTGGAGCCGGCCGCGCAGGGGATCATCGCCGTCGAGCCTGAGCGCATCAACGAGGCCTTCCAGGCTCCGGGTACGGTTGAGGACGTGCCCGCGACGGCTCGCTCGGTGGAGTACCTGCAGGGCTACCGCGACGCGGTGCTTCACCTGACGGCGCCTGCCGCCGGTGACTTGGCGGAGGAGGCGGGTCTCTTGGCCGTCGCCGACGAAACACAGGCGACGTGGGGTCTGCAGGCGGTTCGGGCCGTCAACTCCTCGTTCAGTGGAGAGGGCATCCGCGTCGCGATCCTCGACACGGGTTGCGATCTCAAGCATCCGGACTTCGCCGGACGAGCGATCACGGACCGCTCATTCATCCCCGGTGAGGCCGTGCAGGACGCCAACGGCCATGGCACGCACTGCATCGGCACGTCGATGGGACTGAAGACCGCGCCGACGGGACCGCGCTACGGCGTCGCCTATGACGCAGAGATCTACGCGGGCAAGGTGCTGAGCGACGCCGGGTCCGGCAGCGATTCCCAGATCCTTGGCGGCATCGAATGGGCCATTCGCAACAAGTGCGCTGTCGTTTCTATGTCGCTCGGTGCCAGGACCAGCCCCGGGCAGGGCTTCTCGCGCGTGTTCGAGGCCGTCGCCGCACGTGCTCAGGATGCGGGAACCCTCATCATCGCCGCGGCTGGCAACGACAGCAATCGCCCGACCTCTGTCATCCCGGTCTCGCATCCGGCCAACTGTCCCTCGATCATGGCCGTGGCCGCGCTGGATTCGTCGTTGAAGGTGGCGCGTTTCTCCAACCGCGGCATCAACCCCTCCGGCGGTCAGATCGACATCGCCGCGCCGGGCGTCGACGTGTACTCGAGCTTCCCGATGGCGACGCGCTACCGACGGCTCAGCGGCACCAGCATGGCGACCCCGCACGTGGCAGGTGTCGCAGCGCTGCTCGCGCAGGCGAATCCTGGCGCCCGCGGCGCAGCGCTCTGGCAGCTGGTGACGACGCGGGCGCGCCGGCTCGCGCTGCTCTCCTCCGCAGACGTCGGGGCCGGCCTGGTGCAGGCGCCTTGAGCCAGGAGGACCAACAGGAATCGGGGCCGGTCGAGGTCAGCGTGCTCGTCAGCGGTGAGCACCTCTCCTCGATCGACGCTGTCGCCAAAGCGCTGGAGAGTGCCGGTCTACGCGTGAGCGGCGTCATGGGGACCGTAGGCGTGATCACGGGGGCCACCGACGATCCGGACCAGCTCGGCGCGCTCGAGCAGCTCGACGGTGTCGACTCCGTCGAGGTCACACGCAAGATCCAGCTGCCGCCGCCGGACTCGCCGATCCAATGAGCCCATCGCTTGTCGTGCCGTCGGTAGGGTCGGCGCCTGAGCGGTATGCCCGAGCCCGCCATCAGACAACAGGTGCAGCGGCGGCTTCACGAGCTGTACGAGCGGCATCTGCCCCTGGAGGCGGGCAGCGTCGCCACCTACTACGAAACAGGACGCGGGTACTCCGAGGCTGAGCTCTCCAACGTGGAGCGTGAGAAGTTCAGCATCTCACTGGCCGGCCTGGACGGTGAGGTCCACTGCGTCGGGGACCACAGCGAGCCCTTTGCCCTGCAGTCCCTGTCGAAGGTGTTCGCGTACAGCCTCGCCCTAGGCGACCACGGCCGGGATCGCGTACTGGAGCATGTGGGGGTCGAGCCCAGCGGTGATGCCTTCAACTCGATCGTCTTCGACGAGCGCAACAACCGCCCGTACAACCCGATGGTCAACGCCGGGGCGCTGGTCACGACCGACCTGGTGCGCGGCCGGGATCCGGCGGAGAAGCTCGAGCGCCTTCTCGCGGTGATGCGCGTGTACGCGGGCAACGACAGCCTCGACGTGAACTGGGAGACGTTCGAGCGCGAGCTCGGGACCGCCGACCGCAACCGCGCCGTCACCTACCTCATGCGCAGCCTGGGCATGCTGGCGGGAGACGGCGAGGCGATCCTCGCCCTCTACCTGCAGCAGTGCTCGGTGGACGTCACCTGCCGCGATCTCGCGGCGATGGCGGCGACGCTGGCCAACGGCTGCGTGAATCCCGTGACCGGGGAACGCGCGCTGGCCCGCGACCGGGTCCGCGACGTGCTGAGCGTGATGTACACCTGCGGCATGTACGACGCCGCGGGCCAATGGGCCTTCGATGTCGGCGTCCCCGCCAAGAGCGGCGTCAGCGGCGGGATCTTCGCCCCGATCCCCGGGAAGATGGGCATAGGGGTGTTCTCGCCGGGGCTGGACATCTACGGCAACAGCGTGCGGGGCGTGAGGGTCTGCGAGGAGATCGCGGGGCGGCTGGGCCTGCACGTCTTCGCCACCGAGGGCGAGGACGCCGTGCTTGGGGTTGGTCCGGCCACGCGGTGAGCACAGATGCGCCAGGTTCGTCCGGGGAGGTTGACCTCGCTAACGCCTGTCCCCGTACGGTCGATATGCACGTATGCGCTCGGCGACTCTGATCGGTGAACTGGTGACGTCCAACGGCTTCCCGGGCGACGCGTCCGTCCAGCGCGATGCGCCGGGCCAGTGCCTCGACGCCGTCTATCCACCCACTCCCGCGGAGGCCGACCCCACATCCGCGCCGCCGGCCGCGAGCGCTGTCGCGCCCATCCTGCGCACCGCGCGCGAGCGGCTGGGCATGGATGTCGCGTGGCTCGCCGAGTTCCATGGGGGCGAGCACGTCTTTCGCGCAGTCGACGGCGACCAGAGCTACTTCGGCGTGCCGGTTGGCGAGGGGATAGCGCTCGAGGGCAGCTACTGCCAGCGCATGGTCGACGGGCGCATACCCAACGCCGTGCCCGACGTCCGGCGCGAGCCCGAGGTGGCCGATCTCGACGTGACCAGGGATGCCCGCATGAGCTCGTATGTCGGCGTGCCGGTCCGCCTGCGCAGCGGACGGCTGTACGGCAGCCTGTGCTGCTCGAGCCACCGCACCGCGGGAGAGCTGGACGAGCGCGACGTGGCCCTGATGCACGTCCTGGCGGAGTCGGTCGCGTCGCACATCGAGCGCGACCAGATGGAGGCCGAGCGTCAGCAGGTGCGCAGCGAGCTGGACGCCGTGAGCGCCCTGCTGGCGGCGCTGGAGGCGCGCGACGCCTACACCGGCGAGCACTCGCGGACCGTGGTCGAGCTCGCCGGCGCGGTCGCCCGCGACCTGGCCTTCGGGCCCGCCGAGGTCCAGGTGGTCGAGCAGGTCGCGCTGCTCCACGACCTCGGCAAGGTCGGCGTGCCCGACGCGGTGCTGCAGAAGCGCGGTCCGCTGACCCCACAGGAGTGGGAGGTCATGCGCGAGCACCCGGAGATCGGCGCTCGCATCGTCGCATCGATCCCATCGCTGCGCCACCTCGCGCCCGCCGTGCGCGCCGAGCACGAGCGCTGGGACGGCCGCGGCTACCCCGATCGCCTCGCCGGTGAGGACATCCCCATCGCCAGCCGCATCGCCCTGGCCTGCGACGCGTACCACGCCATGACCAGCGACCGCCCCTACCGCAGTGCCCTGCCCCATCACGAGGCGTTCGCCGAGCTGCGCCGCGGAGCCGGAAGCCAGTTCGACGCCTCCGTGGTCGCGTCGCTGTGCTCCATCCTCAGGGCCCGTCTGTAGCACGCCGCCGGCGCGCGTCCAGGTGACGCGGTGAGGCTGTGGCCGAGCCCGTCAGGCGGCCTGCGACACCTTCGGGCCCGCGACCACGCCGTCGTCGTGCAGGCGGCCGATCTCGGTCTCGCTGAGGCCGAGGTCCTCGCCGAGGATCTGGTCGGTGTGCTCGCCCAGCAGCGGGGCGCGCGAGGGCGGCACGCGCTCCAGGGCCGAGAAGTCCAGCGGCGAGCCGGGGGTCAGGTAGGTGCCGATCCCGGGCTGCTCGAGCTGCTCGAACATCGGGTTGGCCGTCGAGCAGCGGGGGTCCTCGTTGACCGCCTCGCGGAAGGTCTGGTAGGGGCCCCAGGAGACGCCGTGGCGGTCGAAGATCTCGCCGATCTCGGGCACGGTGCGCGTGACCATCCACTCCTTGAGCACCGCCCCGATCACCTCGCGCGCGCGCCAGCGGTCGCCCTCTTTGGTCAGGTCGACCTTCATCATCTTCTCCAGTAGGGCGAAGGCCTCGTGCAGCCCGGTGGCCTCGACGAGGCTCGTCCAGTGCTTGAGGGTCAGCGCCAGCACCATGATGTGCCGGCCCTCCTTGGTCGTGAAGTCGCGGCCGAAGGCGCCGTAGAGGTAGTTCTGGTCCTTGGCGCGGTCGCGCTCCAGCACCTGCGCCTCGGCGATCTTCCCGAGGTTGCCGACCATCGCGAAGGCGACGTCCGAGAGCGCGATGCTCACCATCTGGCCCTCGCCGGCGAGGCGACGGTGGCGCTCGGCGGCCAGCAGGCCGGCGACCGCCATCTGGCCGGTGATGCAGTCCCACGCGGGCAGCAGGTGGTTGAACGGCGCGTCGAGGTGGCGCGGCCCCGTGGCCCACGGGAAGCCCGTCGCGGGGTTGACCGTGTAGTCCACCGCCGAGGAGCCGTCGTGGTTGCCGACGATGTTGACCATCACGAGGTCGGCACGCCTCTCGGCCAGGGCCTCGAAGCCCATCCAGCCGCGCGCCGGGAAGTTGGTGAGGAAGAGCCCGTTGTTCTCGCCCGGCTGGGTGACCAGCGCGGTGAGCAGCTCGCGACCCTCGGGGCTGCGCATGTCGAGCTGGATCGAGCGCTTGCCCTTGTTGAGCCCGTGCCAGAACAGCGACACGTCGTCGTCGTTGACCGGCCAGCGGTGGTAGTCCAGGCCGCCGCCCATCGGGTCGAAGCGGATCACGTCCGCGCCCATCTGGGCGAGCGTCATGCCGCCCAGGGGGGCGGCCACGAAGGCCGACCCCTCGATCACCCGCATGCCATCGAGGATGCCGTTCATCGTTTCCCCTCTCGCTTCGTGCCCGTCGTCGCCGTCATGCCATGAGCCCGATGAATCGCCAGTCGAGCACCGGCGCGGGTGCGTCCTCGCCCGCTCGATGGGCGTGCACGACCGCGCGCAGGTCGAGCAGCGCACACGCGTCGTCGCGCAGGTCGACGGGCTCGACGGCCTCCAGGGTCAGCTCTGTGGCGAGGATGTCGCCCTCGAAGACCGGGCCGGTGTGCTCGCAGCCCCGCCAGGCCACGATGCTCAGCAGGTTGGGCAGGGCGCGCGTGGCCTGCGCGGCGGCCACGGCGATCGTGTAGCCGCCGTAGACCAGGCGGTTGCCGTGGGCGCCGCCATCCGCGTCGGTGTGGGTCTTGGCCACGTTGAGGGTCAGCCGCGCGAGCTCGGGTGCCGTGGTGACGGTGTCACGACCCTCGATCTCGTAGACGGTCCCCGCGGTTAGGTCGCCGGCGTGGGCGCCGGGCATGAGCTCGCGCGCGGCACGGAAGGCCCAGTCGCGCGGCACCGCGGCGCGCACGGCGTCCATGTCGAGCTCCTTGGGGATGGACTCGAAGCGGTCGGCGTGGCCGGTCTGCAGCGACGGATCGCGCAGCGGGATCACCGGACAGCGCCAGTAGTCCAGCACCGGCTCCCCGTGCTGGTCGACGGTGCGGATGCGCAGCGCGACCAGCCCGCTGGCGGTGCCGTCGGGGCGCGGGCGGTTCTGCTTGAGCCCGACGACCTCGGTGGTGGTGCGCAGCGTGTCGCCGAGGTGCACCGAACGCTGGATGACCAGGCCGCGGTAGAAGAGGTTGCCGCGGACGCGAAAGGTCGGCTCGGTGGACTGGCCGATCGAGACGTCGCAGACGAGGTTGGGGTGTGCCACGGGCTCGGAGCGCCCGGTCACGGCGTGGCTCAGGCCGGCGTCGAGCGACAGCCCCATGCGGTCGCCGACGATCGCCTGGTGCAGCGCCGCGTGGCCGCTCGTGAGCGTCATCGCCGGGCCCGCGAAGACCCGGCCGATCTCGAAGTCCTCGAAGTGGGGGCCGCCGACGTGCACCCTCTCCCCAGCCTGCAGCATTCATCCCCTTCGTGCGTCTCGGCCTGCCGACGGGCGTCTGCCCCTTCGGCGGTTTGGGTGGAACCCGAGAATAGTCGAGCGGACTCGACGCTGCGCGCAGCCCGCCGATACCCTCGCGTCGGTGCCCGCCCCCAGACGTTCCTGCCTGTCGGTACCCGGGTCCTCGGAGAAGATGCTCACCAAGGCGCGTGCGCTCGCGGCCGACGAGGTGGTTATCGACCTCGAGGACGCCGTCGCCCCGCCCGTCAAGGCCCAGGCGCGAGCCGCTGTGACCGCGGCGGTCGCGCAGGGGGGCTGGGGCGAGCGCAACGTGGCCGTGCGCATCAACGGGCCCGCCACGCGCTGGTGCCACCGCGACGTGATCGACGTCGTCGCGGGCGCCGGCGACGGGCTGGCCTCGCTCGTGGTTCCCAAGGTGGAATCGCCAGGGGAGGTCGAGTTCGTCGACCGCCTCGCCGGGATGGTCGAGCAGGAGCTGGGCCGAGCCGCGCCCGTCGGGCTGCAGGCGCTGATCGAGACGGCGACCGGGCTGCGCCACATCTACGCCATCGCGCACGCCAGTCCGCGACTGGAGACGCTGATCGTGGGCTACGCCGATCTCGCCGCCTCACTGGGCCTTCCCCCCGAGGGGGGCCAGTCGGGCGAGCGCTGGCACCACGTGCTGGCGACCGTGCTGGTCGCGGCGCGCGACGCGGGCCTGCAGGCCATCGACGGGCCCTACCTCGCGATCAAGGACCTCGACGGCTTCCGGGCCGCCGCCCAGCGCGCCCATGCGCTGGGCTACGACGGCAAGTGGGCCCTGCACCCCACGCAGATAGACGTGCTCAACGACCTCTTCGCGCCCAGCCCCGAGGAGCTCGAGCACGCGCGCGGCGTGCTCGAGGCGCTCGAGGCGGCCGAGCGCGCGGAGGGCAGTCGCGGCGCGGTGATGCACGACGGCGCCATGATCGACGAGGCCAGCCGCAAGCTCGCGGCGCAGGTCGTCGCCCGGGGCGAGGCGGCGAAGCGCAGCTAGCTCCGCAGGTCCCGCGCGACCCGGCGCCTTCTACGGTGTAGGCAAGTACTGGTTGTCGAATATGCGCGCGTGTTGCGAGCTTGCCTCACGTAGGCGGGTGGGCTAGGCGGTCTGGGGCTCGCCGTCGGCGTCGCGCTTCTCGCCGCCACAGCCACAGGCGTCGCCGCTGCGCGTGGGGTCGGCGCAGCCGCAGCTGCACTCCCCGGCGTCGGTGGTCGTCGGGTCGGTGGTCTCGGTGGTCTCGGTGGTGGTGTTGCAGCCACACTGACAGGCCATGCTCGTCACTTCCTTCGTCTTGGTTTCGGGGACTGGAGCGTCGTTCAGGCAGCCGCAGAAGGCCCCGTGGTCGCTGCAACCGCAGCTACTGCCCCGGCCGGCCTGGTAGGCGGTCAGCCGCCCGCGGAAGGCGTGCAGATCAGCGATCCGCTCGTCGACCTGGGCGACCTTGTCGGCCAGCAGGCGCTCCAGCTCGGGGACGAGCTCGTCGCAGCAGCCGCTCTGCGCGGCGGCGATGAGCTCGCGGATCTCATCCAGCGAGAAGCCGATCCGCTTGGCCTGGCGCACGAAGTGCAGCCGGCCCTCGTCCTCGGGCCCGTAGAGGCGGTATCCGGCCTCGCTGCGCTTCTGCGGGGAGACCAGGCCGATGCGGTCGTAGTAGCGCACGGTGCGGCTCGGAAGCTCCACCCGCTGTGCCACCTGCTTGACTGTGTGCTCCATGCACCTACCGTAGATCTGCCACTCGCGTGTCAGGTCAAGCGATCATCCGTTACACTGTCAGGGCGCTGACGTCACGCGGGCGGGATTCCAAACCGTCCTGCCTGAGTGTGGTGGTGCAACAGCAGAGCAGGACGGTTACCACGATCAGCCGGCCGGCCGCGGCTGCGGGTAGCGTTCAGCGACGGATGGCGAGGACGAGCCCCATGGACGCGATCGTCGTGGGCGCCGGGCCCAACGGGCTGGCGGCGGCGATCGCGCTCGCGCGCGCGGGGCGTCGCGTGACGGTCCACGAGGGGGCCGCCGAGGTCGGCGGGGGCTGTCGCTCCGAGGAGCTGACGCTCCCCGGCTTCGTGCACGACACCTGCTCGACGGTGCACGCGCTGGCCGCGATGTCCCCGTTCCTGCGCGCGCTCCCGCTGGCCGGGCACGGCCTCGAGCTCGTCCACCCCGACGCCCCGCTGGCCCACCCGCTCGACGACGGGACGGCGGTGATGCTGGAGCGCTCGGTGGAGCGCACGGCGCGCGGCCTGGGACCCGACGCGGACGCCTACCGCCGGCTGTTCGAGCCGCTGGTGCGCGACGCCGAGCCGCTCGTGCGCCAGATCCTCGGCCCGCTGCGTCCCCCGCGCCACCCGCTGATCCTTGGCCGCTTCGGCCTGGACGCGATCCGCTGCGCCTCCGGCCTCGCCCGGTCGCGCTTCACGGGGGAGCGGGCGCGCGGGCTGCTGGCGGGCTGCTGTGCCCACTCGGTGCTGTCGCTGCGCGCCCCGGTCAGTGCCGCGTTCGGCATGGTGCTCGCCCTGGCCGCCCATCACGCCGGCTGGCCGGTGGCCCGCGGGGGCTCCCAGCGGCTGGCCGACGCGCTGGCCGCCCATCTGCGCGCGCTGGGCGGGGAGATCGAGACGGGTCGGCCGGTCGCCTCGCTGGACGAGCTGCCCCGCGCAGGCGCCACCCTGCTCGACGTCACGCCGCGTCAACTGCTGGCGCTGGCCGGGGACCGGCTCCCCGCCGGCTACCGGCGGCGCCTGGCACGCTACCGCTACGGGCCGGGCGTGTTCAAGCTCGACTGGGCGCTGCGCGGCCCGATCCCCTGGGCCGCGCCCGAGGTCGCCCGCGCCGGAACGGTGCACCTCGGCGGCTCGCTGGAGGAGATCGAGGCCTCCGAGGAGGCCGCGGCCCGCGGCGAGCACGCCGACCGGCCCTACGTGCTGCTCGTGCAGCCCACCCTCTTCGACGCCTCGCGGGCGCCCGAGGGCATGCACACCGCCTGGGCCTACTGCCACGTCCCCCACGGCTCCACGCGCGACATGACCACCACGATCGAGGCCCAGGTGGAGCGCTTCGCCCCCGGCTTCACGGGCCTGATCGCGGGCCGCCACGCCATGGACTGCGCCGAGGTCGAGCGTCGCAACCCCAACTACGTCGGCGGCGACATCAACGGCGGCGTCCAGGACCTGCGCCAGCTCTTCGCGCGCCCGGTGGCGCGCCCCGTCCCCTACGCCACGCCCGAGCCCGGCCTGTTCCTGTGCTCCTCCTCCACACCGCCGGGCGGTGGGGTGCACGGCATGTGCGGGTACTGGGCCGCCCGCGCGGCCCTGCGCTGAACCTTGATGCACCTGGGGGGGCGAACCTTGGTCGCTGCCGCCTAGTGCTCCGTCTCGGTTTTAGTTGGTGATTGCGTTGAGGGCGACGCGGCCGCGGCGGACCTTGGCGAGGATCTGGTCGGCGGTCGCGGTCCACACGAACGGCTTGGGGTCCTCGTTGGTCACGGCGAGGTAGGCGTCGATCGCGGCGATGAGGTCGGGCACCGACTGGAAGATGGCGCGGCGGGTGGCCTTGTCCTCGAGCTTGCCAAAGAACCGCTCGACCATGTTCAGCCACGAGCTCGAGGTCGGGATGAAGTGCAGGTCAAAGCGCGGGTGCTTGGTCAGCCACTTCTTGACGTTGGCGTGCTTGTGGGTGGTGTAGTTGTCCAAGATCAGGTGGATCTGCAGGCCCGCGGGGACTTCGCGATCGATGACCCGCAGGAACTTCAGGAACTCCTCGTGGCGGTGGCGGGCCATGCACCGGCCGATCACCTCGCCGGTCAGGACGTCCAGCGCGGCGAACAGCGTCGTGGTGCCGTTGCGCTTGTAGTCGTGGGTCATCGTGCCCGCGCGACCCTTCTTCATCGGCAGCGACGCCTGGGTGCGATCCAAGGCTTGGATCTGGGACTTCTCGTCCATGCACAGCACGACGGCCTGCGCGGGCGGGTTGAGATACAGGCCCACGACGTCGACGAGCTTCTCCTCGAAGTGCTTGTCGTTTGACAGCTTGAACGTCGTGACGCGGTGGGGCTGCAGATTGCGCGCGGACCAGATCCGCTGGACCGTGGCGGGACTGACGCCCTGCGCGGCGGCCATCGAGCGACAGCTCCAGTGCGTCTCGCCCTCGGGCTTGTCCTCAAGCGTCGCGCGGACGATCTCAGCGACCTTCTCCTGGCTGATCGCAGGCTTGCGCCCACGGCCGGGACGCACGCCGCCCAGACCCCTCAGGCCCTCCACCGCGAAGCGCTCACGCCACGCCTTGACCGTCGCCGGCGAGACCCCGGCGGTCGCGGCGATCTGCGTGTTCGCCTCGCCGTCGGCGGCCATCAGCAGCACCCGCGCGCGCTGCACTTCACGGTGGGCTGCCGTCCGGGAACGCGCGAGCTTGTCAAGCACCTCCCGCTGGCTGAAAGCGATCGGTAACGGCGACGTGGCGAGGCGCATACAGCACCCTACCACAAAAGCCAGCTATTTACGAGACACTACACTAGGGTGAGGTGTGGCGATGGCGACGACGGTCAGGCAGCGGATGCGCGTGGACGAGTTCGCCGCGATGTCGGAGGGCGATCCGCGCCCGATGGAGCTCATCGACGCGCTCCGGCGCGCCCGTGGACGACCGCGGCTATCTCGCGCAGCCGCCGCTGACCTGCGTGGAGATCCGCTCGCCGAGCACCTGGCGCTATGACGTCGGGCGCAAGAAGTCCGTCTACGAGGCCGAGGGAGTCGCGGAGGTCTGGCTCGTCGACGACGTCGCCGAGGTGATCCTCGTCTTCTGTCGGTCGACGCCCGCCCAGGCTACGTACGACGTCGCGCTCGAGCTGGGAACGAGCGACACGCTCACCTCGCCGCAGCTGGCCGGCTTCGCGCTCCCGCTCGCGCGGCTCTTCTGACGCAGATCCGCGTCCCCCCGGCGATCGGCGACACTGCCGCCCATGTTCGCCGTCACCGCCGCCCGCCAGGACGCGGAGGATCCGCTGTCGGGCCTCGACCTCGGGGAGCGCCCCGAGCCCGAGGTGCCCGACGGCTGGACGACGGTGGAGGTACGGGCGGCCTCCCTCAACCACCACGACCTGTGGTCGCTGCGCGGTGTCGGCCTGGCCGCGGAGCGCCTGCCGATGATCCTGGGCAGCGACGCGGCCGGCGTGGACGCGCAGGGCAACGAGGTGGTCGTCCACGCGGTGGTCAGCAGCCCCGACTGGCGCGGGGACGAGACGCTGGACCCCAGGCGCAGCCTTCTCTCCGAGGTCCACCAGGGCACGCTGGCCCAACGGGTCGCGGTCCCGGCGGGCAACGTGCTGCCAAAGCCGCCCGAGCTGAGCTTCGAGGAGGCGGCCTGCGTGCCCACCGCGTGGCTGACCGCCTATCGGATGCTCTTCACCCGCGGGCGGGTCGCGCCCGGTTCGACCGTGCTCGTGCAGGGCGCGGGCGGCGGGGTGGCCACGGCGCTGGTCGTCCTGGCCCACGCCGCCGGGGTCCGCGTCTGGGTCACCAGCCGCTCGCAGGACAAGCGCGACCGCGCGCTGGAGCTGGGGGCCGACCAGGCCTTCGAGTCGGGCGCGCGGCTGCCCGAGCGCGTCGACGCGGTCATGGAGACGGTCGGCGAGGCCACCTGGGGCCACTCGGTGCGCTCGTTGCGCCCCGGCGGGCGGATCGTCGTCTCGGGCGCCACGAGCGGCCCTGCGCCCAGCGCGGAGCTGACGCGCGTGTTCTTCCTCCAGCTCGAGGTACTGGGCTCGACCATGGGAACCCGCGACGAGCTGCAGCGGCTCCTGCGCCTGTGCGTGGAGAGCGACGTGCGACCGGTCATCCACGCGACCATGGCGCTGAGCGACGCTCGCACCGGCTTCGAGGCGATGGCCGGTGGCGAGCTGCAGGGCAAGATCGTCTTCAGGGTCTGACGGACGCCGCTCTCCTGAGTGGCCGATCATGTTCCCGTTTTCCTGTGCATAGGAGGATCTTGATCCGCCCACGCTCTCGCCGGCGGCTCGCCGGGTCACCCGAACCGCGACAGGTGACGCACGATCTGTGGCTGGCGGCGCTGCCAGTAGCGCTCGATCTCGGCCCGCTCGACAGGGAGCGAGTCGTCGTCGTCCACGTCGTCGAGGTAGCCGAGGCTCAGTACGATGTGGCGTAGCGTCTCGTGCTCGGCGGGCACGTCGTAGCGGCGGCGATACAGCGCCAGGCCCTCTTCGGCGGTGCGGCCCAGGCGCCGCTCGATCTCCATCACGTCGAAGTAGTCGCGCAGCTCTCCGCGATCTCCGATCACCTTGAGCTTGATGGCCAGGAGGTCCGCGACGCTGGCGACAGCGATGCCGGCGATCTGGACGGGCGGCGCAACCCGCCGCTGGCCGGCGGAGGAGAGGAATTGCACCTTCGCGCCAAGGAGCACCCCGGTGAGCGTGTGCTGCGCGACGAGCGTCGGCGCGAAGTCGCCGAGGCCTTCGAGGAGGCGTTGCAGAGCTTGGAGATCGACGGGTTCCTCGAAGAAGAAGTCGAGGTCGCGGCTCGTGCGGTGGTGGATGTGGGCTGCGAGCCCGGTTCCACCGACCAGGGAGAGCTCTCGCGGCAGGCCTGCCGCGAGTCGCAGCCATGCGGCGGCTGCCTGCGCGGGAAGGCCGGCCCGCAGTTCAGGGGGGATGTTCACGCCGCGGCTGCGAGGTTGTGCGCCAGGCGCCTGGTGGGAGCGTCGAGTCCGCGAGCGGTTGCGCCGTGCTGCCAGTCCTGCGTGCGCAGATGCGCGGCTCCCCAGGCGAGGCCTTCGAGGTCACCGCTGCGCAGCAGCCGCCGCGCGATGGAGCCCCCGCAGCGTTGGACGTCGAGCTGCTCGGGGGCGCTGTTCCAGAAGAGGTGGCCCAGGCGTCCGGGCACACGCTCAGCGCGTGGCGCGGCGACAGCCCGTGGGGCCTGCACGCGCGCGAGCGTGGGCGCCAGGGCCGGCCAGCGCGCGTCCCACGAAGGCGCGAGCAGCTCGACCGTTCGCGCGCGCCCCGCGGCGATCCTGGCCGGCCGGGCCTCGACGAGTCCACGGCGGCAAAGCTCGCCCAGCGCGCGCGCCGCAGCTGTGGGTGAGAGCCCGCCACGCCGCGCGACCGCGCGGGCGGAGGCCAGACCGAGGGGGGCGCTGCTCAAAGCGGCCAGCACGGAGGTCTGGGTGGCCGTCAGCCCGTCGTCGACCGCTCGCGAGCCGAGCGCCTCGAGCAGTCGCCCGACCTGCTCATCGGTGAGCAGCACCCGGCCGCCGGGACCATGCTCCACGTCAAGGCCAAGACGTTCGATGGCGCGCTTCACGCGCGGGATCGAGCTGCCCAACCGCCGAGCGACCTCGGCCGCGGAGACCGGGCCCAGACTGTCCATTTCGTTAGTTTACCGGCCTCCGGGCTGCTGGCCGGAGTGACCGGACGAGCCCGGGCTGCTTGCCGCGCCTCGGCGGTACCCCAGCCGTCTAGCAGCGCCCGCTACCAGGCCTGCAGCTCGCCGCAGCGCGGACAGCCGACCGAGGCGGTGACGGGCGCCTCGAAGAGGTAGCCGCAGCCGCAGGTGAACACGGCGCGGTCGTCGGGGCCGCCCGCGTCGCGCAGGCGCCGCTCGTCCGGGCGCATCGGCTCGGGCGGGGGAGGGGGCGGGGGGACGACGTGCAGGCGCCGGCGGCGGCCCAGGGGGGACTCGCTGGGGCTCTTGGATCGCATGGGTACCACTCGCATCATCGTTCTCATCGACAACAACGCCACCGAAGCCGAATGGTTTCTCGCCAACCTTCCGATTCCGGCGATCGGCTGACCGGGTGAGGGGCGTCGTTCTGGGATACTCCAAGGGTCGATGGATCCCTCCCGCAAGCGCAAGATCCGCCTGGGGGCCGCCTTGAGCGTCGCGGTGCTGCTGGCTGCCGCGCTGGTGTACACGAGCTTCTCGGCCTCCAGCGAGACGCGCACCCCCAGCGAGCTGGACACCGCCCGGGCCGGGGTCTCCTACCAGCTCACCGGGAAGGTGGTCGAGGACTCGGTGGAGCGCACGGAGCAGGGGCTGGACTTCGAGGTCCGCGACCGCGAGGGCGCCGCTGCCGTGCCGGTCAGCTACCAGGGCGTGGTGCCCGACCCGTTCCGCGAGGGGCGCGAGGTGATCGTCACCGTCCAGCGACAGGGCGGAGGCTTCGTGGGCGAGCGCGACACGCTGATCACGAAGTGCCCCTCGAAGTTCACCACCGACGAACAGCCCAGCTAAGTGGTCCGTCCTGTGAGTCCGTGCGCGTTTGGGCGGTTGCCGGCGCCGGCTGGCAAGGACGCAGTGAGGGAGTGGGCCTCCAGGCCCATGACCGAGCGAGGACGCCGCCAGGCGGTGATCGGCGGCCGATCCAAACGGGTGCGGACTTGCAGGACGGGCCACTAAGTGGCCGAGGTCGGTCGGGCGGCGCTGATCCTGGCGCTGGGCGTCGCGGTCTACGGCATCGGCGCCTCGCTGTACGGGGCGCGCACGGGTCGCTCCGACATCGTCGCCTCCGGGCGGCGCGCCGCCTACGCGCTGGCGCTCCTCTCCGTGGTGGCCTTCGTCATCCTCGAGGCGGCGTTCCTGCGCAGCGACCTGACCTTCGCCGTCGTCGCCGGGCACTCCTCGACGACCACGCCGACCTTCTACCAGGCCACCGCGGTGTGGTCCTCCCAGGAGGGCTCGCTGCTGCTGTGGCTGACCCTGCTGAGCCTCTGGTCGGCGCTCGTGCTCTTCCTCACCCGCCGACAGCTTCGTGACGTGGCGCCCTACGCCACCGCCGTCCTGCTGGGCCTGGGCGCGTTCTTCGCCGGGCTGCTGATCTTCCTGGAGTCGCCGTTCGACGTCCTGGCCAGCCCTCCGACGGAGGGGGCCGGGCTCAACCCGCTCCTGCGCAGCCCGTCCATGATGACCCACCCCCCGATGCTGTACTCGGGGTACACGCTGTTCGCGATCCCCTTCGCCTTCGCGGTCGGCGCCCTCGTCGTGCGCCGCGTCGACGCCGAGTGGATCCGCGCCACGCGGCGCTTCGCCCTGGCCGCCTGGCTGTTCCTGGGCATCGGGGTCCTGCTGGGCGCCCGGTGGTCCTACGCCGAGCTGGGCTGGGGGGGCTACTGGGCCTGGGACCCGGTCGAGAACGCCTCGCTGATGCCGTGGCTGATCGGCACCGCGTTCATCCACTCGATCATGATCCAGGAGAAGCGGGGGATGCTGAAGGTGTGGAACGCCTCGCTGATCCTGGCCACCGGCGTGCTGTGCCTGCTGGGCACGTTCCTCGTGCGCTCGGGGATCCTGGACTCGATCCACGCCTTCGGAGCCTCGACGCTGGGCGGGCCGTTCCTGGTGCTCATCGGGGCGATGACCCTGGGCTCCGTGGCGCTGGTGGTCAGCCGCCGCGACACGCTGCGCTCCGAGCACCGCCTCGACGCCCTGTTGTCGCGCGAGTCGATCTTCCTGCTCAACAACCTGGTGCTGGTGGCGCTGTGCTTCGTGGTCTTCTGGGGCACCTTCTTCCCGCTCATCGCCGAGGCGGTGACCGGCCAGCGCGCCGCCTTGGGCCCGCCGTGGTTCGACCGCTACGCGGTGCCCCTGACCCTGCTGCTAGTCCTGTTGTCGGGCGTCGGGCCGCTCATCGCCTGGCGGCGGGCCACCGCGGCCAACGCCCGGCGCTCGTTCGCGATCCCCGCCGCCGTCGCGGTGCTGGCCGCCGTCGCCCTGGCCGCCGCCGGCGCGGGCTCGGCGCTGCTGGCGCTGGGGATGTTCGTGGCGGGGGCGTTCGTCGCGGGCACGGTCTTCCAGGAGCTGTGGCGCGGCACCGTCGCGCGTCGGGCGATGACCGGCGAGGCGCCACACCTGGCCGTCGTGCGCCTGATCGGGCGCAACCGCCGGCGCTACGGCGGCTACCTGGTGCACCTGGGCATGGCCGTTCTGTTCGTCGGCGTGGCCGCCTCGTCGTCCTTCCAGGACGCCACCGACGTGCGCCTGTCGCCGGGCCAGCAGGCCGAGGTCGGCGACTACACCGTGCGCTACACCGAGCCCACGGCACGGCTCGTGGCCACCCGCGAGGCGGGGCTGGAGTTCATCGAGCTGGGCGCGCGGCTGGACGTGTGGCGCGACGGCGAGGCCCTGGGCGCGATGAACCCCACGCGCGGCTACTACCCCTCCCAGGACCTGGCGGGGCTGGGGGCGATCGGGCGCTTCTTCGAGGGAGAGTCGGTCAGCGAGATCGCGCTGGACGCCGGCACGCAGCGCGACCTGTGGCTGGCCGTCCAGCCCGACATCGGCGCGCTGGAGCCGGTCATCCAAGAGGGGGACGCGGTCTTCGCCCAGGCCGCCGGGGGCCTCAGCCCGCAGTTCGAGGCCGTCGCGCTGGCCCAGACCCTGCGCGGCCTGGTCGACCGCTACGCCTCGCAGGCGCCGCCCGCGCAGTTCCGGCTGCTCACCTCGCCCATGGTCACCTGGATCTGGGTCGGGGCGCTGGTCGTCTTCGCCGGCGGGCTCATCTGCCTGTGGCCGGCGCCCGACGCCGCCCGCCGCCGCGCGACGGCGGGCCTCGCCGTCCGGGTCGCTCGCGACCTGGGCCGCGTGCGGGCCCGCACGTAGCCCGCGGAAGCGCCCCCGCCCGCCCGTGGACGTGGTGACCCTCGTCGCGATCATGGCCCTGCTGGGGGCGGTGGCCTGGCTGGTCGTCGCGCCCCTGCGCGCGGGCTCCGCGGCCCGCGACGAGGAGCGCTACGAGGGCGCGCGCGCCGACCTCGAGGCGGCCAAGGAGGCCAAGTACGGCGAGATCCGCGACGCCGAGCTCGACCACGCCACCGGCAAGCTCTCCGACGCCGACTGGCGCGCGGTGGACCGCCAGCTGCGCGCCGAGGCCGTCGAGATCCTGCAGCGCCTGGACGAACTGGGGGTACCATGAGGGCGTGGCAGTTCATACCGCGTCGTTTCCGATCCACAGGATCACGAGTGCCCAGTACCACCAGATGGTCGAATCCGGTGCCCTGGAGGGCGCGAACGTCGAGCTGGCCGACGGGCTGCTGATCGAGTTGAGCCCGCAGAGCGGCCCTCACGCGCGGATGATCCAGGTCCTTCAGCAACTGTTGGGCACCCGCCTCGATCTGCTGCGCGTGCAGCTGCCGCTTGAGGCGATCGAAGGCTGGGTCCCTGAGCCCGATGTCGCGCTGGCCGAGCACACGGACCCTGAGCGCCATCCGTCCAGCGCGCTGCTGGTGATCGAGGTCGCGATCAGCTCGCACCAGTACGACCTGAGCAAGGCGAAGATCTTCGCCCAGGCCGGGATCCCCACCTACTGGATCGTCGACGTGCCCGGCCGCCAGGTGTTCGCCCACACCGAGCCCGGCCCCGACGGCTACGTACTGGAGCGCAGACTCGACGCCAGTGGTGAACTCGACCCCGGCGTGCCCGGCCTCGAGCCCTTCACCGTCGCCGGGCTCTTCGCCACGGCGTTCGGCGAGCGCTGAGGCATCGGTCACCAGACGATGGGGGCGCCGTAGGCGTGCAGCGCCTCGTCGCCCGACAGCAGCACCGCGCCCTCCACCGTGGCCTGCGCGACGAGCATGCGGTCAAACGGATCGCGGTGGTGCCAGGGCAGCGTCTCGACCATCTCTGCGTGCGCCAGGGTCACCGGCAGGGCGACGGCCCCCGCGTCGAGCAACGTCCGAGCGAAGGCTTCGGGTGCGTCCAGCTTGCCGAGGGACCGCTTGATCGCCACCTCCCACACCACTGCCGCGCTCAAGAGCGCGCGGTTGGAGGGGTCGGTCAAGCACCGGGAGGCCTCGGCGGTGAGGCGACGGTCGTCAGCCAACCACCACAGGGCGGTATGCGTGTCGAGCAGAAGCTTCAGCGGGCGCCGAACGCGTCGGCGATGTCGTCGGGCAGCTCGTCGAAGTCGTCGGCCATGTGCACGCGCCCGCGCCACGCGCCGCGCACCGTTCCCAAGGAGGAGGGCTCACTCGCCGGGACCAGGCGGGCCACCGGCTCTCCGTGGCGGGTGATGACCACGTCCTCGCCGGCGCGCGCACGCTCGACGAGTTGGGAGAGGGTCGTCTTGGCCTCGTGCATGCCGATCTCGATCATCGGCGTCAGGATACCAGTCAGTAGCTAGACTAGCTAGCTTTGGGGCGGTGAGCCTCGCCGCCGCGCCCGCCAGGAGCGAAACGCGTGCCAGAGGCGGCGGAGGAACAGCAGTTGCATGATGCGGGCGATCATGAGAGCGGGCTACCCGGGCGCCGTCGCTGTCGCCGCGGTCGCCGTCGCCGCGGAGCGCCGGGCCTGGGGGAAGGTCGCCAGGCGCTCCTCCTCCTCGTCCCACACCTTGAGGCGCGCTGCCTTGATGCCGTCCCACAGCGTGATGGTCGGGACGCTGTGGAAGATCGGGTTCTCGTCGTGGGCGCGCTGCAGGTTGTAGTTGGGGACCCGCGCGCTGAGGTGGTGGACGTGGTGCAGCCCGATGTTGCCGGTGAAGAACTGCAGCACCTTGGGCAGGCGCAGGTAGGAGCTGCCCTGCAGGGCCGCGTCGGCGTAGCTCCACTCCTCGTTGCTCTGCCAGACCATGTCCTCGAACTGGTGCTGCACGTAGAAGAGGAAGATCCCGGCTGAGCCGGCCAGCCAGATCGCCGGCGCCTGCACGAGCAGGTACTGCTGCCAGCCCACCAGCAGGCACAGGCCGCCGACGACGACGACCAGGGCGACGTTGGTGAAGATGATGCTGCGCTTGATGCGCGGGCGCATCGGGCGCCTGACCAGGCGGGGGAGGATGACCATGGCCCAGAACGGTCCCAGCCCGAACATGACCAGCGGGTTACGATACAGGCGGTAGGCCAGCCGCCCGCCCCGGGACTTCGCGTGGTACTCGCCGGCGGTGAGCATCGGCACGTCCCCGTCGCCACGGCGCTCGAGATCCCCGGAGGTCCCATGGTGCATCGCGTGGCTGTGCTTCCAGCTTCCGAACGGCGTGTACACCACCACGCCCAGCACGCGGCCCAGCCACACGTTGGCCCGCCGGGAGGGCAGCAGCGCCCCGTGGGTGCAGTCGTGGAACATGATGTAGGTGCGCAGCAGGAAGCCGGCGGTGAGCGGGATCAGCGCCAGCACGAGCAGGTAGGAGACGTCGAGCAGGACGTAGCCCAGGACGGTCAGCGCGACGTAGGGGACGATCGATGTCGCCAGGTCCACCAGCGTGCGCGCCACCCGCGGGCGCTCGTAGGGGGCGATCGCATCGCGCCAGAACGGCCGCTGCGGATGGCTGGTGACCTCGTCCTGGACTGGTGCTGTCTGCGTGGCCATGAGCACATGGTGGCGCAAAAGCGGCGTTCGCGTGCGGCCGCCAGCGTCCAGCCGGTACCATGCCCCCGGATGCAGGCCGTCTTCTCCGTCACCCAGGTCTTCTTCTCGATCACCCTGATCTTCCTGATCCTGATGCATTCGGGGAAGGACGCGGGCCTCTCGGGCGCCTTCGGCGTGGGCAGCAGCACGGGCTCCATCGGCGGCTCGATGGTCGAGCGCAACCTGAACCGCTGGACCGTGGCGGTCGCTGTCGCGTTCGCGATCAACGCGCTCGTGCTGCTGAAGATCTAGGTTCTAGTTGGCTAGTACGCGGCCATGACGTGGAGGGGGGAGGCAGCAGGCCCGGCCTTCTGGCGGGGGGTCGTCACCGGGGCGGTCTGGCTTGGCGTCGCCGCCTGCCTGCCTGCCGTGGCGAGCGCGCAACCGGGCGACGCAGCGACGTCGCCCGGCGCCGGGCACGTCACGGAGCACGACCGCACGGCGGTGCTCGAGGAGGAGGTGGAGCGCGAGTGGATGCGCATGACCCCCTCCGAGCGCGACCAGCGCGCCCGGGCTGCGGTGCGCGCCGCCGACACCACGCCGCCGGCCGGCGAGGCACCGCTCGATCAGGTCGGGCGCTGGGGCGAGCTGATGCCGCTGGACGAGTACGCCATCCACGCGTCGCTCCTGCCCACCGGGAAGGTGCTGATCTTCGGCCGTCAGCCGAAGGGGCCGGACGGCACGCGCGAGAACGTGGGCAGGGCGCTCCTGTTCGACCCCAACCGGCCGGAGGAGGAGCCGAATTGGGTCAACCCTCCGCCCGTCGAGGACACCAACGGCGACGAGCGCATCGACGAGAAGGACGATCCCGCGGCGATCTACTGCGCGGGCCAGTCGCTGCTGGCCGACGGGCGGGTCTTCCTGGCCGGCGGCAACCTCGCGGAGCCGGGGGAGGGACGTACCGACTTCTCGGGCCTGAAGAACACGTTCCTCTTCGATCCGTGGACGGAGACGTGGGAGGTGGGGCCGACCATGAACCAGGGGCGGTGGTACCCCAGCCAGGTCAAGCTGCCCACCGGCGAGATCGCGATCATGAGCGGCTTCGACGAGCACGGCAAGGGGGACACGAACCCCGAGATCGAGATCTACGCCCCGGACGCCACCGCGCTGGAGCCCATGCCGGCCGGCTGGCGCGCCCCCGATGTCGAGCAGGCCCCGTTTCTCAACTCCCTGTACCCCAACCTCTTCACGCTGCCCGACGGCAACGTCCTGCTGGCCGGACCGTACGACAGCGACTCGGCGCTCCTCGACGTCTCCGCCCGCGGCGCCGACCGCGCGAAGGGCAGCGCCTGGCGGCAGTTCTCCTCCCGCCCGAAGGTGCCCCACATGGGCGGCAACGCCGTGCTCGAGCCGCGCCTGGACGCCTTCGCCGGCAGCTCGGACGTGCTGCTGATGGCGGGTGCCGACTCCACCGGCGCAGGCTTCCACGAGGCCCGCACGACGGTGGAGCGCCTGGATGCCGCCGAAGGGCCGCAGCCGCGCTGGCGCCACACCGGCCTCGACGATCTCAACCGCGCCCGCTTCTACCCGAATACGGTGCTGCTGCCCGACGGCGGCATCGTGGCGGTCGGCGGCGGGGCTGCGAACGACCAGACGGCGGACGGTGACGGCCCCTACCACGTGGGCGACACACCCGACGAGCTGCGCCGGGTCGAGCTGCGCACACCTGGTGAGGAGGGGTGGCGCCTGGGGGCCGCGCAGCGGGAATGGCGCACCTACCATTCGGTTGCAATGCTGCTGCCCGACGGCCGCGTCCTGTCGGGCGGCGACGACTTCCACGAGGGACCGGACCCCGACGTGCCCCTGGCCGACGAGGTGCGCCGCGACAGCGCTGAGGTGTACACGCCGCCCTACCTCTTCGACGGTGACCGACTCGCGCCGCGACCTGACATCGAGCAGGCCCCGACGGTCGTGGGCCACGGGACGAGCTTCGGCGTCCGCACGCCGCAGGCCGGCACCGGGGAACGGCCGGTGGCCCGGGCCGTGCTCGTGGCGCCCGCGGCGGTGACCCACGGCGCGGACATGAACCAGCGCGTCGTTCCCCTCCAGATCACCGGGACGGTGGCGGGCCGGGGCATAAACGTCGTCGCCCCTCCGACCACCGCCGTGGCTCCTCCCGGCTACCACATGCTGTTCCTGATCGATGACCAGGGCACCCCGTCGCAGGCACACTGGCTGCAGCTCCTCCCGGACGCCCCCGGGGCCCCCGCGGTCACGGAGCCGCCACCGCCACCGCCGCCACCGCCGCCGCCACCGCCCGCGCCGGCTCCACCTCTGTCCGCCACCCCTCCACCTCTGGCCGCCACCGCGCCCGCGCAACCGGCGGCTGCCCCTACGGTCCGCTTCCCCGCGAAGCTGACGGTGCGCAGGGCGCGCGTCGACGACGGGCGGCTGGACCTGCTGCTGCGCATCACCAAGCGCGCCGACGGGCCCGTGACGATCAGCTACCGGGCCTCCGGCGAGACGTTTCGCTTCAGCGCGCCGATCGAGGACGGAACCGTACGGGTCGACCGGCGGATCCCGGCCGACCAGCGCGACACCGACACCGGCATCGTCGAGATCGCCTACGCCGGCAACGAGCGCGTGCGGCCCACCGACGTCCGCCTGCGGGCGGCCGACCAGCACGCCCGCCTCGAGCGCGGCGACCTGAGCCTCGAGGAGGGTCGACTGCGCGCGGAGGGCCGTGTCTCGGGGCGCGCGCGGGGAGTTGTGCGCCTGCGCCTGGCCTACCCGGGCGAGAACGGCGAGGCTGCCCGCTGGGAGGGGACGGCGCGCATACGCGACGGGCGCTGGCGGGCCTCCGTGCTGCTTCCCCCCGCCGCCCGGGCCGGGGGCCACCTCACGATGGCCTACACCGGCTACCTGCGCTCGCGCGGCGGCGCGATGCGGGGCGAGCAGGACGCCAAGGAGGTCCTGGCTGTTCCGTAGGCCGCTCAGGTGGTCGCGCCGGTGACCCGCAGGCCGCCGCGCAGGGGTGGGCAGACGACGCCCGAGGCGAAGCGCCGGCCGCCATCCGTCACGGCGAGGTCCAGCGCCGCCGCGCGGGCCTGCCCCGCGGCACGAGCGACGACCCCGCAGGCCTGGTCTGCATGAGGTCGGTCGGCAGGTCGAGCACTACGGGTTGAACCTACCTCTCTCGAGGTGCGCGCAGCCTTGGCGCGACGGTCCAGGCGACCAAGTACCGTGCGTGCATGAGTAGCGTGCCACGGGTGACCATCGTGGTCGTCGCCTCGTCCGTCAGACCTGAGCTCGAGCGGTGCTTCGACTCAGTCGTCCGCCTCGCGGGGATGGAGGTCGAGACCATCCTCGTGGACAACGCCTCCACCGACGACACGGTCGCCTGGGTCAGGGCGACTCATCCTCAGATCGAGGTCGTCACGCTGCCGCGCAACCTCGGCGTGGCCGCCCGTGACCATGGCCTGCGCCGGGCTCGCGCCCCCTACACCATGTTCCTCGACTCTGACGCGGTGCTCACCCCCGGAGCGTTGCCTTCGATGGTGGACGCGCTCGACGCGAATCCCTCGTGGGGCCTCGTCGGTCCGCGGTTGGTGTACGCGGACGGGAGGCTCCAGCTCTCGACCCGGCGCTTCCCGCCGAGACTGCTGCCCCTGCTGCGTCGCCCGCCTCTCTCCCGGTACTTCGAGAACTGCCGGACGGTCCGTAGGCACCTCATGGCCGACGACCCGCACGACCGGATCCGTCCCGTGCTATACGTGCTCGGGGCGTGCCAACTGTTTCGTACCTCTCTGGCGCGCGTCGCCGGTCCGTTCGACGATCGAGTCTTCTTGGGCCTGGACGACGCTGACTGGTGTATCCGCATTCGGGATGTCGGTGGAGAGATCGTGTATCTGCCCGAGGCGACCGTCGTACACGACTACCGCCGTCTCACCGCCCGCCACCCGCTTTCCCGCGCCGCATGGCGTCATCTGAGGGCGTTCGCCTACTTCCAGCGCACATATCACTCGCGCCGGGGCGAGCTCCTGGCACTGGAGGAGGAACTCGATCGATGCAACGCGAACCGGTGAGCCTGGTAGCGCGCGCGAAGCGCACGGAGAACCTCGCGCTGCGGCGGATCCTGCTTCGCGGTCGCGGCGTGATGCATTACGCCGCGCGCGGCCACGTCGTGCGGTCCCGAACGGTTCGGTCGTACCTTCAGGCGACGCCAGAGCCGAAGCTTCATATCGGCGCCGGTCCACAGCGGCTACCGGGCTGGTTGGACACGGACCTGATCGCGGGAGAGACCTACCTGGACCTCGAGCGCCCGCTTCCCTTCGCCGCCCGGACGTTCGCCTTCGCCTTCGGGGAGCACGTCCTCGAGCATCTCGCCGAGCGCACCGCCACCGTCCTGTTGTGCGAGCTGCGGCGCGTCCTGCGTCCGGGGGGAGTCCTGCGGCTCACCACGCCCGATCTGCGCAAGATCGTGGCGCTGTACGAGGACCGCAACCCGGTGGTCGCTCTGGCGGATTACGCACGCTTCCTCGATGAGCAGACCGCCAAGCCTCACGAGCGACCCTGCCAGGTACTCAACGACTACATGCGGTTGTGGGGCCATCTGTGGATATACGACGAGGAGGATCTGAACGCAAGGCTGTACGCCGCCGGATTCGAGCGTGTGACGCGCCACGAGACCGGCCACAGCGACCACCCGAGCCTGCGTCACCTGGAGCGTCACGGCGGCGCTGACTGGGTCAACCGGGCCGAGGCCATGTGCCTCGAGGCGACAGTGTCGGGAGGATGATCTGACGCCCGAGGTCTCAGTCGTGATCGTCGCGTGGCGCGCGCGGGAGGACGTCCTGCGCTGCCTCGAGTCGCTCGACGCGGACGCCGGTCTCTCATACGAGGCGATCGTCGTCGACGACGGCTCCGGCGATGGCACGGTGGAGGCCGTCCGGGCGCGCCACCCCGAGCATACGGTGCTTGCAAAGACCGCCAACGAGGGTCTGGTCGCCGGACGCAACGCGGCGCTTGCGCTGGTCCGCGGGCGGTTCGTGGCAATGCTCGACGCGGACACCCTGGTGTGCCCCGGCGCGCTGCGCACGCTCGTGGACGAGCTCGAAGCCCAGCCGCAGGTCGGGCTCGTGGCACCCAAGCTGGTCTACCCCGACGGCCGACTTCAACTGTCGTGCCGACGCTTCCCAGCGCCCTACCTCCCGTTCCTGCGGCGCGGACCCTACGCCTGGTTGGATCGCGATCCGCGGGCCCACCGGCGTCATCTCATGATCGACGACAGCCACGCCGTGGCAAGGCCGGTGGTCTGGGTCGCGGGCGCCGCACAGGTCTACCGTGCCGAACTGCCCTCGCTGATCAGCGGCTACGACACCCGCATCTCCTCCTACGGGGGGGAGGATCTCGACTGGTGCCTGCGCGTCTGGCGCGCGGGACTCGAAGTTCGCTATGTACCCGAGGCGCGCATCGTCCACGTCTGGCAGCAGGTGACGCACCGCAAGCCCTACGGGCAGCGCAGCCTCCGACAGCTGCGCGACTGGCTCTACCTGCACTGGAAGCACCGCGCATTACGTCACGACCCGCGGCTGGAGGCAGCGAACGCGTGACCGCGCCGTGACGCAGGTCAGCGTCGTCATCCCCACGCTGGATCGTTGGCCGCTGCTATCACGGGCGCTGGGCAGCGCGCTTGCTCAACAAGACGTCGATCTCGAGGTGCTGGTCGTCGACGACGGCTCCACCGACGGTACCGAGGAGCGAGTGCGGGCGCTGCGTGACGATCGCGTCTCCCTGATCCGCCACGACGCCCCCATGGGCGTGGCGACGGCGCGCAACGACGGGATCGATCGCGCACGTGGCGAGTGGGTGGCCTTTCTCGACGACGACGACCTGTGGGCTCCGTCGAAGCTGAGCCGTCAGATCGAGATCGCTGCCGCACGGCATGCCGGCTGGGCATGGACGGGAGCCATCGTCGTCGACCAGTGGCTGCGTCCCATACGCACCGTGCCCGGGGCTCCGGCTGATGGCGTGGCGCAGCGGCTGCTCACGAACTGCGTCATCGCCGGACCCTCCGCGGTCATCGCACGAACCGACCTCCTGCGTGAGCTGGACGGATTCGACCCGCAGCTCTCGGCCATGGCCGACTGGGATCTGTGGATTCGCCTTGCCGCCACCGCACCGGGCGCGGCGTGCTCGCCACTGCTGACAGCGTACGTCGAGCACGACACCAACATGCTCGGCGGCGGATCGGACGCCGGGCTCCAGCGGCCGGAGTTCGAGCGGCTCGCAGGCAAGCACGTGGCGGCCGCGACGGCCTGTGACGTCGAGTTCGGCTGGCGGTGGTGGATCCATTGGGTGGCCTCCCGTCACCGCTTGGCCGGCCGGCGCACCGCCGCGGCTCGCGCGTACCTGGGGAGCCTGCGCCATGGGGATCCCCGGGGGCTCGGCTACGCGGCGGGCGCGCTCGCAGGTGACCGCGCGTGGCAGGCCGTGCGCTCCCGCGTGCACGGGGCTCCGCGCACTCCGGACTGGCTCAGCTCCTACCAGTCGACATGAGCCGGCACTCGTTCCTGCGTAACGCCGTCACCTCGTACGGCGAGCGCGGGCTGCTGTTGGGCAGCACCCTCCTGCTGACCCCGTTCCTCCTCGGCGGACTGGGCGTTGCGGGCTTCGGCACGTGGAGCGTGATGTTCACCGTCACGACCATCTTCACGATGCTGGAGGTCGGGTTCTCGGCCGGGATCACGCGCTTCGTGGCCGCCGCGCTGGGCCGCGAGGCCCCCGCCGACGCCGAGCGTGTCGCCCGGGCCGGCGTACTGCTCATGGCGCTCCTGGGCATCGTGGCTCTCGCGGTATCCGTGGCGATCGCGTTCGCCGCAGACGGTCTCGCAGCCGACGGCGACCGAGAGGCGTTTCGTGCGGGAATGATCGTGCTCGGCGCCGCCATGTTCATACGTCTGCCGTGCGTGGCCTACGGCGCCGCGCTGTTGGGACACCAGCGCTACGACCTCTACAGTGCCGCGCAGGCCGTGGTCACCGTCGGATTCGTCGTCGGGGCGGTGATAGCGATCGAGACCGGGGGCGGTCTGCGCTGGGTGGCGAGCGCCCAGGCGATTGCTCTGGTTGCCGGCGGCGTGCTCTTCGCCGTGTTGCTGCGGTGGGTCGCTCCGGCGGCTCGGCTACGCCCTGTGCGGTTGAGACCCGGGGAGCGGCTGCTGTCCTTCAGTTCCTACGCGCTGCTGGCCGACAGCGCCGTCTTCGTGGGCCAGCGCATGGACACTGTCGTGGTGGCGGCGTTCCGCGGGGCCGCCGCTGCAGCGCCGATCGCCGTGGCAGCCAAGCTGCAGAGCGGTCTGCAGGCGATGACGCTCCCGATCCTCAACATGCTGCTGCCGATGGCCGCCGCCATGGAGTCGCGCGGTCACGGGGAGCATCTGGCGCATCGTCACATCCTGGCAACGCGGGTGACCCTGCAGCTTACGTTGCCCATTGCGGGCGCCCTGGCGCTGTTCGCCGGCGATGTGACCGACCTGTGGCTGGGCGCCGATGCTCCAGCGAAGACCGCGACGATCCTCGCCGTGCTGAGCCTGCAGACCATCTTCCTCTCGGCGGTGCCGGCGGAGAAGATCCTGATCGGCATCGGACGGGTTCGCCTGATCGGCACGCTCAACGTCGCCGAGGGGCTCGCCAACGTGGGACTGTCGATCGCCCTGGTGGCAGCCTACGGCGCGGTCGGCGCCGCCGCCGCGACGCTGATCACCAGTGCCCTGCTGGGTCCACTGAAGTGGCCGGCCGCGTGCCGAGCGCTCGGACGCCCGACAGTCGAGTTCCTGCGCGGGAGCGTCGGCGCGGCAGTGCTCGCCTCGTTCCCGGCGCTGGCGGCCATGGCGCTGATCCGCATGCTCCTGGAACCCGGCCATGGACGCCTCGCTGCCGGAGCGGTGGTAGGCCTCTCGCTCGCCGCAGCGGTCGGCCTCTACCAGGTGGGGGGGCCGCGGGCGCTGGGGCACATCCGTGGCAACCTGGCCGTGCCGAGGCCAGGCGATCCAGACGTGCAGGCCGTGGTCCGTACGCCAGACATCGGGGCGAGCGCTTAGTTGGTACCCATGGCCAGGCTGGGCAGCCGTCTGAACTGGACACCTGGCCGAGGGGCGAGCGCATCGCCTTCATCGGGGCCGGGTCGCCGGACGATGGAGAGCAGACCATGCTCTCCCTTCGCCGCAGATCGCTCGCTTCGACCGTCTTGTGTGCCGCGCTGACACTCGCGGTGTGCACGTTCGGTCCGGCGCCCCGCCGATGCACTCGAGAAGGGAGTGGTGACAGACCTGACCTGGTTCCCGGGCGAGGAGGACAACGAGCGGACCGCGGGGCTGCTGGAAGACTCCGGGTCGAACTGGGTGCGCATGAGCGTCGGGTGGCGCGACTTCGAACCCCGGCCGGGCGTCTACAACCCGTGGTCGCTCGAGCACTACGCGATCGAGTTCGCACGAGCGCGAGCCGCCGGACAGCGAATCCTCGTCATGGTGAGCGAATCGCCGTCGTGGGCGTCTGGAAGCACCGAACCGTATGCGCCGCCGCGTGATCCTGCTGACTTCGCGCGTTTCGTGGAGTTCCTCGCCGAACGATACGGGGCGCAGATCGACGCCTACGAGGTATGGAACGAGCCGAACATCCAGCGATTCTGGACCACCGGACCGGACGCCTCCGAGTATGCCGCCCTGCTGCGGGCCGCCTACCCCGCTGTCAAGCGCGCGGACCCCACCGCCGAGGTCGTCTTCGCCGGCCCGTCGACCAACGACTACGCCTTCGTGGAGAAGGCGTACGCCGCCGGGGTCAAGGGCTCGTTCGACGTGATGGGCGCTCATCCGTACTCCTGTTACAGCCCCTTGCGCATCAACCGCACGGCGAACGGCCGCATCGACCGTGGCTCGTTCCTCGGCTACCGCGAGATCCGAGCCTCCATGCTCGCCCGAGGCGACGACAAGCCGATCTGGTTCACGGAGTTGGGATGGAGCACCACCACGAAGGCGTGCGGGGTGAGTACGACGGCACAGGCCGCGCACCTGACCGACGCATACCGGCTGGCGCGAGAGGATCACTACGTGCACGTGGCACTTTGGTATGCGCTTCGCAACACGTCCACGGCCGCGGACGCCGATGACGTCGAACCGCAGTTCGGCCTGCTGAACAGCGACTTCACCACCAAGCCCGCCTACGCCGCCTTCAAGGCGCTCGGGGCCACAGAGCAGGGGCCGCCAGACGAAACGGTCGATCCTGGCCCTGTAGCGGCGCCCGCCCCCGTGCCTGCGGCGCCCGTGCCCGTGCCCGCGGCGCCCGTGCCCGTGCCTGCGGCGCCCGTGCCCGTGCCTGCGGCGCCCGTGCCCGTGCCTGCGGCGCCCGTGCCCGTGCCTGCGGCGCCCGCTCCTGTCGCGGCCAACCGACCGGCCCCGGCTGCAGCCTCGCCCACGTCACCATCGATCGCCTGCCCACGAAGTGACGCGTCGGGTTACCTGCATCCAGCCAAGATGCGGGTGCGTCGCGCGAGCGTGCTGGGCTCGGACCGCCGTCTCGACGTCGTTGCGCCGATCACCTCGCGCGCAAGCGGCCCAGTCCGGGTCACGTTCTCTGCGGACGGACGAAGCGACACCTCGAACGCCACGGTCACCTCGGGCGATGCGGAGCTGGGTCGGATTCGCCACCGCGAGCCGATCACCCGCGGCCAGGCTCGCCTGGGCACGGGGATCGTGACGATCCGGTATCTCGGTGACGCAGGAACCCGTCCGCAAGAGGTCCGGCTCCGTGCCGCCTCGCGCCAGGCCGAGCTTGATGTCGAGCAGGCCGGCCTTGTCGGTGACCGGCTGTCCGCCTCGGGCAACGTGACCACCCACGCGCAGGGTGTCGTGCGTCTGCGACTCTCCTACCTCGACGACGAAGGACAGCCGCAGGTGTGGGACGCTCGCGCGCAAATCGGAGAAGACGGTGCCTGGGCGCTTGATGACAGCGCAGTCCCAGAGGCGGCAGCTCGGTGCGGGGGCTACCTGTCGATCCTCTTCACCGGCTACCTCGAGCGGCGGGTGCGAGGGGAGATGCTCGCCTACGAGCTCCTCCCCGGCCAGACGCGTAGGCCATGAGTCGACTCGCCGCCCTCACGATGCGGGTGGTGCCTTGACAGGCGGCGCCTCGGAGCGGTCAAGCCTGAGGAGGATCGTCGGCATGACCGCGAGCGCGAGGAGGACGATCTCGGTCCGCTCGCCGAAGAGGGCAACGTCGAGCTGGCCGTGAATCGCGAACGCGAGCAGCCCCGCGCCGACGCCCAATGAGATCGTGCGGCTGACCCGGGCCCGTGCGCGGGCGCCGTGGTAGGCGGCCCTCAAGGCGCTGAGATAGAACAGCAGGAAGGCCACGATCCCAAGCGTCCCCTGCTCGGCGAGGATGTTCAGGAACTGATTCTGCGCATGAGGTGGTACCACGAGCTCGTCGTTGTGCAGAAGGCGTCGCTGTGAGCCGAAGGCAGGGATCGCCGGGAGCTCGCGGTATCCCGTCGCGAAGTTGTCGGGACCCACACCGACCACTGGCCGCTCGCCGTAGAGCTCGAGCGCGGCACCCCAGATGTCCGTACGCAGCGTGACATCGTCGCCCGAGTCGGCGAGGAAGCGCTCCTGAAGTGCCGCCGGCGCGAGCACCGCGCCCACTGCGACGATGATGACGATCATCCCGACTGCCGCTCGCGGGCGCAGCAGCGCCAGCCACATGAGAAGCCCCAGCGCGAGGCCGACGATCGCACCTCGCGTATAGGAGAACGCGAGGGCGGGCAGCGCCAGCGCCAGCGCCAGGCCGGCCAGTAGCCGCAGGCGCGATGCCAAGGCCGGGCTCAGGAGGACCGTGATCGCCAAGGGCGCCAGCAGGGCGATGAATGCCGCAAACTGGTTTGGGTGACCGAACCCACCGCTGACACGGTTGATCACCTCTCCCTCGGAGACGAAGCTGATGTAGGTGAACTCTCCGCTGACGCGCTGGATGAGCCCGTGGATCCCCGCAAGCCCGAGCGCGGCGATCATTCCTCCCATGACCACGGTGACCTGCCGACGTGTGTGGCAGATCTGCAAGGTGGCGAGCATGAAGGCGACGGCGACAGCCAGCCAGGAGAGGTCCGCCAAGGAGTCCGAGGGTTCGATGGCTTGAAGCACCGAGACCCCCGATACCGCAAGGAGCGCGATGATCGCGACCGCGGCACCCGGAAGGCGTCCGGCCCTGGCATCGGTCAGCGCGCCATAGAGGAGCAGTCCCAACGCGAGAGCGGGGAGCAGGATCAGCAGTGGCTGCCCGCCGCCCACCTGAATCGGGGCGAGAGGAACGAGGGCGAGTGCCACCGCGAGCCCGTACTCCGGCCGGCGAAGGGTCGCGACCAGCGCAAGGCCGCCTACGACCATGGCGGGCAGCACCGCTGGGCCCACCGCGTAGGCGGTATACGGGTAAGACAAGCAGAGGGCGAACGCGCCGATGAGGCAGGTCGCCTCCACCCAGTTGCGCTGCGCGATCACCGGCTGTCGCCGTCGGTGCCTCTCGCCGGCGCCTCAACGGTACGCGGAGGGCGCGCGGCTGCCGCGTAGTAGCCGTACTCCCGTGATGTCCGGCTCTTCGCTCGGTTCAAGATCACCCCGAGCACGGGAGCCCTTGTCTTCTCGGTCTGATGCAGGCCGGCTCGTGCGTGGGAGAGCTTGGTCCTGGCGTCGATCACGTACAGCGTGCCATCGACATACGAGAGCGCCAGCGTCGCGTCCGCCCCGATGGAGATCGGTGACGTGTCGATCAGGACACGGTCATATTCGCCGCGCAGATGCTCGATGAGGTCGGCCATGCGACCGCAACGAAGCAGCACCGTCGGATTGGGCTTCACCGGACCGGCCCACAGGACATCGAGGCCCCATATGTCGGGGTGGGCCCTGATCACCTCGTGTCTCTCGCACTCACCCGCGAGGTAGCTCGACAGACCTGGGCCCGAGGGCGACGCGTTGGCTCCGAGGATGGTGCTGCCGAGGCCGGGGCGCCGCAGATCAGCCTCCACCACGATCACTCGCTCCGCATCGGCCACGGACATGATCGCGAAGTTCGCACAGGTCGTGCTCTTGCCCTCGGAAGAGCTGCCGCTCGTGATACCGAGCACACGGAGGGTGTGGCCTACGGATAGGTCGAGGTTTGCCTTGAGCAGTCGAAACTCGTCGACCACGTCCGGGCTGGCCATCGCGCGGTTGCTGCGAAGCACCGGCACGCGGGCGACCACCGGGTGCCCGAGCAGTTCCGTCTCCACTTCGCCGAGCGCGATCCGATCATCGAGTCGGTCGCGCAACAGCACCAGCCCGAGCGCCATGACAAGCGCGAGCAGCGTTCCCACCCCGATGTACAGCGGCGGATTGGGCTTGGCCGGGCTGATCGGCAGGGCCGCGTACTCGCTCACCGCGACCTGTGCGGGCGCGGCACCACGCGCGAAGTCGCTCTCGACGCGCTGGACGACCACGTCGGTATAGAGGTTGGCCAGGAGCTGGGCGCTTCGGGGACGGCCGGTCTCGGCGGTGATCTCGAGGAGCTCGGTTCGCTCGACCGGAGCAACGGACACCATCTCCGCCACCTCCTCGCGCTGGAGCCCGGAGCCGAAGACGCGTTCCACGGGCTGCACTCTCTCCGCGGTCACCTCGGCCACATTCGGGTTGCTCGCCAGCCGCGCATAGGTGCGCGCAAGCTGCTCGCCCACGTTGGGCCCGAATGCCAATGCTTCCTCGTCGGTCACTCCTACGAACATGGTGGTCGTTGCCCGGTAGCTCTTGGGAAGCTCGAGCGTCACGACGACGACCGCGGCCACGAGCACCGTGGCGACGGCCGTGAAGAGCAGCCGTCGCTTCCAGAGGGTTGCGAAGAGGTATTCGAAGGTCATCGTCGATCTGCCTGCGTGCGTGAACGCGCCGCATGGTAGGCCAACACGCCTGAGCAGGGCCGATCTACGCGACGCCGACCACCCACTAGATCCCCTCGCCGGTGTCGGCCGGTCGAGGCCGACGACCGCGGCGGACTGGCGATCCGACGACGCCGCGCGGAGCACCCCGGCGTACACGCGAAAGCGTTCGGGGCCCGGCTGACCTCATGGAGGCGCCGCGGCCGACCGATAGACCGATAGACCGATAGACCGATAGACCGATAGACCGATAGACCGATAGACAGCGCATGGCCGTTCACAGTCCCGTTACATTTCGTCGCTTGCTGCGGGCACCCGGGACGGGGGGAGCGGTCCGGGCTCTCGTCGAGGGCCGGGCTTCGCGGCTGTTCAAGGGCCTGCTGGCCTTCTCGGTCGCGTGGCTGGCCGTCGTGGTCGCGCTCGCCGTGCTCGTACCCGACACGCGGTTGTCCCTGCGTGACGAGGGTGGCTTCGTCGAGCAGGCGTCGTGGATGCTCCACAGCGGCGCGCTGATCGTCGCGACCGCGGTGCTCTGGTCAGCGCGTGCGCGCCGGACCGACTTGGACTGGCTGCTCATCCCGCTGATCCTTCTCGGTCTGGCATCGGAGCTGAGCGCCTTCGAGCGCCTCTTCGGCGGCGTCACGCTCGGCCCCGTGTTCATCGACGCCCCGCACGATCTCGTAACGCTGCTTGTCGTCGAAGCGGTGAACGGCCGGCCGGTCGCCGTCACGCTCGTAGTCGTCGCACTGGCGATCGCAGGCGGGCTGGTCGCCCACGCGCTCCGAGAGGAGCGTCTCCTTCGCCTCATCCGTGCGCTCAGCGGTCACGCTGCCCTGCCGTTCGCGCTCATCGCCCTGGCCTTCGTGGTGACCGCCTTCTCGCTCGACGCGATCACCGCCTCGACCGGGACGTTCGGCATCGTGCTCGGCGTTCCCGAGGAGTCGCTCGAGATGCTGGCTGCGCTCGCGCTGTTGCTCGGGGCGGGGTCGCGATGGCGTGAGGTGCGGGCTGCGGCTGAGTAAGCCGTGGTACCCGTGGCGTAGGAGCCTGCGTGGAGGTCTGACAGGATTCGCCGGATGCCACAACCGGATCGCACGCTGCCGACGGCGATCATCCTGCATCCAAACGACGGCGCGCTCACCATGGCGCGTGTGCTCGCGGCCAGGGGCGTACGGGTCCACGCGCTCGCGGACGGCGCCGTCGGGCGGGCCTTCGCCACGAGCCGTGCCGTCACGGGCCACCGGCTCGCTGACCTGCCGGACGGCGGGGACGCATGGATCGCTCGACTGGAGAGCATCGCCGGCGACGGGCCCGGCGTGCTGCTCAGCGGCTCCGATCACGCCACGCGGTTCCTCTTCACCCACCGTCGGCGCATACCGGCGAGCCTGCGTTCCTTCGAGGCCGGCGACGGTCCGCATGCGTGCGTGATGGACAAGTCGTCCCTCTACGCGATCGCGGAGTCCGCCGGCGTGCGAGCGCCGCGCACGCAGCGCGCCAGGACCGAGCAGGAGCTTCACGACGCCGCGGAGCAGGTCACCTACCCATGCGTACTCAAGCCGGCCAACATCCACTACGGCGAGATCGTCGGCCAGAAGACCAAGCGCGTCGATCGACCCGCCGACGTCCTGGAGCACGGAGCCCGGGCAGTGCGCACGGGTCTCGAGATGCTGCTCAGCGAGCTCGTTCCCGGCCCGGAGAGCAACCTCGAGGGGGCGGTCACCGTCCGCTTGGCCGACGGCTCCTACCCGCTCGCCTACGGCCGGCGCAAGCTGCGCCAGTGGCCGCTGGACTACGGCGCGGCCGCGCTGATGGTCGCCGAGGAGGTCCCGGAGACGATGGGGCTCGCGCACATCCTCCTCGATGCCTGTGGCTTCATCGGCATCTCGTCCCTGGAGACCAAGCGCCATGCCGTGACCGGGGAGGTGGTGCTGATCGAGATCAACGTGCGTCTCCCGCAGAGCTTCGGTCTCAGCAAGGCCTGCGAGGTCGATGGCCCGTGGCGGGTCTATGCGGCGCTGGCCGGTCTTACGCTCGACCCTCAGCCGTCGCCGCGCATCGGGCGCAAGGTCGTCGTGCCGCCGTTGGAGCGACGTGCGGCGACGGCGCGGATCAGGCGGGGGGAGCTGACCCGGCGCGCGGCCCTGGGCAGCTACCGCGGCGTGCGCTCGGTCGGCTTGCTCAACCCCAGCGACCCCCTCCCGGCCCTCGCGTTCGCGGCGGCGGGTGCCCGGCAGCGTCTGTCTGCGCTGCGCGGGCGCAGCGCAGCCCCCTGAGCGACCGCCGGCTCAGGTTGAAGACAGGACGCTCTGCACGTCGCGACGGCGAAGGGCTGCGCGGACGACCCGCACATCCTCGGGAAAGAGGCGGCGCTCGAGGGCGTAGAGCGTGCCGATGTAGACCAGCGGGCCGACCACCAGCGCGAGCTCCAGGCGATCCCGCGTGAGGAGCATCGCCGTGGCCCCGGCAAGCGTGGCGAGCGCCGGCCCGAGGGCGATCCTTCGCGCGCTCACGGTGCCGCTGGTCCGCACGGCGATGACCAGCAGCACGCCTGTCAGGAGCACCTGCGTGATCGCAGTGCTCAGTGCGGCGCCGTCGAGCGAGAGCACTGGGATGAGGACGAGGTTCGTGAGGATGTTCTGCAGGGCGATCGTCGCGTAGATCGGCGCGAGCAGCCGCTGGTGATCCGTCGCCACGATCAACTGGGCCGAGAGGTAGGCCAATGGATACAGGGCGATGGCCGGCCCCAGAAGGACCAGCGCCCCGGCTGCGAGCGGGAAGCCGTCCCCGAACACGACCAGGACGAGGGGCTCCGCCAGGATCATCGCACCGGCCGCGACGGGAAGTGAGGCGGCGAGGGCGAGCTTCAGCGAGCGCTCGAAGACGAGGCTGACCGGGGGCTGCGAGGTGCGCGACAGCCGTGCGAACACGGGGTAGACCGCTGCGGCGACCGCCCAGCTGAGAAAGAGGGTGCTCTCCAGGCCCCGGTAGGCGGCGCTGTAGTTGCCTACGATGTCCGCTGGCTCGTAGGCGGCCAGCATCGCCGTGTCGATGCGGAAGAGGACGGCGTTGAACACGCCGGCGATGCCGATCGGCAGCGCAGCACGGAGGAGGGGCAGCCATCTCGCTCGGTCGACCTGCCAGCGGATGCGGACCACCCGACGCGTCAGGATCACCCACGCCATCAGGAGTGCCCCGGCGGCCCCTGCCAGGTAGATCGCGCCGACGACCTCGACGCCTGCTCCCAGGAGGATCGCCGCGATGCCCCCCAGCGAGCTGAGCCAGCGCTGGGTGATGAGCACGATGGGCAGGTAGCCGAGGCGCTCGTAGGCCTGGTACACCGCGAAGACCGTCGCGATCAGCGCCTCGATCAGCATCGCGATGCCCAGCGCTGCGAACAGCCACCGCAGATCGGCCTTCACCCCGAACAGCGGAGCGCCGAGCGTGGCCAGCGCGACGACGGGCATGGCCAGCACGAGCTGGAGGCAGATCGTGTTCGAGAGGTAGTCGTGGACCATCGCGCGGTCACGCGCGACAGCGCGGGTCAGAGCGCTCTGTTGCCCGAGCTTGGCCAGCGTCGCCGACAGCGTGGCGATCGTGAGAGCGAGCGTGAACGCGCCGAAGGCGCTCGCCCCCAGGCCGCGGGCGATGACCACGAAGAGCGCGAGTACCGCGAGCTTGGACCCGATGTCGGCGATGGCTCGGAAGCCGGAGTTGACGATGATGCGCCGAGCTCCGGCCTGGTGGCGATGCTCCTCGTCGCTATCTCGGCCTTTCGACGCAGATGGGTCCGGCATGCGGGGCCACCCTAATCTGGACGCATGGATGATCGCGACGTCTTGACCCGTCGCCGGGTCCTGGCCGGGCTCGGAGCCGCCGCGGGGACGGCGGCGGTGGCCGGCTGCAACGACTCGGGGAGCACGGCGGCCGATCGGACACCGGTCGCAGCCTTCGATGTTCGCAGCTTCGGTGCCCGCGGCGACGGAAGCGCCGACGACCGGGAAGCGATCCAGGCAGCGCTCGACGCGGTCGGCGATCGGGGCGGCGAGGTGTTCCTCCCTCCGGGCACCTATCTGGTCGGAGGTCCGGTTCGCCCCCGCAGCGGGACGTTGCTACGGGGTACGCACGCCCCTCGCTACACGGCTGAGCCGGACGCGCCGTCCAGCTGCCGCCTCGTGCCCGCGGACGGCTTCCCGGACGACCGTGGGTTGATCGAGAACGACGAAGGCGAGCCGGCACGCGGGGTATCAGTCAAGAACGTCGCGTTGGTCGGGAGGCGCAAGGGGGCGTCGGTCTGCGGCCTGCGCTTCCCGGATGACTACACCGGCGAGCATCTGTGGGCCCTGGACGAGGTCTCTATCATCGGCTTCACCGGGGACGGCATCCGCGGGCGTTACAACGTGTGCTCCCTGCATCGCTGCTACGTCATGGGCAACGATGGCTGGGGCCTCAACGCCGGGGACGGCGGGTGGTGGCGCGATGGCTTCGTCGACACCTGCATCTTTGCCTACAACCGTGCCGGCAACCTCGTGTTCGCCGGATCCGAGGCATCCGGGGCCGTGGTGCTCGCGAACACGCGCATCGAGCGTGCGGGCAACCGGTTCCAGGAGCCCGAGGCGCCGCTCAACCCGGCGGCGCCCGGCATTCGCCTGGCCAGCGCGCGCTTCTTCAACTTCGTCAACTGCACGACCGACGCCAATACAGGCTCCGGCGTGGAGATCGTGCGCGAGGAGGGCGGGCCGGACGGCTGCCCCATGTTCGTGGGCTTCGCCAACTGCGCGTTTCGCCGCGACGGCACCGGGGACGGCGAGACGCTGGGCGACTTCGCCGGGGTGAGGGTCATCGGAACGCAAGAGGGCTCGCCGCCCCAGCGCATCACCTTCACCGGCTGCACGGTCACGGCCGGAGCGTCATCGGACTTCGCTGGCGGTCTGATCGGTCCCCGCTACGGGCTGTGGTACGCCAATGTCGAGCATCTCCAGTGGCTGGGCGGCACCCTGCTGCCCGCCCAGACGGCCCTGCGGGCCGAGGGCGACAACTTCAGGCCGGTCATCCACGAGCCCGGCAGCAACCTCATGACGGTGCCCAGCGGTGCTCCGTCAGACGTCGGGGCTCTTCCCGACGGCGCCCTGTACGCCGATCCGTCGGAGGAACGCCTCTTCGTCCGCTTGGAGGGCCGGTGGCGCTCCGTGCGGCTTGACTGAACCCCGTCCCGTCGGATCAGATCCTGCGATGGCAGGAGAGACGCCACCGGCGGGAGCGGAAGCTCGTCAGGTTGCGTGCAGCGACGGCGTCAACGAGCTGGAACCGCTCGTCCAGCAGGCGGTGCAGCGCGACGTCACCAGGGTGGCGCCAGAGCGAGACGAGGAGGTGCCCGCCGGGGCGCACCTGCTCCACCACGCGGTCGAGGTAGCGCGCCGGGTCCGGCACGCACTCGAGGTTCTCGTTGCAGATCACCACGTCGTAGGGCGCGGAAGGACTCTCGGGGAGCTCCCCGACGGCGAAGGAGGTGTGGTCGTCCTCGAAGCGCCGGGCGCGCTCGATCGCCGCGGGCGCGAAGTCCATGCCCAGGTAGCTGCGCAGTCCCGTTCCCGCGAGGCGCTCGCGCAGGATCCCGTCGCCGCAGCCCAGGTCGAGGACCGTGACCCCCGGCCCCAGCCAGCGCACCCAGCCGCTCAGGATGCTGTAGCGAGCGAGCTCCACGAGCGGCGCGTACTCCGTTGCCGCCACATCGGAGGCGTGCTCCTCGTCCCACCGCGCCGCATCGGCTCTGACGTGCGGGCGGTAGGGGATGACCCTGAGCCGAACCGCGAGATCTTCGGCCTGGCCGCGTGCATACCGTCCGACGCGGTCAAGGGTGAGGCCTCGCATAGGTCCGCGAGTCTAGTCGGCCGCGGGCGTCACCTTCCGTCAGCGCCGACCAGCCGGGCGTAGATCGCCTCCGTCTGCGCGACCATGCGATCGACCCGGAAGTCGGCGCTGTGCCGGCGGCGGGCGCTGTGCCCGAGGCGCTCACGAAGCGCGGCGTCGCCGAGCAGCTCGATGATCGCCTCCGCAAGCGCGGAGGGGTCCTCGGGGCGCACGAGCCGGCCGGTCGTCTCGTCGACGGCCTCCCGCGTTCCGCCCACCTCGGTGCATACCTGGGGGACCCCGCACGCCATCGCCTCCAGGATCCCGATCGGGAAGGCCTCCCAGCGCGAGGGCAGCACGAAGACGTCGAGCGCCCGCAGATGTCGCGAGGCCGGCCCGCTGAAGGGCAGGAGCGCGAAGCGAGGCTCCACGTCGAGGCCAAGCGTGGCCGCGTGGCGTCGCAGCTCGCTGGCCAGCGGGCCGTCCCCGACGACGGCCACCCGCGCATGGGGCAGGGCGGCCAGGACCCGGGGAACCGCGTCGAGCAGCACGTCCAGACCCTTCTGATGCCGCAGCGACGCCACGGCCGCGGCGAGCGTGCCGTCGCCTCTCAGAGCGGTGAGGTCTGGGTCGGCCGCCTCGTCCACCGGGCAGGCGGGCGCCCCGTTGAGCACGACCCAGAGGCGCGAGGCCGTCGCGACGCGGGCCCGTAGTGCCATGACACGCTCGTCCTCGCACACGCAGAGCGTCGCGTCGGTCAGCGGGCGCAGCGAGAGCTCGAGCGCGAGGACGAACGTGCGCCGTCGTAGGGAGACCGGGCCGACGAAGCCGAAGCAGTGGGGGGAGTAGACGGTGGGCACGCCCGCCACCTTCGCCGCAAGCCGTCCGAGCACGCCCGCCTTGGACGAGTGGGCGTGCACCAGGTCGAAGCCACCACGCCGCACGAGGCTCACGAGCCGGCTCAGCGCCGCAGCATCCCGGTCGGGACGGCCATAGCCGCGGCGGAGGGGTAGGCGGTGCACCCGCAGGCCCGCCGCGTCGAGCGCGGGAAGGACGGACGCATGTGCAGGCCCTGCCACCTCGACGTCCCAACCGAGCGCCGGCAGCCCCATGGCCAGGTGGCCAACCGCCTCCGGGACGCCTCCGTCGGGTGGCTCGAAGACGAGCAGGATCCGCCGGCGCGGCCGCGCAGCCTGCACAGCGGTCTGTGCGGTCACCGACACGGACGAGGTGTCAGGCTACTACCGTTCACCCTGTGGCCGTTGGGTGGGAACTCGTCCACGCAAGGCATCCATGGCGGCCCGTAGCTCCTGCGGATTGCGCCAGCGCTCCCAGCTCAGGAACACGGCCACGTAGGCGAGTCCGGCAACCGGGAGGAGGACCAGGGAGTCTCCCAGCAGGAGCACCAGGCCGGCCATCGCCGCGCAGCCGAGCAGCGGCCCCCAGACCACGGCGCCCAGCGAGATCGCGCCCACGGCGCGCAGGGTGAGCGTGCCCGTGCCGAGCACGAGACCGAGCTGCGTGATGCTGGTCACGGCGGCGGCACCGTCGAGCGAGTAGAGCGGTATGGCCACCAGGTTCAAGAGGATGTTGAGCAGCGCGGCGGCGCCTGTGATCAGAGGTATGAGCCGTTGACGGTCGACCGAGATGAGCACGTAGGTGGAGAGGTACGAGAGTCCGTACATCGCCGCCGCTCCCCCCAACAGCCGCAAGGCCAGGACGGCCTCGCGGTATTGCGGCCCGTACAGGAGATCCACTATCGGGGCCGCGAACAGCACGAAGGCGGCGCCCACCGGCAGAAGAAGTGCCACCAGCGCCTTGCATGCGGTCTGGTACAGCTCGCGGAGGCGGTCCGGCTCGCTCAGGCTCAACCGAGCAAGCATCGGCGCAAGGGCTCCGACGGCGGCGAAGCTCACCGTGAGCGTCGTCTCGAGCACGCGGTAGGCGGCGCCGTAGAGCCCTACCGCCGAGGTGTCCTGCAGCGCTGCGAGCATCGTCGCGTCGATGCGGAACAGCACGACGGTGAACATCCCGCTCACTCCGATCGGCAGCGACATCAGGGCCAGAGCGCGTGCGCTCTCACTGGATGGTGGGGGCAGGCGTCGGACGCCCGCCCGGCGCAGCGCCAGGGTCACCGTGACCAGCGCGACGACGGCGCCCGCGAGGTAGGAGGCGCAGGCGGCCAGCACGCCCGCTCCCAGCAGCACCGCACAGACGCCGGCGAGGGCGGTCAGCCAGCGCTGGGCCACGACCGCGACGCTCACCGCGGCGAAGCGCTCCCGTCCCTCGAGCACCGAACCCACCGAGGAGACGATCTGCTCCACGAGCGCAGCCAGTGCCAGAAGGACGATCGCTGCACCGCCGCCCTCGCCGGGCGTGTCGACGAAGACGGCGATGGCCACGGCGAGCAGGAGCGCGAAGCCGCCGGTGACGGCCTTGGCCGTGAGCGCGTCCACCAGGAGCCGGGGCTCCCGCGACCGGTCGCGGGCGCCGTCGCGGACGACGAGGTCGTCGATGCCCAGGCCCGCCACCGACATGAGCATGAGCCCGAGCGAGAGGGAGTAGGTGAAGGTTCCGAACCCCGCCGTGCCGAGCTCCCTGGCCAGCACCACGTAGAACGCCAGCGAGGCGACCTTGCTCAGTCCCTGCCCGCCGACCTGAATCGCGGTGTTGCGCAGAACGCGCCGGACGGAGCTCACGCTGTCGGGTGCCTACCAGCGACCTGCTCCGCGTAGGCGCAGAGCCGGCGAGCCAGGTGGGCGGGCGCGAAACGCTCGCGCGCGAACGCGGCCCCGGCCCGACCTGCCTCGTTTGCCCGCGCCGGGTCCGAGAGGTAAAGGGCCACGGCGCGCGCGAGGTCGGCCGGATCGGCTGCGTTCGCGAGGCTTCCCGTGACCCCGTCGACGAGCGCCTCGACCGATCCGCCGCCTCGCGTCACGACGACCGGCAGTCCCGCCCAGCTCGCCTCGGCGATGGCCATGCCGAATCCCTCCCGTCCAAAGCCGCAGTCGTCGCGGTAGGTCGCCGTCACCGAGACCGTGAGCCGGTCGAGGATCGGCTCCACGTCACCGGCACCGGGCACGTCGACGCGATCCGAGATGCCAAGGCTTTCGGCGAGCCTCCGTAGCCGGACCGGGTAGTCCGGCGCCTCGGGCGCGGGTGGACCGGCGATTATCACCCGGACCTCGGGAAAGCGGCTGGACAGCAGCGCGGCCGCCTCGATCACGTGATGATGGCCCTTGTAGGGGATCAGCCGCCCGATCGATCCGATGGTCGCCGCGGGTCGCCGCGCGCTCACACGGAAGGCATCCGCGAGGCGGACAGGGGGTGGGAGATGGCCGATGACGCGTCGTGCCGGCACCGCCGCGCCGACCGCCTGGCTGTTGGGCAGGACCGCGTGGGCTGCCAGAGCGACCGGCGCGGCAAGCCTGGCGTCGCGCGAGAAGTCGACCTTGCACCACAGCAGCGGCGTTGCGGTGTGGCGGGCGGCCGGCGCAGCGAGCATCGTCGGCTTGAGCCCCCGGGCGATGATGACGTCTGGCGCGGTGCGCCGCAGATGGCCGACGAGTGCCCGGTGGAAGGCGACCGCCTCGCGGCGACTGGGCCGACCGGGCATCCCGGCGACGATCGGGCGCACGTCGATCGCCTCGAAGCGCTCCACCATCGGTCCTCCCCCCAGCAGGAGAACGTCGGCCTCGACGTCCTGCGGACGATGCTCGACGAAGGTCAGCGTCGCCATCTCCGAGCCCCCGAGCTGTCCGGATTGGGCCAGGAACAGGGCTCGGAGAGGGGGCACGCCGACATCATCGCCGACGGGCGGCGGACTCGCCCGTCGGGCGTCGCCCTTACGATGGCGCACATGACGTTGCCCCAGCTCGTAGATGTCCTCTTCCGCAGACAGTGGCGGGTGCTCGTCGGGGTGTTCGTCGCGGCCGTGGCCGCCGCGGCCCTGGTCACCTTCACGCTCGCGGACGAGTACGAGAGCGCAGCGACGCTGTTCGTCGGCGAGAACCGTCCGATCAGCGCAGGAGCCAGCGCGGTCCAGCTCGACGAGGTCCTCGCCCAGACCTACGCCGAGCTGCTGTCGACCAGTGAGGTGACGCGAGCCGTGGCCGGCGCGCTCCCGTTCCCCCTGGAACCAGGCGACATCGACGACCGGATGAGCTTCGAGGTCCTCACCGGGACGAACCTGATCGAGGTCCGTGCCACCGGGCCCGCCCCCGAGCGCGCCCAGGTTCTGGCCAACACCTACGCCGAGGTCTTCGTCGACCGCCAGCGCCAGCGTGCACAGGAGGACAGCCGGCAGACGCTGGCCCGCCTCCAGGAACGCATCGGAGAGATCGCAGGGGAGATCGACCGTCGCGAGCAGCAGACGGGCACCGCCTCACGGCTCGCGCGCCTCAACAGCGAGCTGCAGGGGCTCGAGACCTCGTACCAGACCACCCAGGAGAACGTGGCTCTTCAGGCGAACACGATCGCGGTCTCGACCCGGGCCGCGGAACCGGTGTCCCCGGCTCGGCCCCGCCCGCGCCTCTACCTCGCGGCGGCGACCCTAATCGCCGCTGCCCTGGCGGTCGGCGCCGCGCTCCTGCGCAACGCGTTCGACCGGCGGGTGCGTGACGAGAAGGAGCTCGGCGAGCTGATCGACTCCCCGGTGCTGGGCCGCATTCCCGCTACTGGGCGGTCGGGCCGCTTCGAGGAGGCGATGCAGTTCCTCGCGGCCAACGTGGGGTTCGCGCGAAGCGAGCCGACCCGATCCATCGCCGTCACCAGCCCGCTGCCCAGCGACGGCAAGACGACCGTCGCCGCGGGGCTGGGCGAGGCGTTGGCCCGCACCGGGGCGAAGGTGATCACCGTCGACTGCGACCTCCGCCGCCCGCGCCTGAGCGAGGAGCTTGGCGTCGAGGCTGGTCAGGGGTTGACCAACGTCCTCGTCGGTGGCCTGGATCCCGTGAAGCTGCTCAAGCCCGTCGGCAAGCCCGGCCTGCGCACCCTTCCGGCCGGTCCCCTGCCACCGAACCCCGCCGTCCTGCTGGGCACGGCTGCGTTCGGGCGCATGCTCGAACGACTCGAGCAGGAGGCGGACTACGTGATCCTGGACCTCCCGCCCGCCACTGTGGGTGCAGAGACGCTCGAGGCCATCTCCGCAGTCGACGCGACGCTGCTCGTCGTCGAGCTCAGGCGTCTGCGACGCGACGCTCTCGCGACGGCGCGCGAGCAGATCGAGAGGGCGGGCGTCGATCTGGTCGGCATCGTCCTCAACCGCGTCAGCGACACGGCCGGCGAGTACTCGTACTACGGGTACGGAGGCGGTCGGTCGCAGGGCGAGGCCGGCGACGACGGTCGACGCGGGCGGGTCAGTCGGCTACGACCGGGGAATCGTCCCGGTCGCGACACAGAGCGATCAGCGCCCCGGCGAGCACAGCCATGACCGCGGTCAGGAAGCTGATCCCGGTGGCGTCGTCGGCGATGCCGCCCACGGCCGTGGCGGCACCCGCCCCGGCGATACCGACGGCCATCGCCCGTACGGGTGCCGCCGGGTGCCGGACAGCCCTCGCGCCGGTCAGGACCAGCGCAACCGCGAGCCATGCGAAGGCCAGGAGGCCCAGGGTCCCGAACTCGACCGCCGCGTGGAGGACGAGGTTGTGGGCGTGGAGGAAGGCGTCTCCCGTGGCGGGGTCGATGAGGCCGTAGCTCGGGCCGACCTCCGGGAAGTTGCTGGCGCCGATGCCCGTCCACGGGTGGTCCTGGATGATCTCGAGGCTGCGCGACCATATGTCGAATCTCGGGTCCTCGCCGCCGCCGGACGTGCTGGCGGCGTCAAAGCGCTGCGTGGCGGCGACGCCCGCGTCACCCAGGCCGACGGAGAGCAGCCCGAACGAGCCCGCCGTCACAAGGCCCACCACGGCGACGATGCCCACGGCAGCGAGCTTGCGGACCTGAGGCAGGATCAGCAGCACCACGAGGGCTCCGGCGACGCCCGCCAGGGCACCTCGCGACTGCGAGAGCAGCGCTCCCGCGCCGATCAGAACCGTGCCCAGGAGACCCGCGGCGCGGAAGGCGTGTGAGGGCTGCAAGGCCAGCACGACCGCGGCGGGAAGAGCGAGCGCCTGGAACTGACCGAGGATGTTGGGCTGGTCGAAGGTCCCTTGCGCCCGCAACCCCGTGTCCTCGATCGACTCCGTCGCCTCGCCCAGCCCCGGCGCTGCGACGGCGATCAGGCCCTCCAGGGCGGCCGTCGCCACGAGCACGAGGAACAGGCCGCGCACGTGCCGGGGCTCGGCATGGGCGGCCACCGCCTGCACGACGAAGAAGAGGGCGGTCCACAGGACGAGGCGCACGACGACGGCGGCGACGTCCGTCGCGACGATGATCCCGGGCACGATCGCAAGCAGCAGGATCAGCAGCGGCACGGTGACGCGGCTGTGCACGATCAGCGGCTGCCCGAGCACCGCTCTGGTGGCTGCCCACGAGCCTCCGGCGAGCAGGAACATCGCATCGGCCGGAGCCATCTCGACGGCGCCGAGGGGAAGCACGACGAAGCCTCCCGCGGGGATGAGCGCGATCGCGAGTCCGATGGCCCACAGTGGTCGCGCGATCGCGATCGGGATCGCCACGCAGCCGCCGACCACGAGCAGGACGGTGCCGACCGACCCTGTGTAGGACGACCACAGCAGAACCGCGGTGACGAGTGCCCCGAGCGCTGCAAGCGCCAGGCTCTGCGCCGCGCCGCGCAGGTCGAGATCCCTTCGCGGCCCGACGGACGGCCGCGTGATGCCGCGCAGCGCCATGCGTCGAGTATGCCAGCGCGGGTTGCGCCGGCAAGCGAGATGCTCGTACATCCGTCGAGCGGTGGGGCACGACGAGCGAGCGGCGGGCGAAGGGCTCCGAGGCAGAGGGCATGCCCCGCCTTCTGCGTCTTCTCCTGCCGGCCCTGATGATCCTCGGCTCTCTGCTCGCCGCCGTTCCCGCCACCGCGACCGCCGCTCCGTCGGTCGGGGTCCAGGCGCACGTGCTGTGGACGTCCCTGGACGAGGCTGAGGTCAACCGCCGGCTGGACCTCGCCCAGGAGCTCGGCACCAAGTCGATTCGCGTGGACCTCAGTTGGTCCTCGCTCGAGCAGGACCGCAAGGGCGAGTACAAGCAGTGGTACCTCGACTCGATCGACCGGGTGCTCACGGAAGCGGAGCGGCGCGGCATCGAGGTCCTCTTCACGGTCATGAGCTCGCCCTGCTGGGCGTCCAGCGCTCCCGAGGACCTGCGCCAGGGCTGCGAAGGCGCCTGGTGGGAGCGCAACGTGCAGCGTCACTCCCCGCGTGATCCGCAGGACTTCGCCGATGCCCTCGCGTTCCTCGCCGGTCGCTTCGGCGACCGGGTCCTCGCATGGGAGGTGTGGAACGAGCCGAACCTCGTGGAGTTCTTCGCCAGCCCCGCGCCCGCCGCTGAGTACGCGGAGCTGGTCAAGGCCGCCTACCCCGCCGTCAAGCGTGTCGACCCGGATGCCACGGTCGTGGTCGGCGTGCTGTCGGACTCCGACTTCCGCTTCGCCGAGGAGTTGCTGCGCCGCGGTATCGGCGGTCACTTCGATGCCTTCTCCGTGCATCCTTATCCCGGTGCGGTGCCGCCCAGCGATCCGGGCCACGACCAGTGGATCGAGAACTCGTTCAGCCGCGGGGTGCCGCTCATCAGGGATCTGCTCCTGCGCTACGGCCAGGACAAGCCGATCTGGTTGACCGAGTTCGGCTGGTCCACGACGACGCTCCGCGAGGAGGTCGAGCCGTGGCGCCGCGGCGTGGACGAGGCCACCCAGGCGGCCTACCTCACCGAGGCCGTCGCCGTCGCCAGCACGTGGGACTACGTCGACCACATGTTCTGGTACCGGATCCTCGACTGGGACCGCGACGACGAGACGCTCGACCGCTACGGCCTCGTGCGCCCGGATGGCTCGCGCAAGCCCGCCTTCGCGGCTTTCCAGGCCCTTCAGGGAGGGGTCACCGCCCCGGCCCCGGCCCCGGCTCCCGCTCCCGCTCCCGCTCCCGCTCCGGCCCCGGCCCCGGCCCCGGCCCCGGCCCC
>JANDLV010000100.1 GCA_024330185.1 Candidatus Siliceabacter maunaloa
AACCGGACCGATGAACCCCGTCGCGTCGCCCGGGACGCGTCCGCCCTTTGCGGCATGTCTCGGCGAAGCGGCGGAGGTAAACGGCCTCGCGCCATTAGCCGCATGAGGTTCGATCGAGCACGCGGCGGCGCGCGGGTTGACAAGCGATGTCGTAGATGCCAGAGACGAGTCGTAGTCGACGATGACCGCGTGGTCAGCCGACGCAATGGTGCGGGAACCGTCGCCGGAAGCCACGGCGGCGTGTCCCGTCTGCGCAGACGCAGCCATTCCGATAGACGCCAGAACCAGAGCAGTCGCGATGCGCGCGAGAACGCAGACGAATGCCGAGCTCACCGAAGCCAGGCTCACGGGTCGCGTCTCGCGCGATGCAGGAGGTATTCCGACTGCTCACTTCCGTACACGTGCCGCAGGAGATGGCGTAGCCATCCATCGCCGGCTAGCACGTCCGCGCCCTTAGCCATGTCTTGGACGAAACGGATCACGCCGTCATCCGCCGCGTTGATCTCACGGCTGAGAGGGTGAACGAACGATCTCGGCCCGCCAACCACGACGTGCTGGCGATGAGACAGGAGAATGCCCCAGGTTCCGAAGGTCGACCAGAGGGCGCTCTCCGCGATCGGGTTTCGCGTGCCATCGTTCGCTGAGCGCTCGAACCATCCTGGAGTTTCGTCCTCTAACGGAAGACTCCAGGCCTCATCGAGAGTCTGGGCGGTGGCCGCCTCGACCACCCCGTAGTAGGCCCTTGTTTCGCCGAGTGCTTTCGCGGCGCTAGCCACAGCCCGGAACCAAGGCTCTGGTAGTTCGTAGCCAGCCGCCGGATAGAGAATTAGCCGGCCCTCGACCGAGTCGTGCAGGGGTTCATCGAACGCATCGAAGGAGCGAAACACAGACGCGATAGCACTCCGAGCCTCCTCCAGCTCAAATCCGCCTAGCAGCTGCACAGGGCTAGCCACCCGGGAAGTGAAGCTGGAAGTACTGGTCGCTACCACCGGGCGGTCGGACGTCGATCGATGGCGGGCCGCTCCTCGACGTCGGACGCAACCCAATGATCGTCCCGTCAGTCCGCTGCAGAAGTTGCCGTCCATCGGGAAGGGTGCGGAACGGTTGTGCGCCCCTCGAAAGGCCTGCGTATATGTCCTGCGCCCGGGACAAACCGCCGGGCACTTCGCGGACTCCCTGGCCCGCACCCTGCTGGCCGATATTGCGCAGCGCCTGGATTCGCCGGTTACCGCCGACGAGCGGCCGAACAACGTCATCAACAATGCCTGCTGCGGGCTTTGCGGCACGAACGAACCCCGAAACGAGACGAACCACTTCCGCAGACGTCGTAGCGCCAGGTCTCGCCACGCGCGTTGTACCGCGGGTGTTGGCGAGCGGGGTCGTAGCCGAATCTCGGTCGCCGGCCGCGGCGGCCGTGGCAACGCCGCGCGGCGTGTCGTAGTCGCACATGTAGCCGCCGGTACAGTGCCGCGCGTCCCCCGAGCCTGGGTGCGAAACCCCGAGGAACAGGCCAACAGCGACGACGATGGCAGCCGCGAGCAGCCGACCGATGCGAGCGACGACTGAAAGCCGCGGCATTAGTTCCGCTGTGCCGTGATCGCCCGCGCTGTAAGTCCGGTAAGCCCGTGCGCCTCAACGATGTTCATGAACTCATCAGTCAGCAGCGCCCGGCCCTTCCGCCATTGTGGGAGCTTGAAGCTCAAAGGCAATGCTGCCGACGCCCCGTCCTTCTGCATCAGTTGCCGAAGGTTCATGAGTCGACCAGGACCGAACCAGTCGCCCAGGCTACGGGCCTCGTCCATGAGATCCACTACCGACGTCACGTTGAGGGCCCAGTACTCGGCCGCAGCACAGCCGAGCGGGAGCAACTCGCCGACGTCATCGAGCTTTGGCCGCAAGGCGTTGAGGGCCGCCTGGCTTAGCACGGGAACTGCTCCGAAGATGCTCGCGAAGTCTGGCAGCGGCGCCCCCGACCTAGCGGCCGCCTCCGAGAGTCGAATACGAGGCGCAGGCCACGTTGCCGCCATAGGCAAGGCCTCGAACCCGTCGATGAACAAATCCAGATCCTGCTCGTCCTCGGTTTCGAAGTTTGCGAACCCGTCGGAATCGACGACGAACTCGTAGAGCACCGGACTCACGGGAAGTTCCCCGAACGAACGTCGCGTCGGATTGTCCCGAGGGCGTAGGTCGCTTCTCGACGATTACGAGCGCCAGCAAGCCGAGCCTCTACCGCATCGTAGTAGCGGTTCGTGTGAATCGACGGGTGGTATGCCTGACCGGCGACGCGCCCGGAGCCACGGCCAGGCAGCGCCACCCCGTTGACCGCGGTGTTGGGGTCGATTCCGAACCGATCCAGTATCCGCCGCGCCCCAGCGGCGCGCGGCTCGCCGACCGCCACCAGGTGATGCGCCTCATATCCATTGGGCAGTGGCCCGTGCAGGCGCTCAGGGTTCCGCCTCAGCGCGCCCCGCGCAGCTACGGCCCCCGATACCGGCTTTGTGGCAACGCAGCAGCCCACCGCATTCCTCGCTGATTCGGCGAGGGAACCT
>JANDLV010000101.1 GCA_024330185.1 Candidatus Siliceabacter maunaloa
TAGGAACGACGGTCTGATCTGGCCCCATTGCGACGGTTTCAACTGGCCCCACCTTGTCCGATCGTCGGCTGAGGATCGCGTGCTCATCGAGCACGGGATTGAGGGCCGCAGAGAGTGGGATCCAGAGTGGAGCAGTTCGAGCAGATCAGGCGCGATCGCGATCGTGAGGGCTTGTCGATCCGGGCGCTGGCCGAGCGTCATGGCGTGCATCGCCGTGCGGTGCGGCAGGCGCTTGGGTCGCCGTTGCCGCCGGCCAAGCGGGCGCCGGAGTGTCGGGTGGCGCCGAAGTTGGGCGAGTACCGCGAGATCATCGACGGGTGGCTCACCGAGGACCTTCGGGCGCCACGCAAGCAGCGCCACACGGCCAAGCGTGTGTGGAAGCGTCTGGTCGATGAGCACGGTGTCGATGTCGCCGAGACGACGGTCCGCGATCATGTCCGCAGGCGCCGCCACGAGCTTGGCCTCGCGGCGCGGGAGGTGTTCGTCCCGCAGATCCACGCGCCTGGGGTGACGGGCGAGGTCGACTGGGGCGAGGCCGACATCGACCTGGCGGGCGCGCGCACGCGGGTGCACTTGTTTTTCATGCGCTCGTGCTTCTCGGGCGCGGCGTTCAGCATGGCCAGCCCGGTGGAGACCCAGCAGGCGTTCCTCGAGGGCCACGCGCACGCGTTCGCCTGGTTTGACGGCGTGTTCGCCGAGGTTCGCTATGACAACCTCGGCTCGGCGGTCAAGCAGGTCCTCAAGGGCCGCCGGCGCGTTGAGTCCGACCGGTTTGTCGCGATGCGCTCGCACTACCTGTTCGAGTCGCTGTTCACCACGCCGGGGATCGCCGGCGCGCACGAGAAGGGCGGGGTTGAGGGCGAGGTCGGCCGGCTGCGGCGCAACCACCTGGTCCCGGTCCCGGCGGTCGGGTCGATCGCCGAGCTCAACGCGCTGCTGCTGGCGGCCTGCGAGGGCGATCTGCAGCGGCAGATCGCGGGACGGCCGGGAACGGTCGCCGAGCAGCACGCGCTCGAGCGGCCGATGTTGCGCGGGCTCGGCGAGCCGTTTGACACGACTGAAGCCGCGAGTGTTCGCGTCGACGCCAAGGCCTTGGTCACCGTTCGCCAGAACCGCTACTCGGTCCCGGTCGCGCTGGCCGGGCTGCGCGTGCAGGCGGCGGTCGGCGCCCGGGAGATCGTCATCTCTTACCGCGGGCGCGAGGTTGCGCGCCATGAGCGCCTGCACGGACGGTCGCAGACCCGGGCGGTCCTCGATCACTACCTCGAGCTGCTGGCGCGCAAGCCCGGCGGGCTGCAACGCTCCCTGGCCTTGGCTCAGGAGCGTGACCGCGGCGCCTGGCCGGACTGCATGGACGAGCTCTGGGCCGCGCTGGCGGGCCGCTACGGCGACTCGCAGGCCGCCCGGCAGATGGTTGATGTGTTGCTGCTCGCGCGCGAGCACGGGCCCGCGAGGCTCGAGCTGGCCGTCCGCGGCGCGCTGGCGTCGGGCGCGATCGACGGCGGCGCCGTCGCGGTCCTCGCCCGCCAGGCGAGGGCCCAGACCAGGCCGCCGTCGCCGGTGGGCGATCTCGATGCGCGCCTGGCCGCCCACGACCGCCCCGAGCCCGACCTGGCCGGCTACGACGCGTTGATCGGCGGCCGGGCATGATCGCCTACTACCGCCACCTCGCCGCGTGGCTTGACCCCGAGCAGTCTGACCCGCTGGCCGGCGGCGGGCGCCTGCAAGACGTCTGCCTGCGACTCAGCGACCGGGCCGACTGCGCAGACGCCCGACCCGAGGCGGGGATCGCGATGCTCGCCTGCCAGGCCCGCGAGCTGGCCTTCGAGCTGCTCGAGCTCGCCGAGCAGGCCGACCGCCAGCGCGCCCAGCAGGGCCGGGCATGACCGCGGCCAAGCAGGCCCGCGCCGCGGCGATGGAGGCCCTGATCGAGGCCTACGCCACCGAGCTGAAGCTGCCCACCGTCAAGCGCCGCTTCCGCAACTTGGCCGCCGAAGCCACGCGGGAGCAGCAGACCCCGACCGCCTACCTCGCCGCTCTGCTTGAAGCCGAGACCGCCGAGCGCGCCGAGCGACGCGAGCGCCGGCGGCTGCTCGACGCAAGGTTCCCCGCCATGAAGCGCCTGGAGGACTTCCGCTTCACCGACAACCCGAAGGTCCCCCAAGCCACGATCGCCGCGCTGGCCGAAGGCTCCTGGATCACAGACCGAGAGTCGGTGATCCTGATCGGCGACTCCGGGACCGGCAAGACGCACCTCGCGACCGCCCTGGGGATCTGCGCCTGCCAGCAAGGCCGACGCGTTCGCTTCAGCACCCTGGCCGCGCTGGCCAACGAGCTCCAGGAAGCCCAGTCGCGCAAGGAGCTCGCGCGGGTCGTCGGGCGCTACGCGCGCACCGAGCTGCTCGTCCTTGACGAGCTGGGCTACCTCGCCCTCCCAGACGGCGCCGCCGAGCTGGTCTTCCAAGTGCTCTCCGAACGCCACGAGCGCAGCAGCCTGATCGTCACCACCAACCTGCCCTTCGGCGAATGGACACGCGTCTTCC
>JANDLV010000102.1 GCA_024330185.1 Candidatus Siliceabacter maunaloa
CAGGGCGGGCATCGGTCGTTCAACGTGCGCGTGCGACCGGCTGAAGGTAGCGCACCGCGGATGTGTGGGAAACCGCCGCGCGCCCGAAAGCGTGGGGTGTTCCTGGGCCACCAGAGCCCACGCACTCGCCTTCCGCCGCCCCAGCGTCCGCGAGGCGGGCGGTGAGTCGTGGCGTACAATGTCTGACATGAGGACGTCACGGATGAACCTTCGGCTCGCTCCGGAAGCTGACGAGCGGATTCGTCGGGCCGCGGCGACCTCCGGTGTGAGCACGAGCGCTTTCGTCCAGCGCGCGGCCTCGGCCGCTGCCGATGCCGTCCTGGCTGACCGGCGTGAGTTCCTGCTCAGCGCCGAGGAGTGGGAGCGGTTCGTCGCTGAGTTGGATCGTCCCGCGCGGGACTTGCCTGAGCTGCGCCGGGGTCTCGAGTTGCGTGAGCGCCTGATCGCGCCTTGAGCGACGTCAGGATCGCGCCGCTCGCGCGCGGTCACCGGCTCGACACGCTCGACAGCGCCGCGGAGGATCTCGATGAGTGGTTGCACCGGTTCGCTCGGACCGCTGACGGCGCCGGGACCGCTCGGACCTACGTGCTGGCCGAGGGGGACCGGGTCCTCGGCTACTACGCCCTGGCCCCTGGCGCAGTGGCGCGGCGGGAGCTTCCCGAGCGGCACGCCCGCGGGATGCCCGCGCACCCCATCGGGGTCATTCTGCTCGCTCGCCTCGCTGTCGACCGCTCCCGCCAAGCCCAGGGGTACGGACGGGCGCTGGTGGCGGACGCCGCCGTGCGGACGCTCCAAGCGGCTGACATCGTCGGAGCCCGCGCCATGCTCGTGCACGCGCGCGACGAGCGAGCCGCCGCGTTCTATGAGCGACTCGGTTTCGCCAGGTCGCCCACCGACCCGCTGCATCTGATTGTGCTCATCAAGGATCTGCGGCGCACGTTCGGCTGACCGGGGCCTCGAGCGGGAGCGCGCGAACGCGCCAGGGGCGCACGCCGCTCGCGGCGTGCGGGGCGGCATCGTCGTCGAGGACGACGGGGCCGACCGGGACGACTGGCAGGCCCGTCAGCGGCGCGGACGCTCAAGCCGGCGTCGACGCGCCTCTTCATAGAGGGGCTCGGGCGCCATGTCGAGCCCGCCCGGCCACACCAGCGTGCCCAGCTCCTCGTCGACGAGGACCTCGGCGAACCGTTCGGGGTCGCGCAGCGGCTCGAGCACGCCCCGCCACTCATGGTCCTCGAACCTCACATCGCCGACGATCCCGTCATGGCTGCCAGGTAGCGCTCGTCGGCATCGTCGCCGACCCACGCATCGTCCTCGAGCGCGTCCAGGCCCTGCGGGGAGCCGATTCCCTGTCGCTCCAGCAATACGTCGAGCGGCACCCGCTCAGGCGTAAACAGCTCGGTCTGGCGACCATGCACCACCGGCTCGATTCCCTCGACGCGCATCGAGCCGCGAAGCGGGCCGGTCAGACGGCCTTCGCCGCGCGCCCAAACCACCTCGCCCAGCAGCGACCGGACCTTCGGTTCAAGCGCCTCTTCGTAGCGGCACGCCCATTCGACGCCGTCCCCAGACCTGATGGCCATGCGATCAGGCTCGAGGTTGACCGCGTGCAGCCGTCCCGAGACTGATTCGACCGCCGCCGGTCCGCTCGCCGGGGGTCGTGCGAGACGTGCGATGCGATCGCGGTCCAGCAGCACGGGGCCGTCTGGCGCAACCTCCTCGGGCAAGTCGACTTCGATCGCTCCGTGCTCGCCGCAGGCGCGACGCGCACGCTCCAGCGCATCCACCACGTCCTCGGGCACCTCGCGCTGTTGCGCCACATCGTTGACTAGGGACGCGAGATTCGTGAGTGCCAGGGGAAGGTCGCCCAGCTCAGGTGTGTCCTCTGGCTCGTCGAGTTGCTCTGGCACGAGCGTCGCGATGGCGCTTCCGGTGTCCACTCGCACAAGCCGGAACGCTGACGCCGCATCAGCTCGCCTCTCCGGGTGTCCGGCCTTGCGTGTCGCCTCGCCGCGACGCGCGCCGTCGTAGTCGCGCAACGCGGCGATGAACGCGTCGATGAACGACTCGAAGTCCGCCAGCGGGATGCCGCGCTCGGCCCGCTCGCCCGTGAGCGTGAGCTTCACGTGATGTTCGCTGTCGTTCGCCCTCACCGGGGTCCTTTCGTCGCGGCTCGCCCGTACCCTCATCATCGCGCAATCTCGGGCGGAGGGATGCAACGGACGTGGTGACCAGTTCTCGGTTCGCCGGTTCGCTGACGGTAGTCCACCTCGGCTCCGACCGACGATCGAAGCGCGCCGCTCGGCGTACTTCCCTAGCCCGCAGCAGACGGCCGATGGCCCGCGAAACGAGTGAACCCGCCCTGGCCTGATGCTCTCGCTCGGGCCGGTGATGATGGGTCAGGTGCGGGTCAGACTGAAGAACTCGAACTCAGCTTGAGTGGCCACAGCATCGGCGGCTCGGCCTAGCCGACCAGCTCCGCCATACGCTGGCGGCGGATTCGCGGGAGGACGTCGGGAAGGT
>JANDLV010000103.1 GCA_024330185.1 Candidatus Siliceabacter maunaloa
AGGCGACCGAGCGCGGTGGACGAGTCGTCCTGATGGGGCACGCGCTGCTCGTGGCCGCGCCCCGCGGGGGGCGGAGTAGGCCCCGTCTCGACATGCAGACCTCCTCGGTCTGGTCTCATCGAGTGTCCGGCGGCCGGGGGCGCAGCACCAGGAACGCGATCACAGCGGCGAACATGCCGATGGCGATCAGCCCCGGCAGGCCAACCCCTAGAACGAGCGCGCCGTCTCCCGGTAGGTCGGGGTCTTCGTCCGAGGATGCGGATGGATCAAAGCGCACGATCTGGAGTCCGGCGGTGCTCAGCACCTGGCCTTTGCCGCCCTTGACACGAAAGCCGTCGAGGCGCTCGAGCAGTGCGGCCTCGCTCCCCGCGACCACGTCAACCAGCCCCGCGCGCCGGGCGCCGCCAGCCGTCACGTTGGTCGCCTCGCGCACCATCCGCTCGGCCAGATCCGCGTTTCGGTCGTGGCCCTCGGCGAGCGCCCTGGCGTAGGCAACGGTGTCGTTGAGGAGCTTGCGATAGAGAACCCGATCCACCTCGATGGGTCCCTGGGGACCGATCACGATGGGGGAGGCAGAGCCGATGTTGGTCTGCGGAGCCATCGCGGCCACGTCGCCGGCCACGGTGAGGAACATCCCGGCGGAGGCGGCGCGGGCGCCGTCGGGCGCCACATAGACGACCACCGGAAGTGGCGCGGCGAGCAGGGCGCTGACCATCTCCCGCGTGGCGTCCAAGTCTCCGCCCGGCGTGTCCAGGCGGACGATGACCAGGCGTGCACGCTTCGTCGCGGCGTCCTCGAGCGCTCGCTCGAGCTCGCGCTGTCTGGTGAGGTCGATCTCCCCCTCGAGCGCGAAGGAATAGGCAAAGCCTTCGCTCTGCGCCTTACCGTTCTCCGCCAGCGAGGCGCTGACCGCCAGCGTCGCGAACAGGGTGAGCAGGGTGATGAACAGTCGGCGACCGTTTCCGGTGAGCCACTTCCTGTCGTCTGAGAAGCTGGCCTCTACTTGGGCGCCAAGCTCGGACAAGCATCCAAGCTACCACGCTCGGTGGCATGCGTGCGAACGGCTTTCGTCCCGGCGGCGGCGAGGCCACGTCCGTCTGCGCTCGACAGGGCCCGGCGCGCCTTCCTGCCATACCCCACGCCCGCCATGCCCAAGGGTATGGCGAAACTGGAGTGGTTCACCGTTCGCCAAGGATCTGGAAGGACTGCATCTCGCCGCGGATGCGCCGCTCGAAGTAGCCCGTGAACAGCGTGTAGGAATGCACCGTTCCGGTGCGCTGGGCGATCCCTTCACGCACCTCGTCAGACAGGGCCTCGTCGATCACCCACTCCCCGTCGTCGATTCGCCCGCGCAACTCGGCCGTCTCAGTCTCACCGTCAACGACGTACTGCATCTGGAGACGCACGATCCCTCGGGCCCGGTCACTGATCGTGCCCTCTACCTTTAGGCGACCATCCACGATCTCCGGACGGTCCAGTGCGAGGTTGGCTTTTTGGGAAGCGGCGCGCAGACGCACCTCCTGAAGGCGTGTGTTGTCATCACCCGCGTACGAGATCGTCATGATCCCGGTCCCCAGATCAGCCTGATCAGCCGGGATCCGACGATTGAACCTGATCCGGCGATTCTCCGCGTCGATGTCCTCGGTGAAGCCAAAGCGCTCCTGCGCCGCGAACACCTCGACCTCCACCTCCCCCGAGGCCCGTGCCGTGATCGGCGCTAAGACATCCAGCCGCCGATCCGACCGCAACACCCGAGCCCGCTCGATCTCGATCTTGGCCGGGAAGATCTCCATGAACTGGAAGACATCGGGCAACAGGCCGAGCGGAGACGGCGTCGGAGAGGGAGGCGGCGGAGACGGTGGCGGCGGCGAGGGAGGCGGCGGAGACGGTGGCGGCGGCGAGGGAGGCGGCGGCGAGGGAGGCAGCGGAGGGTCCGGCGAGGGGAGCGTCGCCCTCAGGACGTAGAGCCCCGAGTTCACATCGCTGATGACGATGCTGCCGTTCTCGGCGACATCAACCCCGGTCACGTTCGCCTTGGCGGGGATCTGGTTAGTCGGGTCCGGGGTGTCCGGCGGCACGAACGAGGCGATCTCAGTCGGGTTCGCGTTTGTCAGGTCGACGGCCCGCACTCCGTTGGCATGTCCGGCCACATAGGCGGTCGAGCCACGGGCGACCGCATGGTTGACCGAGTAGACCCCCAGGTCCGGCGGAGGGAACACCTGCGACTCCGGCGGCTGGTACACCCCGCGAAGCGTGGGCGCCAAGGGATCGGTCACGTCGACCACCCGAAGCGCGCCCCAGTCGCCAGGGCTGTCGACCATCGCGCCCGTCAGAGTCTGGCCCCCGGGGCCGCACTCAACTACCAGAGTCGTCGGAGGATTCTCCGGGGCCGGGCATAAAGGGGTCTTCGGTCGTTTGTGTGGATCGGCTGAAGTCTGAAGTGGGGCGAGGTGCAG
>JANDLV010000104.1 GCA_024330185.1 Candidatus Siliceabacter maunaloa
TGCGCGTGATCGTGGTTTTCTCCTCACTTCCGATCACAAGAATTCCCCACTTCGGTAGCGCGTAGAGCCGCGGGTGGGGACCGACGGAGGCGTTGCCCCGTAGGGGCGGAGCCGGAGTCGGTCCCCGGCTGCGGGCGCGGTTCTGTCGGGGTCCCCTCCCAGGGTCGTGGTGTCTAGGCCATGACCGATTGCGAGAAGGGACCCCTGGGGGATGCTCACACAGGAGGACGACGTGGAGATTCACGCGCTTGGGTCGCGAGGTTGGTCTGTGTCGGCGATTAGCCGGCACACCGGCCGGGACCGCAAGACGGTCCGTAGGTATCTGCGGGAGCCCGCGCCGGCTCGGGTGGTCGCGGCGAGCTGCCTCGAGCCCTTCCGTGGCTATGTCGAGGCGAGGTTTCAGGACGACCATCACCTGGAGGCGACGGTGCTCTACCGCGAGCTCGTCAGCGCCGGGTTCGACCGGGCGTACACGACGCTGGTGCGCGAGCTGCGCCGGCTCGAGCTGCGGCCGGCGTGCGCGGTCTGCGCGCACCGTCGCGGCAGCCAGGTCACGACCGAGATCGACCATCCGGCCGGCGAGGAGATCCAGTGGGACTGGCTTGAGCTATCCGCGGCGGACACGCCGTGGGGCGAGCCGGCCGACGTGCTGGTCGGCGCGTTGTCGCACTCCGGGCGCTTCCGGGCGGTGTTCTGCGAGGCCCAGAGCTTCGGGCACCTCGCCGGCGCCGCCCACCAGGTGCTGGTCGCGCTGGGCGGCACCCCGAAGGTGTGGCGCACCGACCGGATGGCGACGGTCGTCACGCCGCAGACCGGGCGGATCACCTCAGACGCGGCGGGCATGGCCAAGCACTACGGCTCAGAGATCGCGGTCTGCCCGCCCAGGCGGGCGCAGCGCAAGGGTGTTGTGGAGGCCGCGATCAAATACCTGACCCGCAGCTGGTGGCGGACCGCGGCCGTCCTCACGATGGGTGAGGCGCAGCGCGACCTGGACGCCTGGAGCGCACGCGTCGCCGACGGCCGCAGGCGGCCCGACGGGACGGTCGGGGAGGTCGGCGCCCGCGAGCCGCTGGCGGCGCTGCCCGCCCTGGCCTACCCGGCGCAGGTCGTCGTCGGGCGCAAGGCCACGCGCCTGGCGCTGGTCGCGTTTGAGGGCAACCAGTACAGCGTGCCGCCCGCTCACGCCGGGCGCGCCGTCACGGTGACCAGCCAGGTCTCACGGCCGGTTGTCCGGATCGCCGGCGCGACCGGCGAGGTCGTCGCCGAGCACCGCCGCGCCCCGGCCGGCGCGGCGCAGACGATCCGCAGCCCCCAGCACGCCGCGCTGCTGGAGGAGGCGGTGCTGGCCGCGTTCACGACCAAGCAGGCGTGCCGGCGAAAGCCCAACCTGCCACCCGGCGAGACGTCGCTCGCCGAGCTCGCGCGGCTGCGCGACCCGGGCCCACCGCCGGCCGACGTGACCTCGCTGGCAGACTACGCGCGGCTCGCGGAGGCGGCGCGATGACCGACCACCGCTACGAAGCCCGCGCCGACATCGTCGCCGGCGAGTGCGAGCTGGCCGTCAAAGGCGGCCTGATGCAACTGGTCACGCTGACCCTGACCGACGCGGGCCCGATCACGCTGCCCGACGGCACCGACGAGCATCGTCCTGACGTGATCTGCCCGCTACGCGCCAGCGAAGCCCGTGCGCTCGCGGGCCGGCTGCTCGAGCTCGCCGACCACGCCGCCGCCCCGACGGCGCCGCGATGAGCGCGGACACGCTCTACCAGCAGCTGCGCTCACACCTGCACTACCTCAAGCTCGCCGCGGTCGCCGACGCGCTCGCGCCCGCCCTGCAGCACGCCGAGAAGCACAAGCCCGGCTACACCGAGTTCCTCACCGACCTCCTCAAGACCGAGGTCGACGCGACCGAGCAGCGCCGCCTACAAGGACGGCTGCGGTTCTCAAAGCTGCCCGCCCACAAGACCCTCGAAGAGTTCGACTTCG
>JANDLV010000105.1 GCA_024330185.1 Candidatus Siliceabacter maunaloa
CCTGCGGCACGCAGGACTCCTGCTCAGCACCACGACACCCCGTGAACGCCTACCTGGTCGTCGTCCAGCGCCCAGTCACCGTCATCCTCGATCTCGGCCCGCGCCTCATGGACCTGGGGCGACCCGTCGGGAGCGACGTAGGAGAAGCGCAAAGCGCACGATGCCCTCCGCGCGACTGGTCACGCTGCCCTGCGCCGACAACAGACCACCGAGCAGGCTGATCTCCTCCACGTCCAACTCGGCGCGCTGAGAGGCCGCACGCAGACGCACGAACTCCGGACGGGTGTCCTCGTCACCCAGGTAGTTGAGGTTCACGATACCCGTGCCCAACTCCGCCTGGCCTTCCGTGAGCCGCTCCATGAAGCGGATGTAGTCCAGCTCGGCGGTGCCCTCGGTCACCTCGGCGTCGAAGGTGTCGCTGCGCCGGTCGCCCTGATAGGTCACCGCCACGTCAGCACCCCGCGCTCGCGTCGTGATCGGCGCCAACACGTCCAGCTGACGATCCTCACGCAACACCCGTGCCCGCGACACGCGCATCTTGGCGGGGTTCAGGTAGCCCACAGCCCCCGGGGTGCCACACGGATTGGCCGGAGCCGGGTCGACCGGAGCCGGGTCGACCGGAGCCGGGTCGACCGGAGCCGGAGGCGGAGGCTGCGGGGCCTGGGCTGCGCGCGACAGGAACACGTACAGCCGACCCTGGTCCTTGGTGTCGCCCTCGTCGGCGAACGGCGCACCACCGAGGAAGTCTGGCTCGCCGTCCCCGTTGAGGTCTCCGGCCGCGGCGCTGGTCCATCCCAGCCGGGGGCCCCCGTTCCCCGCTACGGCGGGCTGGGAGTCGGAGGCCGGCACGTTGAACTGCTTGAGCACGGAGCCGTCACGCCCGTCGAAGACGCGCGTGCCGCCGTCCTGGTCGGAGACGGGGATGTGATGGGGTGCGTCGCCGACGTACTGATCCGGCGTCCCGTCCTTGTTGAAGTCAGTCTTCGACATCGAGAAGCCGTACTGGCCCCCGGCCGTGGGGGTCGGGTCCTCGAGCTCGCGGATGAGTGGCGCCGGTGCGCCCATCGAACAACCATGCGGCTCCCTGCCCCGACCCCGCGGGCCCGTCCTGCAGGAAGCCGTGGCCGTACAGGTCGGCATGGCCGTCGCCGTTGACGTCACCGGGCGAGAGCGGCGCGACGTCCTGGAACCCGAAGAAGGCACCAGCTGGGAAGGGACCAGGCTGGGGCTCGGGGTTATCGATGCGATGGCGCACCCCGTCGCCCTTACCGTCGAAGAGGTACATTCGCCCCGAGCCGTTGTTGTAGCTGGAGGCGCTGACGAGTTGATCGCTCACCCTGTCGCCGTCGGTGTCGCCGGGACCCTGGACCGCGAGGCCAAACGAGCCGCAGTTCGTCACGCAGCTGTCTCCACCGGGACGCTCCCCCCTCCGGGATGTTCAGCTCCCGGACGAGCTCGCCCGTCGCGCCGTCGAAGATGAAGGCCTGCCCGATGTTCTTGAAGCAACCTTGCGGGACGGAGGGCTGTCCCGTCCCGCCCCTGCCCACGCCGCAGCCGGCCGGGATGTCGCTGTTGGACGCCCCGACGATGATCTCGGGGACCCCGTTGCCGGCGATGTCCCCGGCCCGACCGATGCGTGATCCGAACCGCGTGTCGGGCTGCGGATGCGGGTTGTTCAGCTCGTAAAGCTCTGTGCCGTCGGCGACCGCTGAACACCCACGCCTTGCCCTGCCCCTCGTTTACCTGACCGTCGACTTCCACGTCCTGAGCGTCGGTGCCGATCGCGATGTCGGTCTTGAAAAACGGCTCTCTCGGCATCGATGTGGTCAGTGTCACGGTGAAGTGGCAGCGCGGAGCT
>JANDLV010000106.1 GCA_024330185.1 Candidatus Siliceabacter maunaloa
CCTGCGGCGTGGCCGCCGGCGTCTCCGTGGCCGCCGGCGCTTCCGTCGCGGCCGGCGCTTCCGTCGCGGCCGGGGGCTCCGTCGCGGCTGGCGGCTCCGTCTCGGCCGGCGCCAGGCCCGCGCGCGACGCGAACGGGCCCCAGATCGCGTAGGTCACCGCGAGCTCCTCCTCGCGGTCGCCCTGCTGGTTGACGAACAGCGTCTGGCCGTCGGGACTGAAGCACGCGCCGCAGAACTCGCTCGGGCGCGTCACGGTGCGGGCGAAGTCGTAGATCTGGCCCTCGGGCGTCAGCCCCCGCACGAACTGCGGCTCCTCGCCCGTCCTCGCAGATGAACAGGTCCCCGAAGGGGGCCACGGTGAGGTTGTCGGGCGCCATGAGCTGCTCGGGGTCCTCGGACTCGTAGATCAGGGTCAGCGTCTGGGTGGCGGGGTCGAACGCGAAGATCTGGCCCTGCTCGGCCTCTCCGCCGTCGCTGCAGTCGAAGAAGACGCGCCCGTCGCCGACCCAGATGCCCTCCTCGCGGGTGAGCATCGCTGCGCCCTTGTCGAACGCCTCCTGACGCACGGTGTCGGTCTGCGGGGTGGGGTTCTCGATCTTCACCCACTCCACGGGCATGGCCTCGCCCACCGTGATCCCGGTGCGCAGGTCCTTCGGGTCCTCCGACCGGTCGGCGATCTTCATCGCCTCGAGCACACCCTCCGCCTGGCGCTCGGCGAGCTCACCCGCGCGGCTGGGCACGAAGCGGGGGCGGTAGCGGTAGAAGGCCACCGCGTCCTGCGGATTGGTGACGTCGTTGTCCTCGGTCAGGTACAGCGTGTCCTCGAGCCACGCGACGGCCTCGTGGAAGAACTGGCCGGCGGCCGTGATCGGCACCGCCTTCACCGGCCCGTCGGTCGCGGCGTCGATCTCGAAGATGTAGCCATGGTCCTTGGGGGCCTGGCCGGCCAGCAGCATCGCCCGCAGCGCGGCCAGCTCGTCCGGCCCGCTCGTCCCGGCGCCGAGCAGGGTGTCGCTGAGGAGATCGGTCGGGTCGGGAACCACGACCTCCTCACAGGTGATCCACGAGCCCCAGGGGGTCATGCCCCCGGCGCAGTTGGTCGTGGTGCCGCCGAGCACGGCAAAGCTCTCGACCACGTTGCGCTCGCCGTCGAGCACCACCTTGGTAACGCCACCCTTGGCGAACGTCTCGTTGCTGTCGTACTCCAACTCCCGGGGGACCAGGACCGCCATCTCGTTCTCCGAGCCCGGGAAGAACGGCGAGCGGTTCTCGTGGTTGCGCATCAGCACGATCGTCCCGTCGGGCCCCTCGAACGCGCCCATGCCGTCGAAGATGCCGGGGGTCGGGTTGCCGTCGCTCATCATGTCGCCCTGCGTGGAGATGATCCGGTAGCGGAAGCCGGGCGGGAGCATCAGGTCGCCGCCCTGCGCCACCACCGGCTCGCCGTAGCCGGGCGACATCGTGGACTGTCCCATGGCCACGTTGGTCGAGTAGGCCTGCAGCGGCCCGGCGATCGCGAAGCCGCCGGCCGCGGCGGCGCTGCGGCGCAGGAAGGTTCGACGATCGGTCGTGCTCACCCTGGTTCTCCCGAGGTCCGATTCGCGTGGCGCAGCAGACGCCCGCCGGCCAGCAGGGTCAGCCCTGCCAGCGCCACGGAGCCGATGCCCAGCCCGGTGAAGGGCAGCGAGCCGCCCTCCTCTTCGTCGTCGCCGAGCGGCCTGCTGTCCCGGGCGACCGCGACCTCAGCCTCCTCGTCGGGCGCGGGCTCGTCCTCGTCGGCGGGCTCGTCCTCGTCGGCCGCGGGCTCGCCATCCTCCCCCGCGTCGTCGCCGGCG
>JANDLV010000107.1 GCA_024330185.1 Candidatus Siliceabacter maunaloa
GACCCAACGCACCCAAAAGAACAGCACTCTGTTTACCGACAGCCTCTTCGGCCTGGCCTCCGAGACCACCGCCGGCGACGCGCAGTACTACACCCGCGACAACACGGGCCGCCTGATCTCCGTGCGCACCCCGCAGGGCAGCCACTACTACCTGACCGACAACATCGGCACGGTAGTCGCGCTCACCGGCCCCGGCGGGGACGTCTCGGCCAGCTACCGCTACGAGCCCTTCGGCCAGACCCAGGACACCACCGGCCAGCTCATCCAGCCCTACCGCTTCGCAGGGGAGTACCTCGACAGCCAGACCGGCCACTACAAGATCGGCCTGCGCTACTACAACCCCCAACTCGCACGCTGGACCCAACAAGACCCCCTCACCGGCTACATGGACCCCCGCCGCGCCAACCCCTACATCTACGCCGGCCAAGACCCCATCAACCAAGTCGACGCAACAGGAGCAGCCTTTGACTTCGGTGATGCGTTGGGTGCAGTTGGCCTCGGCAGCACGATCGTCGGCGCAGGCTGCGGGTTCGCTGCCTTGGCCGCGGGACCAGCAGCTCCGGTCGGATTTGCCGTCTGCGGTGTTGTTGCTAGCAACGTCGGCATCATCACGGGTACCGCGAGTGTGGCGAACGGCGTCTTTGGTGATGAATAACCGTACACAGCGACGAGTAATCGTCCCGAGTCTCTTAGCGAATTTGATAATAGCCGGAGTATTGCTGGCCGGTTTCTTGGGTTATCAGGAATGGCCCGGCTTGATCCTCTTGGGCTTCGCGGCTGTGCTGTCATGCTTCGCTACGGTCGCGTTGGTGCGAACATTTCGGCGTAAACACTCGAGAGACACCCAAGACTCGTGACGCTCAGTCGTGGTGGAGTCACCCGCTTTCGGGTCTCCGCGCCTGAGCAGGGAGCATGCGGGTTGTGAAGCTCGCATCTCGAACTCGGGAGGATCACCCAGATGGTGAAGCGTGATGGGCTTGTCGACAAGCTAGTGGTCACCGCGGACGGCACGGGCCAGGTCGGTCATGCGGGCAGCGCGCTGCTGGCTGGCGCGGCGGATCGGCTGGGGCTCACGCGGGCGCTGTCAGACGCGATGGCATCCACCCGGCAGCGGGCGTCGGCCCGTGACCCGGGGGTCGTGTTGCGCGACCTTATCGTGATGCTCGCCGATGGTGGGGACTGCCTGGGCGATCTGAGCGCGGTGCGCGATCAGCCCCGACCTGTTTGGCGCCGTCGCGTCGGACTCGACGGCGTTTCGGGTGATCGACTCGATCGATGCGGTGGGCCTGGAGCGCCTGCGCGGCGCGGTCGCTGGGGCGCGGGCTCGCGCGTGGAAGCTCAGGGGGAGCCGGACCGGGTTCTACGGAGGCCGGGTTACTTGGTTGACAGGACGGTAGTTGGGGTGTCGGACGGCTGCTGTGGAGCCGGCGCCCGGTAGGGCGACGGCGGAGCAGCAGCCGTCCGGCGCGCTCGTGGCGGAGGGGGCGGCGAGGGCGTGCTCGAGCTCGAACTCGGCTGGGGGCACGTCGCCGAGGGCCTCGTGGAGGCGCCGGTCGTTGAACCAGCCGACCCACTCGACGATGGCCAGCGCGAGCTGGCCGTTCGTTCGCCAGACGCGGTCGGCGATCAGCTCGGTCTTGAACGTGTCGACGAAGCTCTCCGCCAGCGCGTTGATGCTCCTATGTCAAGGCCGATTGCTGTTGGGCGTCGCGAAGGTCGGCGATGAG
>JANDLV010000108.1 GCA_024330185.1 Candidatus Siliceabacter maunaloa
TCCCTGCGGCACGCAGGACTCCTGCTCAGCACCACGACACCCCGTGAACGCCTACTCGAAGTTCGCCCGTGCTTCTCCTGGGCCGTCGAAGTTGGCAGGGACGCGACGGCATGTGCTCTGGGCGTCCCACACGCGCGGGTCAGGCTCACGGCGAAGCCGCCGCGGAGGCGGTGCCTCGGCACTCAACCAGCGAGCACCGTCGTCGACGACGCGTTGGCCGAGTCGCTCGCCGATACGCACCGTCACGCAGAATGGCGCCGAATCGCGGGGCTCCCCATCCGCCGGCCTGCTCTCCACGAGGGTGATCCGTACCGCGCTGCTAAAGCGCCGCACGGCGACACGCTCGATCCGAGCGCCCGCTTGCATAGTGCCAGCGATGCGCAACTCACTTGTGTCGGGACCCACCTGCACAGTGTCGAACGTGCGAGGCGCTCCCGCTCGTGCCCGTGACCGAGTGCGCTTGGCCCCAGCACCGTCGCCATCGCCAAGGCGGCGATGCTCAAAACGACGCTGCGCCTGGTGCAGGCACCGCGAATGCGCTGCGATGCGCTCGCGTTCATTGACCCGCCCGCACACAAGTCGGGACGCCACTCGTGCCGCTCATCGCCGTGTTACCAACGTCAGGTCGCTTCGTGGCGTTACGGCTCATCGCGCCGCTGGCCGGGGTGAAATAGGTGGTCTTGAACCCTCCCAGCTGCCATCAGGACCCTGATCCCCTGAATGGGTACCGATGAATAGCTGCTCCTAACGCCACTGCACCGCAAGACATTCCACACGCAAAATAGATCGCCACGATCGATAACCCATCCTGATAAAAAGCCAAGCCCGTTAGGAGATCGCGACCGAGGGCTGGAACAAGTTCAACAACGAAAGGCGCCACCGCTAATGCTGCGAAGGGTGGCAATGGAACTATAGCAGCCCACTTAGCACCTACTAAGAGACCGAAGGCTAGCGACGCCGCTAAGAGGACCGCCAACGACGGGAACGGCAGTACGTCAGGCTCAGAGACAAGAGGAAGCGCCAGTACGAGAATACTGTAGAGCACGATCGCTAGCCATTGCTTCGTGGCGATCCGTCGCCATGGGCTATTCTGCGCGGTCATCGACCGAGTCGCCTGGGACAGCGCCTACCGGGCACGCGGTCCACAGCGACGGTAGTTACGGTTGGGGTTAAGTCCCACTCGGCGACAGTGCGCTCGCCGCCGTCGCGCGTCTGACTGTGCTCCCCTGTACGCAAGGAAGCCATACTGCCTGACAGCCAAGTAATATCCTACTGCGAAGTTGCGACAGCTCCCCGCAAAGACGCGGCCTCTACAGCTCGTTCTCATGCGGTCGAAAAACCTGTTATCGCAAAGAGATCGTGAAGCACCAATGGTTGCGTAACAGTTATCATGAGCGTTGCAGGCCCTTCTGAAGTTGTAAATGGGCCATACTCGGTCAGGCACCGCTCGGCCAAACCCTCGGGGACCACACCCGTTCGGCCGAGCGTACCGCGGCAGACTACGTCGTCCATCAAGATCCTCACGGTTGAGTGGATCGCCATGCACGTAATCGTATCGATTAGCGGAACCGCCTACCACGGGATCCACGCTGGTAAATTGACCGAGGGTTGGCACGTAGCTGCGTACGCCCATCTGAGTGACGCCGCTGGGTAGCTCGGTGGGTAGGCGGTCACGGGGTGTCGTGGTCGCGCTAGGGATTCCTTTGTGTGAGTTGG
>JANDLV010000109.1 GCA_024330185.1 Candidatus Siliceabacter maunaloa
CGTAGGCGTTCACGGGGTGTCGTGATCGCGTCGGGGGTTCCTTTGTGTGAGTTGGCGCGCCGGCTGGCGGAGAGCGGGCGACGTTGGCGTCATGGGCTTTGGGCGGCGGCGGCGGGTAGCAGCGTGGGGATGGGCAGGCCGTGGTGGGCGGCGGTGGCGGCGTCGGTGAGCCAGGCGAGCACGGGGCGGTTCTGTAGGCGGCAGGTCTCGCGGATGCTTTGGATGCGTTCGATCCAGCGGCTGCCGCGCTGAGATTGGGTGCCGCCTTGGATCTTGCGCATGAGCACGGCGTGGCGCACGGCGCGCTCTGCGGCGTTGTTGGTGGCGTCGATGGGCAGTTCGCTGGCGATATCGCAGAACGTCCACAGCGCCTGGTACTCGCCCAGCAGGCCGGCGGCGAAGCGGGCTGTGCGGGCGTGCTGGCCGCTGGCGCACTGCTCCAGCAGCGCCTTGATCTGCGTGCGCAGCGGCGCGAGTTGGGCGCTGAGCCAGTCGGCGTCGTGGCCGTGTTGGAGGTAGGCGCGGTGGGCGGCGATCACCTCGCGTGCGAACGTCACGAGCTGCTTGCCGCGGCGGCCGCTGGGGCCGGGGCGCTGGGAGACCTCGACGAGCTGACGGATGACGTGCGACCAGCACAGCTGCTGTTGGAGGACGTCGAGGAAGTGATAGCCGGCGTAGCGGTCAGACACGACAAAGCCGCCGAAGTCCTCGCCCAGCAGCGCCTTGGCCGCCTTCTGGCTGCGGCTGGGGTCGATGCGATAGCAGGCCACCAGCGCGCTGGCCGCGACCCACAGCCACTGCTGGGCGCCGGCCAGGCGCCAGGTCGTCTCGTCGGCGTGGACGACCTCGGCCTTGTGGATGGCGTCTTTGAGCTCGGCCCACGGGTCAGACAGGACCGCGCTCATGCGCATGATCGCGCTGTCGATCGACCCGGTGGAGGCCGGCACGCCGAAGACCTCCACGACCGTGCGCCGGACGTCCTCGCGCGAGAGCCGAAAGACGCCGGCCAGCATCGCGATGTGCGCGTCCAGCCGGGGCCCGAATCCCGACCGGGCGCCGGCCGACAGCGCCCCCAGCGTCGCCTTCTGACACGCGGGGCAGACCAGGCGCAGCCGCCGGTGCTCGATGACCAGCGGGCCGATGACCGGCAGCTCGAACTGCTGATGGACGACCGGAGCACCGATCTGCTGCTCGCCGCCGTCAAAGGCGTGCCCGCACCCGCAGCAGCCGGGCAGATGCGCGACGCGCTCATCGACGCGCTCGCGCGCGACCAGCTCACGCGTCTTGCCCTCATGCCCGGGCTGCCCGCCAGACTTGCGCATCGAGCGCTTGTAGGCCTCCTTGGCCAGCCGCCGCCGCTCGGCCCGCGACTTGGGCGCATCAGACGACGGCGCCATCGAGCTGTTGGTCGAGTCACGGTCGATCTGGCGCTCGAGCTCGTCGATGCGCCCACGCAATCCCTCAAGCGCCCCCGTCACCCGCTCAAGACCCGCCCACGCCTCCAACAACGCCTCCACGACCGCCTCACGGCCGGCCTCATAGATCGCCTCGGCGTCCTTGCGCTCCACACACGCAAGATTCCCTGCACCACGCAGGACTCCTGCTCACCCCCACGACACCCCCTGAACGCCTACG
>JANDLV010000011.1 GCA_024330185.1 Candidatus Siliceabacter maunaloa
CAGCACGCCGAAGGGTGGGGGGAGAAATAGCGACCGAGAAGTGCGGAAAGGGAGGCTTAGGGCTCGTGGGGCCTTAGTTAGCCGGGGGCGGCGGTCAGTCGCGCTCGCCGCGGCGGCTGCGCGAGACGTCGGCTTCGGCCACGACGTGGGTCTGGGCGGCCAGGTCGCCCAGGCGCTGCTGGCGGCCCGTGACCAGCATGACCACGAAGCCGACGAGGTAGAAGACGGGCAGCTGGTCGACGAGGCGCAGCAGCGTGCGCACGAGGATGGGCCCCGGGCCCGCCGGCGTGCCGTCGGTACGCACCACCCGCAGGCCGAGGAGCTGCTTGCCCGGCGTGCGCCCGGCCGCCGCCTCCCCGACGAAGAAGTAGGCGAGCACGATGGCCGCGAAGGCCAGCGCCCAAGGCCCCTCGACGGTCAGCGAGACCTCGCCGTCACCGACGATGGCCCCGTCGGACACCACGCTCACGAGGGCGAAGGCCACGCCGAGGATCACGATGTCGAGGAGGGCGGCGCCGACTCTCCGCCAGGTGACGCCGTCGCGCAGCACCCACCCCTTCTATCACTGCCCGCGCAGCGGTATCCTCGTCCCTGCGGGCCAGACAGCCGCGGAGGCGACGCCCTTCGAGGAAAGTCCGGACATCGCAGGGCAGGGCGGTCGGGACACCGACCCGGGGAAACCCGCGGGAAAGTGCCACAGAAACACACCGCCGATGGCCCGCCGCACCCGCGGCGGCGCACAGGCAAGGGTGAAACGGTGCGGTAAGAGCGCACCGGCGTCGTGGCGACACGGCGGCCAGGCAAACCCCGCCCGATGCAAGGCCAAGCAGGACCGTTCGCAGGTTGCCCGCCGAGGTCCAGGTCGGCCGCTCAGATGGATGGCTGTCCAACGACAGGATCCGGCTTACCGGCCCGCTAAGGGAGAGCCCCGCTCCGGCGGGGCTTTCCTATGTCCGGTCTGCCGACGACCTCTCATGCGGCGTCCCGGGTGGGGAGGCCGAGCTGGCGCCTGCGCGCAAGGGTGTCCTCGATGCCCCACGCGGCGGCGATCAGACCGCTGGAGATGGTGAAGAAGTAGACCTCGTCGATGGCCTCGAAGCGCCGGCCGGTGGGCTGCTGGTCGGCCCACGCACCGGTGTGGGTGCCCGAGCAGCGAAAGCGCCCGACGACGGTGTCGCACTCGCCGACGAGCTGGACGATCTCCATGTGGACGTCGGAGAACGAGGCGAGGAACGGCTCGATCCAGTGCCGGGCGTCGCGGGCCATCTGTGGCGTGGCGAGCTCCTCGAGCATCGGGATGTCGCCGCCGTTGAGGACCTCGTCGATGAGCCGGCGCACCAGCTCCTTGCCGTCACGGTCGGGGGAGGGCATGGCGATACTGTGCACCCTGAACCCGACTTCAGGTCAAGAGCAAGGTCGTCGAATTGTCCACCAGCAAGCCCGCGTCCACCCTGACCATCGGCCAGGTCGCCCGGCGCGCCGGCGTGCGCGACTCGCACATCCGCTACTACGAGCGCATCGGCGTCCTGCCCCAGCCGCAGCGGGTCTCCGGACAGCGCCGCTACACCGACGACGTCCTGCACCACCTGGCGATCATCGACGTCGCCCAGCGCGCGGGGCTCAGCCTCGGGGAGATCAGCGACCTCACCGGACCCTCCAGCCGCGGTCGGCGTGCCTCCGAGCGCATCCGGGAGCTCGCCGACCACAAGCTGCCTGCGGTCGAGGCGCTGATCGAACGCGCCTGGGCCGTCCGGCATTGGCTGCAGATCGCGCGCACCTGCGACTGCGAGAGCGTCGACGTCTGTGGCCTGTTCGTCGACCCCACGCTCGCGCCACCGCCCGCCGGTGGCGAACTCGCCATCGGGAGCGTCGGCGGGCGCAAGGTCTGAGGGCCGGCGAGGCTTGACGCCTGGCTCTCAGATGCGAACATGCGTTCGATGGTTGTCTGCGTCCTGCTCCCGCGCTTCGAGCTCGTGGTCGCCGCCCGGCGGCGGGAGGATCTGATGGGCGAGCCGGTCGCCCTGGCGCCCGAGGCCGGGGGCGTGCAGGCCATCGGCGAGGTCTCGCCGGCCGCCGAGGCCTACGGGGTGCGGGCCGGGATGCGCCTGGGGGAGGCGCTCGCGCGCTGTCCCCAGCTCACCGTCGTGCCACCCGACCCCATCGCTGTCGCCCGGGCGTGGGAGCGCGTGCTCGAGCGCCTGGAGGGCATCGGCGCCGCCGTCGAACCCGCACGCCCCGGCGAGGCGTGCTTCGACGCCCGCGGCCTGCGCCGCCTGCACGGCGGGCACCTCGAGGGGGTTCTCGAGGAGGTGCGGGCAGCGCTGGCGCGCGGCGGGAGCGCAGGCGCCACTCCTTCCTGTGCCAGCCACGGCGAAGCCGTCGGCATTGGTGCCTGCGCCAGCCACGGCGAAGCCGTCGGCACTGGTGCTCGCGCGGGTGCCGGCGCTCGCCTGGGCGTGGGTCCCGTGCGCTTCTGCGCGGTCGCCGCGGCGCACGTCGCGCGTGTACGGCGGCGCCACGCGGTGGTCGACGGGGCGGCGGGGCTCGCACCGCTGCCCGTCGCGCTGCTGGCCTGCCGGTCCGCGACCGCGGCGCTGCCCGAGGCCCTCGAGCGCCTCGGGGTGGCCACGCTGGGCGACCTGGCGGCGTTGTCGCGCGCCGCGGTGGGCGACCGCTTCGGCCGCGCGGGCCTGCTCGCGCACGATCTGGCCTGCGGGCACGACACGCCGCTGCGCCCGCGCGCGCCCGGCGAGACTCTCGAGGAGGAGCTCGAGCTGCCCGAGGCCGCCGGCGGCCAGCAGCTCGAGCGTGCGCTGGCGCTGCTCGTCGACCGCCTGCTGGCCCGCCGCGAGCGTGAGGGGCGCACGCTGCGCTCCGCGATCCTCTCGGCCCGGCTGGTCGCGGGCGGGACCTGGCGCGAGCGCGTGGTCTTCCGCGAGGCCACCGCCGACGCGGCGCGCATCCGCCTCGCCGCCGCCGCCCGCCTGGCCCTCCTGCCCGCGCCCGCCCAGGCGCTGTCCCTGGCCGCCGACCGCCTCGGGCCTCCGCACGCCCACGGCGACGCCTTGTTCGAGGACGGCGCCGCGCGCCGTGACGCGCGCCTGCGTGAGGCGGTGCGCCAGGCCCGCGCGGCCGCCGGTCCGCACGCCGCCCTGCGCGTCCTGGTCGTCGACCCCGACTCGCGCGTGCCCGAGCGCCACGCGGTCCTCACCCCGTTCGAGCGATGAGCCGGCCGCGGCCGCTCGGCCCGCGGCGTCTCAACGAGCCCCGGCCTGCGCGGGTGCGCACCGCGGCGGGGGGGCGGCCGGTCACGATCGACGGCCGCACCGTGGAGGCGGTGCGCGAGACCTGGCTGGTCGAGGATCGCTGGTGGACCGTCCGCCCGCTGCGCCGCCGCTACTGGGAGGTCGTCACCACCTGTGGTCGTGACCTTGTGGTCTTCCGCGAGCTGGACACGGCCCACCCCCCCGGCTGGTTCGCGCAGCGGTAGGGCGGGGGGCCGCGAGGGGCGCCCCGGGGGCATCCGGGCTCCCCGCGGACCGAAATCCGCCCCGGGCGCCGCGGAGGCGCTCGTTTAGAGGCGGCCGGCGGGGGCGGCAGGCCCCGATCGGCCATGATCGGGGGACGATGGTCGCCGAGCCCGCGCCCGCCGCCGCGCCGCAGGCCGCGACCACCCCGCCCCATCCCTCCCACGGGTCCGGGGAGGCCGACGCCGCCTCGGGCCTGGCCCACGTCGCGGTGGCGTCCTTCCTGGCCTCCCGCCTGGTGCCCGCCGGCGGCTTCGCGGTCGCACTGGCCGGGGGCGCCGCCCTGGCTCGCGCGGGCCAGCGCCAGGGCGTTCGGGGCGGCTATGGCACGAGCATCGCCGCGCTGGCCCAGACCGTGGCCATCATGGGGCCCTCTCGCTTCGGCATCCCGCTCACGCAGGCCCTCTCGGCGCCCCTGCTGGGCGCCATGGACGCGCGGGGCCGCGGCGTGCTCGCCCAGTCGCTGGCCTGCGGGCTCATACGGATCGCCCACCTCGTGGCGGGCTACGCGTTCTTCGTCTGGATCGTGCTGGGCGGACTGGGGGTCTACGCGGAGGGCTATGACGTGATGTGGGACTGGATCCCCGGCGTGCCGGAGGGGATCGCCGGCGCTGTGGCGTTCACCGCGGCGGTCATCGTTGCCTGGACCGCCGTGGCCACCTCGATCCAGGTCTGGATCTATCGCCGCGCGCTGCGCCACTGGCCCGTGGCCGGCGAGCAGGACAGGGCGGGAAGAGGGCGTGGCGCCGCGACGGGCGCGTTCGCGCCGGCGGCCCCTGCGGGCACCACGGGGGCGCTGGCGCCGGTGGCCCCTGCGGGGAATTGGGCCGCCCTCCCCGCGCTGCCCGGCGACCGCGCCGACGACCGCCCGGCCGCCCGGAACACGCCCCGCTTCGATCCTCGCGCGGTCGCGCTGGCGGCCGCCCTCGCCTTCGCCGGGCTGCTGCTCAGCACGGCCTGGCCGGTGCTCGTCGCGGCGACCGTCTGGCTGACGGGCGCGTGGGTGCTGGCCCGCGGCGAGCGCGAGTTCCTCCTGGGCGGCCTGGTGCTCACGGTGCTCCTGGCCACGGGGGCGCTCCTCGGCGGCCTGCTGGCCGACGTCGGCCTCGACCTCACGCTGCGGCGCACCGCCCGCGCGGCGCTGCTGGTCCTCGTGGCCACGTGGCTGCGCTGCGCCGCTGGGGAGGAGGGGCTGCGCGAGGTCGCGCGGCGCACGCTGGGGCGCCTGCGCTCGGTGCCGGCGGCGCCCGAGGCGGCCGCGGTGCTCGAGCGGCTCGGCAGCGGGCGCGCGCTGCCGGCGGCTGGACGGCGCCTGGCCGGCGAGGTGCGCCACGCCCGCCGCCGTCCCGCGCCGCTGGCCGCGGCGATCCTGCGCTGGATCGCCGCCGAGCAGACCCGCTTCCGCGGCCGATCCTCTCCCGCCGGCCGGTCCCTGCACGCGGCCCCCGCCGACGTAGCGCTCGTCCTCCTCGCCCTCGCTCCTGTCGTCGCGCTGGTGGCGACGGCCCTCTGAGAGGCTGCGCGACGATGGCCTCGACCTACCGCCAGCGCCTGCGCCGCGAGGGTGCCGTCCTGGCAGCGACGGGGGCCGCGGGCTCGGCCGCGCTGCTGGCCGCGACCGAGGACGCGGCGCGCTGGCCGCTCAACACGGCGGGTCAGCTCGTGCTCGTGGGCGGCCTGCTCGGCTGGCTCGGGCCGCGGAGCGCTCGGCGGGCGATCGAAGGTGCCCAGCCGCTGCGCCAGGGCATGGAGGGCTCGGGGGAGCCGACCCCGCTGTGGCAGCTTCCGCTCATCGTCGCCGGCCTGTCCGCCGCCGTCGCGCTCCCCCGCTTCACCGACCTGCCCGGCAGTGGCCTGGCGGGCTACGACGCCGCCCTGCGCGTGACCGGCGGGTGCCTGCTCGTCGGCCTGGCCCAGGCGGTCCTGCTCGAGCGCGTCGTCGCCCGCGACGAGGCCCGCCGCGGGCGACGCTACGTGCGCATCCCCGGCTCGTGCCTGGTGCGCGGGACACGGCTGGGCTTCACCGAGCGGTAGCACGGGGGGCGCCGCGCGTTCCCGACACGATCTGCGCGCGCTTTCTTCACCTTCCGGGGTCGACCTGTGACACGCCTGCGCTCAGGCTGGCGGCATGTCACAACGCGGGCAGGCGTCGGTCGAGTACGTCGCGGTCATCGCGCTGGTCGCTGTGCTGGTGGTGGGGATGGCCATCGCGGTCGGCGCCCCCGGCCTTCGCGACGCCGTGGTCGCCGGCTTCCGTCATGCGCTGTGCGTGGTCACCGGCGCGGCCTGCCGGGACGACCTCGGGCCGTGCACCGTGGCCTCCACCGAGGTGCGCGATCGCGGCGAGGCCAGCGTCCTCGTCGTGCGCGCCGGCCGCGACCACGCGGTGCTGCGCGAGCGGCGTTCCGACGGCTCCGTGCTCATCACGGTCATCGACAGCGACGACGGCGGCGTGGGCGGCGAGCTGGGGCTCGGCGGGGAACTGCGCCTGGGCCGCTCACAGTTCGGCCTCAAGGGGGCGCTGCGCGGCGCGCTGGTCGCCGAGTTGGGCGGGGGGCGCACCTGGGTCGCGCGCGACGACGCAGAGGCCGACCGCATCGTCGAGGCCCTGGGCGAGGACGGGAAGCTGCGCTGGCTCACCGCGGGCGCGCGGCGGCTCGGCGAGGCGCTGGGGCTGCGCAAGGCGCCCGAGCCCGCGGAGGTGTTCCTCCAGGGCGGTGGCCGGGCGCTTGCCGAGGCAGAGCTGTCCTGGGAGCTGGGCGACGCGCAGCTCAGCGGCACGCTGGACCGCGCGGCCGGCGTGCGCGTGGACCGACGCACGGGCCAGCGGACGTTCTACCTGCGCGATGTCGCCGCCGGCGACGCCAGCCTGACCAGCAAGCTGGCCGATGGGGCGATCTCCGGTGCCGGCGAGAGCCGCCTGGCCTACAGCGTGGACGCCCGCGGCCGGCCGCGCTCGTTCTCGATCCTCGGGGCCTGGAGCGCGGGCGACGGCGACGGCAACGGGCGGCGCACCGAGAGCGAGCTGACCGTCGACCTGCGCGACGACCCCCGCCTCCAGGCGCTGGCCCGCCAGGCCATGGTCGACACGCTGCCCCGCCGCGTCGCCGCGTTGCGCAGGCTGGCCGAGGTGGGCCGCCTCGACCGCCGCGTCTACGACACCGCCGAGGACGAGCGGGGCGTCGGCGCCAGCGTCACCGTCGGCCTCAAGCTCGGCGCCGACGGCACCCGCACCACCTCGACGGCCGCGCTCGTGGACGCCTCCACCCGCCTGCCCGACGGCCGCACTGTCCAGCGCGACGACTGCCTGGCGGGCGCAATGAGCTGAGCGGTCGGATAATCTGCGATCGGAGCCTCCGCACCCCGTGATGACCGGGTGGAACCGCGACATTCCATGCGGCTATGCGCCAACATCGGGACGAGATGCTGAGCCGGTCGAGAGCGGTGGCGCTGGGCGCTGCGTTCATGTGCTGCGCTCTGCTCGTGGTGATCGCGGGTGTCGAGCCGGCTGCGGCCGCGGAGCCGCCGCCGCAGCTACGCGTCACGGCCGGCGAGCGATCGGCTGAGGCCTTCCTCGAGCAGTTCTGCGGGCCGCCGACCGAGGAAGAGTTGACGGGGTGCCAGATCTCGTCGCTGGTCGCCGGGTTCCAGTTCCCGGCGCTGGCTGCGCCGCCGGGGTCGGAGGTCGTGATCGACACGGGGCTGGAGGCCACGACGGTCACCGTGGCGCTGTCGCGGCCCAGCGGCGCCGGCGAGGACCCGGCGGCGCCGGCCCGGCGGATCGACGGGCGTCGGTGGGCGTTCGTCATGCCGTCGGCCAACGCCCGCGCCTCGATCGACGTCGAGTACGCCGACGGCGGCAGCTCCTCGTCGCTGCTGACGCTGCGGCGCATCGTGGCCGACAGCGAGGGGCGCAGCTCCATCGACGCCCACGGCGACGTGGTCATCTGGAGCGAGCGGCAGGAGGAGTCGGGCTCGCAGAGCGGCTCCTACCACCTGACGGCCATGACGCAGGACGGCGTGGGTCGGCTGCCGGTCGCTCCGCGCTCGGTGCCCTTCGACGTCGACCTGGGTCCCGACGAGGGCGGTCGGTTGATGGCCGTGTACTCGCGCTGCGAGCGCGAACCCTCGACCGACGACCCGGGCTTCGTCTACGCGATGCCCTACCCGGCCTACACGCGCGGCGACGGCTGCGACATCTACCGCTTCGACTTCGCCACCGAGCGGGAGCGCAAGGTCGCCGGCGCCAGCACCGACCAGGCCTCCGAGGTGCTGCCCTCGATCTGGGGCGACAGCATCGCGTTCGCGCGCGTCTACGAGCGCAGCGGCGAGCGTGGACGGGTTCCCCACCTCTACGTCCGTCCTCTGGCCGGCGGGTCGTCGCAGCGCCAGCCCGGCGGCTCGCGCGGCGCCTCGGGGCTCCCCGGGCCCGTCAGCCTGGACCTCTACGGCCGGCGGCTGAGCTTCGTGTGGAACTACGCCACAGGCCGGGGCAGCGGCGACAGCGGCGGCGTCAGCGAGGTTCGCCTGGACACCATCGGCGGCAGCCACCGCGTGCTCAGCCAGGCCGGCCACGAGGGCACCGGCGGGGGAGCGTCCTACGCGAGCTTCCTCTCCCCCCAGGGCGTCGACGGTCGCGTCGTCTACGGCTACCAGCGGGTCGACATCCAAGCGAGTCGGTCGCGATCCCGGAGCCGGACGGCGGTCATAGCGATGCGGTGCGCAGGACCGCGGTGCCTCGCACCAACCTCCTGCTGCGCCACCGCATCGCCACGGGCGACAAGGGCCTCGTCCGGGCGCCCGAGAGCATCGCCGGCGTGGCCACCACCGGGGGTGACGACGCCTTCTACATCGCCCAGCGCAGCGACTTCCTCGCCCGGGACGGCCGCACGACCATCATCGACGTCAGCGACCTGGGCTTCCGCTGAGCGGCTTCGGCCTCCTGGCGCGCCAAGACACGTGCCCACTGGGCCGATCATAGCGGTTGTTGCGACTGTTTCGTTTGACTGCTACCGTGAAACCCCGTATATGCCCGGCGATGCCCCATGACGACGGCCACCACACAGCTGCCCGACAACCTGCTTCACGCCGCATCCGACGAGCGCGACGCGCTCGACTTGCTGCACCGGAAGATCGAGGATCTCCTCGGCGGGCGGCGTGCAGCCCGACTCGTCGGTTCCGACGGCGAGGCCGTGGAGCTACCACCGTCAGCGCTGCAGGCGCTCGAGATCGTCGTCCAGGGCATGGCTCGTGGCCAGACGATGAGGCTCGTGTCGCACGGCAAGGAGCTCACCACCCAGGAGGCGGCCGACCTCCTGCACGTGTCGAGGCCACACCTGGTCAAGCTCCTTGATGAGGCCACCATCCCGCACTACAAGGTTGGGACCCATCGCCGCGTGCGCATCGAGGATGTCCTGGACTACCGCGAGCGACGAGCGAGCACACGCCGCGAGAAGCTCGACGAGCTCACTGGCCTGTCCGAGGAGTTGGAGGGCGGCTACCGCTGACCTTCCGAGCTCGATGGCCGAGTCCGGGCATATTCTCGCGGCGGCCTACGCCGCCGTGCTCGACGCCAGCGTCCTCTATCCCCTGCCGCTGCGCGACACGCTGCTGCGCATCGCGGAGCGCGAGCTCTACGACCCCTACTGGAGCGACCGCATACTCGACGAGGTCGTTCGCAATCTGGTCGCCGACGGGCGTGCCAACCATGACCAAGCGCGGGGACTCATCAACGCGATGACGGCGGCGTTCGACGCCGCTGCGGTGCCCGTCACAGCGATCGCGCGATTCGAGGACGCGATGACGAACCATCCGAACGACCGCCACGTCCTCGCCGCGGCGGTGGCCAGCGGCGCTCAAGCGATCGTGACGCTCAATCTCAGAGACTTCCCGGTCGAGGCGTGCGAGCCCTTCGCCGTCGCGCCCGTCCATCCGGACGTCTTCGTCCTCGACCTCTATGGCCGCGACGGCGAAGAGGTCTACAACGCCGTCGAAGGCCAGGCGGCGGCGCTGGCTCGTCCACCCATGAGCCTCGAGGAGCTCCTCGACCGCCTCGCGGTGACCATGCCCAGCTTCGTGCAGGCGCTGCGGACGCACCGGTGATCCGGCCCTGCTCGCATCGCCGATGCGACGCGGGGGCTTTCCACGTCCTGCGGAACCGTATCCATCTGAGGTCCATGCGAACATGTGTTCGTCATGGCCTACGTCGAGCTGCACTGCCACTCCGCCTACTCGTTCCTCGACGGGGCGTCACAGCCCGACGAGCTGGTGGCCGCCGCGCTGGAGCAGGGCCACGAGGCGCTCGCGCTGACCGACCACGACTCCGTCTCGGGCTCCATGGAGCACGCCGAGGCGGCCAAGGCGCTGGGGCTGCGCGCCATCCACGGGGCCGAGGTGACCGTGGTCGACCCGCCGGACGCCCCGGCGCGCCACCTCACCCTGCTCGTGCGCGACCAGCAGGGTTGGCGCAATCTCTGTCGCCTGCTCACGCGCGCGCACGCCCACACGCGAGACGGCTCGGCGCAGCGGCGGCTGGGGGAGCCGGGGGTGGCCCTGGCCGATGTCGAGGCCCACGCGGAGGGCCTGGTGTGCCTGAGCGGCTGCGCGGCGCGCGGGATGCGCGACGAGGCGACGGCGCGGCGCCTGCTGGGCGCCTTCGGGCGCGACGCCTTCCGGGTCGAGCTGCAGCGCCCCTACGCGCGCCACGACCGGGCGCGCAACCGGGCGCTGGGCGATCTGGCCGCGCGCCTGGGGGTGCCGACGGTGGCCACGGGCAACGTCCACGCGCACTCGTCCGCGCGGGCCCGGGCGCAGGACGCGCTGGTGGCCATCCGCCACGGCACCACGCTGGACGCCTCCGAGCCGCTGCGCCGGCCCAACCACAGCCACGTCCTGGCCTCCCCGCAGGCCATGGCCACGCGCTTGGCCGACCACCCCGGGGCGGTGGCCGAGACCCAGCGCTTGGCCGACACCCTGCGCTTCGACCTCACCAACGACCTGGGCTACCGCTACCCCGGGGCGGAGGACCCCACGGCGGCCCGCCGCCTGGCCGAGGCCTGCCACGCCGCCTTCGACGCGCGCTACCCGGCCGGCTCGGCGCGGCGCGCCGAGGCCGCCGCGCGCCTGGAGGAGGAACTGGCGGTGATCGACGGCCTGGGCCTGGCGGGGTTCTTCGTGCTGCACCGCGACCTGCTCGAGCTCGCGCGCGACGTGGCCGTCGAGGTCCGCGGGGCGCACACCGCGCGCGCCCTGCTGCCGCCCGGGCGCGGACGGGGCTCGAGCGTGTCGTCGATCGTCTGCCACCTCACCGGGCTGTCCCACGTCGACCCCATCGCCAACGAGCTGCACCTGGGGCGCTTCCTCAACGACGAGATCACCACGCTGCCCGACATCGACCTCGACTTCCCGCGCGACGTGCGCGAGGTGCTCATCCCGCGCGTGCACGACCTCTACGGCCGCGACCGCTCCGCCCTGGTCGCCGCCTTCCCCACCTACCGTGCGCGGGGGGCCATCCGCGAGCTGGGCAAGGCGCTGGGCCTGCCCGCCGCCGAGCTCGAGCGCGTCGCCCGCGCCTCGGAGGGCTGGTCGGCCGAGGGTGTGGGGCGCGACATCGACCAGGCGCTGGGCCTGCAGAGGCGCCGCGAGGCATCGTCGTCGCTGCCCTCGCCGGCGGGCGGGGACAGTGCTTTGCACGGCCCCGCTCCGGCGGCGACCGGCAGCGGCGGCGAGGCCCGCGGCGGCAACCGGTGGGCCTGGCTCGCGCAGCTGTCCGGCGAGGTCGCCGGCCTGCCGCGCCACCTCTCCCAGCACTCCGGGGGCATGATCGTGGCCACGCGGCCGCTGGTGGACTGCGTGCCCCTGATCCCCGCGGCCATGGAGGGCCGCCAGCTCGCCCAGTGGGACAAGGACTCCTGCGCGGACGCCGGCTTCCTCAAGATCGACCTGCTCGGCCTGGGCATGCTCTCCGCGGTCGAGCGCTGCGTGGAGCTGATCGCCGCCCACCGCGGGGAGCGCATCGACCTCAGCACCATTCCCTACGACGACCCGGCCACCTTCACCATGATCCAGGAGGCCGACACCACCGGCGTCTTCCAGATCGAGTCGCGCGCGCAGATGGGCTCCCTGCGGCGCACGCGCCCGGAGACGCTGGAGGATCTGACCATCCAGGTGGCCATCGTGCGCCCGGGCCCGATCGTGGGCGGCGCGGTCAACCCCTACATCGAGCGCCGCGAGCGCCTGCGCAAGGATCCCTCGTTTGCGGTCCCCTACCTGCACCCCAGCTTGGAGCCCGCCCTGCGCGAGACCCTGGGCACGATCATCTTCCAGGACCAGGTCATCGAGGTCGCCCAGGCCTTCGCGGGCTTCAGCCCCGGCGAGGCCGAGGGCCTGCGCCGGGCGATGAGCCGCAAGCGCTCGGCCCGGGCCATGGCCTCCCACCGCGAGCGCTTCGTGACCGGGGCCATGGCCGCCCACGGGGTAGGACAGGAGCTGGCGCAGCGCGTCTACGCGATGGTCGAGGGCTTCTCGGGCTTTGGCTTCCCCAAGGCCCACGGTGCGGCGTTCGGGCTGCTGGCCTACCAGTCGACCTGGCTGCGGGTGCACCATCCGGCGGAGTTCCTGTGCTCCCTGCTCGACGAGCAGCCGATGGGCTTCTACCCGTCCGACGCGCTGGTCCACGAGGCCCAGCGGCGGGGGATCGAGGTGCTCCCACCCGAGGTGAACGCAAGCGACGCCGCGTGCACCGTGGCCGGGGCGATGGCGGTGCGCCTCGGGCTGGGCTACGTGCTGGGCGTGCGTGGCGAGGAGGTGCGCGCGCTGGTCGCCGCGCGCCGCGAGGGCGGCTCGTTCGCCTCCCTGGAGGACCTGGCCTCGCGCGCCGGCGCGGGCCGCGCCTCGCTGGAGCGCCTGGCCTGGTCGGGCGCGTGCGACGCGCTGGCCGGGAAGGGCGCCGCGGACGTGGCGGGCGCCACCGGCGCCGCGGGCAGCACGCCCACGGACGGCATGGACGGCGCGCCCGCCGCGCCGCTCTCGCCGCGCCGCGTCGCGCTCTGGCAGCTCGGCGTGGCCGCCCCCGCGCAACCGCTCGCCGCGACGGGGGACACCCAGCTCGCACTCCCGCTCGGACTCCCTGCGCCGCCGCGCCTGGGCGCGCTGGAGGCGTGGGACGCGATGGTGGCCGACTACGCGACCACCGGTGTCTCGATTGCCCGTCACCCCATGACCCTGCTGCGCGGCGGGCAGGCCGTACGTGGGGCGGTGACCAGCGCCGAGCTGGAGCGCACGGCGCACGGCACGAAGGTGAGCATCGGCGGCCTGGTCGTGGCCCGCCAGCGCCCGGCGACGGCCAACGGCGTGGTCTTCCTCCTGCTCGAGGACGAGCACGGGACGGTCAACGTGATCGTCGCGCCGCAGGTCTACGAGCGCGATCGCCTGGCGGTGCGCGCCGAGCCGCTGGTGCTCGCTGAGGGCCGCCTGGAGCGCCACGCCTCCGGGGGCGGCGCGATCAACGTGGTCGCCCGCGCGCTGCGCGCGCTCGAGGCCCCCGGGTTCCATGCGCGCGTCCACGGGCTGCCCGCGCGTGAGGACGCCCGCGACGCCGGGGGGCACGATGCCGCGGAGGAGGAGGGACGAGCGGCGGGCGGCGACTTCCGCGCCGTCGCACCGCCGGCTATGTCCTTCGCTCAGGGACGGCGCCGGTGAGCTTGCGCCAAGCGCGGTCCTGGCATGACTGGGAAGCCACTGCCGGCCCAGAGCGCCGGCTTCCTCGGCCACCTTGGCGTCGACCGGATGCCAGACGAGGGTCGATAGCAACGACCGGGTTCCTTCCTCCTCTGCCGGGCGCATACCTGCGAGAACCTCCAACCTCGTGATCTCGCTGGCGTGCAATGGTGCCCGTGCGCGCTCGCCCTCGAGGACCTCAGCGGCGCCCGCGTGGCATCGCAGGTAGTCGAGCAGCACCGAGGTATCGACCAGCGCGCTCACAGGCTCTGCTGCAGACGCGTGCCCGAGCGCATCTGGTCCACCCAGGCAGCCCCATCCAGCTCGCGGTCCTTCCAAGAGCCGAAGGCCCGGCTCATCGCAGCGAGGTCACCTTCCACCGACCGCTCTGCGCAGTAGACGGTGTGGACCGCATCGCGGATCAGGGCGGAGATCGAACGACCAGTGCGCGCTGCCTCCGCGTCGAGGGCTCGTCGCTCCTCCTCTGTGAGCGGCGGTAGCGGTCACCCGCTCATCGCCGCCGCCGCTCCCACGCCTCGGAGTTGAGAAGCTGATCCGGCTGCTCGTCGCGCAGCACCTTCAGCACGATCTCCGCCGCCATCTCGCCGCTCGCCGTCCAGACGCCGTGCGTGCTCGCCCCGCTGTGCGGAGTGAGGACCACGTTCTCGAGCTCGGCCCAGCGTGGATCGGTCATCGGCTCGGCCGCCCAAGCGTCGACGCCGGCCCCCGCGATCTGGCCGGATTGCACCGCGGCGTAGAGGGCGTCCTCGTCGACCAGGTTGCCGCGGGCCGTGTTGATCAGGAAAGCGGTGGGTTTCATCAGCGCCAGCTTCGACGTGTCCACGCTCTTCTCGGTCTCCGGCATCGACGGGAGATGGAGCGTCACGAAGTCGCTCTCGCGGAACACGTCCTCGATGGACGTCAGCTCGACGCCGTGCTCCTCTACGAACTCCATCACGGGATAGGGCTCGTAGGCGATCACCCGCATGTCGAAGCCGGCCGCCCTCCGAGCGACGCTCCTGCCGATCAGGCCGAGCCCGACGATGCCGAGGGTCGCCTGCCAGAGGTCCACGCCTTGCTGCGCCTGCCACTCGCCCCGTCGCATCGCCCGATCGTGGCGCGAGATCCCGTGCGCCAGGTCAAGCATGAGCCCCAGCGCGTGGTCCGCGACGCCCCATTCGTTGGTACCCGGGATGGTGGCGACGAGCACGCCGCGCTCGCTGGCCGCGGCCACGTCGACGGCGTCGAAGCCCACGCCGAAGCGCACGACCAGCCTGAGCGTCGGACAGGCGTCGAACACCTCCGCGGTATATGGCTCCTGGCCTGCGATGACCGCCGCGCAGCCCTCGAGGCTCGCGATCACGTCCGCCTCCGACGTGGTTCCCTTGCCCGATCCGAGGCGCAGCTCCAGCCCGCCCGCTCGGAGTCGGCCGGGGACCTCGCCCAGCTTCTCCGCCGACCGGCTCAGGTTGAGTGCCACCGTTGTCATGCTTTTCCCTTCTCTGTTAGACGAATGCTTCGGCCAGCAGTGCGGCCGGGTCGTAGCTCAGTCGCTTCTGCACGGGTGGTCTGACCCTGGCCAGCACGTCGGCGATCTGGCGCCCCGCGGTGCCGTTGCCGAACAGGCCTTCCTGCGCGTAGGGGCCGTGGGCGATCTGGTCACGAACGGCCTCGGCGATCTCGCGCGGGTCGTGCGAGGTGGACACGACGTTGCGCCCGCACTCGCGGCCCTGCTGGCGGCTGCCGACGTTGACGGCCGGCGTCCCGAGATATGCGCCCTCGCGCAGCGCCGCTGACGAGTTGCCGATCATGCAGGCGCAGTGCGCCATCAGCCGGATGAAGTCCTCGGCGGGCACGTTGGGGCAGAAGTGGCAGCGGTCGGCGACCCCCTGGTCGCGGAACTGCTGGATGCCCACCGCGAGCTCGTAGCTGCCTGCATCGACGTTCGGCGAGAAGACGAGCGCCTGCATCCCGATCGACGAGATGGCGCGCAGCGTCGCGTGGATCTGATCCGGACTGCGACCGTACTCGGTCGTGACGGCGTGTTGGATGATCAGCAGAAAGGGCTGCTCCGGGTCGATCGGCGAGCCGCCGCCGGCGTGCTTGGCGAGCGCGTCGCGGCGAGTGCCCAGGTGGTTGCGCGCCGCGAGGTCGATCGCCGGGCAGCCGGCGTTGAACACGTACGGCGGGTCCTCGCCCAGGGCGAGGATGCGGCGGGCGCTGAGCTCCGTAGCCGCGAAGTGGAGGTGCGACAGCTTCGTGACGGCGTGGCGGATGCTCTCGTCGATCGATCCCGACACCTCGCCGCCCTGCGTGTGGGCGACCGTGATGTTCATGTAGGCGGCGGCGACCGCGGTCGCCATCGTCTCGAAGCGGTCGGCGACCGTGACCACGACATCGGGTTCGAGCCGCTCGAACGCCGTGGGCAGCTCGAGCAGGCCGAGGCCGGTGGACTTGGCCATCGTCGCCGGCGTCTGGCCGTCGATGATCAGACGGATCTCGGCGTCGGGCGTGAAGCCCGCGGCCTTCAGCATGTCCACCGCGCCCCCGAAGCGTTGGAGCAGCGCGGACGCCGCCGCGATCACCTGCAGCTCCAGGGCCGGGTGATCACGCACGGCCTCGAGCACCGTGGTGATCCGCGCCAGGTTGGCACGGCTGGCCACGACGACGCATACCTTGCGACGGTCAGGCACCTGGGTGACCCTTGGCGGCAGGGAGGAACACGGCACGTAGTTACCCATAAATGGATAGCTAATACACTGAAGATTTCAGGCAAAGACTTAGGCTAAGGCTATGGGTACTCGGCGTTGCTCGATGTGCCGCCACGGGTCCCGAGCCTCGTAGGCGCAACGCTGGCCGTCCCCTCGATGGGGATCAAGACCGTCGGCAAAGCGCCCAGAGTCGGTCCAGAAACTCCTCGGCGCCAGCACCGAGGGCCGGCCAGTCCGGCTCGGCGCACGGGGCCGGGGCGAGCACGAAGCCTCGATGCCCGTCGTCGGACAAGCACTCGGCGACGATCATGTAGCCGGAGAGGGCGAAGAACGCGGCGGCGGTGGAGCGGGTGAGGTAGAAGGGGTGATCGACCTTGACGGCGCGCTCGATGCTGCCCTCGCGGCGCAGGACGAGGTCGAGGTCGAGGATGTCGACGAAGGCGCGGCCGCCGGCCGCCGTCATCCGGCGCAGGGCCGCAAGCGTGGCGCCAACGTCGAGCAGGTGGTCGATCGTCTGGCACAGCAGCACGAGATCCCAGCTGCGCTCACCTGGATCAAAGTCCTCCGCGAGCCCGGCGAAGGTCTCCATGCCCGCCGCCGCGGCGACTGCCAGCTCGTCGGGGGCGGGGTCCAGGACGGTCGCGTGCGCGTCCAGGCGCGCGGCCAGCACACCCGCGACCACCCCGGTCGAGCCGCCGACATCGAGGATGGTCCGGGGCGGGAAGGGCAGCAGCGGGCGGAGGAACGTGGCGAGCCGGGCCGCGTAGCCCCGCTGCTCGAGCTGCACGCTCTCGGCGTCGATGCGCCGGCCGTGGTAGGCCGACACGAGTGGCCGATACACGCCGGCGTAGAAGTGCGTGTACCCCGTCGCGCTCAGGCGCGGGGACAGGTAGGCCAGTCCGCACCGCCGGCATACCACGCAGGTCGCCGGGTAGCCGTAGCGGTCCTGCTCGGCGACCGCGTCCGAGTGCCCGTGTGCCCCGCACAGGTTGCAGCCCGCGGAGCGCTCCTTGGCCTGCGCGCCGTAGTCGTAGCCCAGCGCGGCGATCCGCTTCGCAACCGTCGAGCCTTCGGCGTGCATCCCGTGCGCCAGCATGACGGGTGGTGTGATACTGAGCCGGATGGCGGTGCTCGACTGGAATGATCGCGTCGTGGTGATCGGCGAGGTCGCTCAGGCGCACGACGGCAGCCTGGGGACGGCACACGCGTTCGTCGACGCGATCGCCGACGCGGGGGCCGATGGCGTGAAGTTCCAGACGCACATCGCGGCCGCGGAGAGCTGCACTGACGAACCGTGGCGGGTCAGGTTCAGCTACGAGGACGACACGCGCTACGCGTACTGGAAGCGGATGGAGTTCAGCGCGGAGGCATGGGCGGGCCTGCGTCGTCACGCCGAGGATCGCGGGCTCCGGTTTCTCAGCTCGCCCTTCTCGCTGGAGGCGGTCGACCTGTTGCGTGACGTCGGCGTCGCCGCCTGGAAGATCGCCTCCGGCGAGGTCGCCAACCCGCTGCTGCTGGACGCTGTGGCACAGACCGGTCAGCCCGTGCTGCTGTCGAGCGGGATGAGCGACTGGGGTGAGCTGGACCGCGCCGTGGAGCGCCTGCGGGGATCCGGTGCCGGGCCGCTCGCCGTCCTGCAGTGCACCTCCACCTATCCCGTCGTGCCCGAGCGGCTGGGACTCAACGTCCTGCCTGAGCTGCGCGAGCGCTACGGCTGCGCGGCCGGGCTGTCGGACCACTCGGGGACCATCTTTCCCTCGCTGGCCGCGGTCGCGCTCGGGGGGCGCGTAGTCGAGGTGCACGTGACGCTTAGCCGCGAGATGTTCGGCCCCGATGTGCCGGCATCGGTCACCAGCGGCGAGCTCGGCATGCTCGTCGACGGCGTGCGCTATCTCGGTGCGGCGCTTGCGGCGCCCGTCGACAAGGACGCCGTGGCGACCGAGATGGAACCGATGCGCGCGCTCTTCGGCCGCTCGCTCGTGGCGCGCCGCGCGCTTGGGGCCGGGCACGTGCTCGCGGCGAGCGACCTCGCCGCCAAGAAGCCAGGCGGCGGGATCCCCGCGGCACGGCTCGAGGCGCTCGTCGGCAGGCGGCTGCGCCGCGCACTCAGGTCGGACGAGCCGCTTCGCGACGAGGATGTGGGCACGGTGGCGCAAGACTGACGCGGTCGCGCCCAACGGTCCGCCGCGTCGGATAGGGTCCGCAGCGATGACGGGCTTGGTGATCGTGCTCGCCTTCCTCGCCCTCGGCGCGGCGGTCGTCTTCGTGGCGATGAGCGGAGGCCCGCAGGGGACCCGCAGGAGGCTGAGCTCCGAGAGCAGGCGCGGCACCAAGGGCGTGGGTCTGGCCGTGGGGGCCGTGATGGTCCTCTTCGGTGTGGCCGTGCCGGGACTCACCTTCGCGCTCTCGGGCGACGAGTCCGACGGCCCGGCCGGACTCGAGCTCAACGCGGTGCAGACGGAGGGGCGCGAGCTGTTCGCCGAGAACTGCTCGACCTGCCACATCCTCTCGGCCTCCAACGCCGTCGGGCGCGTCGGACCCAACCTGGACGTCCTGCGCCCCAACGTGGACCTGACCCTGGACGCGATCGCCAACGGCCGCGCCCGCGGCGCCGGGCAGATGCCCGCCGGCCTTCTGCAGGGCGAGCAAGCGAGCGCGGTCGCCCAGTACATCGATCTCGTCGCCGGCCGCGTCAGGTAGCCGGGGCGGGGCGAGGGGGTCCGTGAGCGTGCACGATCACTTGCAGGGCTCCGTAATCATGGCCGTTTGCAGGGATATTCCCGCCTGCTACGATGCCTGCGCAGCGCATCACATCGCCGAGTCCTCGCCGAATGGCGGGGAACGGGGGACCCGGTCACCGGGGCGAATCGCCTCAGCACGAGGCGTAGCGCATCTCTTTCAGCGCGAGCCCGTCAGCTAACCCCGTAGGCCCGAGGAAGAGGATCCACAAGAACCATGCCGCCACAGGAGGCCCAGGCCTGGTGGGCCGATGTCGAGCACCTGCGTGAGGATCTCGAGCGTCGCCGCGCCCGTCGCGAGGGCCGCTCGCCACAGCCCCTGCGCGTCGTCGAGGGCGGGGGACAGGGCACGTCGTCCCACCGCCGCGGCCCGCACGGGCCGCTGCGCGTCGCCCCTGAGCCACGCGAGCGCGCCACGGCCCCTCCGGCGGCGCGCCGCCGCCGCGCGAAGGCACAAGAGGCACCGGTCGCCTCCGACCAGGCGTCTGGCGAGCACGTCCCGCCTGCCGGTAAGAGCCGTGGCGAGCCTGGTCGCTTCCGCCCCTCGGCGGCCGACGAGGCGCAGGCCCGCGCACAGCACGAGCCGGGCCCCAGCCTCACCGAGCTGCTGCGCACCCGCCTCGAGGCGGGTATCGCCGCGGTGCGCGAGCCGCTGACCACCCGCGAGCAGCGGTTGGCCGACGGGCGCACCCCGCGCCAGGAGCGCCTCAGCGAGGCGCCGCTCCACCAGCCGCCCCCCGCCGATCCCGTCCAGGACGCCCGCGCACAGGCCCGCCGCGCCGCGCGGGAGACCTTCGGCGACTGGAGCATCGCCGAGCCGCCGGCTCCGGGTGAGCGGCGCACCATCCAGATCCGCGGCCGCCAGGACGATCCGCCGCGCCTCGCCGGCCGGCGGGCGGGCGGGCATCCAGATCCGATCGTCCGCCGCCCGATGCCCAGCGCCCGCGACCGCATCGACCACCGGCCCGACCGCATCGCGGCCTGGGCGGTCGCCCTGGGGTTCCTGCTCATCCTCATGGCCGCGGGCACGGCCGACGCGGCATCGCTCCCGCTGCCCTAGTGGGCCACTAGTGGAAGTCGACCGGCCGCGCACGGCGCAGGACGTCCTCGCGCTCGTGCACGAGCGCGACATCCGCTTCGTGCGGCTGTGGTTCACCGACATCCTCGGCCGGCTCAAGTCCTTCTCGATCAACGCGCAGGAGCTCGACCAGGCCTTCGCGGAGGGCATGGGCTTCGACGGCTCCTCGATCACGGGCTTCAACCCGATCGAGGAGTCCGACATGGTGGCCATGCCCGACCCGGTCACCTTCGCGGTGCTCCCCTGGCGTCCCGACGACCAGGGCGTGGCGCGCCTGTTCTGCGACGTCCTCACTCCGGAGGGCACGCCCTACGAGGGCGACCCGCGCCACGTCCTGCGCCGTGCCATCGAGCGCATGAGGACGATGGGCTTCGACACCTTCAACGTCGGCCCCGAGCTCGAGTACTTCCTGTTTCGCGACAGCACGGGCACCGAGGTCCTCGACGAGGGCGGCTACTTCGACCTGACCACCCTGGACGCCGGCTCGGACGTGCGCCGCGAGACCGTCCTGGCCCTCGAGCAGCTGGGCATCCACGTGGAGTACTCCCACCACGAGGTCGGCCCCTCCCAGCACGAGGTGGACATGCGCCACGCCGACGCGCTGAAGATGGCCGACGACTGCATGACCTATCGCATCACGGTCAAGGAGTACGCGCTCAAGTACGGCTGGCACGCGACGTTCATGCCCAAGCCGCTGTTCGGCCACAACGGCTCGGGGATGCACACCCACATGTCGCTCTCACGCGACGGGCGCAACGCCTTCTACGACGCCGACGACCCCTATTTCCTCAGTGCCGAGGCGCGCGCGTTCATCGCCGGCCAGCTTCGCCACGCCCGCGAGCTGAGCGCGATCTTCGCCCAGTGGGTCAACTCCTACAAGCGCCTGGTGCCCGGCTACGAGGCGCCCACCTACGTCGCGTGGAGCAGGCGCAACCGCTCCGCGCTTGTGCGCGTGCCGCTCTACCACCCGGGCCGCGAGCGCTCCACCCGGATGGAGCTGCGCTGCCCCGACCCGGCCTGTAATCCCTATCTCACCTTCGCCGCCCTGCTGCAGGCCGGCCTGGAGGGCATCGAGAAGGGCTACGAGCTGCCCGAGCCGATGGAGCAGAACCTCTATCACCTCGCGCCCGACGAGCGCCGGCGGCTGGGGATCGAACAGCTTCCCGAGACGCTGGGGGAGGCCATCGAGCTCCTGGCCGGCTCCGAGCTGGTGCTGCGCACCCTCGGCGAGCACATGTTCGACCGCTACGTGGAGATCAAGCGCCGTGAGTGGGACGAGTACCGCGTCCAGGTCACCCAGTGGGAGCTGGACCGCTACCTGCCGGTGCTCTAGCCGCGCGGCCGGGCGGGTAGCGCGGTGAGATGACCATCGCCGACGCAGGAATCTTCACCATCGCCGACCGCACCGTCCATCGCCTCGGCTTCGGGGCGATGCGCATCACCGGGGAGGGCGTCTGGGGCCCACCCGCCGATCGCGAGCGGGCGCTCGCCGTGCTGCGTCGCTCGCGTGAGCTGGGCATCGACCTCATCGACACCGCCAACTCCTACGGGCCAGAGGTCAGCGAGGAGCTGATCGCGCAGGCGCTGCATCCGTACGACGAGAATCTGACCATCGCCACCAAGGCCGGCCTCACCCGCTCGGGACCCGGCGGGTGGCACGCCGACTGCCGGCCCGAGTCGCTCAAGCACGAGTGCGAGGGCTCGCTGAAGCGCCTCCAGGTCGACAGCATCGACCTCTTCCAGCTCCACACCGTCGATCGCAAGGTTCCCTACGAGGAGTCGGTCGGCGCCCTCAAGGAGCTCCAGGACGAGGGCAAGATCCGCCACATCGGCGTCTCCAACGTCTCCGTGGAGCAGTTGGAGCAGGCCCGCGGGATCGTCGAGGTCCACACCGTCCAGAACCGCTTCAACCTCACCGACCGTGCTCACGAGGACGTCCTGGACCACTGCGAGCGCGAGGGGATCGGCTTCATCCCCTACTTCCCGCTGGCCGCCGGCGACCTCGCCAGCCCCGGCGGGCCCGTCGCCGAGGCGGCAAAGCGCCACGACGCCACACCGGGCCAGGTCGCCCTGGCCTGGCTGCTGGCGCGCAGCGACGTGATGCTGCCCATCCCCGGCACCGGCTCGCCCGAGCACCTCGAGGAGAACGCCGGCGCCGGCGGACTGCGCCTGGAGGACGACGAGCTCAGGCGGCTCGAGCAGGCTGCCTGAGGGCGTCCGAGGCAGGCTCCGATGGGGGCGGGGCCTCCCCGCCTCCGTCCTCCCGGGCCAGGCGTGAGGGCCACCACACCTTCGGCCCGATGTCCAGCACCAGCGCGGGCACGAGGATCGAGCGCACGACGAGGGTGTCCAGCAGCACGCCGAAGGCCACCACGAAGCCGATCTCGGTCAGGAAGACGAGTGGCAGCACGCCCAGCGTCGCGAAGGTGCCGGCCAGCACCACGCCGGCCGAGGTGATGACCCCGCCGGTGACGGCCAGGCCGCGCTTCATGCCCTCGCGGGTGCCGTGGCGCTGCACCTCCTCGCGCACGCGGGCCATGAGGAAGATGTTGTAGTCGACCCCCAGGGCGACCAGGAAGATGAACGCGAACAGCGGGAACGACGGGTCGCTTCCGGGGAAGCCGAAGACCACGTCGAAGACGACCGCCCCGACGCCCATGGCCGCCAGGAAGGAGAGGACCACGGTGGCGATCAGCAGCGCGGGAGCCAGAAGCGAGCGCAGCAGCACCACGAGGATCACCGCCACGATGGCCAGCGCGATGGGGATCAGCAGCAGGGTGTCGTAGGCCGACGCGTCACGCAGGTCGTACTCCACCGCCGTCGGGCCACCTACGAGCGCCCCGGGCGCCACCCCGCGAACCGCCTCGCGCAGCGGCGCGATCACGTCGAAGGCCTGCGTGCTGTAGGGATCGAAGCGCAGCAGCGCGGCGAGTTGGACGGCCTGGTCGTCACCCGCGACCGGCTCGGGGGAGACCCCGGCGACGCCCGCGACCTGCGACGCGGCAGCCACCACGGCGTCAACCTGCGAGGGGTCGCGTACGACGATGTCGGTCGGGGCCGACTGGCCCGACGGGAAGGCCTGGGCGATCAGCTCCTGGGCCTGCACCGACTCGACCTCCCCGCGGAACGAGTTGGCCGTGGTCAGGCCGTTGGAGTAGTTGAGCAGGCCCAGCGCGAGGACGCCGAGCAGCACGGTGGTGCCCACGGCGACCCGGCGCGGCGCGCGGCCGACCCGGTCGCCCAGGCGCCGCCAGGGCCCGTGCGTCTCGTCGGCGCCCCGGTCGCCGAAGTGGGGCACGAAGGGCCAGAACGGGCGCCGGCCGACCACCGTGAGCAGCGCGGGCAGGAACGTCAGCATGGCGACCATGGCGATGAAGACGCTCAGCGCGGCCACCGGCCCCATGCCCGAGGTCCCGTTGACCTTGGCCAGGCTCAGCGACAGCAGCGCCACGGCGACGGTGAGCCCGGAGGCGACGATGGCCGGCCCGGCGCGCCGCAGGGCGAGCGCCATGGCCTCGTGCTTGTCCTCGTGGCGGCGCAGCTCCTCGCGGTAGCGCGAGACGAGCAGCAGCGCGTAGTCGGTACCCGCTCCGAGCACCAGCACGGAGGCGATGGACGACGTCTGGCCGTTGACGGTGATGCCCAGCTCGGTGAGTCCGTAGCCCGCGCCGCGCGCGGCCAGCTCCGCCACGATCACCGCCAGCAGCGGGAACCACAGGAAGAACGGACTGCGGTAGATCAGGATCAGCAGCACGAAGACCAGCCCGCCGGCGGCCAGCAGCAGCGTCCCGTTGATGGAGGTGAAGATCTCGATGGCGTCGGCGCTGGCGCCCGCCGGCCCGCCGACCGCCGCCTGCAGCCCGTCGCCGCCCTCGACGACCGCCCGGTAGTCCTCGACGGGCTCGAGGATGTCGTCGGACTCGCCGGTGGCCCGCAGCACGTTGGTCACCAGGGCGGTGGTCCCGTCGGGAGAGACCTCGGGGCCCTGGAAGGGCGTCGTGTTGGCGAACCGCCCCGTCGCCGCGTTCAGGGCTTCGAGATCCTGCCCGATGGTCGCGCGGTCGGCGGCGGTCAGCCCGCCGTCGCGCTGGTAGACGACGACCGTGGGCGCCGACTCGGCGCCCTGCAGGCGCTTCGTGATCTCCAGCGCCGCTGTCGACTCCGCGTCGCCCGGCAGGAACGACGTCGACTCGTTCTGCTCGGCCTCGGTGTACTTGGCGGGCAGGCCGAGGGCGACGATGGCGAGCAGCGCCGCGAACCACACGGCGAGCACGACCCACTTGGAGCGCCGGCCGGCCGAGAGCGTCAGGAGCTTGGACATGGTGCGCGGCACTGTAACGGAGTCCAGATTCCGGTTGAGTGCGGTTACCCACACAATCTCGCCCGACGTAGGCCGCGGCGCGGCCGTCCACGGGCCGGCGGCCCTCGAGCAGGGGCACGTCGCCCGCCCGCGACGACGACATGGGGCCGGTGCGCGCCGCGCACGACGCGCGCCAGGGCGGCCTGCTCACCGGCCGGGGCCCACGAGGGCCCGCGACGAGGGTCCGCGCCCTAACTCGTTAGGGCTTCCTAAGTAGGCTACCCTAAGGCCATGGCTGGACCGGGGATCTGTCGCGTATTCAACAGAGAGAGCACCACTTGACCGACCCGTTCGAGGACCCCCACGGCAACCGTCGCGCGCTCCCCGGCTAGCGACCCCGAACGGAATGGCGCAGTTTCTGACCACTGACCCGTCCGACCCGTCGTCCGCGCAGCAGCCGGTGCCCGAGCTGCGCAGACGGACCGTGTCGCTGTCGGCCCCGGGAGCGGCCGCGCTCGATGCCGCCGCACAGCGCTTCGCGACGCGGCCGGCGTGCATCGTGGCGGCAGCGGTCGCCGTGTACGTGTCGCGCATCGCCGGTCTGACGGACGTCGCACTCGGGCTGGCCGACGACGCAGGCGACGGGGTCCGGACGCTGCGGGTCACGGTCCGTCCGCAAACGACCGTGGACGAGCTTATCGCGGCGGTCGCGCGCGCGGCCGCGGACCCCAACGCGCGCGCAGGCGAGGTCGCGGGGCCGATCGTAGCGCTCGTCCTGGCGGACGACAAGCCGCGCTTCGGCCACCACACCGCCGCGGTCGGCGACCCGCCGACGGGTCCGCTCGACGACCTGTCGGTCGCCGTCCGCGCGGGCCGCTTGCCCGCCGCTGCGACGCTCGAGCTGTGCGCGGACGCTGAGGTCGTCGGCGCGGACGAGCTCGCCGACCACGAGCGGCGCCTGCTCGGCGTGCTGGACGCCGTCACCGGCACGGGCGGCATAGTCGTCGGTTCGATCGAGCTGCTCTCGCCGGACGAGCGGCGCACCGTGAGGCAGCTGTCGGGGCCGCCGCAGCGCGCCGTCGACGAGCTCACGTGGACCGCCGCGTTCGAACGCCGGGCCGCGCTCGATCCCGAGGCCGTCGCCGTGGTCTGCGAGGACGTCGAGCTGACCTACGGGCAGCTCGCCGAGCACGCCCGCGGGCTGGCACGCACGCTGCTCGCACGTGGCGTGGGTCACGAGGACGTCGTGGCGGTCGCGGTGCCGCGATCGGTCGAGATGGTCGTGGCGCTGCTGGGCGTGATGCAGGCGGGAGCCGCCTACCTGCCGCTCGACCTCGACCACCCGCCCGACCGCGTCGCCTTCATGCTGCGCGACTCCGGCGCGCGCATCGTCGTGACCGTCTCCGAGCTCGCCGGCGACCTGCCGGCGGTCGACGGGCTGCAGGCGCTGCTGCTCGACGATCTGCCGGAGGGCGACGAGAACCTCGACCTTCCCGGTCCACTCGTTCTCGAGCAGGCGGCCTACGTCATCTACACGTCCGGGTCGACCGGCCGCCCGAAGGGCGTCGTCGTGTCGCACGAGGGCATCGGCAGCCTGATCGCGACGGCCATCGATCGCCTCGGCGTCGACGCCCGCAGCCGCGTGGCGCAGTTCGCCTCGATCGGCTTCGACGTCGCCGTCTGGGACCTGTGCATGACGCTCGGCGTGGGCGGCCGCGCCGTCGTCGTTCCCGATTCGAGGCGGGTCGCGGGCGCGCCGCTGACGGACTACCTCGTCGAGCAGCGGGTCACCCACATGATCCTGCCGCCCTCGCTGGTCGCCGCGCTGCCGCCGGACTGCCCGCTGCCGCAGGGCGCGGTCCTCGTGGTGGGAACGGAGACCGTGCAGACCGAGCTCGTCACCCGCTGGTCGCAGCGCCTGCGGGTCTTCGCCGCCTACGGGCTGACGGAGGCGACGGTCAACTCGACGCTGTGGCCGGCGCAGCCCGGCTGGGACGAGCCGGTGCCGATCGGCCGGCCCGACCCGAACACCCGCGCATACGTCCTTGATACGGCACTGCGTCCGACCGCGGTCGGGGTCACCGGCGAGCTGTACGTCGGCGGCCGCGGGCTGGCGCGCGGCTACCTCGGCCGGACGGGCCTGTCATCGCAGCGCTTCGTCGCCGATCCGCACGGCCCGCCGGGCAGCCGCATGTACCGCACCGGCGATGGGGCTCGCTGGCGGGCGGACGGCTCGCTGGACTTCCTCGGCCGCACCGACGGGCAGGTCAAGATCCGCGGCCATCGCATCGAACCGGGCGAGATCGAGGCGGTCCTCATGCGCCACCCCGGCGTCGCGCAGGCCGCGGTGATCGCACGCGAGGACCCACCCGACAAGAAGCGGCTCATCGGCTACGTGGTCTGCGGCGGCGACCCGCTCGACGCGGCCGCGCTGCGCGCGCGCGTCGCCCACCAGCTGCCCGAGCACATGGTCCCGTCGGCAGTCGTCGTCCTCGACGGGCCGCTGCCGTTGACGCCCAACGGCAAGCTCGATCGTGCGGCGCTGCCGGCGCCGGATTTCACCGCCCTGACGGGCGGCGCCGAGCCGCGCACGCCGGCCGAGCGCACGCTCGCGGCGCTGTTCGCGCAGACGCTCGGGCTGCCGCGCGTCGGTGTCCACGACGACTTCTTCGCGCTCGGCGGCGACAGCATCGTCGCCATCGGACTCGTCAGCCGTGCACGTCAGGCCGGGCTGGTGCTGCGGCCGCGCGACGTCTTCGAGCGGCGCACGGTCGCCGCGCTGGCCGCGGTCGCCCAGCAGCGCCAGGCGCGGTCGGTGGATCCCCGCGACGGGCTCGGCCGGGTCGCGCCGACGCCGATAATGCACTGGCTGCGCGAGCTCGGCGGGGCGATCGGCGGCTTCTACCAGTCGCTCCTTCTGCAGGCCCCGGACGGCCTGGGTCGTGAGCGGCTGGAGGCGGTTCTCCAGGCACTGCTCGACCACCACGACCTGTTGCGCGCGCGCCTGCGCCGCGACGACGGCTGGTCGCTGGAGGTGCCGGCGCCCGGGACGGTGCGGGCCGCGGATCTCGTCGCGATCGTCCACGTCGGTGACGGAGGCCTGCGTGACGCGATCGCCGAGCAGACCGAGAGGGCGGCGGCACGGCTGGATCCCGATGGCGGTCGCATGGTACAGGTCGTGTGGTTGCACGCCGGTCCGTCGCAGCCCGGCCGGGTGCTGTTGCTGGTCCACCACTCGGTCGTCGACGGCGTCTCGCTGCGGATCCTGATGACCGACCTCGCCGACGCGTGGGAGGCGATCGCCGCCGGCCGCGCTGCGTGCCCGAATGCCGTCGAAACGTCGTTTCGCCGTTGGTCGGAGCTGCTCTCGCAGACGGGGCGCAGCGGAGCGCGCGCCGGCGAGCGCGAGCTCTGGTTGCAGGCCGCCAACGCCTCCGACCCCTTGCTGGGCGCCCGCCGCCTGGACCCCGGGCGCGACGTCGTCGGCAGCTCGCGCACGCTGACGGTGTCCCTGCCCGCCGAGCAGACCGCCACGCTGCTGACCACCGTGCCGGCGCTCTACGGGGCGACCGTCAACGACGTGCTGCTGACCGCCCTGGCGGTCGCCGTCGGACGCTGGCGCGAGCAGCGCGGCCGCCGGACCACCCCCGAGGTCGTCGTCGATCTGGAGGGCCACGGCAGGGAGGACGTCTTCGACGACGTTGATCTCGCGCGGACCGTCGGCTGGTTCACGACGCTGTTCCCGGTTCGCCTGGACCCCGGTGCCGTCGACTGGGAGGCGTTGTGTCGCGGCAAGCCGGCCGCCGGGCACGCGCTGCGGCGCGTCAAGGAGCAGCTGCGTTCGCTGCCCGACCGCGGCCTGGGCTACGGCATCCTGCGACACCTCGACCCCGGCGCGCGCGAGCAGCTCGCCGCCGCGCCCGCCCCACAGATGCTCTTCAACTACCTCGGCCGCTTCGCGGTGCAGGACGGCACGCCATGGACGCCCGCACCCGAGGCGCCCCCGCTCGGCGACGTGCGCGATCCGCAGATGCCGATGGGACACGTGCTCGACGTCGACGCCGTCGTGAGCGACGACGACGACGGGCCACGCCTCAGCACGGTCTTCGCCTGGCCGCGAGAGGTCTTCTCGGAGGCCGAGATCGCCGCTCTGGGCGAGCTGTGGCTCGAGGCGCTCGCCGGGCTGCACGCCCACGCCGGCGAGCCCGGCGCCGGCGGGCACACGCCGTCGGACTTCCCGCTCGTGACGCTCGATCAGGCCGAGCTCGACGGCTTCGCGGCGTCGGTCACCGAGCTGGAGGACGTCCTGCCCGCGACAGCGCTGCAGGAGGGGTTCTTCTTCCATGCCCTGGCCGACGAGGACGCCCGGGACGTCTACCTCGTCCAGCAGCGCATCGATCTCGCGGGCCCGCTCGACGCCGCGGCGCTGCGGGCCGCGGTGCACGACCTGCTCGATCGCCACGCGCTGCTGCGCGCGGCATTTCGTCAGCGCGCCGACGCGCACGTCGTGCAGCTTATCGGGACGGGGATCGAGGTCCCGTGGCGCGAGGTCGATCTGCGCGGCGAGGATGAGGGCGAGCGCGCGGCTCGCGCCGAGGCGCTGGCGGTGCAGGAGGGCGCGCAGCGCTTCGACCTCGCTCGCCCGCCGCTGATCCGCTGCACGCTGATCGCGCTGGGCGACGAGCGCCATCGACTGCTCGTCACGCTGCACCACATCCTCGCCGACGGCTGGTCGGAGGCGGTCATCGTGCGCGACCTGCTGGCGCTATACGCGCCCGACGGCGAGGCCCCGCCGCTGCCCGCCATCACGCCGTACCGCCGCTACTTCGCCTGGCTCGCCGACCAAGACCGCGCCGCGGCCGCCGACGCCTGGCGGGCCGCGCTCGCCGACCTCGACGAGCCGACGCGCATAGTGGCCGACGATGCGCCGGCGACCGCGCTGCGCTTCGAGGAGGTCCGCGCCGACCTGTCCGAGGAGCTGACCGCGGGGCTCGTCGCGAGCGTGCGCGAGCACGGCATCACGCTGAGCACGGCCGTTCAGGGCGCCTGGGGCCTGGCGCTGGGGCACCTCACGGGTCGCGAGGACGTCGTCTTCGGCACGACGGTCTCCGGCCGTCCGCCGGAGATCGAGGGCATCGAGGAGCTCGCGGGCCTGTTCATCAACACGCTGCCGGTCCGCGTGCGCTGGCGTGCCGGTCAGCCCCTCGGCGATGTCCTGGTCGAGCATCAGCTCGCGCAGGCCGACCTGCTCGATCACCAGCATCTCGGCCTGGCGGAGATCCAGCGGCTCACCGGGCGTGGCGAGTTGTTCGACACGCTGCTCGTCTTCGAGAACCAGCCGCCCAGCGACGCGGTCGGCCGCGTCGCGGGCGGCCTCGAGGTCACGGGGTTCCAGACGCTCGACTCCGATCACTATCCGCTCGCCTTCGTCGCCACCCCGGGCTCGCGTCTGCGGCTGTTGCTCAAGCACGACGTCGATCGCTTCGCGCCCGAGGAGGCCCGCCGGATCCTTGCGCGGGTCGTCGCGCTGCTCGAGGCGGTCGTGGCCGATCCGGGACGGCCCGCCGGACGGGTCGACCTGCTGACCGAGGCGGAGCGCGAGCGCTTGCTGGAGGCCTGGACGGGCCCCAGCCTCGAGGTCGCCCAGCCGACGGTGCACGCGGCGTTCGCCGCGCAGGCGGCGCGGACGCCGGACGCAACGGCGGTCGTCGACGGCGACGAGGGGCTGACCTACGCGCAGCTCGACCGGCGCGCCGAGGCGCTTGCCGCGCGCCTGCGTGCAGCGGGCGCGGGCCCGGAGCAGGTCGTGGCGGTCGCGGTTGCGCGGTCGGCGTCGCTGATCGTCGCACTGCTCGGCGTGCTCAAGGCGGGAGCGGCGTACCTGCCCGTCGATCCGTCCCATCCGCCGGCGCGGCGAGCCTTGGTGGTGGCCGACTCCGGCGCCCGCCTGGTGGTGGCGATGACGGCGGACGCCCCGCAGTTGCCGGAGGTCGAGGGCGTGCGGGTGCTGGCACTCGACGCCGACGGCGGGCAGCCGGAGCATGTCGAGGGCCCGATTCCGACGGGCGCTGAGGCGCGTGCGCTGAACGCCGCCTACTGCATCCATACGTCGGGCTCCACGGGGCGGCCCAAGGGCGTCATCGTCAGCCATGGCGCGATCCTCAGCCAGCTCGCGTGGGTGCAGCGCGAGCTGCCCCTCGGCGCCGGCGACCGCGTGCTCGCCAAGGCCCCGACGAGCGTCGACGTCAGCCTGCTGGAGACCCTGTGGCCGCTGTGCGCCGGCGCGGCCGTCGCCGTCGCGCCCGCCGACGCGCACCACGACCCAGTCGCGTTGGCCGAGCTGGTTCGCGAGCACCGCGTCACGACGATGAGCTTCTCGCCGTCGATGCTCGACGCGTTCCTGCGCGCGACCGAGGGTGCGGACGCCGTGGCGAGCCTGCGACACGCCTTCTGCGGCGGCGAGGCGCTGCACGCGGGGCTCGCCGATCGCTGGCGCGACCAGACCGGCGTCCCGCTGTACAACGCCTACGGACCGACCGAGGCCGCGATCCAGGTCACCTGCTGGGAGCACGCCGGCGGTTGCGCCGACCCCGTGCCGATCGGCCGCCCGGTGGCCAACACCGGCCTGCGGATCCTCGACGGCGCCCTGCGCCCGGTGTCGCCCGGAACCGCGGGCGAGCTGTACCTCGCCGGCACGCAGCTCGCGCGCGGCTACCACGGCCGGCCCGACCTGACCGCGCAACGCTTCGTCGCCGACCCCTTCGGCGTGGCCGGCGAGCGGATGTACCGCACGGGCGACGTCGCGCGCGACCGCGGAGACGGGGCGATCGAGTACCTGGGGCGCACCGACGACCAGGTCAAGATCCGCGGCAACCGCGTCGAGCCCGGCGAGGTCGAGGCGCTGCTCGTGCGCGAGGACGGCGTCGCCCAGGCGGCGGCGATCGTGCGCTCCGACGGTCCCGGCGAGGCGCGGCTGGTCGCCTACGTCGCCGCCGTTCCCTGGCGCCGGCCGGACCCCGAGGAGCTGCGCGCCGCGCTGGCCACGGCGCTGCCCGAGGCGATGGTCCCGGCCGCCGTCGTCGTGCTCGACGAGCTGCCGCTGGCGCCGTCGGGAAAGGTCGACCGCACGGCGCTGCCGGCGCCGGTCCCCGGGCGCCGCGACCTGCGGGCACCGGCCGACGAGCGTGAGCGGCTGCTGTGCGAGATCTTCGCCGCCGTCCTGGGCCTCGACGAGGTCGGTCCCGACGAGGACTTCTTCGTGCTGGGCGGCGACAGCATCCTCTCGATCTCGGTCGCGATCGCCTCGCGCAAGGCCTGGCTGCAGCTCGCGCCGCGCGACGTGTTCCGCGAGCGCACCCCGGCCGCGCTGGCGCTGCACGCGGCAGCCGCGACACCGGCCGAGGCGCCCGACCGCGGGCCGGTTGCCGGCGACGGCGTCGGTCACGTCGTGCCGCTGCCGGTCGTGCACCACCTGCGCGAGAGCGGTGGCCCGATCGGCCGCTTCAACCTGTCCCTGCTCGTCCAGGCCCCCGTGGGCGCGCGACTCGACGAGCTCGCCGCGGTGCTGCAGGCGGTGCTCGACCATCACGACGCCCTGCGCCTGCGCCTGAACCGGTTCGCCGGGGTGCTGTGGTCGCTGGAGACGCTCGCGGTCGGCGCGGTGCGGGCGGCCGACCTGCTGCGCCGGGTCCACGTCGACGACAGCGCGCCGGACGCGCTGCGCGCGGCGATCGCCGCGGAGTCCGACGCGGCGGTCGGCCGGCTGGACCCCGATGCGGGGCGGATCCTCGAGGCGGTGTGGTTCGACACCGGCCCGCGGTCGCCCGGCCGGCTGCTGCTGGCGGCTCATCACCTGGCGGTCGACGGCGTGTCGTGGCGGATCCTGCTCGACGATCTCGCCGCCGCCTGGGACGCGGTGCACGCCGGCGAGCCCCCCGCGCTGGAGCCGGTCATGACGTCGCTGCGCAGGTTCGCGCGCATCGTCGACGAGCAGGCCGGGGCTCCGCAACGCCTCGCCGAGCTCGAGCACTGGCGCGCGACGCTCGCACCCGGCGCCGACCTGCGGCCCGGCACGCGCGTCGACGCCACCGCCGCGGACGCCGTCGCGGACACGATCGTCCTGTCCGCGCAGGAGACGGCCCCGCTGCTGACGACCGCCCCCGCCGCCGCGGGCGCCGACGTCACCGAGCTGCTGCTCGCGGCGCTGCGCATGGCGGTCAGCCGCTGGCAGGCCGGACGCGGAAGCGATGGCGGGGCCGACATCCTCGTCCACCTCGAGCGCCACGGCCGCGAGCCGATCGCGGGGGCCGACCTGTCGCGTACGGTGGGCTGGTTCACGACGATCCATCCGGTGCGTCTCGCGGCCGGCGGGGACGCGCTCGAGGTGCTCAGGAGCGTCAAGGAGCGCGTGCGCCGGGCGCCCGACGGCGGCATCGGCTACGGCATGCTGCGCTACGCCAACGCGCAGGTCGCCCCGTTGCTCGCGCAGGCCGAGCGCCCCCAGATCCTCTTCAACTACTACGGGCGCTTCCCCGCCGGCCCAGGCGCCGACTGGATGCCGGCGCAGGAGACCGGCGCGCTCACCGTCGCCCCCGACGGCGGGCTGGGCCTGCCCTACCTGCTGCAGCTCGACGTCGTGTGCGCCGACGAGCCGACCGGTCCGCGCCTGAGCGCGACCTGGACGCGCACGCAGGGCGGGCTGTCCGCGAGCGACGTGCAGGAGCTGCGCCAGGGCTGGCGCGACGCGCTGTGCGAGCTCGCGGTGCTCGCCGCCGACCGCGTCGCCGGCGGCTTCACGCCGGCGGACCTCACCACCGTCTCGCTGACGCAGGAGCAGATCGACCGCGTGCAGCGCGCGAGCCCGTTGGCGATCGAGGACATCTGGCGGCTCTCGCCGCTGCAGGAGGGCCTGTACTTCCACGCGACGTTCGACGAGGGTGAGCTCGATGTCTACACGGCGCAAACCTCGCTGGACTTCACGGGCGGGATCGACGTCGAGCGCCTGCGCGCGGCGTGCGCGGCTCTGCTGGCGCGCAACGCGAGCCTGCGGGCGGGGTTCATCAGCGACGGCCTCATCCAGCCCGTCCAGTTCATCGCCCGCGAGCCGCAGACGCCGATCGACGTCGTCGACCTCTCCGAGCCCGAGCCGGCGGCGCGGCGGGCGCGGCTGTCGGAGCTGATGTCCGCCGATCGCACGCGCCGCTTCCACCTCGCGCGCCCCCCGCTGCTGCGCATGCTCGTGGTGCGCCTCGGGGACGGTCGCGACCGGCTCGTGATCACCAACCACCTCGTGCTGTGGGACGGCTGGTCACAGGGAACGTTCCGCGATCAGCTGCTCGCGCTCTACGAGCGCGCCGGCGACGACGGCGGGCTCGATCCGCCCGGCTCCTACCGCGACTACCTGGCGTGGCTGTCCGAGCAGGACGAGGCCCGTGCCGCAAAGGCCTGGCGCGAGGCGCTCGCGGGCATGGCGGAGCCGACGCTCGTCGGGCCGGTCGACCGCACCGCGCGGGCGATGATCCCCCAGAGTTGCCGCGTGACGCTGTCGCGCGAGCTCAGCGAGCGGCTGCGTCGCCAGGCTGGGCGCCACGGGGTGACGCTGAACACCGTGCTGACCGCGGCCTGGGGACTCGTGCTGTCCAGCGAGCTCGGGCGCGACGACGTCGTCTTCGGCGTGACCGTGACCGAGCGCCCCGCGGAGGTCTCCGGCGTCCAGGACACGATCGGGATGTTCATCAACACCGTGGCGGTGCGGGTGAGGCTCGACCCGCGCGAGCCGGTGGGCGAACTGCTGGGGCGCCTGCAGTCCGAGCGCGCGGCGCTGATGGAGCACGACCATCTGGGGCTCGGGGCCGTCCAGCGCGAGACCGGCCACGCGCAGCTGTTCGACACGCTGTACGTGCTGCAGAGCTTCGCCGGCGGCGACGACGAGGCGCTCGCCGAGGTGCGCGAGCGCCACGGCGTCGACGTCGTCGACTCCGTCGACGCGACCCACTATCCGCTGACCCTGGTCGTGACCCCGGGCTCGCGCCTGCGCGTGATGCTCGACCACCGGCAGGACCTCTTCGACCGCGAGGCCGCCGAGACGCTCGTGGCGCGCTTTGCGACCGTGCTCGAGCAGCTCGCCGGCGATCCGTGCGCGCTCGTCGGCAGTCTCGATCTGCTGGCGCCCGCCGAGCACCGGCGGCTGGAGGCGCGAACCGGCACGACCGGTCACGAGCTCGGCCGGGACACCGTCGCCGACCTGCTCGACGCGCAGTCGCTGCGCACACCCGGCGCGACCGCGCTCGTGTGCGGTGACGAGTCGCTGACCTCCGAGCAGCTGGCGGGGCGAATCCATCGCCTCACGCGCCTGCTGCTCACCCGTGGCGTGGGGCCCGAGGATGTCGTCGCGCTCGCGCTGCCGCGCTCGACGGACATGGTCGTCGCGCTGTTCGCCGTGCTCGCGACGGGCGCCGCCTACCTGCCGCTGGACCTCGACCACCCTGCCCAGCGACTCGAGCTCATGCTGCAGGACGCGGTGCCCGTCCTCCTGCTGTCCACCGCGAGCAGGGCTTCGTCGCTGCCGGCGGCCGGCGTCGAGCGCCTGCTGCTCGACGAGGCAGAGGTCCTCGGCGAGCTGGACGCGCTGCCCGGCGGGACGCTCGCGGACGCCGAGCGACCCGCGTTCGCGCGCTCGCTGGCCCATCGCCTCGGGCACGTGGCCTACGTGATCTACACCTCCGGCTCCACCGGGCGGCCGAAGGGCGTCGCGACGGCGCACCGCGGGCTGACGAACATGCAGCTCAACCACCGTCGCGAGATCTTCGCCCCGGTCGTCGCGGCCGCCGGCGGGCGGCGCCTGCGGATCGCACACACGGTCTCGTTCTCGTTCGACATGTCGTGGGAGGAGCTGCTGTGGCTCGTCGAGGGCCACGAGCTGCACGTCTGCGACGAAATCCTGCGCCGCGACGCCGAGGAGCTGGTCGCCTACTGCGCGCGCCACCGCATCGACGTCGTCAACGTCACGCCGACCTACGCGCACCACCTCATCCAGCAGGGCTTGCTCGAGGGCGAGGTCGATCGCGCGCACCCCCGTCCGGCCCTCGTCCTGCTCGGAGGCGAGGCGGTGCCCGACAGCGTCTGGTCGCAGCTGCGCGACACCGGCGGCACGCTGGGCTACAACCTCTACGGGCCGACGGAGTACACGATCAACGCGCTCGGCGCCGGGACCGCCGACAGCGCCTCGCCGACGATCGGGCGGCCGATCCGCAACACGCGCGCCTACGTGCTCGACGGCTGCCTGCGGCGCGCGCCGATCGGCACCCCGGGCGAGCTGTACATCGCCGGGGTGGGGCTCGCGCGGGGCTACCACGGCAGCTTCGACCGCACGGCCGAGCGCTTCGTCGCCGACCCGCTCGCAACGGAGACCGGCGCGCGGATGTACCGCACGGGCGACCTCGTGCGCCTGCGCGCCGACGGCACCATCGATTTCCTGGGCCGCACCGACGACCAGGTGAAGATCCGCGGCCATCGCGTCGAGCTGGGCGAGATCGAAGCCGTGCTCGACGCGCATCCGGACGTCGCGCACGCGGCCGTGATCGCCGACGGCGACGCCCCCGGATCGATCAAACGTCTCGTCGCGTACGTCGTCGCCCAAGCCGGCGCCTGGGACGACGACGAGGCCGCCACGGGCCGTCTGCGCGCCCACCTCAAGGATCGGCTGCCCGACTACATGGTGCCGGCGGCGCTGATGGCGGTCGACGAGCTGCCGCTGACCGTCAACGGCAAGCTCGACATCGCCGCGCTCCCCGCCGCGACGATCGTCGCCGACAGCTCCGGGCGTGCCCCCACGACGCGCGAGGAGGAGGTGCTCAGCGAGCTGTTCACCGACGTGCTCGAGCTCGGCCACGTGGGACTCGACGACGGCTTCTTCGACTTCGGCGGACACTCGCTGCTGGCGATCCTGCTCGTCGGGCGCGCGCGCACCGCGCTGGATGTCGCGCTGACGGTGCGCGACCTCTTCGAGGCGCCGACGGTCGCGGGACTCGCCGCACGCGTCGCGGCGCGCAGGGCCGACGGCGGGGCGCAGAGCTCGTGAGCGCCGCCGAGCTCGACCGGTGGGTCCGCCGCCACCGGCCCGCTTCTGCGGGCCGGCGGCCGCTCGTCTGCTTCCCGCCGGCCGGCGCCGCTGCGAGCTTCTTCCTCGAACTCGCCGCCGCCGCCCCCGCGGGCGTCGATCCCTGGGCGCTCGTCTACCCGGGCCGCGAGGTCCGCATCCCCGAGCCGCCGCTGACGGAGATGACCCAGCTCGCGAACGCCGTCGCGTCCGTGCTGGCGCCGACGCTCGACGAGCCTGCGATCCTGCTCGGCCACAGCATGGGCGCGTCCGTCGCCTTCGAGGCCGCACGCGAGCTGGACCGCCTGCGGCCCGGCTGCGTCGTGCACCTCATCGTCTCCGGTCGCGCCGGCCCGGCCGGCGGCGGGCCGCGCCCGCCCGTCGCGCCGCCGACCGACGAGGAGCTCGTCGCCGGGCTGCGTATGCTCGGCGGCACGCCGCCGGAGATCTTCGACTCGCCCGACATGCTCGAGCTGCTGCTGCCGCCGATGCGCCACGACTACGACCTGCTCGCGCGCTACCAGCCGCGCTGGCTGCCGCCGCTGGCGATCCCGATGACCGCGCTGGTCGGCGACGCGGATCCGACAGTCGGCATCGACGCGGTGCGTGCGTGGAGCGAGGTCTGCGACGCGGCCTTCACGGCCCGTGAGGTCGGGGGAGGCCACTTCTACCTGCAATCGAGCGCCGACGAGGCGGCGTACGCCGTCGCCGACGCGCTCGCCGGCGCCGACGTCCTCGCAGCCGAAGGCGCGTGAGCCCCGGCGCGCTGCGCATCGCGCACGGCGGGGTGCTGCGCGGCGCGATCTGGGGTCAGCGGCGGCGCGTCGCGATCGGTTCGGCGCTGCTGATCGCCCACCAGGCCGGCGAGGCGATGGTGCCCGTCATCGTGGGCGCGACGATCGATCGCGCGATCGTCACCGGCGACGCCGGTGCGCTCGGGGTCTGGCTGGGTGTGCTCGCCGTGACGTTCGCGGTGCTGTCGGTCTCCTACCGCTTCGGCGACCGCTTCGTCGAGCGTGCATCGCAGACCGCGGCGCACGACCTGCGACTCGCGCTCACGCGCCGCATCCTGCATCCCCGCGGCGGCGCCGCGGAGGGCCGGCCGTCCGGCGGGCTGCTGAGCATCGCCACCTCCGACGCCTCGCGCGTCGGCGAGGTCAACGTCGTCATCGGCGTCGGCGCCTCGGCCGTCGCCGGGATCACGGTCGCCGCTGCCGCGCTGCTGCAGATCTCGCTCGTGCTCGGGGCGCTCGTGCTCGTCGGGCTGCCGCCGCTGCTCGTGCTCATCCACCTGCTCGGACGCCCGCTCGTCCGGCGCGCGGCCTCCGAGCAGGCCGAGGCGGCCGGCGCGACCGGCGTCGCCGCAGATCTCATCGCCGGGCTGCGCGTGCTGAAGGGGATCGGCGCCGAGTCCGCGGCGATCGAGCGCTACCGCGACTCGAGCCGCCGGTCTCTGGCCGCCACGCTGCGCGCGGCGGGCGCCGAGGCCACCGTCGCGGGCGTCGGCATCCTGCTGACCGGTGCCTTCCTCGCCCTCGTCGCGCTGATCGGCGGGCGCCTGGTCGCCGACGGGAGGATCGAGCTCGGCGAGTTCATCGCAGCCGTCGGGCTGACGGGCTTCCTGACCGGCCCGCTCTCGTTGAGCTCGTACGTCGTCTTGGACCTCGCGCGGGGGCGCGCCTCGGCCGGCCGCGTCGCCGGACTGCTCGACAGCCCCGTGGCCGTGACGGGAGGAACGCGGGCGCCGTCGCCGCCGCCGGCCGGGGCCGTCGCGCTGCGAGACGTGCGCCATCGCGGGCTGGACGGGCTGAACCTCGAGATCAGCGCCGGCGAGCACGCCGCGATCGTCGCGACCGACGCCGCCGACGGCGCCGCGCTCGTCGAGCTGCTGGCCCGCGCGGCGGACCCCCAGGCGGGCTCGGTGCAGCTCGACGGCGTCGCCTACACCGAGCTCGATCCCGACCTGCTGCGCGCCGTCGTGCGCGTCTCCGCCCACGACGCCGAGCTGTTCGACGGCAGCCTGAGCGACAACCTGCGCGCCGCGGCGCCCGGGGAGCGCGTCGACGCCGCGCTCGTCGCGGCCGACGTGGCGGACGTCGTGGCGGCCCTGCCCGGCGGGCTGGACGCCACGCTGGGCGAGCGCGGGCGCTCGCTGTCGGGAGGCCAGCGCCAGCGCGTCGCGCTCGCGCGCGCGCTGGCCGCCGACGCCGCGGTGCTCGTCCTGCACGACCCCACGACCGCGGTCGACGCGGTGACCGAGGCGCGCATCGCCGCGCGCGTCCGTGACCTGCGTGCCGGGCAGACGACGATCGTCGTCACGAGCAGCCCGGCCCTGCTCGCCGCGGCCGATCGCGTCGTGCTGCTCGCCGGCGGGCGGGCCGGCGCGACCGGCTCGCACATGCAGCTGATGCATCGGGACGCCCATTACCGCGCGGCGGTGCTCGCGTGACGCTCGCCTACGAGCAGCTGCCGGTCGCCGCCGCGCCCCAGACGCGCCGCGCCGCGCTCGCCCTCGCGCGCCCCAGACGGCTCGCGCTGGCAGCGGCGGCCGCGCTCGTCGTGGGGACCGCCGCCGGTCTCGCGGTCCCGGCGATCCTCGGCCACATCGTCGATCTCGTCACCGACCGGCGCGGCGTCGCGGAGCTGACCGGGCCGGCGATCCTCCTGCTGGCCGCGGCCGTCGTGCAGGGCGTGCTGACGGCAGTCGGCCAGGCGCTCGTGGCCCGCCTCGGCGAGGGCGCGCTCGCCGAGCTGCGCGAGCGCGTCGTCGAGCGGGTGCTGATGTTGCCGCTGCAGCGCATCGAGCGTGCCGGCAGCGGCGATCTCGTCGCGCGCGTCAGCGACGACGTGGCCGAGATCGCCGAGGCCGTCCGGCAGGCGCTGCCGCGGATGGCGAGCTCTGCGCTGATCGTGGGGCTGACGCTCGTCGGACTGGCGGCGCTCGACTGGCGCCTCGCGCTGGCAGGGCTCGTCGCGGTCCCGATCCAGGCGCACACGCTGCGCTGGTACCTGCGCCACTCGGCGCCGGTCTACGCGGCCGAGCGCCGCGCCGCGGCGGCACGGGCGCAGCAGCTGCTGGACTCGGTCTCGGGCGCCGGGAGCGTGCGGGCGTTCGGACTCGCACCGGACCACATCGCGCGCGTCGAGCGGCGCTCCTTGGACGCGCTTGCGCTCACGATGCGAGCCGTCAATCTCATCACCCGCTTCTTCGCGCGGCTGAATGCCGCCGAGCTGCTCGGGGTCGCCGCAATCCTCTCGACCGGCTTCGTGCTCGTGCGCTCCGGCCAGATCACGGTCGGTCAGGCGACTGCCGCGGCGCTCTACTTCATCCGCCTGTTCGATCCGATCAACATCCTGCTCGCGCTGGTCGACGACGCCCAGCGCGCGGGGGCGAGCCTCAGCCGACTCGTCGGGGTCACCGCCATGGACCCGCCCGACGAGCCGCCGGCGCCGCCGCGCCCGGCGGATGCCTCGGTCGTACTGCAGGACGTCCGGCACGCGTACGTCAGCGGCTACGACGTGCTCGACGGCATCGACCTGGAGATCCGGCCCGGTGAACGAATCGCGCTGATCGGCGTCAGCGGCGCGGGCAAGACGACGCTCGCGCGCGTCGTCGCGGGCATCCAGCGTCCGACCGCGGGCCGGGTCCTGCTGGGCGGCGTCGAGCTCGCGCAGCTCGGGCGCGCCGCTACCGCGCGCAGCGTCGGTCTCGTGAGCCAGGAGGTGCACGTGTTCGCCGGCACGCTGGCCGACGACCTGCGCATGGCGCGCTCGTCCGCCGGCGACGACGAGCTCGCCGCGGCGCTCGAGCGCGTCGGCGCGCTGGAATGGGTGCGCGCGCTGCCCGACGGCCTGGCGACGGCCGTCGGGGACGGAGGGCAGCGGCTGACGGCGCAGCGAGCGCAGCAGCTCGCGCTGGCGCGCATCGTCCTCGCCGACCACCCGATCGTGATCCTCGACGAGGCGACGGCCGAGTCGGGCAGCACCGGCGCCCGCGCGCTCGAGGCGGCGGCGGCCGCGGCGCTCGAGGGCCGCACGGCGCTCGTCGTCGCGCACCGCCTGACGCAGGCGGCGGCGGCCGACAGGGTCGTCGTCATGGAGTCCGGGCGCATCGTCGAGCAGGGCACGCACGCGGACCTCGTCACCGCTGACGGGCCGTACGCCGCGCTGTGGTCCGCATGGTCCGATGGACGCAACGCGTGAGGACCGCCAACCGCCCGGCACGCCACAGGGGAAGGTGTTAGGGTGACCTAATACTGCGGGGCGGCGATCCGCGTCCGCCGGTCCATCCGACGGGGTGCCGAGCACCGGCCGTCGGCGGCAACCCCGGGAGGAGCGCTCATGAACGTCGTGCTGTTCGCCTACCAGACCTGGGGCCACCGGGTGCTGCAAGCGCTGACCGAGTCCCGCCACGAGGTCGTGCTGGTCGCCACCCACCCGCCGGGCGACGACGCGTACGAGACGATCTGGACCGACTCCGTCCAGAGGCTCGCGGAGCAGCACGGGCTCCCGGTGCTCGTCAAGGCCCTTCCGGACGACGAGACGGCGGCACGCGTGCGCGACGCCGGCGCCGACGTCATGGTGGCGTGCAACTGGCGGACGTGGATCCCGCCCGAGATCTTCGCTGCGCCGCGGCTGGGCACGCTCAACGTTCACGACTCGCTGTTGCCCGCCTACGCCGGCTTCGCGCCGCTCAACTGGGCGGTGATCAACGGCGAGCCGGAGGTCGGCATCACGGCCCACGTCATGGACGAGCGGCTCGACCGCGGCGCGATCATCCTGCAGCCGCGAGTGACCGTCGAGCCGGACGACACGATCGGCGATCTGTTCGCCAAGACGCTCATGCTGTTCGGGCCGACGACCGTCGCGGCGCTCGACCACATGGAGCACGGTACCGGCGAGCGCCGCCCCCAGGATCCCGCACAGGCCACGTTCTTCCACAAGCGCGCCGAGGAGGACAGTCGCATCGACTGGATTTGGCCGGCGCAGGACATCGCCAACCTCGTCCGCGCCCAGGCCGACCCGTATCCGAACGCCTTCAGCTTCCATGGCGCGGCACGCCTGCAGATCCGCTCGGCCTCCGTCTCGCCCACCCGCGCGGGCGGCACGCCGGGCCGGATCTTCGCCCGTCAGGGCGACGGGGTGATCATCGTGTGCGGGCCGGACGCGCGCCGCGGTCGCAATCACGGCCTCGTCATCGAGCAGCTGCGCACCGAGGACGGCGAGGAGCTCGCGGCGGGCGACTACTTCAAGCGGCTCGGCGGATACCTCACCGCACATCCGGGCGACCCGGACCGCTCTGCGCGGGCGGTCGGGCAGCGGATCGTCGCGGCCGGCGCAGCGCGTTGAGCACCGCTCGTCTCCGCGCCGGGCACGTCGCCGCTGCCTTCGCGCCGTGCAGCGTGTGGTGGTCGGGGCCGATCGGAGACGTCGGCGCGGCGCGGGAACTGCTCGACGAGGCCGAGCGCACGCGCTACGACGGCCTGCGCTCCCCGCACGACCGGGCACGGTTCGTGACGGGCCGGGTGCTGGCACGGCGCGCGCTCGCCGCCGAGCTGCGCACCGACCGTGCGGCGATCACCCTGATCACACGCTGTCCGATCTGCGGCGGGCCGCACGGCAAGCCGATCCTGGCCGGTGGACGCACCGCGATCGACTTCTCGATCTCGCATGCCGGCGAGCGCGTCATCGTCGCGACGAGCCACGCCGGGGCGATCGGCGTCGACGTCGAGCGGATCGGCCCGATCGGAGATCTTGCGACGCCCGAGGCGGGGGTGCTCGCCGACGACGAGCGATCCGTCTTGCGGGCGCTGCCCGCGGCGCGGCGCGAGGCGGCGTTCATGCGCTACTGGACGCGCAAGGAGGCGGTGCTGAAGGCGACCGGCGACGGACTCCTGACGCCGATGGCCGCGCTGCGCGTGACGGCACCCGGGGCAGAGCCTGCGGTCGCCGGCTGGCCTGCGGGCCAGCCGGCGCGTGAGGTCCGGATGCTCGACCTGGATGCCGGGCGCGGCTATCGTGCCTGCCTCGCGGTCCTGACGGCGCTGCCCCTGGAGCTGACCGAGCGGTCGCTGCTTCAGTGAGACGAGAACCAGGGCTGACGGTGCCCGTCAGGCGTGTGCGGCAGTAACAGCACGAGCCCGTCCGACTCGAGAGGGCGCCGGGCGCGCCGGCGACGCGAACGTGAGCGAGGTCAGGGAGCTTCGTCTGGGACTCTGCGGGGCTCCTCTACCTCAGTGCTCGGATCGCCGTCGACCGCGGTGGCGAGCCGCGGCACCATCTCCTCGATCGCGTAGGGCAGGCTCAGCGGGCTGTTGTACGAGAGCGCACCGGAGAGCTCGTCGAGATACTCGACATATATGTCGCGACCCTCGCGCACGGCGTTGAGGCGGGCGTAGATCGGGTTTTTCTCGATCGTGTCCTGGCCTGCTTCCCCGATCTCGAGCATCACGAGCACGTCTTGGTCAAGGAGGCGAAAGCGCTCGGTGCTGATTTCCGTGAAGGACTCCCCGTCGGCCCGCCGATCGATCTCGTCGGGCGTCTTGAAGCCCAGCGCTGCGAGGAACCGCGCGCGGGGCTCCTGCCCCGTATAGGCGCCAAAGTTGCCATCCCCATCCACCGTCGCGAACACCGCGGCCGCCCCCTCGAACTCCGGGTGGGCCTCGCGCGCTCCGGCGAACTGACCCTCAAGTTCGGCGACGATATCCTCGGCGTGCTCGCCGCGGCCGAGCGCACGGCCGGTGACCCGTAGCGTTTCCTGCCAGGGCTGGCCGAAGTCGACGAACTCGTTCGACTGCGCGATGGTGGGGGCGATCTGCGAGAGCGTTTCGTAGTCTTTCTCCGTCATGCCCGACTGGCTCCCGAGGATGAGGTCCGGCCGTAGCGCCGCTACCTGCTCGAAGTTGAGCTCCGCCACGGGCAAGAGCTCGGGTTTGGCGTCGCCGAGCTCGTCCCGCGCCCAAGACCAGTTTTCGCTGGGCTGGCCGCCGAAGAACTCGCGCACCGCGACGGGGATGACGCCGAGCGCGAGCGGAAAGTCCTGCTCACCGAAGCCGACCGTCACGACCCGCTTGGGTGGCGCGGGAACCCCGGTGCTGCCGTACTTGTGCTCGATCGTGGCGGGGAAGGCGCCAGCGCCCTCCCCCGTGGGCGCCTCGCCCGTGTCGTCCTCACCGCAGCCAACGAACACTGCCGCGCCGAGCGCGAGGCCGCCGGCCAAGAACCTACGGCGTGTGAGGGCGGCAACGACCTGGGGTGTGGGAGAGACGGGACGGGCAAGAACGCGGGTCATGAGTCTCCATTTCTGTCAGGGCGAGACCTTGGGCACGAACTACTAAGGGCATCCTAACACCTACGGGCCGGCGGTTGATGGGCCCCTCGCTGTCTGGTGTGGGGGACCCGCTTGGCTGGGATCGGTGCCGGGCCCATGACGAAGGGCCAAGAGGCGAGAAAGCACTGTGGACCGCCGATCGAGCGATCGAGCTGTCTGTCCTCGATGCCCGTCGTTCGCGGGTGTGACCTTGGCTTGGACCTGCAAATCGGCGCCTTTCGACGCACGGGCGATGTCTCCTCAACCGATAGGACGCCGTCGTGCGGCGGCCACGCGAGGCTGACGAAGCCATCCGCCGCCTGACGTGAGGGCTCGGCGCTACCCACGCGAAGTAGCGAGGAGCGGGTTGATGCCATCGCCTCGAGCAATTAGGCAGCCCTACTTGTATATGCCGGCCCGCGGAGCGTGGGTTGGCGGAGGACCCGACCTGGTAGCGGTTAGGATACCCTAACGAGCGACATCTGGGTGTACGCCGGGTGCCGTGAGGGCTGTCGGTCCGATGCAGTCAGCGAAGAGGGGAGAACGTCGATGACCAACCCGTTCGAGGATCCCGGTGGCACGTACGTCGTGCTCATCAACGACGAGGGGCAGCACTCGCTGTGGCCGTCGTTCGTCGCGGTGCCGGCCGGCTGGACGGTGGCGCACGGGGAGAGCTCCCGCAGCGCATGCCTGGACTACGTCAACGAGAACTGGACCGACCTGCGACCCGCCAGCCTCATCCGGAGCATGGACAGTGGCGCCCGTCATACCTCGTAAGGCGCCCGCCGAGTGCGTGCACGACGTCCTGGGCATCGGCTTCGGTCCGTCGAACCTCGCGCTCGCGATCGCGATCGACGAGCACAACCGCTCGCGGCCGGGCGATGCCGCCCTCGACGCCGTGTTCATCGAGAAGCAGAGCCGATTTGGATGGCACCGCGGCATGCTCATCGACGACGCAACGATGCAGGTGTCGTTCCTTAAGGACCTCGTCACGATGCGCGATCCGACGAGCGCCCACAGCTTTGTTGCCTACCTGCACGATCGCGGGCGCCTGGTCGACTTCATGAACCACAAGACGCTGTTCCCGCTGCGGATCGAGTTTCACGACTACCTCGAGTGGTCCGCCGGGCGGATGTCGCATCTCGTCGAGTACGGCGGCGAGGTCGTCGACGTGCAGCCGGTGCGCGAGGACGAGGTTGTGTGGGCCTTCGACGTCACGGTCCGCGAGCCCGGGCGGGAGCCGATCGTGCGCCGGGCGCGCAACCTCGTCGTCGCCATCGGCCTGGAGCTGCGCATGCCGCCGGGGATCGAGCGGTCGGCGCGCATCTGGCACAGCCGCGACTTCCTGCGCCACGTCGAGGAGCTGGCGGACGGTCCGCGGCCCGGTCGCTTCGTCGTCATCGGCGCGGGCCAGAGCGCGGCCGAGGTCACGGGCTACCTGCATCGCGAATTCCCGGAGGCCGAGGTCTGCGCGGTCTTCTCGCGCTACGGCTACTCGCCGGCCGACGACAGCCCGTTCGCCAACCGCATCTTCGATCCCGAGGCGGTCGACCTGTACTACGACGCGCCGCCGGCCGCCAAGCGGATGCTGCTCGACTACCACCGCAACACGAACTACTCGGTCGTCGATACGGAGCTGATCGAGGAGCTCTACCGTCGCTCGTACCAGGAGAAGGTGACCGGTCGCGAGCGCCTGCGGATCCTGCACACGTGCAAGGTGCTCGGGGTTCGCCACGGCGACGGCGCGGTGCTGACGACGCTCGAGTCGCTGGCGACCGGTGAGCGCAGCGAGCTCGAGTCCGACGCGGTGATCTTCGCCACCGGCTACCGGCCGGTGTGCCCGCTGGGGGTCCTCGGCCAGGCACGATCGCTGTGCGCCACCGGCGACGGCGGGATGGTGTGCATCCGGCGCGACTACCGAATCGCCACGACATGCGCGACGCGCGCCGCGATCTACCTGCAGGGCGCCACCGAGCACACGCACGGCATCGGCTCGACCCTGCTGTCGAACACCGCCGTGCGCGCTGGAGAGATCCTTGACTCGGTCCTGCGCCACGACCCGCAACGCAGCGACGGCTCTCTGGTTTACGCCGGCGAGCAGGCCTGAGACGCGTTCACGCGACGCACGGTGCCGCAGCGACGCCTGTCAAGGGAGCGCTGCGGCGAGCTCCTCGGGCGCCGTCACCGGCGCCCGGCACGCGAAGCCCTCGCAGACGTAGGCGGCAGCGCGGCCCTCCACGGGCCCGCGGCCCTCGAGCAGCGGTACCGCGCCACCGTCGCCTTCACCGCCCGCGACGACGACGTGGGGGCGGTGCGCGCCGCGCACGACGCGCTCCAGGGCGGCTCGCTCGCGCGCGGGGCCCACGAGGGCGACCTCGCGCACGGTGGCCAGGCGCAGGTCCAGCGCGCTGAGCAGGTACCCGAAGGCCTGGGGGTGACTGGGCGCGAGCTCGTGCAGGAGGCGCAGCACGCCGTCGGCCTGCTCGGCGTAGGCGTGCTCGCCGGTGAGCGCGCCGAGGCGCAGCAGGCCCAGCGCGGCGCTCGAGGCCCCCGACGGGATGGGGACGTCCTCGAGATCCTTGCGCCGGGCCACGAGGCGCTCATGGTCGTCGGCGACGGAGAAGAACCCGCCGTGGTCGGGGTCGGCGAAGCGGGAGACGATCGTGTCGGCCAGCGCGCGTGCCTCGCTGAACCAGCGCTCCTCGAAGGTGGCCTCGTAGAGACCTAGTAGCGCCTCGAGGAGGAAGGCGTGGTCCTCGAGGTAGGCGGCGTACTTGGCCTCGCCGTCCTTCCACGTGCGCAGCAGGCGGCCGTCGGGGTCGCGCAGCTCGCGCAGGACGAAGTCCGCGGCGCCCCGGGCCGCCTCGAGCAGGTCATCGCGCTCCAGGGCGCCGCCGGCCTCGGCCAGCGCGGCGATCATCAGGGCGTTCCAGGCGGTCAGGCGCTTGTCGTCCAGGCCCGGCCACACCCGCGTCGCGCGGACCTCCAGCAGCCGGGCGCGGATGCGCTCGCGGACCCGTGGCTCGGGCTCGGGGCCGCGCGACTCCAGGATGTTGGCGCCCTCGAAGTTGCCCTGCTCGCTGGCGCCCAGCCAGGTGATGGCGAGGGGAGCGTCGGCGCCCAGCGCGTCGCGCAACTCGTCCAGCGACCAGACGTAGAACCTCCCCTCCACGCCCTCGGAGTCGGCGTCCAGCGCGCTGAGGAACCCGCCCTCGGGGCCGCGCATCTCGCGCAGCGCCCACTCCAGCGTCTCCTCGCACGTGCGCCGCAGGACCGGGTCGCCGGTGCGCTGCCAGCCGCGCAGGTAGGCGCGAGCCAGCAGCGCGTTGTCGTAGAGCATCTTCTCGAAGTGGGGAACGGTCCACTGCGCGTCGACGGTGTAGCGGGCGAACCCGCCGCCGACCTGATCGTTGATGCCGCCGGAGGCCATCGAGCGCAGCGTCTGCACGCTCATCGTGGTCTCCCCGCGGTTGAGGAGGAAGAGGAGGGTCGCGTGGGGCGGGAACTTCGGCGCGTCGCCGCCCGTACCGCTGCCTGCCGCGGTGCCCGTACCGCTGCCTGCCGCGGTGCCCGTACCGCTGCCTGCCGCGGTGCCCGTGCCGCTGCCTGCCGCGGTGCCCGTGCCGCTGCCTGCCGCGGTGCCCGTGCCGCTGCCTGCCGCGGTGAAGCCGCCGTGGACCGAGTCGAACCGGCCGCGCAGGTCCTGGACCGCGATGTCCAGCGCGGCGGGGTCAAAGGCCTGCTCGGAGGCGCGCAGCGCGGCGCCGCCGCCCAGGCTGGCGGCCATCTCCCCGGCCTTGGCGCGGATCTCCTCCTTGCGCTCCCCCCAGGCCTCGGCCACCGCGGTGAGCACCTGTGGCCAGGTGGGCATGCGCAGGCCCACGCGCGGAGCGGGCGGGAAGTAGGTACCCCCGTAGAAGGGCACCTGCTCGGGCGTGAGGAAGACGTTGAGCGGCCACCCGCCCTGACCGGTCATGCCCTGAACGGCCTCCATGTAGATCGCGTCGACGTCGGGGCGCTCCTCGCGATCGACCTTGACGCACACGAAGTGCTCGTTCATCAGAGCGGCGATCTGGTCGTCCTCGAAGCACTCGCGCTCCATCACGTGGCACCAGTGACAGGCCGAGTAGCCGATCGACACCAGCAGCGGCCGGTCCCCCTCACGCGCGCGCCGGTGGGCCTCCTCGCCCCAGGGCAGCCAGTCGACGGGGTTGTCGCGGTGCTGGAGTAGGTAGGGAGAGGTTTCCCGTGCGAGTGCGTTCGTCATTGTGTGACGTCGTCCGAAGGTCGCTGGTTCCGGCGACCGGAGGACGAAGCTACCCATTCCCCGCGTGAAGGAGCATCAACGTGTCCCATCATCGCGAGGCCGTCACCGCCCCGGGCGCCCCCGATGCCGTCGGCCCCTACGTGCACGCGGTCCGCGCAGGCGGCCTGCTGTTCTGCTCGGGCCAGGTCCCGCTGGACCCCGACACCGGCGAGCTGGTCGCCGGGCCGATCGGCGAGCAGGCGGCGCGCTGCCTGCGCAACCTTCAGGCGGTGTGTGAGGCTGCGGGCGTCGGACTGGCCGACGCGGTGCGCATCACCGTCTACCTGACCGACATGGGCGACTTCGCGGCGGTCAACGAGGTCTACGCCGGCTTCTTCACCGCGGCAAGCAGCGGTACAGGCGGTGACGACCCGCCGGCCCGCGTGGCCATCGGCGTCGCGGCGCTCCCGCTGGGCGCATCAGTGGAGATGGACGCGGTGGTGGCGCTACCCGAGGGCGCCTGAGAGCACGCGACCCTCTCAAGCCTCCTGCCCTGGTGTTATGAGAGAACACCAAAGCAGGACGGTTGCCGACCTCACCCCTCGCCGCGCAGGGCAGCGCGGCGGACCTTGCCGCTCGCGGTCTTGGGCAGGTCGTCGGCGAAGTCGATCACGCGGGGGTACTTGTAGGGCGCGGTGTGGGCCCTGACGTGGGCCTGCAGCTCGCGGGCCAGCGCGTCGGAGCGCTCATGGCCCTCACGCAGGACGACGACCGCGCGCACTACCGCGCCGCGCTCCTCGTCGGGCGCGGCGACCACCGCGGCCTCCGCCACGGCGTAGTGGGCGACCAGGGCCGACTCGACCTCGAAGGGGCCTATCCGGTAGCCGGAGGAGACGATCAAGTCGTCGTTGCGGCCCTCGAAGAACAGGAATCCGTCCTCGTCCTCATGCACGCGGTCGCCGGTTCGCCAGATCCCGGTGGGTGCCGCCTCGCCCACCGCCTCGGCCACCCCCTCGCCCACCCCCTCGGTCAAGTACTCCAGGAAGAACGTGGGGAACGTCGTCGGGTCGCCGACCAGCTCGCCGTCGGCCACCCAGAGCGACACCCCCGGCAGCGGGCGGCCCATCGAGCCCGGGCGCGCCTCCTCGCCCACGAGGTTGCCGGTGAGCTGCCCGGTCTCGGTCTGGCCGTAGCCGTCGCGGATGCGCAAGCCGGTGGCGTCCTCCCAGGCGCGCAGCACCTCGGGGTTCAGCGCCTCCCCGGCGGCCACCAGCGAGCGTAGGCCCTCGACAGGGCCCAGCCGCGCCGCGCGCTTGGCGATGACCCGGTACTCCGTGGGCGCCATGCACAGCACGCCGACGCGCTCGCGAGCCAGGATCTCCAGCCGTTGCTGGGGGTCGAAGCGCTCGTCGTGCAACAGCGCCGCCGCGCCACGCAGCCACGGCGCGACGAAGACGTTGCGCGCCGACTTGGACCACCCCGACGCCGCGGTGCACCACACCAGCTCGCCCTCGCGCGCGCCGAGCCAGTGCTCGGCCTGCACGCGCTGGCCGGCCAGGTAGCGCTGGGCGTGCAGGACCGCCTTGGGCTGCCCCGCGGTCCCCGAGGTGAAGGTTATGAGGCACGGGTCCTGCGGCGCCAGGTCCACCGCGGGCGGTGGGTCGCCGGCGTAGAGCCCCTCGTCGGGCGTCGTCAGCACCAGCCCCTGGGGCGCCGAGGCCTCCAACTCGGCACGGTTGCGCTCGTCGGCCAGCACCACCTTGGGCCGGGCGACCTCCAGGCGCAGCGCCAGGTCCTTGGCCCGAAGCTGCTCGGTGCAGGGCAGCACGACGGCCCCGATGCGAAAGCAGGCGACCATCGCGCACACCCAGTCGGGCCGGTTGCCGATGAGGGTCATCACGGTGTCGCCCGGCCCGACGCCGCGCTGCACCAGCGTCCCGGCCAGGCGCGCCGACCGGTCGGCGACCTCCGCGAAGCTCCACTCCCGCCGCGTGCCGTCGCGCGCGAGCTCCACCAGCGCGAGCCGGTCGGGAGGGGCGGCGTCGACCACGTCGCGGGCGAAGTTCATCGGCCGGCACGCTACCCGCCGCGGGCGCGGTAAGCTGTTGGTATGCAATCGGAGCGTGTGACCGTCACCATGCCCGCCGACGTCGCCAAGGCTGCGCGAGAGCGGGTGGAAGCCGGGGAGAGCCGGTCGTTGAGCGCCTTCGTCGCCGAGGCCGTGGAGGAGAAGGCGAAGCGAGAGACGTTGCGTGAGGTTCTCGACGACATCCGGGGCGAGATCGGCCCCCCGGGTCCCGAGGCGGAGGCGTGGGCCGACCGCGTCCTCGGTCGCCTGCGCTGATCCTCGACGCCGGTGCGCTGATCGCCTACGAGCGCGGCGACCAGGAGGTCGTGACGCTGCTCGAGGGATCAGAGCGTGAGGGCGTGAGCGTGACGATTCCGGCGGGCGTGCTCGCGCAGGCGTGGCGCGACGGCGCACGTCAGGCGCGCCTGGCCCGGCTCGTCGGCGCCGAGGATGTCATGGTTGTCCCGCTCGACGAGCCCGTCGCCAAGGCGGTCGGGAGCCTGTGCGCATCGACCGGTACCAGCGATCTCGTCGATGCCTCGGTCGTCATCGCCGCGCAGGCGACCGGCGGTCTAGTCCTCACCTCCGACCCTGGCGACCTGCGCCGCCTCGACCCCTCGCTGCCGCTGGAGCGGGTCTGACCATATCCTCGTCGCCATGGCCACAGCGACACCGGACACCTACACCGAGAAGACCGACGAGCAGAAGGCCATCATCGAGATGGTCCGCCAGTTCGCCGACGAGCAGATCATCCCCAACGCCGAGCACTACGACCACGAGGACGAGTTCCCCGAGCCGATCGTCGAGCAGATGAGGGAGCTGGGGCTGTTCGGCGTGACCATCCCCGAGGAGTACGGCGGGATGGGTCTGGACCTCACGACCTACGTGATGATCGTCGAGGAGCTGTCGCGCGGCTGGATCTCCATCAGCGGGATTATCAACACCCACTTCATCGGTTCCTACCTGCTCATGAAGTTCGGCACCGACGAGCAGAAGCAGCGCTGGCTGCCGCGCATGGCCACGGGCGAGATCCGCGCCGCGTTCAGCCTCTCCGAGCCCGAGGTGGGCTCCGACGTGCAGGCCATCAAGACGAGCGCCAAGAAGGTCGACGACAGCGAACCGGCCATGTACGAGATCAACGGCCAGAAGATGTGGGTCACCAACGGCCTCATGTCCGGCCTGGTCTTCGTGCTGGTCAAGACCGACCCCGACGCCGACCCGCGCCACCGCGGCATGACCTGCTTCGTCGCCGAGAAGGAGCCGGGCGTCGGCGAGAACACGGGCGAGTACGCGGGCTTCACCGTGCCGCCCAAGCTCAAGAAGATGGGCTACAAGGGCGTCGAGTCCACCGAGCTGGTCTTCGACGGCTACCGCTGCCCGGCCGAGAACGTGCTGGGCGGGGAGCAGGCCGGCCTCAACAAGGGCTTCGCGCAGATGATGGACGCGCTGGAGGTGGGCCGGGCCAACGTGGCCGCCCGTGGCGTGGGAATCGCCCAGCGGGCCCTGGAGCTGGCGCTGCGCTACAGCCAGGAGCGCAAGACATTCGGCAAGCCGATCGCCGAGCACCAGGCCATCCAGTTCAAGCTGGCCGACATGGCCACCCAGATCGAGGCCGCACGCCTGCTCACGCTGAAGTCGGCGCGCCTCAAGGACGCCGGCGAGCGGTCGGACCTCGAGGCGGGCATGGCCAAGCTGTTCGCCTCGGAGGCAGGGCGCTTCTGCGTCGAGGAGTCCTTCCGCATCCACGGCGGCTACGGCTACTCCAAGGAGTACGAGATCGAGCGTCTCTACCGCGACGCGCCGCTGCTGCTCATCGGCGAGGGCACGTCGGAGATCCAGCGGATGGTCATCGGCAAGAAGCTCCTGTCGCGGCACAAGATCTGATGTCTGACGTCCGGAGACCGTCAGCCGGCGTCAAAACGCGGCGCTGGATGCCCCGCGGAGCACTCTGATGGCCCCCGACGACGCCAAGGTCCTCCTCGAGGAGGCGGTCACCCGCTTCCTCGACGAGGTGCCCACCTTCAAGCAGATGAAGCTGGTGGCCGGGGTGGACCTGCGGGGCCGTGGCGATACGCAACAGTACCGCGTGGAGCTCCCCGGCCCGAAGGTCACCAAGGACATCGCGCCCGACGCGCGGGTGCGCGTGGAGATGCCGCGCGCGTTCTTCAACGTGATGGCCCGCGAGGCCGGGGTCTCCGACTGGGTCGAGGCCTTCACCTACGGCCAGGCCAAGGCCACCGGGAGCGCCGAGATCCTCAAGCTGATCCAGCACGTGGTGCAGCGCCACGAGGAGCGCGCACGGACCCGCCGCAGCCGTTCGCACGAGTAGCTCCAGCGTGAAGCGGTCCCAGCCGCGGCGGTGGGCGGCCACCAGCGTCGCCCCCTCGAGAGCCGCCGCGATATCGCCGGGGCGGTGAGGTCTGCAGACGACCGTGGCGCGCTGCAACGTCCACGCGGGAGCGCCCCGAGCTCAGCGCGTCAGCACGGCCGAGCACTCCTCGGCCAGGGCTCGGGTCGCCCCCTCGAGGACCTGATCGCGCCACTGCTGGTAGACGACCACGGGGATGTCGTGTTCGCGGCAGACGTCCGCCACCGTACGGTCGTCGCGCTCGACGGCGAGGACGATGCCGAGCCGCTCCTCGGGGCCCAGCGAGCGCGGGCCGTCAGCGTGGGCCACGCGTGGCGGCAGCGGATCGTCGCGGACGATGCGTCCGCCGCGAAAGCTGGTCGCCGCGATCACCAGCCCGGCGCTCACCACGATCACGTCCTTGATGACGTACTGGCCCTCGAGCGTGGGGGCCAGGCCCGTGAACAGGCGATCGGTCAGCAGCACCAGCGGCGACAGGATGCCGACGAGCAGGACAGCCAGCAGCCAGATCCCCAGTCGCATCCCGCGGCCGGTCAACAGGCACAGGCCTATGAGGCACTCCACGGTGGCGACGAAGACCAGTCCTGCCCAGTCCGGCACGAGGCCGAAGGTCAACAGGCTCATCGTGGTCACCACCAGATCCTCGGCCGGGCTCACGCCCGGGAGGTACTTCAAGACCCCGAAGCCCAGGAATATCGCCCCCACCGAGATCCGGAGGGCCATCGCGCTGTGGCCGACCAGCCAGAGGTGCAGCGCGTTCTCGACGGCGATGATTCGTCGCATCTCGGCTGCTGCGGTGTGGCCCCTGCGTCCGGGTCACCCGACCGCGAACGATTTACCCAACTCTTAGTTGCGGGGCGCAGGCCGGTCGGCCCCTACAGCTCCGCTCCGTCCTCGTAGAGCTTGAGCACCCGCACCGCGCCCGGGGGGGACGCGTCGAGGCACAGGCGGCAGAGCACGCACTCGTCCACGTTGTCCTCGACGATCCTCACGCCGCCGCCGTCCTCGGCGGCCGCGTAGATGTCGACCGGGCAGACCTCCTCGAGCCTCGCGGCCAGGTCGGGATCGGCGGCGTGGTCGTCGGCCACCTCGATGCCGATGAACAGGGCGTCGGTCCTCATGGGGCGGCCTCCTCGCCGAGCTTCGCCTTCACCGCGTCCGGGATCTGGTCGATGCGCTCGACGACCTGAATTCCCGCCTCCTGCAGCCGCTCGATCTTCTGGGCGGCCGTGTCCTCCTCGCCCTCGACGATCGTGCCGGCGTGGCCGAAGGACATGCCCTTCATCTCCTCGGAGTCCATGAACCGCCCGGCCATGAAGGCGACGATGGGCAGGCGCGAGTCGTTGTCGGCCACCCACTGGGAGAGCTGGGCCTCCATCCGCCCGCCCGGCTCGGTGTAGATGACGATGGCCTCCGTCTGCTCGTCGGCCTCGAAGAGCGGCATGAGCTCGGCGTAGGTCGAGCCGATGATCGCGTCGCCGCCGATGGAGATAGCCGTCGAGACGCCCAGGCCGGCGGCGGTCAGGGTGGAGGAGATCTCCGTGGTCATGCCGCCCGAGCGCGACATCACGCCCACGCGGCCTGGCTGGTAGGCCTTCGCGGCGTCCTGCGCTGGCCCGCCGATGCCGCCCATCTTGGCCACGCCGGGGACGATCAGGCCCAGGCAGTTGGGGCCGATGATGCGCGCGCCGTAGAGGTTGGCCAGCTCGACCATCTGCGCGACGTCACGGCGCGGGATGCGCTCGGTGACGACTACGATCAGGCCGATGCCGGCCAGGATGGCCTCGAAGACCGCGTCCTTGGTGAAGGCGGGCGGGACGGTCACCACCGACCCGTCGGGCGCCTGCCCGCCGTTGTGCTCGACGACCTGGCCGATGGTGTCGAAGACCGGCACGCCGTGGACCTCGCGGCCCTCGCGCCCCGGCGTCACGCCGCCGACGATCTTCGCGCCGTAGTCCAGGCACTCCCGTGTGAGGTTGACCGCCTCGCGCCCGGTGATGCCCTGGACGATGAAGGTGGTGTCCTCGCGGACGAGGATGCCCCGCGGGGCATCCTGCCCCTTGGTCTGATGAGGAGCTCGGCCTCCGGGCTCGCTTGACCGGGGCTTCGCCCCTCCTCCCGTGGCGTCGCCCTTGAGCTTCTCCACGGCCCGCTGCGCCGCCTCGTGCAGGGAGACCGAGCGGTCGAAGTGCTCGACGCCGTAGCGGCGCAGGATCTTGAAGCCCTCCTCCTCCCAGGCGCCGGGGATGCGGAAGACCGCGATCGTCTGCGCCGGGTCCCTGCCAAGCTCCAGGCAGGCCTTGATCACGCCGCGCGCGACGATGTCGACGCGGGTGTTGGAGACGATCGACATCATCACCGCGATCGTCTCCACGCCGTCCTTCTGGAGCACCGCCTTGGCCAGCCCGCAGGCCTTGGCCACCGACGGGTTGCCGCCGATCTCCGAGTAGTTCGCCGGCCTGCCGCCGACCGACTGCACGGCGTCGGTCAGCGTGAGCGAGCCGCCGCCCGCGCCGATGACCAGGCCCAGGTCGCCGTGGAAGCCGGCGTCCTGGCCCTGGATCACGCCGCGGTGGTCGGCGCCGTCCACCCGGGCCACCGTCTCCTCGAAGGCGCTGGGAGTGTGCACGCCGCGGTCCTCGTCGTCGCCGATGCCCAGGTCGCGCAGCAGCGCGCGCTGGCGGCCCTCGGCCTCCTTCTCCATCTCCACGTGCGCGTCCAGGGCGACGAACGAGCCGTCCTCGAGCTCGGCCAGCGGGTTGATCTCGGCCAGGAGCAGGTCGTTGTCCTGGAACGCGCGGGCCAGGCGGGTGAGGATGGGCACCAGACGGGTCAGCGCGCGGCCGGTGACCCCCGCCGCGGCGACGGCCTGCTTGGCCTGGAAGTCCTGGGCGGGCAGGAGGCAGGAGAGGCGCTGGCGCCCGACGTGGTCGGGGTGCTCGCGGGCCACCTGCTCGATGTCGATGCCGCCCATGTCGCTGAACAGCAGCAGCGGGCAGCGCGCGGTCCCGTCCCACACCACGCTCGCGTAGTACTCCTGCTTGACCTGCGCGCGCGGGTCGACCAGCACGCCGCGCGGGGTGTGGCCGTTGATCTCCAGCTCCAGGACGTCGGCTGCGTGGCGCTGGGCCTCCTCGGGCGTGTCGGCGAATTGCACGCCGCCGGCCTTCATGCGCCCGCCGGTGAGCACCTGGGACTTGATGACCGTCGGCCCGCCGATGCGCTCGGCGACCTTGCGGGCCTCGCCCGCGTCGGTGACGAAGCCGTAGTCGGTGACCGGGATGCCCGCGCGCCTGACGATCTCGCGCGCCTCGTACTCGTAGAACCTCATAGCGCGCGCCACCCTACCCATCGCGTGCACGAGGAGGACTGCCGGCGGCAGGCCGGGCATCCTCTAGGGCGATGCCGCCCCTGCGTGCCTCCGACCGCGACCGCGATGTCGTCGTCGACCGCCTCCGGGTCCATCATCTCGCGGGGCGCCTGACGGTCGAGGAACTGGAGGAACGCGTCGCCCGAGCGCACGCCGCGGTCACGCTCGCCGACCTTGACGCGCTGCAGGAGGATCTGCCGGACGTCGCCAAGGCCCCGGTGCCGCGCACGGCCGGCTCTTCGGTCCCGCGCATGCCCGGGCACGGGACCTTCAGCCAGCGTCGCGAGCTGGCCGTGCCGGTCGAGGTAGCCCGCGAGGACGCGCTGGTGCACCTCCTTCCGGCACTCGCCAACCACGGCTACCACCTGGTCAGCTCCACCGATCGTACGCTCAGCTTCGCCGGCTCGGCCCGGCCGGTGTGGACGTACGTCGTGTCGGTGCTGGTGTTCTCGATCGGCCTGGTCGCTCTCCTGCACACCAGAGCCCACTGGCTGACCCTCGAGTTCCGTGGTCAGGGGCCGGTCGACTCGGTCATGGTCGCCCACGGCGTCGCTTCCCTGCCGGTGCGCCGGATGTTCGCCCGCCTGGGCGAGGCCGCCTGAGCCGCCCCGGTGCCGGATCCGGGCGCGGTATGGTCACCCATATGAAGACGACCATAGATATTGCCAATGGCCTGCTGGCGCAGGCCAGGGCGCGCGCGCAGGCGGAGGAGACGACGTTGCGCGCGCTGATCGAGGACGGCCTGCGCCGCGTGCTGGCCGAAGACCGGTCACCGCAGGGGGAGCCCTTCGAGATGGGGACCTGGGGAGAGCCCGGCGACCCCTGGGACGAGGAGGCCGTGCAGGCGATGCTCAGGCAGCGCGAGCCCCTACCTCCGCCGTGGCGCGAGGACGGGGACTGACCACCGCGCCGTGGTCGCGCTCGACACCAACATCCTCGTCTACGCCTACCGTCCGGCGAGCCCGCATCACGAGGCCGCTCGACGCGCAGTGCGGGCGGCGCGCGACACCGGCGCGTGGGGCCTTCCCTGGCCGGTCGCGCACGAGTTCGTGCGGGTCGTGACGGCGGCGGCACCGACAGCCGGCAAGCCGGCGCCGCTGGCGGCCGCCCTGGAGGAGATCGAGGGTCTGCTCAGCCGCGGCGGCGCTGTCGCGCTGGGCGAGACGCCCGACCACTGGCACCGCCTGCGGACGATCGCCGAGATGGCGAAGGCGTCGGGGTCACGCATCCACGACGCCCGCATCGCGGCGATCTGTCTGAGCCACGGCGTGCGCGAGCTGTGGACGGCCGACCGTGACTTCAGCGCGTTCGGTGGGTTGCGGACGCGCAACCCGCTGTCCGGCTGACGTCGCTCCGTGTGGCGAGTGAGCCGTCGGGAGGGCGAGGGTGCCCGCCATGAGGCCGCCGCCGCTGAGCGGCCTGCAGCTCAGGCCTGCTGCATCCCGTACTGCTCGGCCAGCTCAGGGTCCTTGGCGGCCAGCATCTCGGCCAGGTCGACCATCACGCGGCACTGCTTCCAGGTCGCGTCGTCCTGCATCTTGCCGTCGATCATGTGCACGCCGCGCCCGTCGGGGATGGCCTCGATCACCTTCCGGGCGAAGGCGACCTCGTCGGGGTCGGGGGAGAACACCTTCCTGGCGATGTCGATCTGCACGGGGTGCAGCGACCACGTCCCCACGCAGCCCAGCAGGAACGCCGCGCGGAACTGGGTCTCGCAGCCCGCGACGTCCTTGATGTCGCCGAAGGGCCCGTAGAAGGGGAGGATCCCGGCGCTGGTGCAGGCGTCGACCATGCGCGCGACGGTGTAGTGCCAGGGGTCCTGCTGGGCGCTGGTCCGGGGGGCCTCCAGGTCGCCGTCGACCGGGTCCTCGATCACGCGGTAGCCGGGGTGCCCGCCGCCCACGCGGGTGGTCTTCATGCGCCGGAAGGCGGCCAGGTCGGCCGGGCCCAGGCTCATGCCCTGCATACGCGGTGAGGCGTGGGCGATCTCCTCGACGTTGGCCACGCCCGTCGAGGTCTCGAGGAGCGCGTGCACCAGCAGCGGACGGTCCAGGCCGGCGCGCGCCTCGAGCTGGGCCAGCAGGCGGTCAACGTAGTGGATGTCCCACGGCCCCTCGACCTTGGGCACCATGATGACCTCGAGCTTGTCGCCGATCTCGCCGACGAGCTGTGTGAGGTCGTCGAGGACCCACGGCGACTCGAGCGCGTTGACGCGCGTCCACAGGGCGGTCTGCCCGAGGTCCATCGTCTTGCCGACCTCGATCAGGCCCGCCCGCGCCGCCTCCTTGCGGTCCGCCGGGATCGCATCCTCGAGATTGCCCAGCAGGATGTCGGTCTTCATGGCGATGTCGGCCGCCTTGGCGACCATCTTCTCGTTGGAGAAGTCCAGGAAGTGGATCATCCGTGTCGGCGTGACTGGCATCTCGCGGATCGGGTAGGGAGCGTTCAGCGCAAGGGGCTTGTAGAAGTCGCGTGGGTGTCGCATAGGGCGCAGACCCTATTGACCTGATCACCTGACGGCGAAGTGATCCAAGCGGGCGTCCACCGCGCTAGGGCCGAAAGAAAGCGACCTACGGAGGATCACGTGTCAGAGACGCTCAACTACGTATACGAGACCATGGACGACGTCCACAAGGACAAGTCCGCCGCCACCCGCCGGCAGATGATTGCCGGTACCGGTGCGCTACTGGGGACCATGGGCATGCTCGCCTGGGCCGATCAGGCCGAGGCGCAGATCAGCGAGGACTCGCCCAACACGGTGGAGAACATCCTCAACATCGCGGCGACGGCCGAGGTCCTGGCCACCATCGTGAACACGGTGGGCGGCGAGCGCATCGAGCTCAACACGCTCGAGCGGAAGAACATCGAGGGCGCCGCCTTCGAGGAGAAGATCCACTACGACGTGCTGATCTCCGACGGCGTCGGCGGCGTGCCGCTGACCAAGACCATCTGGGTCCCGGACGCCGTCTTCTCCAACCGCACGGAGTTCTTCGGGACCCTGGCGGTGGGTGACCAGATCTTCATCAACGCCTACCTGCTGGGCACCACGGTGTTCGCGCGGGCCGGCGGCAGCACCAACGCGCGCTTCGCGCGCTTCGCGGCCGAGTTCATGTCCGCCGAGGCCGTGCACCGCGCGCTGGCCATCCAGTCGCTCAGCGGCAACACCGCGAGCGGCAACGACCGCGTGTTCGCCAAGTTCGCGCAGACCGAGCCGGCGACCACCGTGCCCAACACCGGCCAGCCGGGCTTCTTCGACATCAACGGGGCGGTCACGCAGCTCCAGGCGGCCGGCTTCGGCTTCGGCGAGGAGGGCGCGACCCCGGGCGCGTTCTACGAGTACGACGAGGTCTCGGCGCGCACGCCGGAGCCCAGCTTCGTCAACACCCGCTCGCCCTCCTAGGGGGTGGAAGTCGCCCGAAGGCCGTCGCTTGCGGCGACCGGCGGGCGAAACGCGGTCTCACCGCACGGGGCGCCTTCGGGCGCCCCGTCTGCGTGCCGGGGTGCAAAGCTTGGGGCATGAGCGACCACTTCACGACCGACCAGGCTGAGCGCGAAGCGTCCGGCGCCCGCCCCTACGGACGCTACCTCGAGGAGTTCGAGGTCGGCGCCGTCTACAAGCACTGGCCGGCCAAGACGGTGACCGAGGCCGACGACCACCTGTTCTGCCTCGTCACCATGAACCACCACCCGCTGCACATCAACGACGTGTACGCGGGCGCCTCCCAGCAGGGCCGCAACGTGGTGGTGGGCCCGCTGGTCTACTCGCTGGCGCTGGGCATGAGCGTCTCCGACGTGTCGGGCAAGGCGATCGCCAACCTCCAGACCCAGGAGCTGAGCCACCCGGCCCCCGTGTTCCACGGCGACACCCTGTTCGTCGAATCCGAGGTGCTGGAGAAGAAGGAGTCGCGCTCCAAGCCCGACCGGGGCACCGTCAGGGTCCACACCCGCGTCTTCAACCAGGACGCCACGCTGGTGGCGGAGTTCAAGCGCCTGGTGCTCGTCCCCCGTCGCGAGGCCGGCGCCCCGCCGGCCGAGGGGGACGTGGAGTAGCGATCGGCCCGCGGCTGCGTCAGCTGGCCGCGCTGCGGCGGTCGATCGCGAGGGTGGTGCGCTCGACTATCAGGGTGAGCCACTCGCGGTAGGTCATGTCTCTCGCCCCGGTCGGGTCGTAGTCGGTCAGCCCGTAGGTCTCGAGGCGGGCCTGCAACTCGGGCTCGCTGAGGTCCTTGGCCAGAAGCGCTGCCGCGGCTTTGCGCGCACCGATCACCGGGCGGTTCTGACGAAGTACCCGGTCGGCGAGGTCCTCGACGACGGCGAGCACAACGCCGCCCAGGGCAAGGTACCGTCGAAGGCGGGGACGACCTCTCAACACTGCGAGTAGAGTCCCCGAGGGTAGCGTCCCCCCCAAACGTCGAGCGCGGCGCGCGACGCTCGGGAGGACCGAGGCCGAGGATACGTCGGATTGAGAAGGGACGCGCCGGAGGGGGGCCGGGTTCGGGCAGAATGCCCATCCCCTGCCTGACCTAGGAGCGTGAGCCGTACCGTGAGCAGCCAGACCACCGTGCCGACGACCAACCAGAAGCTGCTCGATTGGGTCGAGGAAGTCGCGGCGTTGACCCGCCCGGACACGGTGCACTGGTGCGACGGCTCGGCGGAGGAGTACGACGCCCTGGCCCAGCGGCTCGTCGAGGCCGGCACGTTCGAGCGCCTGGCCGACGCCAAGCGGCCCAACTCCTACCTGGCCCTCTCGGACCCGGGCGACGTGGCCAGGGTCGAGGACCGCACCTACATCTGCACCCCCACCGAGGCCGAGGCTGGCCCGACCAACAACTGGCGCGACCCGCAGGAGATGCGCGGCGTGCTCGAGGGCCTCTTCGACGGCGCGATGAAGGGACGCACCATGTACGTGGTGCCCTTCTCCATGGGCCCGCTGGGCTCGGACAAGAGCCACATCGGGGTGCAGCTCACCGACTCGGCCTACGTCGCCGTGTCCATGCGCATCATGACCCGCATGGGTAGGGGCGCGCTGGACGTGCTGGGCGCCGACGGCGACTTCGTGCCGTGCCTGCACTCGGTGGGCATGCCCTTGGATGAGAGCGTCGCCGACGTGCCGTGGCCCTGCAACGCCGACAACAAGTACATCGTCCACTTCACCCGCGAGCGCGAGATCTGGTCCTACGGCTCGGGCTACGGCGGCAACGCGCTGCTGGGCAAGAAGTGCTTCGCGCTGCGCATCGCCTCGATCATGGCCCGCGACGAGGGCTGGATGGCCGAGCACATGCTCATCCTCAAGCTCACCTCGCCCGAGGGCGAGGTCAAGGTGATCACCGGCGCGTTCCCCAGCGCGTGCGGAAAGACCAACCTGGCGATGCTGATCCCGACGCTGGAGGGCTGGACGGTCGAGACCGTCGGCGACGACATCGCCTGGATGAAGTTCGGCGAGGACGGGCGCCTGTACGCCATCAACCCCGAGTCAGGCTTCTTCGGCGTGGCGCCGGGCACCGGCGAGAAGACCAACCCCAACGCCCTGGCCACCATCCGGGCCAACACCATCTTCACCAACTGTGCGCGCACCGACGACGGCGACGTGTGGTGGGAGGGGATGACCGCTCAGCCGCCCGACCACGCCATCGACTGGCACGGCGACGACTGGACGCCCGACAGCGACACGCCGGCCGCCCATCCCAACGCCCGCTTCACCACGCCGGCCGCGCAGGACCCTGCCATCGCGCCGGAGTGGGAGGATCCCCAGGGCCTCGCGGTGGACGCGATGCTCTTCGGCGGCCGCCGCGCCACGGTGGTGCCGCTGGTCACCGAGGCCTTCGACTGGGAGCATGGCGTGTTCCTGGGCGCGACCATGGCCTCCGAGAAGACCGCGGCCGCCGCGGGCACGGTGGGCGACCTGCGCTTCGACCCCTTCGCGATGCTGCCCTTCCTCGGCTACGACATGGCCGAGTACTTCCGCCACTGGCTCGAGGTCGGGCGGCGCGATGGCGCACAGCTCCCCCGCATCTTCCAGGTCAACTGGTTTCGCAAGGATCCGCAGACTGGCCGGTTCCTGTGGCCGGGCTTCGGCGAGAACAGCCGGGTGCTGGCGTGGGTCTTCGGCCGCGTGGCGGGCCACGCCGAGGCCGTCGAGACGCCCATCGGCCTCCTGCCTCCCGTGGGCGAGAACGGCATCGACATCAGCGGGCTGGACATCGATCCCGACGCCCTCGCCCAGGTCCTGGAGGTCGACGCCGACGCGTTCCGCGAGCAACTCCTCCAGGTCAAGGAGCACCTTGCCGTGTTCGGCGACGACCTGCCCCGCGAGATCCACGATCAGCTCGCCGCGCTCGAGCGGCGTCTCGAGAAGGCGGCGGCGTAGCCGGCGATCGCGAGCGGCTGCGGCGCGCCCTCGAGCGTGCCGCATGGCTGCTGGCCGATGCGCCGAGCACGCGGCTGGCGCTGGCCCACCTGGCCGGTGTCCTGCCGCCGGGCGCCGATGCCGAGCTGCCACCCGACCTGCGCCGCCGGCTGCAGGCCGCGGCGGCCGACGGCCGCGTGGCGATGCCCGTCGATCACGTCGAGCGTCAGCTCCGCGAGGCGTGGGGGAGCGTCGACGGCGTCCTGGACGAGCTGGATCCCGAGCCGGTCGCGGTGCGTCCGGGCGGCCAGGTCCACCGCGGCGTGCACGACGGCGCGCCGGTAGCGGTCAAGGTGCGCCGCCCCGGCCTGGCCCCCGTGGTGCGCGGCGATCTCGTGCTCGTCGAGCAGGCCGCGCGCATGGTCGCCGGGGCGGCGCCGGGCATCGACGTCGCCGGCCTGCTGCGCGAGCTGCGCGAGCGCACCCTGGACGAGTTCGACCTGGAGCACGAGGCCTCGGTGCAGCGCTCCTTCGCCCGCGCGCTGCGCTCGTCGGGGCGTTTCGTGGTGGGGCGGCCGGACAGCGAGCTGTCGGCCGAGACGGTGCTCGTCACGCCGTGGGTGGAGGGCACGCCCGTCGTCGCGCTGGTAGCCGACGACCAGGGAGAAACTCAGGGGCCCCGCCTTGGCCAGGCACCCAGCGGTGCTCAGGCACCCCCCGCCGCCGTGCGCCTGGGCGCCGCCCAGGCGTTGGTGGCCTTCCACCTCGGCGCCGGGCGCTCTGGCACCGTGCACGCCGACCCGGACCCGCGCGACGCGTTGCTGACGCCCGACGGGCGCCTCGCCATCCTCGACTTCGGCGCAACGGCACAGGTATCCGCCCAACGCGTGGGCCTGGCCACGGCCACCCTCGATGCGCTCGCCCAGCGCGACGGGCCCGGGCTGGCCCGGGCGCTGGACGCGCTGGGCTGGCTGCCGGGCGCGAGCGCCGACGACGGCGCCGTCCTCCTGCGCGTGGCCGAGCGGGTCCTGGGCCCGTTCCTCGACGGCCCCGCCCTCCTCGACCTGGACGCGGTGGGTGACATCATGGAGCGCGCGGGACAGGCGGCGGAGCCGCAGGCCACGGCGCTGGTCCAGCGCACCGCCGTCCAGCCGCAGGACCTCTGGCCGCTGCGCGGCCTGGGTCAGCTCGTGCTGGCGCTCGCGCCGCTGGGCGTCGAGGCCGACTGGCTCACGCTGGGCCGCGAGGCGCTGGCCCACGGCTGGGACGGCGCGTAGGCCGGCTGCCTCGCGGGGAGGCTGCGCCCCAACCACACCGACCCAGGGGAGCCGCCCGTGCCCGACAACGTCTACAAGACCGTCGAGATCACCGGAACGTCGTCGTCGGGCATGGACGACGCGATCGCCAACGCCGTGAGCACCGCCGCGAAGACGCTGCGCAACCTCGACTGGTACCAGGTCGTAGAGGTCCGCGGCCACATCGAGGAGCAGGAGGTCATACACACACAGGTCACGCTGAAGATCGGCTTTCGCCTGGAGTAGACGGTGGAGGCCGCCGCAGCCGCCGTCGCCCGCGGTAGTGTGACGGCATGTCAACCAACGGTGCACGCGCCCTCAGTGTGGTCATCGTCGGCGCGGGCTTCGGCGGGATCGCCGCCGCGATCGAGCTGCGTCGCCACGGCTTTCGCGACATCACGATCCTCGAGGCGGCGCCGCGGCTGGGGGGCACGTGGCTGTACAACACCTACCCGGGCGCGGCGTGCGACGTCCCCAGCCACCTGTACTCCTTCTCCTTCGCCCAGCGGCGCGACTGGCCGCGGCTGTGCTCCGGGCAGGCCGAGATCCTCGCTTACCTGGAGTGCGTCGCCCACGACTACGGCGTCGACGGCCTCGTGGTCTGCGACACGCAGGTCACCGCCTGCGCGTGGGACGACGAGCGCGCGCAGTGGTCGGTGGCCACCGCGCGGGGCCACAGCTACGCGGCCGACGCGATCATCATCGCCACGGGGCAACTGCATCAGCCGGCCCACCCGCGGATCCCGGGCATCGAGACCTTCGCCGGCCAGAGCTTCCATTCCGCGCGCTGGAACCACGACGTCCCGCTGAGCGGCCGGCGCGTGGCGGTCGTCGGGACGGGGGCCAGCGCCGTGCAGCTCGTCCCCGAGGTGGCCGAGCAGGCCGCGAGGCTCACCGTCTTCCAGCGCACGGGCAACTGGCTCCTGCCGCGCCGCAACCGCCCCTACCCACCGGCGATCAGGACGCTGATCGAGCGGGTGCCCGGGGTCCAGGCCTTCCGCCGGCGGTTCATGTTCCAGTACGGCGAAGCCATCACGCTGGCCATCCGTCACCCCGCGACCATCGGGCGGCTTCTCAGGTTGCGCTCGATCGCCTTCATGCGCTGGCAGCTGCGCGACCGCGAGCTGCGGCGCAAGGTCTGGCCCGGCTACACGTTCGGCTGCAAGCGCATCCTGTTCTCGTCGGCCTTCCTGCCCGCGCTGCAGCGCCCTGACGTGGAGTTGGTGACCGAGGCGGTCAGGGCCGTGCGGGCCAACGGCGTCGTGGCCGCCGACGGCACCCTCCACGAGGCCGACGTCCTGATCTACGCCACCGGCTTCAAGAGCAACGACTTCATGTTCCCGATGGAGGTCACGGGCCGGGATGGCCGCTCGCTGCGCGACGACTGGGCCGCCGGCGCGCACGCGCACCTCGGTATCACGGTGCCGGGCTACCCCTCCATGTTCGTCCTCTACGGGCCCAACACGAACACGTCGGGCGGCTCCATCATCGCCTACCTGGAGGCGCAGGCCGCCTACCTGCGCCAGGCGCTCACGCTGATGCGCGACCACGGCGCCGGGGGCATCGAGGTGCGCCCCGAGATCGAGGCGGCCAGCGACCGCGAGACCCAGGATCGCTTCCGGGGCACCGCCTGGACGCGCTGTGACTCCTGGTATCGCGACGAGGACGGGCGCATCGTGGCCAACTGGCCCGGCTACATGCGCGAGTACCTGCGGGCGACGCGCGAGCTCGACCCGGCGCAGTACCTGCTCACCCCGGCGCCGCGGCCGACGGTCGCGAGCCTCTGAGCGCCGGCGCTCAGTGCCGGTTGCCACCCGCCGCGGCGGGTGGGCGCTCCTCCTTGGCCAGCGAGGTGATCTCCAGTGTGCCGCGGGAGGCCTCCTCGAGGACCTGTATGGCCTCCTCGCGCGAGCGGGCGTAGAGCTCCACGAGCAGGTGGACCACGACGCGCGTGTCGCCCTCATGCTTGTGGAAGCGCACGTGGGTGAAGAACTCACGGGTGCCGTGGTCGCCGAAGGCGGCGAAGGAGAGCGCGTCGCCGGCCTCGGGGCCCGAGCAGCTCTCGACGTCCTCGGCGTCCACCGCCACGACGCACGAGGCGACCCAGGGTTGCCCGGCCACCATGCGCTCCCACCGGTCCTCGATGGGGCTCACGCGGCCGTCGTGCAGGCCCAGGTGGGGCTGATCGTGCATGCAGGCCAGGCACTGGACGACGGCCTCCTGCACCTCGTCGACGACCTCGGCGCGCTCGCCGGTCTGCGGGTCGACGCGGTGGATGCCCTCGTAGTGGACCTGCACCTCCAGGTCGGTGGACCAGCAGCGGTAGCAGCGCAGCCAGGCCAGGGCGTCAACGGCGTCCATACCCACGGAGTCTACGATGAGTCCCGTGCCCGGGAGCCTGCCCGAGGTCGCCCCGATCGCTCCCGCGCCGTCAGTCCGTCCGCTCGCTGCGCGACCCTTGGCCCGTGTGGATCGCCCGGATGACCTGCTCGGACCCGGACTGCCCCGACGAGCTCGAGGCCGTAGTCGACGACGTGAGCGAACTCGAGGCCCTGGCCTGCGCGTGTGGCTGCACCATGGCGGTCGTCGCCTGGCCCGACCGCACCGACTGACGCGGGGCGGGCTACCCGCCGATGGCGCTCATGGAGCGTGCCGGTTGGATGAAGCCCGGCTCGTTCACATGGTGCTTGAGCTCCTTGCGCCAGACGGCGTCGCGGATGATCTGCTCCAGGTCGTCGTCGGTCGCGCCGTCGCGCAGCGGGGCGCGCAGGTCGGTCTCGTTGAGGCTGAACAGGCAGGTGCGCAGCTTTCCGTCGGCGGTGAGGCGGATGCGGTCGCAGTCGGCGCAGAAGGGCTCGCTGACCGGGTTGATGAACCCGAGCCTTCCCTGGCCGTCGGCGAAGCGGAAGACGCGGGCGGTGGCGTTGGGCTCGCGCGGCTGGGCCTCCAGCGGGTACACGGCGTGCACGGCGGCGCGGATCTCGTCGCCGGTGAGGACCTTCGCGTGGTCCCACGAGCGGTCGGCGTCCAGGGGCATGAACTCGATGAAGCGCACCTCGTAGGGGTGCTCGCGGGCGAAACGTGCGAAGGGGAGGGTCTCCTCCTCGGTGAATCCGCGGATGGCCACCGCGTTGACCTTGATGGGGTGGGCCTGCGGGAAGGCGGCCAGCGCCGCGAGCCCGCGCAGCACCTGGGGCAGCGCGTCGCGGCGGGTCATCTCGTAGAAGCGGTCGCGCTGCAGCGAGTCGATCGAGACGTTGAAGCGCCCGATCCCCGCCTCGACCAGGGCGGCGGCGTCGCGCTCGAGCAGGAAGCCGTTGGTGGTGATGCTCAGGTCATCGAGGCCCGCCACGGCGGCGAGCATCGCCGCCAGACGGGGGAACTCGCGGCGCACGAGCGGCTCCCCGCCGGTCAGGCGCACCGCGCTGACGCCCATCTCGGCCAGCAGGCCCGTGAGGCGCTCGATCTCCTCGAAGCGCAGTACGTCGTCGCGCTCCAGCCACGGCAGGCCTTCGGCGGGCATGCAGTACTGGCAGCGGAAGTTGCAGCGGTCGGTGACCGAGACGCGTACGTCACCGATGTGGCGGCCGTGGCCGTCGACGAGGGGGGCGCGAGCCATCGTCTCCAGGCTACCCTGCCGGCCGTGCAGCGTGTCACCATCGCCACCTTCCTGACCGCGGGCGTCCTCGCGCTCGTCGCCGCGGGCTGCGGCAAGAGCGATTTCGAGCAGGTCGAGACGACCATGCAGGATTTCGCCACGGGTATCGCCGAGGAGGACTACACCGGCCTGTGCGACGACATCCTGGCCGGCGAGCTGGTCGTGAGCGTGCGCTCGGTCGGCCTGGACTGCCCGGTGGCGCTGAGCCTGGCCCTCGAGGAGGTCCAGGCGCCCCGCCTGGAGATCGTGGACATCGACATCGAGGACGACGAGGCCCTGGCCCGGGTGCGCACCACCGCCGAAGGGCAGGAGCCCTCCGAGGACGCCGTGCGCCTGGTCAAGCAGGACGGCGACTGGCGCGTGGCCTCCCTCTCCGCCGCCCAGCCCCAGCCGCCGCCCGCGCCTGTCGCTCCCTGAGGGGCCGCCTGCCGCCGAGGGACCGGTCTCCCGGTCGTCCATGAGTGACGGCACTCTGATGCGCCGTCGCTGGCATCACGCATCAGTGCCCCGCACGACCATCGACATCGACGCCTCGGTCCTCGACGCTGCGTGCCCGACAGCGCCGACGTTCGAAGGTGGGCCACGCATGACGCGGTGGATCCTTCGATGGCGGCGCGGTTACGTGACCGGGGTGGCGTTGCGCCCGCGATGGACCGGGCCGCGGCGCTCGTGCTCCATCTCGCGGGCGATCGCGTCGGCCAGGCCCGCGCCGAAGAATCGCTCGACGAGCCAGAGGGCCAAGTCGATCCCGGCCGTCACCCCGCCGGCCGAGAGGACGTCGCCGTCGTCGACGACCCGGGCGTCGACGATCTGCACGCCGCGCTCGCGCAGCCCGTCCCGAGCGCGGTGGTGGGTGGAGGCCTCGCGGCCGTCCAGCAGGCCGGCCGCGGCGACGATCCCCGCGCCGGTGCACACCGAGGCGATGGTGGTGCCGCCCGCGTGCAGCCGGGCGATGGCGGCGGGTAGCTCACCGCGCTGGGCCTCGGAGCGGGCGCCGGTCTGGGCGGGTTCGTTCCACCCGCCGGGGACCACGAGCAGGTCGGGGACGGCCTCGCCGTCGAGCGCCCCGTGGGGCACGAGGGCGGCCCCGTGGCTCGTGGTCACGGTCTCGGCGGGGTACAGGGTCACGAGGCGCACGGCGATGTCCGCTCCCCCGGCGCGGGCGTTGGCCAGCACCTCGAAGGGCCCGAAGGCGTCGAGGTCGTCGACTCCCGGGAAGATGACCACCGCAGCGTTCACGCTCGGAGAAGCTACGGGATGGCCGGCTAGCGCTTGAGCAGCAGGAACATCAGCACGCCGGCGAAGGCCAGCGTGCCGAAGCTCAGCGCCGTGCCGAGGTTGACCGCGCCCAGCAGCTCGGCCAGCAGCGTCGCGGCGACGAACGCGCCCACGAGCATCCCCAGGTCCTCGGCCGTGCGCCTCATGTCGCGCCCGCCCGCGCCTCGAGTGCCCGGGTGAGAGCGGGGACCTCGAGCGCCGGGTCCTCCTCGTCCAGTGCGCGCAGCGCCGCCCGCCGGCCGCCCAGCGCGCGCAGGCCGCGGTCGCCGTGCTCGGCGTGGAAGTCGGCCACCGCGCCCGCACGACGGGCGGCCAGGCGGCGGGCGGGAAGGTCGAGGCCCGCGCGGTGCGCGTCGAGCGCGTCGATGAGTTGGTCGAAGCCCTGCACGGGAGCCACGGACGATACGCAGACGACCTGCGTAGCACGTTCCCCGATGGAGCGCAGCGTCGCGAGGAGATCCCGCCGGGCGCGCTGGGCTACCGTGCCCAGGTCGGCCTTGGTGACCACGAGCACGTCGGGGATCTCCATGATCCCGCTCTTGAGGAACTGCAGCACGTCGCCCGAGCCCGGTTGCACCACGACGGCCACCGTGTCGGCCACCTCGGCCACCTCGGTCTCCGACTGACCCACGCCGACCGTCTCGATCACGACCACGTCGAAGGCCGCGCCCAGCGCCTGGGCCGCCGCGCGGGTGGCGGGCGCCAGGCCGCCCAGGCGGTCACCGGCGGCCGTGGAGCGGATGAAGGTCGCGCGGTCGGCGGGGTCGGAGACGATCCGTGCCCGGTCGCCCAGCAGCGCGCCGCCCGAGCGCTTGGACGAGGGGTCCACGGCCAGCACCGCGACGCTGCGCTGACGCTCGCGCCACGCGCGCACGAGCTCGGACAGCAGCGTCGACTTGCCCACGCCGGGCGGGCCGGTGACCCCGACGACGTGCGCCCGGGCCTCGCCGCCCAGCGCACCCGGCGCCACCTCGTGCAGCAGCGCCTCGACCTCCCCGGCCTCCTGCGCCGGCCGGCTCTCGACCAGGTTGAGCACGGCGGGCGCGACGCTCAGGTCCCCGTCACGCAGCCGCCGCCCGAGGTCGGCGCCGGAGGGCGCCTCGCTCACGCGCTCGCGCCGACCCCGTTGCGCTGCGCCACGAGCGCGACGATGTCGCCCATGATCACGCCCATGTCGAAGTCCTTGGGCGTGTAGACCGCGGCCACGCCCGCCTCGCGCAGCGGCGCCACGTCGGCCTCGGGGATGATCCCGCCGACGACGACCGGCGCCTCGACGCCCGCCTCGCGCAGGCCCGCGATCAGGTCCGGGATGAGCTCGCGGTGGGAGCCCGACAGGATCGAGAGCCCGACCACGTGGACGCCCTCCTGCAGTGCGCTGGCCACGATCTGTGACGGTGTCAGGCGGATGCCCTCGTAGACGACGTCCATGCCCAGGTCGCGGGCGCGCACGGCGATCTGCTCGGCGCCGTTGGAGTGCCCGTCCAGGCCCGGCTTGCCGACCAGGATCTTCAGGCGGCGCCCCAGCCCTTCGCTGACGCGCTCGACCTCGTCGCGCAGGCGCTCCATGTCCTGCGAGGGCACGCTTGCCGCGGCCTCGCCCACGCCGGTGGGCGCGCGGTACTCGCCGAAGGCGTCGCGCAGGGCATGGGCCCACTCGCCGGTGGTCACGCCGGCGCGGGCGGCCTCGATCGTGGCGGGCATGATGTTCTCCGTGTCGTCGGCGGCCGCGCGGCGCAGCCCGTCGAGGGCCTGCGCGACTGCCGCGTCGTCGCGCTGGGTGCGCCAGCGCGCGAGCTCCTCGCGCTGGCCGGCCTCCACGCCGGGGTCGACGGTGAGGATGCCGCCGTCCTCGCCCTCGGCCATGGGGGAGGGCTCGCTGTCGGCGTAGCGGTTGATGCCCACCACGACCTGCTCGCCCGACTCGATGCGCCCCAGCCGCTCGCGATGGGAGTCCACCAGCGCGGCCTTCATGTAGGCCACGGCCTCCACGGCGCCGCCGTGCTCGTCCACGACGGCCATCTCGGCCCGGGCGCCACGGGCCAGCTCGTCCACCAGCCCGTCCATGACCCTGGAGCCCTCGAAGATGTCGGGGTACTCGAGCAGGTCGGTCTCGTAGGCCAGCACCTGCTGGATGCGCAGCGACCACTGCTGGTCCCAGGGGCGCGGGAGGCCCAGGGCCTCGTTCCAGGCCGGAAGCTGGATGGCGCGGGCGCGGGCGTCGCGGCCCAGGGTCACCCCCAGCGTCTCCAGCACGATGCGCTGGACGTTGTTCTCGGGCTGGTTCTCGGTCAGTCCCAGCGAGTTGACCTGCACGCCGTAGCGGAAGCGCAGCTGCTTGGGGTCCTCCACGCCGTAGCGCGTGCGCCCGACCTCCTCCCACAGACGCCCCATCGCGCGCAGCTTGGCGTGCTCCTCGACGAAGCGCACCCCTGCGTTGACGAAGAACGACATGCGCGAGAAGACCTTGCCCATGAGCGACGGCTCCACCCGCTCGCGCACCGCGTCCAGGACGGCGATGCCGTTGGACAGCGCGTAGGCGATCTCCTGCACCGGCGTCGCGCCCGCCTCCTGGAGGTGGTAGGAGCAGATGTTGATCGGGTTCCACTTCGGCACCTCGGTCACCGTGTAGGCGACCATGTCGGCGATCAGGCGCATGGACGGTGCGGGCGGGAAGGCATAGGTGCCGCGGGCCAGGAACTCCTTGATGATGTCGTTCTGCGTCGTGCCCTGGAGCGCGCCGGCCTCGACGCCCTGCTCCTGCGCGGCCACGATGTAGAGGCCCAGCAGCCAGGCCGCCGTGGCGTTGATGGTCATCGACGTGTTCATCTCGTCCAGCGGGATGCCGTCCATGAGCGCCGCCATGTCGCCGCGGTGGGCGACGGGCACGCCGACCTTGCCCACCTCGCCGCGGGCCAGCTCGTGATCGGCGTCGTAGCCGGTCTGGGTCGGCAGGTCGAAGGCCACCGACAGGCCGGTCTGGCCCATGGCCAGGTTGCCGCGGTAGAGCTCGTTGGACTTCTTGGCCGTGGAGTGGCCCGCGTAGGTGCGCATCATCCAGGGACGGTCGCGCTCGGGGAGACGGTGGTCGCTCATGGCAACCTGATGATATGCGGCCATGCCCGAGCCACGGCCCATCGACGTCCACCACGTCGGCCGCGAGAAGGTCATCTGCTGCTGGCAGGTCGGGGACGCGCTGGTCGATCCGGGCCCGGCCCCCAGCGTCGGGACGCTGCTGGAGGCGCTGGGCGACGAGCGTCCCGCCCGGCTGCTGCTGACCCACATCCACCTCGACCATGCCGGTGCCGCCGGCGTGCTGGTGCGCCGCTGGCCCGACCTGGAGGTATGCGTCCACGAGCGCGGGGCGCCCCACCTGGCGGACCCCACGAAGCTGCTGGCCTCGGCACGCCAGCTCTACGGCGACGACATGGAGCGCCTGTGGGGCGAGGTCGCCCCCGTGCCGCAGCGCAACCTGCGCGTGCTGCAGGGCGGCGAGGAGCTCGACGGCTTCGAGGTCGCCTATACCCCCGGCCACGCGTGGCACCACGTCGCCTACCGCCACGCGGCCAGCGGATGGGCGTTCACCGGGGACGTCACCGGCGTGCGCATCCCGCCGCCCGGCCACCTGCTGCCGCCCACCCCGCCGCCCGACATCGACCTCGAGGCCTGGCACCGCTCCCTCGACGCGGTGGCCGCCTGGGAGCCCGCGGCGCTCTGCCTGACGCACTTCGGCGCGTGGACCGACGTCGCCGACCACCTCGCGGGCATGCACGAGGCGCTGGACCGCTGGGGCGCCCGGGCCCGCGACCTGGACGCCGAGGCCTACGCCGAGGCGGTCGTGGCCGAGATGCGCGAGCACGGGGAGGGGAGGGTGGACACCGTGGAGAGTTACATGCAGGCCATGCCCCCCGACCAGCAGCAGCTCGGGCTGGCTCGCTACTGGCGCAAGCGCGCCGAGCGGGCCTGAGCCCATGCAATGCTCAGAGCGCCCTCGGTGAGCGCTGCCGCCGCCGGCAGCCCGCCGCGCCTGCGCCTGGACCGCCGCGAGCTGGCGGGCGCGGTGGGGGACGTGGGGGTGCTGGTGCCGATCGCGACGGCCCTCATCGTCGCCAACGGACTGTCGGCCACCGCCGTGCTGCTCCCGGCGGGCCTGCTCTACCTCGGCGCCGCGGCCGCCTACCGACTGCCCGTCCCCGTGCAGCCCCTCAAGGCCTTCGGCGCGATCGCGATCGCGCAGGGCCTGGGCTCGGACGCGATCGCGGCCGGGGCGCTGCTCATGGGTGCCGTCTTCTTGGTCCTGGGGCGCACCGGCCTGATCGACCGGGCCGCCCGCGCGTTCCCCACGCCGGTCGTACGCGGCATCCAGCTCATCGTCGGCGTCCTGTTCCTCCAGATCGCGTGGGACCTCGTGCGGGACCCGCCGGCGGGCTTCGTGGACGCGAGCGCCGACCCCGTCCTGCTGGTCGCGCTGGCCCTGGCAGCACTGGGCGCGGCGATGGTCCTCAAGCACCGGTCGGTGAGCCTGGCGCTGGTCGGCGGGGGGATCCTGATCGCCGTCGTCCGAGCAGCCGACGAGCTCGCGCTGGGGCCCTCGGCCCTCTCCCTTCCCACGCTGGACGCCGCGACCTTCTGGACGGCCTTCACCGTTCTGGTCGTGCCCCAGCTTCCGTTGACCTTCGCCAACTCGTGCGTGGCCACCAGCGACGTCGCGCGCACCTACTTCGGCGCGGCGGCGGAGAGGGTGCGGCCCGGCCGCCTCGCGCAGAGCCTCGGGGTGGCCAACCTGTTCTCGGGCGCAGTCTCGGGGATGCCGGTGTGCCACGGGGCCGGGGGCATGACCGCCCACCGCGCGTTCGGCGCGCGCACGGCGGGCGCACCCGTGGCCATCGGCGCGGTGCTCGTCGTCGCCGCCCTCCTTCTCGGCGCCGGCATGGCCGCGCTGCTGGCTGCCTTCCCGCTGGCCGTCCTCGCCGCGATGCTCGCCGCCGCGGGCCTCTTGCACGTCGGGCTGCTGCGCGACCTGCGCGGCGGGCGCGCCTGGACGATCGCCCTCCTCGTGGGCGCCGTCGGAGTGCTCGTGGGCCTGACGCCCGCGCTCGTGGTGGGTCTGGCGGCGTGGTGGGTACCCGCCCGCCTCGCTTCGCACCGGCGCACGCCTCTGTCATCCTCGCGGGGATGACGCAGACCATCGAGCGCCCGCGCACGTCCGGGCCCGACAGCGGCCTGGGTGGCTCCTGGCGGGTCATAGTGCGCAACGACAGTCACAACACCTTCGACCACGTGGCTCAGACACTCGCGCGCACGATCCCGGGGACATCCGTGGATCAGGGCCACCAGATCGCGGAAACGATCCACCGCAGCGGTCAGGCCATCGTATGGAGCGGCCAGCGCGAGCCCGCCGAGCACTATTGGGAGCAGCTCCGGTCGGCGGGGCTCACCATGGCCCCGCTCGAGCGCGACTGATCGGCCGGCCCGCACGGCGGCCCTGCGGCGTGTCGTAGGCTCGCAGGGATGGATGGGGACAAGGACCAGCGGGCTCAGGCTCTGGGCTCGGCGGGCAATGGTGGCTCCGCGAAGGACTGGGGGCCGGTGGGTCCGGCCACGGACACCGCCCAGCGCGCTCTGCGCGAACGCGAACTGCTCAAGCGCTACCACGAGCGCGGCGACACCCGCGCCCGCGACCAGCTCGCTGAAGAGATGGTCCCGCTGGCTCGTGCGCTGGCGGGTCGCTACACCGGCCGCGGCGAGCCCCTGGACGACCTCGTGCAGGTGGCCTGCGTCGGCATAATGAAAGCGATCGATGGCTTCGATCTCACGAGAGAGGTCCGCTTCTCCTCCTACGCGACCCCCACCGTCCTGGGTGAGATCAAGCGCTACTTCCGCGACAAGACCTGGGCCCTGCGCGTGCCCCGCGGCCTGCAGGAGCTGCAGATCGAGGTGGCCAAGGCACGCGACAAGCTCACCACGACGCTCGGCCGCTCCCCGACGGTGCAGGAGCTTGCCGACGCCGTGGGCCAGCCCTTCGAGGAGGTCCTGCAGACCATCCAGAGTCAGGACGCGCGGCGCACGCGCTCCCTGGACGAGCCCACCGGCGAGGACGTCACCCTGGCCGACTCCCTGGGCCAGCGCGACCCCGACATCGCCCGCGCCGAGATGCGCGTCCTGCTCGACGAGGCCATGGACGTCCTCTCCGAGCGCGATCAGGCCGTCCTGCGCCTGCGCTTCGAGGGCGACCTCACGCAGACCGAGATCGCCACGCGCGTCGGCGTCTCCCAGATGCAGGTCTCGCGGATCATCCGCTCGTCGCTGACCAAGCTGCGCTCGGACATCGAGCGCGAGACGGCCGACCAGCGCTAGCGCGCGCTACGAGCCGTTGCCCTGCGTCACGGCCGCCGCGAAGGTGGTCGCGCCGGGCAGGGACCCGCTGGTGACCAGGTCGGACCAGACGTAGTTGAGGGGGACCTGATACCAGCCCGAGCACTGGGCGCGCATGTCGACGAACTCGTCGCCGTACCAGAAGCGGTCCCAGTCGTACTTGTGCTCGAACTCTATGATCTGGAGCATGCTGTAGCGGTCGTCGCGGGTGCGGTAGACCATGTAGGACAGCGCGCCATAGCGCACGGAGAAGGGCGTGATCTGGCCCAGCGCGTACTCGAGGTCGTCACCGCGGAAGCCGGTGGCATACCAGGGGAGCTGGACCATGCCGGGCGACTTACGCTGATCCGTCGTGCTCATCAGGCGCCCACCTCCGCACGGATCGCGCCCGGGCCCTCGACGGCCCTGCCCAGGCCCTCCTGCGCCGCGCCGACGAGGATCGAGATCTTGCCCAGGTGCTGGTTGTCGCGCATGAGCTGGTGGGCCTCTCCGACGCCCTCGAAGCCCAGCGTGCGCCACAGAACCGGGCGGATGGCGCCGGACTCGATGAGCTCGTTGGCCTTGAGGCACTCGTAGGCGTTGGCGAAGTGCGACCCGATGATCTGCTTCTGCTTCATCCACAGGTAGCGCACGTCGAAGTCGAGGTTGTAGCCCGTGGTGCCGGCGCAGATGACCACCTTGCCAAACGGCTTGACGGTGAACACCGAGGTGGGGAACGTCGCCTGGCCGACGTGCTCGAAGACGATGTCGGGCTTGTCGCCCAGCAGCTCGCGCACGCGCTTGTCGAAGGCGCGGGTGACCTTGAAGCGCTCCTTCTCCTCGTCGGGCGTCTCGCCGCCGCGACGCATCATGCCCGCGAACTCGTTGCGGTCGATGTAGGCGGTTGCGCCCAGCCGCTTGACCAGCTCGCCCTTCTCCTCGTTGGAGACCACGCCGACGGCGTGCGCGCCGGCCGCCCTGCAGAGCTGGGTTGCGAAGACGCCCAGGCCGCCCGCGGCGCCCCAGATGAGGACCCGGTCGCCCGCCTGGATGTTGCAGCGGTTGATCAGCATGCGGTGGGCGGTGAAGTACACGAGGCCGTAGGAGGCGGCCTCCTCCCAGGTCAGTGCCTGGGGCTTGGGCAGGAGCTGCTGGGCCTGGACCTTGGTGAACTGCGCGAAGGAGCCCCAGGTGGTCTCGTAGCCCCAGATCTTCTGGGACGGCGCGGCCAGGGGATCGAGGCCGTGGACCTCTGGGTCCTCGTAGGAGGCCTGGTTGCAGTGGACGACGACCTCGTCGCCGGGCTGCCAGCGGGTCACGCCCGGGCCGACCTTCCACACGACGCCCGAGGCGTCCGAGCCGCCGATGTGGTGGCCGTACTCGGGATGGTCGCCGTAGCGCATGACCGAGACCGGCTCGCCCAGAGCCGCCCACACGTTGTTGTAGTTCACTCCCGCGGCCATGACCCGCACGATGACCTCGAACGCGCCCGGCTCGGGGACCTCGATCTGCTCGAGCTGGAAGGCGTCGATGGGCTCCCCGTAGCGCTCCTCGCGGATGACCCATGCGGCCATGCTGGCCGGGAGCTCACCGGGCTCGGTGTCGACGTGGGATAGGTGGCTGAGATCGACGGCCATGGGCGTGCGGCCAGGCACCCTAGCGGGCGCCCGCAGCGCGCGGGCTCCACGGACCGATGTCCGGTGCAATCCGCCATGCAGCGCGTCCTCGGCACACGCGATCCTCCCGGCGATGGACCTGCTGGATCGTCCGCTGCGCACCACCGAGTTCCTCGTCGTCGACACGGAGACCAACGGCCGTGCCGGCGACGCCTGCGAGCTCACCGAGGTCGGCGCGGTGCTGGTGGGCGGCGGCGAGCTGCACGATCGCTGGGAGGCGCTGGTGGGGGTCCGCGCGCCGCTGTCGCGCTCCATCCAGCGGTTCACCGGGATCACCCAGGCGATGGTCGACGAAGCGCCGGCCGCGGAGCTCGTCCTCGGGGACCTGGTCGAGCTGCTGAGGGACCGCGTCCTGGTCGCCCACAGCGCCGCCTTCGACCGCCGTGTGCTTGCCCGGGCCTTCGCCCGCGCTGGGTTGGCCTGGCCCGACCCGCCGGCGCTGTGCACGGTCGCGCTGGCGCGGCGCCTCGCGCCCCTGGCGCGCCAGCGCCGGCTGGGGACGCTGGCCGGGGCGCTGGGTATCGACGTGGAGGTCAGCCACCGGGCGCTGGCCGACGCCGAGACGTGCGCGCGGGTGCTCTGCGCGCTGCTGCCGCGCCTGTGCGCGCACGCGACCACGCCACGCGAGGCACTGGAGCTGCTGCGCCCGGCGCGCCGGCGGGCGGCCCGGGCCGGCGCGACCGACGGCGCCCCCGACCGCCGCCGCGGCCGGCGGCGCGGTACGCCCGGCCCCGACTGCTCGACGCTGCCCGACGCTCCGGGCGTCTACGTGTTTCGCAACGCCGAGGGTCAGGCGCTCTACGTGGGCAAGTCGGTCGCCCTGCGCACCCGTGCGCGGGCGCACTTCGCGCCCTCGGCGCCGCCGGCTCCCTGGCGCGCGCAGGCGGCGACCGTCGAGCACGAGGAGACCGCGTCGGAGCTGGGCGCGCTGCTGGTCGAGCACCGCCTCATCCGCCGCCTGCGCCCGCCGGGCAACGCGCGGGCCAAGCACGCCGACCCCTACGTGTGGCTGCGCTGCCGCTTCGACGTGGCCTACCCGGTGCTCGAGGTCGCCGGCGCCCCCGCGCCGGGGAACGCGGTGTCGGTGGGCCCGCTGCGCGGCCGCGCGAGCGCGGTCGAGTTGATGGAGCAGCTCAACTCGCTCTTCGGGCTGCGCCACTGCGGGCGACGGCTCAAGCTTCGCGAGCACCCGTCGGCCTACGGGCAGATGGGGCGCTGCCTCTCCCCGTGCCTCAACGACCTGGATCCGAACCTGTACCGCGCGCGGCTGGATGCTGCGCTCGGGCTGTTCACCGGCGAGGAGGGCGATGGGTCGGCGCTGCTGGCGTACGTGGAGGGGCGCATGCGTGAGGCCGCGGAGGCACAGCGCTACGAGCAGGCGGCGTGGCTGCGCCGGCGGCTGGCGCGGCTGGAGGAGCTGTGTGCCGGGTTGGGGACGCTGCGGCGGGCCGGCTCGGGCTCGCGGCTGGTGCTGGCTCCCTCGCCGGAGGGGTTGGCGGTGGTCGACGCGCTGTGGCTGAGGGACGGGCGGGTGGCCGGGTTCACCGCAGGTGTGCGGTCGGTGGGGGAGGTGGAGGCGGTGCTGCGCTCGCCTCGTCCTGTCGATGCCGACGACATCGCCGAGCTGCGGGTGGTCGAGACGTGGCTGGTCACCGGTGAGGCCGCGGTACTGGAGCTGACCGGGTCGGCTGGTGAGGGAGAGGGTGATGTGAGCGCCTTCGTCGAGGCCACTCTTGGCGCCGCGGCGCTTGGTCTGCGTCGAGTGTCGAGTTAATCGGCCTGAGGCCGAACAAGTCGACACTCGACTCACGAGAAGGGCAATTCGACGACGGTGGCGGTCGCTTCCGTGTCCCTCAATGCGAGTTGATCTCCCGGTGACGCCTCGCGGCGCACGAAGGCCAGAGCGATGAGGCCGTGGACCGGGGACTCGACGGCGCTGGCGATCCTGCCCACCACCTTCTCGCCGCGCAGCAGCTCGGTGCCGACCTCCACGGGCGCCGAAAGCGCCAGCCCGCGCAGGTGCCGGTTGGGCTTGCCGCGCCAGTGCAGGCGCGCGACGGTCTCCTGGCCGACGTAGCAGCCCTTGGTGAAGCTGACCGCGCGGTCGTTGAGGCCCGCCTCCTGGGGGATCACCGTCTCGTCGAGCTCGACGCCGTGGCGCGGGCGCCCCGACTCGATGCGAAGGATCTCGGCGGCCTCCTCGGAGACCTCCACGGCGCCGGCGGAGACCAGCGCCGCGCGCACCCGCTCCACCTCCTCCGCCGCGCACACCACGTCCACGCCCGGGTCGGTGCGCACGATCAGGCAATCGACCCCGCCGATCTCCCCGCGAACGTTCACGTGCTCCTCAGCAGCAGAAGTTTCGTCGACCCCGGCCACGACCCCAGACCGAGGCCCCACCAGCGACAGCAGCCCCTGCTGGACCGTGCGCTTGTGCAGCTGGACGTCGTGGCCCAGGCTGAAGCGGCGGACGGTGTCGAACAGCGCCTGGAGGCCGCTGCGCTCGCAGATGAGGAGCAACTCCGAGCCGGTGTCCAGCACGCGCAGGTCGGCCAGCATCTTGCCCTTGGGGGTCAGGAGTGCGGCGTACTGGCCGTGGCCGGGCTCCAGCGCCTCGATGTCGTTGGTGACCTGGCCGGTCAGGAAGCTCTTGGCCTCGGTGCCCGTCAGCGCGAGCTTGCCCAGCGCGCTGCGGTCGACGAGGCCGCAGGCCTCGCGCAGCACGCGATCCTGCTCGGTGGGGGTTGCTGCGACTGTCGTGGCCATGGTCCCCAGGATAGGATCGAGGTGATGGCGCTCGCAGGCACCTTCCGGGAGATCGTCGACTCCCTGCCCGACGACTGGACCGACCTCGAGCTCGACCTGCGCCTCCTCGACGAGAGCCGGTACATCGACGCGGCCAGCTTCCTGGTCACCTGCAACGCCCAGCCCTACTCCAAGCACGACTGGCACTTCCGTCTGCTGGTGGCCCATCGCTTCGGCCATGCCGCCGCCGCGCCCACGGTGCACGGCACGCTCAAGCTCCTCGACGACGCGAGCATCCCCGGTGAGCTCGCCGTGCGCCAGGTCCGCCACGGCCGCGTCGAGGTGACCCAGATGTGGGGGCGGCCCCAGTCGATGCGCGAAGAGTTCCGCCGCATCCGCGCCCAGTAGCCGTGGCCCGCGTCGTGGCGCTCATGCCCGACCTGCTGTTCGGCTCCAACGTCCAGGGCGCGCTGGCCGCCGCCGGGCACGAGGTCCAGCTCGTGGGGGGCGAGGAGGCCGCGCACGCGGCCCTGCCCGGCGCCGACCTGTTCGTGCTCGATCTCGCCGCCGACGCGGACGGGGGCCTCGCCGCGCTGCACGCGCTGCGGGCTGCCGACGCCCTGGAGGGCGTGCGGGTGCTGGCGGCCTACGCCCACGTCGAGGCCGACACGAAGGCCCGTGCGCAGGCGGCGGGCGTCGACCTCGTCGTGCCGCGCTCGCGCATGGCCCGCGAGGGGGCCACGCTGGTCGAGCGGCTGCTCGCCTGAGCGGCGCGGCGGGTGGGCGGGCCGTGACCGCTCAGCCGGCCTCGGTGTCCGCGGCGGACGGGCGACCCGAACCGCTCAGCCGGCCTCGGTCTCGACGGGCACGAAGCCACCGTCGAACATCAGCTCGACCTCCGGCGGCTCGTCGGTGATGCCCACCTCGGCCTCCCACGCCGCCCATTCGCGCAGCTCGGCGGGGTCCAGCTCCCCGATGCGCCCGCCGGCGCGGAACGTGGGCTCCACCGCCTGTAGCTGGGCCGCCACCGTCTCGCGGTCCAGACCCTCGGTGGCGTCGATGAGGGTGCTCGTCGCGCCCTCGGGGTCGGCCAGCGTGCGCTCGTAGCCGCGCACGAGGGCGGCGACCGTCGCGCGCACCTCCGAGGGGCGGTCCTGCAGCGTCTCGCGGGTGACCGTGAGCAGCAGCTCGGGGTGGCGCGGGGCGCCGAAGTCGTCGACGCGGAAGATCTGGGCCTCCGGACGCTCGCGCTGCAGGGCCAGGCCCTCGACGTTCCAGAACGCCGTCGCCCCCGCCACCTCGCCGCCCAGCAGCGAGGCCACCGCGTTGAAGCCGATGGTCACCCGCTCGACCTCCTCGGGGTCGCCGCCGTCGCCGGCCACCACGGTGTCCAGCACCGCCTCGTCGCTGGGCAGGCCCGTGACGCCCACGCGCTCGCCCTCCAGGTCGCGCGGGCGCTGCACCGGCGCGGTGGCCACCACCGAGGCCAGGGGCCGGCGCACGATTGCCATCACGGCCACGAGGTCGCGGCCCTGCTCGCGGGCCAGCGCGAGATCATGGATGTCCAGCACAGCGAAATCGGTCTCGCCGGCCAGCAGGAGGCGCACCGCGTCGCTGGAGGAGGAGGGCACCTCGACCTCCAGGTCGATGCCCTCGGCGGTGTCGAAGTCGCGCTGCGTGGCCATGTAGATGCCGGTGTGCACCGCGCTGGGCTGGAAGTCCAGCAGCAGGGTCGCCTCGGTGTCCGGGGCGCCGGCGGCCGGGCCGCCACCCGTACCGCAGCCGGCGGCGGCCAGGCACAGCACCAGCACGAGGGCGAGGAGGCGCACAGAAGGCATCGGGCGCTCAGGATACGATCGCGGCGCCCGGAGCGCAGTCGTAGCCCGGCCACCACCGACACCCAGGAGGCCCACCCGTGGAAGCACGCGCAGCCGAGCTCGAGGAGCGGGGAGCCGCCGCCTACATCGCCGAGTTCGTCGGGACGTTCCTGCTCGTGCTCTTCATCTGCGTGGCCGCCTCGCAGAGCGGTGGCACCGGCGTGACGGACTTCGCGGTCATCGGCCTCGTGTACTTCCTGGCCCTGGCCGTCCTCGTCGCCGTGCTGGGCGGCGTGTCGGGCGGGCACTTCAACCCGGCGGTCAGCGTCGCGCTGGCCGCGCTGCGCAGGATCGCTCCCGCCGACGCGGCGATCTACGTCGTCTGCCAGCTCGCCGGCGGCGTGGCCGCGGCGCTGGTGGTCGGGCTGATGACCGGCGCCGCCGGCGATGTCGCCAACCTCGGCGCGCTGGCGCCCGACGAGGCCTTCGGCATGACCGTGTGGAGCGTTGCCCTGGCCGAGCTGCTGGGCACGTTCATCCTCATGGGCGCGATCATGGGCACCGCGGTGGCCCGCGGCGACACGGAGCGTTGGGCGCCGCTGATCATCGGCGGCGCGCTGGGCCTGGGCGCGCTGGCTTTCGCTCCGCTGACCGGCGCGGGGTTCAACCCGGCGCGCGCCTTTGGTCCGGCCATCGCCAGCGGCCAGTTCGGCGGCGCCGACGTCTTCATCGTCGGCTACGTCCTCGCGCCCGTCCTGGGCGCCCTGGCCGCCGCGTTCGGCTACCAGGCGCTGGCGCCGCGCGGGTGGACGAGCTACCGCCCGGCGGACACGCTGGACGAGAGCCCCGTCGAGCGGCTGGCGGAGGAGCGGATCGCCGAGCGGCCGGCGGAGTAGGCCGACCCGCAGGCGAGCCGCCGGTTGGCGCCCTACCCCCGTGGAGCGGGGGCAATGCGCCACACGTCGAGCTCAGGCCGGGACGGCCAGGCCGCCACTGCGCCGGGCCATCACGGCCAGCAGCGCGGCGCCGCCGAGCATGCAGGCGATGGCCAGCACCTGGGCCTGGGTCAGTCCGGCCAGCTCCGCCTGGTTGCGGCGCACGAACTCGACGAGCAGGCGCTCGAGCCCCGCGCCGATCAGGTAGAGCCCGAACAGCGTGCCCGGGCGGAAGCGGTCGCGCAGTCGCCACAGGACGTAGGCCAGCAGGCCCATGGAGAGCGTCTCGTAGATCGGGCTGGGGTGGACCGCGTCGTCGGTGGGCACGACGCCGTCGGGATAGGGCATGGCCCACGGCAGCCCGCTTGGTACGCCGTAATCGCCGTCGCCGGAGATCTGGCACCCGATACGCCCGATCGCGTAGCCCAGCGGGAGGCCGATCGCGGCGATGTCGACCAGGTGGGGGATGTCCATGCCGCGCCAGCGCACCCAGGCCAGCACGGCCAGGGCGCCCCCGGCCAGCCCGCCGTACCACGTCAGCCCCGAGCCGCTGAGCAGGCCCGCGAAGGTCAGCTCGGCCCCGTTGTCGACGATCCAGTAGAGCTTGGCGCCGACCAGCCCGCCGCCCAACGCGACGAAGACGAGCTCGTAGGCCCAGTCGCTCGGGCGACCCAGCTCCACCAGCCGCCGCGAGGCCACCGCGCCCCAGGCCAGGAAGTTCAGCCCGAAGAACAGGCCGAACATCTGGATGGACACGCCCAGGATCTCGACATCGGCGAGCACGGCCGGGAGCGTATCCCGGCCGACGAGAGCGCCCGCCTCCACCTCTCAGCGGAACAGGTCCTCCTCCAGCGGCCGTACGAGCGCCGCGGCGCCGGGTCCGTCCTGTGCGGTCACGTGGCGCTCCAGGCCGCGCACCAGGACCGCCGGCTCGCGTGACGCCTTGTCGCGGGCCAGGTCGGCCGTCGCCGCGGCCTGGTCGGCGACGGCGATCACGGTGGCGCGCAGCTCCCGGCCGGCGCTGTCGCGGCGCCCGCGCCAGTCGTCGAGCGCGACGAGCCCCGCGATGCCGATGGCCACGTCGCACTGGCCGTGGCGCCACGCGCGACCGAACGAGTCGCTGACCACCACGGCCGGCCCCGCGCCGGTCAGCGTGCGCAGGCGGGCGCGCAGCGCGCGGGCGGAGGCGTCGGGGTCGCTGGGCAGGAGGATCAGCTCGCCCTCCGCTGCCGCGTTGGACGCGTCGACCCCGGCGTTGGCGCACACGAACCCGTGCCGGGTGCGCGCGATGAGCACGCCGCGTTGGGCGCGCACGAGCTCGACGGCCTCGTCGAGCACGATCTGCACCGCGCGCGGCTCCTTGCCGTGCTCGGCGGCCAGCCGGCGGGCTTCGTCGCCGGCATCGACCTCGCCGAGGGCGACGACCGCCCCCTCGGCCTTGGAGACCACCTTGTGGGCGACGACCAGCACGTCGCCGTCGCGCAGCTCGCCGCCCGCGGCCCGCGCCAGCAGGCCCGCGAGGTCGTCCCCGGGGCCGACCTCGGGCAGCCCGGGGAGGGCGCGGGCCTCGATCTCGATCAACGCGCGAGCCGCCCGAGCAGCCCGCGGGTGTGGCCGGCCTGGCCGTGCCCGGCGGCCAGCGCGGCGCGCAGGGCGTCGAGGTCCTCGCCGGTGTCCACGTCGAGGAGCAGCGTGCCCGGCTCGCGCACCTCGCAGGCCATGCCCGCCTCGGCGGCCAGGCGCTCGTGGCGCTCGCGGCTGCCGGGTCCGAAGGCGGGGCGGATCGCCGTCGGCGGTGCCAGCACCAGCGCGTTGGTGCCCGTGCCGTGACGGTCGGGTACCACGACGACCTCGCCTCCCGCGGCGGCCGGGCGGTCGAGCAGGGCGTCGAGCTCTGCGGGATCCAGTGCGGGACAGTCCCCGGGCACCAGCAGCACCCGCTCGACCCCCTCGTCCAGCGCGGCGATGCCCAGCGCCGCCGCCCCGCTCTGGCCGGCCTCGACGGGCTCGTCGACCACCCGGGCGCCGTCGCCGCGCGCGAGCGCCTGCACCACGGGCTCGGCGGTCACGACCACCACCTCGTTCACGGAGCCGGCGTGGCGCAGGGCGCGCAGCACGTCGCTGACCATCGCCTCGGTCAGCGCTCGGCGCGCACCGGGGCTCAGCGCGTCCTCCAGGCGCTGCTTGGCCGAGGAGAACCGCTTGACGGGCAGGATCGCCGCCGTGCGCGGGGCCACCAAGACCGGCTCAGGGCTCCCGCTGGGCGGGGGCACGGTCGACCGGTCGCGCGCGCGGTTCAGGGCTCCGCCACGGCTCGGTGTCCGGCTCCTGCACCGGTGGGCCGCCGGGGGCCGGGTCGGCCACGTGCCCGCTGGTGCCCTCGGGCGGCCCCGGCTCGAGCACCTCGAAGATGTAGCTCTCGCGCACGGCCTCGGGCTGGCGCAGCATCCAGATCTCCCGGTCACGTCCGCCGTTGCCGTGGTCCATGACATCGCGCCAGTAGGTGCGGCGCACGGCGCGCGGCTGGCGCAGCATCCAGGCCTCCTCGGGCCGCGCCGCGTAGCTCGCCGCCGCCCGCGCGACCCTGTCGGGGGCGAGGATCATCGCCTTCTCGACCTGCCTGTGCAGCGCCATCGGGCCATTGTGGACGATCGGTGTGACCGGCCCTGGCCGGGGCGTGGGCTGGAGCAATGGCCACACGGCGGACCTCACCGTCATCGGGCTGGGGCGCAGCGAGGCGCTGCACGCCCGGCCTGGCCGGGGAGCGCGGCAGCGCTTACCACACCGATCTTGGTCAGCTCGAGGTCATGTGCTGGGGAGCACGCCGCACGCGCTGCGCGAAACCGGCCTGCAGCTGTGCCGGTCTCCTGAGAGTCGGACGCCTTGACGGGGCCGGCCGTCGGGTCAGCACACAGGCGGCCCCATCCGCAGAGACTAGGCGAGGCCCTGCGCGAACGCCAGCGCCTCGCGGGCCACGCGCGCCCGGGCCGCCGCGTCGGTCATGAGGGTGTCTGTGACCAGGGTCGGCAGGCATGCGCCGGGCGCCTCCTCGTCGGCGACCAGGCCGTCGAGGAGCCCTGCGTAGTGGGCGGCGATCCCGTCCGCGCTGAGCGGATGGCCGGCCCAGGCCATGAAGGGCTCGGTCGGGCCCTTGACCACGGCGCCGCCGACGATGGGGGAGACGGCGATCACCGGCGCCGGGCTCGCGCGCAGGGCATCGGCCAGGCCCGGCACGGCGAGGATCGGGCCGACGGAGATGACCGGGTTAGACGGGCCGACGACGATCGCGCGGGCGCCGGCGATGGCCTCGAGCGCCTCCGGCGGGGGCGCGGCCTGCTCGATGCCGTCGAGGGCGACGTCCTCGACGGGGCCCACGCCGCGCTCGGCGATCATGAAGGCCTGGAAGGGGTGCCAGGCCCCGCAGGCGCGCACGCGGGTTCGCACCGGCGCGTCGCTCATCGGCAGCACGCGGGCCCGCACGCCCAGCGCCGCGCGCAGTTCCTCCAGCGCCTCGGTCAGCCGGGCCCCGCCGGCCAGGCGCTCCGCCCGGCGCAGGCCGACGGCCAGGTCGTGGTCGCCCAGGTTGAACCAGACGTCGGCTCCGAGTGCCCGCAGGCCCTCCATCACCTGGAAGGTGTCGTCGCGCAGGCCCCAGCCGCGCTCGTCGATGCGGTCGGCCAGCCAGAACAGGCACAGGTCGGGATCGGGGGAGACGTGCGCGCCGTGGACCTCGACGTCATCGCCCGTGTTGGCGATGACCACGAGGTCGTCGCCGACCACGTCCAGCATCCCGCGCGCGAGCTTCGCGCCGCCTGTACCCCCGGCGAGGACGACGACGGGGCCTCGAGGGGGAGGGGCACCGCCCCCGGCGGCGTCGACGACGGCCGCCTTCGGCACCCCTGTCAGCCCGCCCACAGCTCGCCGGGCAGGCCGGTGAGCCTCATGCCCGCGTGGGTCTTGTAGCGCGCGTTGACGCCGATGAGCAGCGCGGTGAGCGACTCGGTGGTGCGCGCGTTCTCCAGGGGCCCGCAGTCCACGCAGCGCAGCCCCTCGATGGCGTCCAGCAGCGCGGCTACGCGGCGCTTGTCGGCCTTGCGGTCGCCGCAGACCAGGACATCCTCGTCCAGTGTCGCGTCGAGGTCCGACAGCGCTGCGGCGCTGACGGTGTGCAGCGCCGAGACCACGCGCACGCCGTCGGGGACCATCTCCTGGGCCTGCTGGGCGGCCGAGCCCTGCCAGACGCCGAGCATGCGCGTCGCCCGCCCGCTCACGGCGGCGGCCAGGGGCACCGTGGCGTCGACCACGAGCTGGCCGTCGCGCAGCACCTCCTTGAGGTTGGTCAGCGTCTCGCTCTGGCTGCGAAAGGGGACCGTGAGGACGACCATCTCGTTGGCGCGCGCGGCGTCGGCGTTGCCAGCGCCGGTCACCTCGCCGCCCGTCGCCTCGCGTACGCGCCCAGCGGCCTCCTGCGCTCGGGCGGCATCGCGCGAGCCGATGGTCACCGCCACGCCGGTGCGCGCCAGGCGCACGGCGAGCCCGTAGCCCAGCGCGCCGGTGGCGCCGAGGATGGAGACGGGTTCGGACGCGGCCACGGCGCGCGATCTTATAGTCCGCTCGCATGGCCGACGAACTGCCCGCGTTGGTGATCAGGGCGCAGACGCCGACCTCCTGGACCAGGGCGCTCGCGCTGCGCGGGCGCTCGTTGGCGGGGCCGGAGGTAGCCCGGTACCATGACCGACCCTGAGCGCTATCTCATCCTCATCGAAGGTGGCCCGTCGTCCAACTACTCGGCGTGGATGACGAACATCACCGGCCGGTTTCGGACTCTTCTGGTGCGAGGATGACGAAGCGGCTGCTGACACTCCTGCTTCCGATCGTGCTGCTCGCCGCGACCGCATGCGAGACCGAGCAGCGCGCCGAGGGCCGCGAGCAGCGTGACGGCGGGACCGCCCGCAACGCCCGCCCTACTGCGCCGGCCGAGGTGTTTGCCTACCGGACGCGGGAGGGCGGTCGGCTGCTCGATGTGTTGGTTGGGCGATCTCAGAGTGACCGGGTCGCTCGCGTCACCCGCCAGAGTGACGACAGCAGCGTCCGCGTGCGGGTGGGGCTGGATCGTGGGGGCGAACTCGACCTCATGTACGACTGTGTCACCTTCCGCATGGACGAGCGGCTGGCCGGGCGCGCTGTGGTCAACGGCGGCACGGGACGTCGGATCGGCCAAGCCAAGCGGGGGACAGAAAAGGCCGCTTGGCTGCGTCGCGCATGCGCTCATGCGGATCGGCGCGGAGGCGAGCCCGTAGGGCGGTGAGCGCACAGGTCCTGGAGGCCATTGATCACGCCACCCCTTCCGCATCGCCACCGACACCAGCAACGTTCCGGTGGCGGGGCCGGTGGATTGGCGGTAGCTTGACGGAGCTGGGACTACGCAGGTGCCGGTGGACTCGGGTGCGCCAGCAAGGGCGGCTGGCCGGTCAGCCGCCAGCAGCGGTCCGGCGTACGCAGCAGGACCGCCCGCTCGGCCAGGCGCGCCACCGCGCGCGAGATCGATTGCCGGCGTGCGGACACGAGCTTGGCCACGACCGCGTGCCCCAGCTTGACAGGCACCAGCACGCCGCCGGGCTGGACGCGACCCCACCGGTCGGCCAGCGCCCACATGAGGCCGAGGATGCGGTCCTCGAGACGCACGAGGTGGGTGAGTGCCATGTAGAAGTTCATGCGGTTGGTGCGTGCCAGCGCGCGGCAGACGAGCGCCGCGGCGATCTCGGGCCAGCGCTCCACCGAGCGGGCGAAGTCCCGGTCCAGCACGGCCAGTCGCGTGTCCTCCAGCGCAGTCCAGTTGCTGCGCAGCGGCACGGAGATGATGTCGTCGTCGAGCTGCCAGGGGCGTAACAGGTCGCCGGGGCCCAGCAGTTCGGCTGCGGGGTGGCGGCCGACGCTCACCTCGCGCAGTAGAAAGCCTCGCACGACGAGCAGGCCTACCATCCCGGGAGCGCCCGCGAAGTCAAGGGTCGGTTCCCACGCTCCACGTGGGAGCAGATGCTCGTCGGCGATGGCCCCACGGCGCGCGGCAGCGAACTCCTCGCGGGACAGATTGCCGGCCAGGTCGGGATCCAGGTAGAGGACCCGCAGCGACGAGGTCGGCGTGCTTCCCACACGGACGGGGCTACCCGCGGTCCAGCGTTTGTCACCTGGGTAGCAGCTTTGTCGGCGCGCAGGTCACCCAGGTTGCCTCCGGCTGGCCCTCGCTACGCGAAGCGCTTAGAAGTGCACACGCTCGTCCTGTCCGCTTCTGCGAAAGGTCCCAAATTGCCGCTGCGCTGTGTGGTTCGTTGGCTGGTCCTGATCTCGTTGGGGGTGGGCATGGCGCTCGCGGCACCCTCGTTGGCGCAGTCGCAGGGAGCTGGGGCCCCGAGCGGGATCGGCCAAAGCAGGATGACCGCCGCGCGGAGCGTCGTGCGTTGAGCGCTGGTGAGCGTGAGGCGGTGGAGCGTGCGCGTGAGGAGAGTCGGGTTCGTGAGCAGGCGCGCGAGCGTCGGCTGGCGCGCCCGGAGGAGCGGGCGGCCAGGGAGCGGTCGCGGTCGGCCTACCGCGATCAGGGTGATCGTGCGGCGCAGATGTCGGCGCGTGAGCAGCTTGGGGTGGGGGAGCGTCGGTGGGAGCGCCCGGAGGGGATCGTTGAGCGGTTGGGCGATGAGGTCGCGGTGGTGCAGGGCGCGGATGGTGAGCGGGCGGTGGCGTTGAGCTCGGTGCCGCTGTGGACCGAGGCTGGTGTGCCGGTGGATCTCTCGGTGCAGGCGCGGGATGGCGGTTTTGGCCCGGTGGCCTCGGTGGTGGCCACCGAGATCGCCGAGCGTGTCGATGGAGGGGTGTCGCTGGACGGGGTGGTGAGCTTCGCGCCGGTGGTGGGCGATGGGGCGGCGGAGGGGGAGGCCTTTGGCGACAAGGTGTATTACGCCAACGTGGGGCCCGGCCCGGATACCGATTTCATGGTGGCGGCGTTGCCTACGGGCGCTGAGGCGTTGTGGATCCTGCGCAGCCCCAGCGCGGCGCAGGAGCACGCGTTGGAGTTCTCGCTGGGAGAGGGGGAGGTGCTCGAGCTCGACGACGAGGACGTGGCGGGCGGCGCGGTGGTCACGCGTGAGGGTGAGGTGGTGGCCAAGGTGGCGCCGCCGTCGGCGGTCGATGCCGATGGGACGGTGATCGAGGCTTCGTAT
>JANDLV010000110.1 GCA_024330185.1 Candidatus Siliceabacter maunaloa
TTTCATGGCAATGCTCTGGAAGGGCCGTGTCCGTGACCTGAAAAGTGCTCCTGACCTGGGACGATGTGTCTTGCGAAGGACCACAGCGTCGACAGGCGAGGAGCACCTTTCAGGTGAGCAAGCGTAGCGGTATGTATCCGCGGGTTCGTCTCGACGGCGCTGGGTCGGGGGTGGTGTCGCAGGCCGGGGCGACGGTGCTGATCGAGGCGATCGGGGCGGCCGGTCTGGACACCGCGATGAGTCAGGCGTTGGGCCTCTGGCGCAAGCCGGCCGCCGTGCACGATCCGGCCAAGGTCGTGCTCGATCTGGCGGTGATGCTCGGGTTGGGCGGTGACTGCCTGGCCGATGTCGCGGTACTGCGCGCCGAACCCGGAGTGTTCGGGACGGTGGCCTCTGACCCAACGGTCTCGCGCACCATCGATGCGTTGGCCACCGACGCCGACCGGGCGCTGGCCGCGATCGATGCCGCGCGAGCCCGAGCGCGGGCCCGGGTGTGGTCGCTGGCCGGCCAGCACGCCCCCGATGTTGAGGTCAACGCCGGGCGGCCGCTGGTGATCGACGTGGACGCCACCCTGGTCACCGCGCACTCCGACAAGCAGCAGGCGGCGCCAACCTTCAAGCGAGGCTTCGGGTTCCACCCGTTGTGGGCCTTCGTCGACCACGGCCCCGACGGCACCGGCGAGCCCTTGGCCGTCCAGCTGCGGGCGGGCAACGCCGGGTCCAACACCACCGCCGACCACATCACCCTGATCGCCGACGCGTTGCGCCAACTGCCGAACCATCGGTCCGGGAGCAGGCCCGGACGCAAGGTGCTCATCCGCACCGACGCCGCCGGCTGCACCCACGCCGTGCTGGACTGGTTGGTGGCGCGGCGGTTGTCGTACTCGCTCGGCTTCACCCTGCCCGACGACTTCGCCCAGACCGTCAAGCTGATCCCCAAGCGGGCTTGGACACCTGCCTACGACGCCGACGGTGCCGTCCGCGAAGGGGCCTGGGTCGCCGAGGTCACCGACCTGCTCGACCTATCCAAGTGGCCCACCGGTATGCGGGTCATCGTCCGCGCCGAACGCCCGCACCCCGGCGCCCAGCTGCGGCTGACCGACGCCGACGGACACCGCCTGACCGCGTTCGCCACCAACACCACCAAGGGACAGCTGGCCGACCTGGAACTGCGACACCGTCGCCGCGCCCGCGCCGAAGACCGCATCCGGGTAGCCAAGGACACCGGGCTGACCAACCTGCCGCTGCACGACTTCGACCAGAACCGGATCTGGTGCGCCCTGGTCGCCTTGGCCTGCGAGATCACCGCCTGGATGCAGATGCTCGCCCTACCCGGCCACGAAGCCCGACGGTGGGAACCCAAACGACTGCGGCTACGGCTGTTCTCCATCGCCGGCCGGCTCGCGGTCTCCGCGCGAACCACCGTGCTGCACCTGTCCAAGACCAGCAGGTGGACCGACCTGCTGATCGACGCGATCACCCGGCTGCGTGCCCTGGCAGTACCCGGCTGACCCCCGGCCCACCCGTCCCCGACAGCACCACCCCCGGCCAGTGGAACCGGCGCCCACCCGAGGCGACACCCGGGTCAT
>JANDLV010000111.1 GCA_024330185.1 Candidatus Siliceabacter maunaloa
GTAAGCGTTCACGGGGTTATGGGGGTAGTGGGGCAGGGATCGGCTGGCGGTGGAGGTCGGCGGTGATCGCATCGGTGAGGTAGGTGTGCAGTCGGCGGCCCTGGAGGCGGCAGGTTTCACGGATGCTCAACAGCCGCTCGGCGGCGCGGTTGCCGTGCTCGGCCTGGGTGCCGTAGCTGGTCTTGCGCCACATGACGGCGTGTCTGAGCGCGCGTTCGGCGGCGTTGTTGGTGGCCGGCACACCGGGCGTGGTGGTGAAGGTCCACAGCGCCTGCTCATGGGTGATGAGGCCGGCGCAGAAGCGGGCGGTGCGCTTGTCGCGCATGCGCGCGCCCCGGGCCAGCAGCTCGGTCAGCCAGGCGCGGTGGCTGGCGATGTCGGCGGCCAGCGCGGCCAGGTCGCTGTGGTCTCGGCCAGGCTGGTTGAGGACCTCGAAGGCTGCGTCCAGGCAGGCGGCCAGATCGCGACCCAGGCGCCCCGGCCGGCCCGGGCGCTCGCCCAGGGCGGCGAAGTCGCGCAGCAGATGAGCCAGACACAGCTGGCGCTGGGAGTCGTCGATGAACAGGTAGACGGCGTAGCGGTCGGAGACGATCACGCCCTGGGGATCGTCGCCCAGCAGCGCCTTGGCGGCGTCGCGGTCCCGCCGCGCGTCGAGCTGAAACAGCGCGGCATCCTGCGCGATGGCCACCGACAGCCATGTGCCCCGGCCGGCCTGGCGCCAGCTGGTCTCATCCGCGCCGCGGACCGGGCTGGCGTCGACATGGGCAAGGATCTGCGCGTACGGGTCTTCCAGCGCGTCGCTGGCCTGCTTGACCAGGCCCTCCACCGACGCCGCGGTGAGCTTCATGCCGCAGAGATCCTCAAGCAGCCGGGCGCTCTCACGGCGCGACACGCGCGCGGCAGTCAGCGTCGCGGCGGCCGCCGCCACCGACGGCCCGAACGCGCCGGCCGGCACCCCCGCCGCCAGCGGCGCCAACGTCCGACACCCGCAGCCGCAGCGCACCCGCTGACGGCGATGCTCGGTGACCTTGACGGTCACGACCAGTTCGCTGACCTGATGGCAGACCGCATCACCATCACCAACGCGCTCATCGGCGCCGACCGGCGCCTGGCAGGCGCCGCATGCCTGCGGCCAGTGCTCCACGACCACATCCGGGTCAGCGACCATCGGGCGGTGACGACCGCGGTGGCCGGGCTGGCCGCCCTGCTTGCGCCCGGACCCGGGCTTCTTGGAGCGCTTCGCGCGGGCGGCCGGCGAGTCACGCGACGGCGGCAGCGAGCTGTTCGTCGAATCACGACCGATCTGACGCTCAAGCTCTTCAACACGCGCCATCAACGAAAGCACCAGATCGATCACCTGCCCAGGGTCACGCTCGATCGCCGCCCGCAAATCCTCTCGCCGCACACCGCAAGATTCCCTGCACCCACGAGGAATCCTCCGCGATCACGCGACGACCCCCTGAACGCCTAC
>JANDLV010000112.1 GCA_024330185.1 Candidatus Siliceabacter maunaloa
CCCTGCAAACCGCGAACATCCTGCCGATCACGACCCGACCCCCTGAATGGGTACCTGTCAGTAGCCCGGAGTCGAAGCTCTTGGTTCCGCTGAAGTCGCCACGCATCTGGTAGTAGTAGAAACGCAGTATCCGACTGCTCGTGCTGAACAGCCCACTGTCGCTTGCCCGTGTCATGCGGTTGGTCACCAACTTGGCACGTTGGCCTACCGTGTCGAGGTCTCCATCGCCTATTCGCGTCTCACCATCACCATCCTGCCTCACGGCTCCCTGCTCGGTCAACCAGATGAAGGGGGAGCGCTCGTCGTCACCGACGAACGATGTGCGCCGAGCGAAGCTGCGGAACTTCCTCCACCAATCGCTCGGATCCGGGTAGGCAAGCGTAAACTCAGAATCGGAGTAGGCGTGCCACGCCCACCGTTCCGGCAGGTTATTGTTCATCCCCTTCACATACTTGCGGTAATAGCGATAGCCGAGAGTGCTGTCGTCGGCGACATCGCCCATCTCCGAGTCGAGGAAATCACCCGCGGCGACGGTGCAGTTGTAACCTACTGGTTCGTCTTGACAGAGAGTCCAGAAGTCATACCAATAGGTGCCCGCCTTGACAGCATCGGAGTTGTCGAACGTAGCATCCTGAATGGATACTTTCCGGTCGTCCTCGTCCGGATTCTCGTCGGTAGGTTGAAAGTAACTGTTGTTTGGCTCGTTCCACGCCGTAAACTCCTTCACCTGTCCCAGGACGGGGTCTTGGAGTATGCCTTGGATCGCGAGCCTGTACTCCTCCCGTGTCGGAGGTATCCCCACACAGCTCGGCGCCTGGGGGGCACCCGCGCGCGGAAAATCGCCTCTGCACCGTTCAATCGATAGCAATGGTATGTAGCGGTCCTTCAGCGCGCGTTGGACCCAGGCGACGTGATCGTCGTACAGCCCGTCGCCGTAGCGTTCATCTTTGTGCAGGACGATGTTCCAGGGGATGGTGCGGCGGACACGCCGGACCTCGAGCGCTTGGAAGGCCGGGCTGTCGAACAGCATGTACTCCGAGTCGAGGATGAGTGGGTTGTTGTCGGCGATGCCGTAGGAGACGTCGGTCGAAGCGCTCTGCGCGCCGAAGAGGCCGCCCCCCAGCGCGCCGATGTTGTCAGGGTCATCCGGAGGGTTCTCACCGCAGTACGTTGGCTCGCCTGATGGGTCGGGCGTGCATCCGTACTCGGTGCCGGCGTTAGGGTTGATCGGGCCCTGGGCCTCGGTCTCGGGGGTGACGGACCTGGTGTCGGGCGGCGGATCCACGGTAGTTATGGCCAACGCCCCGTCATAGCAGTAGCTGATGGCGGTGCCGTCTGGGTGTAGGCGGTCACGGGGTGTCGTGGTCGCGCTAGGGATTCCTTTGTGTGAGTTG
>JANDLV010000113.1 GCA_024330185.1 Candidatus Siliceabacter maunaloa
GCCCGCGCCACCAGGCCCGCCGCCACGGCCACCGCGACCGCCGCCGCCCGCGCCACCAGGCCCGCCGCCACGGCCACCGCGACCGCCGCCGCGGCCACCTCGGTCGCGATCATCGCCGCCGCCTCGCTGGGGGGCGGGGGCGTCGAGCTCGGTCAGGTCGGAGTGCGCGAAGCCCTTGGGCATGATCTCGCCCTTGTTGATCCAGCACTTCACGCCGATGCGCCCGAAGGTCGTCTTGGCCTCGAAGAACCCGTAGTCGATGTCTGCACGGATCGTGTGCAGTGGCACGCGGCCGTCGGAGTAGGACTCGGTGCGCGCCATCTCCGCGCCGCCAAGGCGCCCGCCGACCTGGATCTTGCAGCCCTTGGCGCCTGAGCGCATGGCGCTGGTCAGCGCGCGCTTCATGGCGCGACGGAAGGCGACGCGGTTCTGCAGTTGCTCGGCCACGGACTGGGCCACGAGGGAGGCGTCCAGCTCGGGACGCTTGATCTCGAGGATGTTGACCTTGATCGACTTGCGCGTGATGCGGTTGAGGTCGCGGCGCAGGGCATCGACCTCGCTGCCCGACTTGCCGATCACGATGCCGGGGCGCGCCGTGTGGATGTTGACCTCCACCTCGTTGGCGTCCTTGCGGATCGTGATGCTCGACAGGCCGGCGTGCGACAGCTTGCCGTTGATGTGGTCGCGGATGCGCACGTCCTCGTGCAGGTAGTCGGCGAAGTGCTTCTCGTTGAACCAGTTGGACTTCCAGTCGTGGATGTAGCCCACGCGCATCGACTCGGGATGAACCTTCTGCCCCATTAGTGGTTCCTCCCTCCTCTGGGCGTGGGCGTGAGCGTGATCGTCAGGTGGCTGGTGCGCTTGCGGATGCGCGTCGCGCGACCCTGCGCGCGCGGCTGGAAGCGCTTGAGCGTGGGGCCTTCGTCGGCGAAGGCGTTGTAGATGCGCAGGTCGTCCTCCACCAGCTCGTGGTTGTGCTCGGCGTTGGCCACGGCCGACTCCAGCAGCTTGGCCCAGTCGCGCGCGACGTCGCGCTGCGCGTGGGCGAGGATCGCGCGGGCGTCCTCGACGGTCTTGCCGCGGATGTGGTCGCTGACCAACCGTGCCTTGCGGGCGCTCGAGCGCACGAACCGCGCGTGGGCACGGACCAGGACCGCCGCCTCGGCGCCGTCGCCGTTGGAGGCGGCGGGCGAGGGGCGCCGGTCGCGACGCCTCCGGGCGGCACGAGGCGAGCGCTCGGCGGCGGCCTTGGCAGCGGGAGCCTGTGCGGGCTCGTCGTCGGGCGCGTCGGCGCCCTCCACGACCGTCTCCTCGGGCTGCGGCTCGACGGCGGGCTCGACGGTCTCGGTGCTCTCGCCCGCCTCGGCCGCGGCCTTGTCCA
>JANDLV010000114.1 GCA_024330185.1 Candidatus Siliceabacter maunaloa
GCTACCCCAGGGCCCGGTTTCGTGCTGCCGGCTTGCGCTGTCTAGAAACGAGCGTGGCGCCCTGGGGGGTGCTGCTCATAGAGCTATCGCGCGTGCCGGCCGCTGATGGCCCGGCGCCCCGGCCTGCCGACCGTGGGGCTGTCAGCCGGGGTCAGTCGGCGGTGGCGGCCGCCCACAAGAAGCAAGACAGCTCGCGAGCGCAGGCCACGACGGTGACGTTGTGGGCCTTGCCGCGGGCGCGCATACGGGTGTGGACGCGATGCAGGCGCTGCTGGGCGCGGTTGGAGATCTGCAGGATGTGATCGGGCTGGCCCTCCTGGCGCTGGGCGAGCGTGGCGCCGAGCCGGGGTTGGCGGGCGTAGTGCCAGGCGGACTCGACGAGCAGCCGGCGGGCCAGCGCCGATCCGGTCTTGGTGATCTGCCCCTGGTGGGAGGACTCGCCGGACTGGCTGAGCGTCGGGGTCAGGCCCAGCCACGCGCCCAGCGCCGGCGCGCGCTCAAAGCGTCGCCAGTCCGCGCCGAGCTCCAGGTGCAGCGAGAACGCGGTAAGCGTGTCGATCCCGCGAAACGCCCGCAGCCTGGCGACCGTCGGCCACCACCGTTCATCGGTCGCCAGCTCGGACAGGCGCAGCGCGATCTGCGCCTTGCGGGCCGAGAGGCCGTCGACGGAGGCCAGCAGGTCGGCGAAGACCAGCTCAGAGGCGGGCTCTGAGAACTGCTGGGCGGCCAGCCACCGACGATGCTCCATCGTCCACGTCGTCGGCTTCGGATAGACGCGGCCGTGGCGCAGCAGCATCTTTGAGACGCGATGGCGTGCCGTCATCAGATCGCGCCGGCAGGCGTCATGCGACCGCGTCAGCTCGCGGGCAGCCTCGACCTCGGGCGCCGGGACGACGACCCGGGTCAGCGAGCCGGCCAGCAGCAACCGGGCCAACAGCTCGGCGTCCTTGCGATCGGTCTTGACCCGGTCAGACGGCCCCCTGGGGGTCTTGCCCGGCGCGATCACCTGCATCCCGACCCCGGCCGCCGCCGCCGCCCTGTACAGCCCGAACCCGGTCGGGCCCGCCTCATAGCACGCGCGCACCGGACCGGGCAGCTCCGAAAGCCACGCCAGCGGCCCCTCGATGCCCGGCCCGAACCGCAACCTGGTCAGCTCCCCGGTCATCGTGTCGATCGCCGCACCTTCCGTCGAACGGGCATGGACATCGAACCCCACCCACGTCATCGTCCCAGTCATGGCCAGACCTCCTCAACTCACTTGGGGTCAGCCGGAGCCGTTCTCCGGCCAGACAAGCCCCCGCGAGGAGCGTCCGGCCATCAGCTTCGGCGGTCAACCCTCCGGGATGACCGCCTCATAGGGTCT
>JANDLV010000115.1 GCA_024330185.1 Candidatus Siliceabacter maunaloa
CTTTCGATTTGGCCGTCCGCGCCTCGCGGCCGTGCACTTGCGTTGAGCTGTCGGCCGGCCCGGGCGGCATCGAGAGCGCACCGACCGGTCGGGCAGATCGTGACCTGATAGGAGCCTTGCCTAGCACCCTGAGTGTCCTGTCCGCCGTCCCGGCCGATGGCTGCGCGACCCCCGTCCGTTGCGTTGAAAGGGAGCCGCCGTTGTCCACCATGCCATGCCTGCCCGCCGAGGTCATCCTCGGCGCCGACACTCATCTCGACACGCACGCCGTCGTGCTCGTCGACCTGCTCGGCCGCCTGGTCGCCGCCGAGACGTTTCCCACCACCCGACGCGGCCTGCGGGCCTTGATCGCGTGGGCCCAGCAGCGGGGCACGATCCGTCATGCGGGCGTGGAGGGCACCGGCAGCTTTGGTGCTGGCTTGACCCGGGCGCTGCGTCTGGAGGGCATCGAGGTGATCGAGGTCACGCGCGCCGTGCGCGTCGGCGGGCGCCACCAGGGCAAGAACGACACGCGGGATGCCGAAGCCGCGGCCCGCAGCGTGCTGTCGGGCCAGGCGACCGCCGAGCCCAAGACCCGCGACGGGATCATCGAGTCGATCCGGGTGCTGCGCAACACCAGAGCGAGCGCCGTCAAGGCGCGCACCCAGGCGATCCTGCACGTCAAGAACCTCATCGTCACCGCCCCCGACGAGCTACGCGAGTCGCTGATCGGCCTGACCAACCGCCAGCTCGTACTTCGCTGCGCCCAGATGCGTCGCAGCCAGCGACGCGACAGCCTGGCCTTGACCCGCCACGCGCTGCGCAGCCTCGCGCGCCGCCATCAAGACCTCGACGCGGAGATCGCCGAACTCGACGGCCTCCTTGGCGACCTCACCGCCCGCGCCGCGCCGCGCCTACTCGATCAGCCCGGCGTCGGACCCGAGATCGCCGCCCGCCTGCTGCTGGTCGCCGGCGACAACCCCACCCGCCTGCGCAACGACTCCGCCCTCGCCGCGCTGTGCGGCGCCTCACCCATCGAGGCGTCAAGCGGCAAGACCGTCCGCCACCGCCTCAACCGCGGCGGCGACCGCCAAGGCAACAGCGCGCTGTGGCTGATCGCCAACAACCGCATGATCCACCACCCCCAGACCCGCGAGTACGTCACACGTCGCACCACCGAAGGCAAGAGCAACAAAGAGATCCGCCGCTGCCTCATGCGACACATCGCCCGAAGCATCTTTCCCCTGCTCATCGCCGACCTTCGCGACGCCCAACAGCAATCGGCCTTGACATAGGAGCATC
>JANDLV010000116.1 GCA_024330185.1 Candidatus Siliceabacter maunaloa
GAGCCGGTCTTCTCGCCGGATGGGTCGAAGATCGCGTTTCGCAGCAATAACCGGGCGGCGGATCGTGTTCAGCAGATCTTCACGATGAATGCGGATGGCAGCGGGATCACGCAGTTGACTGATATCCCGGGGACCAAGAGTCTTGATGATTGGGGGGTGCGTTCTGATGCGTCGTTGGAGCCTCCGCCGCCGGGTCCGGGGCCGGGGCCGGGGCCGGGTCCGGGGTCGGGGTCGGGGCCCGGGGGGTCGCCCGCGCCGGGTTCGGGGTCGCCGTCGGCGGGGCCGGTTGAGCGGTTGCCGGCGGCGGGGCCGCCGTTGACTGAGCCTGGGCGTTTGACTGAGGTTGATGTGTTTGGTGGTTGGGCGGCGTGGAGCGCGTTTGAGGAGGGTGTGGGGTATCGGTTGGTGTTGCGTGGTCCTGGTGGTGAGATCGCGGCGGCGTCGGTGCAGCCGCGTGAGGTGCCGTTTGATGTTGATCTGGGGCCGTCTGAGGATGATGGTGTGGTGGCGGCCTATTCGCGTTGTGAGCAGGAGCCCGATGAGTACGGGGCGGGTGGGGTGCTGCTGCGTACCACGGGGCGGGGCTGTGACCTGTTCCGCTTGGACGTGCTGGGGGGTGAGGAGACCAAGTTGGAGGGTGCGAGCACCGATCAGGCCTCGGAGTATCTGCCGTCGATCTGGAAGGACAGCGTGGCGTTCGCGCGGGTCTTTGAGGAGCGTGAGGGTCGTCGTGGCGATCTGCCCTATCTCTATGTCCGCCCGTTGGATGGCGGCAGCTCGTCAGATCGTCAGCCGGGGGGTAGTCGCGGTGATGATGGGCTGCCGGGCCCCACGGGCCTGGATCTCTACGGGCGGCGGATGTCGTTTAGCTGGGAGTGGCGCGATGGTGAGCGGTTGCGCTCCGAGTTGCGTCTGGACACGGTGGGCGGCGATCACCAACTGATCGATCGTCTGGGTTCTAAGGACGCGCCGGCCAACATCGTCACGCCGGTCGGTGACCGCGGGCGGATCTTCGCGGGCGCGCGGCGCCTGGGCGGCGATGGCCAGGACCGCCTGGTGCGCCTGCGCATCACCACCGACGAGTACACCCAGGCACTACTCCAAGGCCCGCCGCTGGTGGGCCTGGGCGCCTTTGAGGGCAACTTCCTGCTGGCCACCGCCGACGACCCCCGCCAAGCACCCCAATGCGGCCCCGGCGGCTGCCTAATCAGCCCACTGGACATCGGCGAC
>JANDLV010000117.1 GCA_024330185.1 Candidatus Siliceabacter maunaloa
TCTAGCCGAGGCGTGCCGGCGAGCGGTCGCGCCGCCAGCACCGCGAAGCTGATCTCCGAGCCGGCATCGCGGTGGCGTCCGAGCCGGCAGATATCGTCGCATCAATGGCTGTGGTGGGACGCAATGATCCGTGTCCGTGCGGCAGCGGGCGCAAGCACAAGCGCTGTTGCCTGGTCGCTGGGGCCGCGGCGCTGCGGCTGGCCGACCGGCTGGAGGGCAGGATCGACGAGCTCGGCGAGCAGGTACGCCAGGAGCACTGGTCGGCGTGGCTGGCCGCGTTCGAGGCCAACCTCGGCCCGCTGCCCAGGCCGGGCGTGGTCCAGGCCGAGGACGTGGCGTGGCTGGATACCTGGCTGGTGTGCCACGCGCCGATGGTCGACGGGCGCACGCCTCTGGACGCCGCCTCCGAGCATCCGAGCCCCGCCGACGGGCACCTGGCCGCGAGCTCGATCGACGCCTGGTGGGTGCGCGGCTGCGGCCCGCCGCTCGCCGCCACGCATTGGCGCTTCGAGGAGCCACTGACGCTGCACAGCCGCTACGAACCGTTCGGCGATCTGCGCGAGGGCGCGCTGCTGATCGCGCGCGGGGTCCACGCCGGCCCGGGGCACGTCGCGCTGGTCGGCCGCCCCGTCGTGGTCGACGACGAGGCCGTCGACGAGATGCTCGCGCTGCTGCACAGGGCGCCAGACCAGGCGCTCTGCGCAGCCCTGCGCTGGCCCGAGGAGCGGACGTACACCGCCGACGGCGAGCTCGTGCAGCAACGCTTTCGCAGCCACGAGCTCCCAGACCCCGACGCCGCCATCGAGCTGCTGCGCGCCACACCAGCGATGACCGAGGACACCGACGTCCTCACGTACTGGGACGACGACGTCGAGTTCAAGGTCGCCAGCCCCGAGATCCCCGAGGTCGAACAGCCGCCTGCCGAGCCGGGCGTGGTCTGGGACCTGTGCGAGGAGGACACGGAGGACCCGCCGCTGCTCGGCGAGGTCACCGTTTCGCGCGAGGATCACGAGCTGGCGCTCAGCGCGCCCACCCTGCGACGCCTGGAGCGCCTTCTGGCTGCCCTGCCCGCCGAGCTGCGCGCGACCCTGGGCGAGGTCACCGACGAGTACGCCGACCTTCCCGACGTCCTCCCGCGAATCCGCCGCCAGCGTATGGCGGAGCTGGTCGG
>JANDLV010000118.1 GCA_024330185.1 Candidatus Siliceabacter maunaloa
ACTGCTCGAGATCCAGACCCCCTGGCCAGAGCAGGAAAGGTAGGCGCCCCCAGCTGCGGAAAATGGGGCTAGCGCGGACGATGCGCACGCAGCACCTCCTCGGCCCGCCGGCGCACCGCCGCGCCCACCTCGGGATCGGTCAGCGCGTGCTCGACGAACGTGGTCGCGTAGCTCTCCGCCGTCCCCACGTCGTAGCGCGGCTCGTCGGCGCCCAGGCGCACCGCCCACGACCGGGCGCCCCTCGCGCAGCAGGGCGCGCAGCGCGTCGGTGAGCTGGACCTCGCCGCCCAGGCCGGGCGGCGTGCGCTCCAGGACGGCGAGGACCTCGGGCATCAGCACATACCGCCCCGCGATCGCGAGCCGGCTCGCCGCCTCGGCGGGGGAGGGCTTCTCGACCAGGTCGGCCAGGGGGAAGGCTCCGTCGCCGTCCACGTCGCCCGCCGGGGCCACGATCCCGTAGCGCGAGGTCAGCTGCGCGGGCACCTCCTCGACCGCGATCGCGGCCACCGCCCCGTATCGCTCCCTGGCGCGGCCCAGGCGCGCCACGACATCCGAGCGCCGGTGGCACCCGATGATCGCGTCACCCAGCGCGACCGCGAAGGCCTCGCCCGCGGGCACGAGCCCGGCCGCGCGCCCCACCGCATCGCCCAGCCCCAGGGGCCGCGGCTGGCGCACGTAAGCGATCTGCGGCCCGCCGCGCTCGAAGCCCAGGCGGGCCAGCAGCTCCTCCTTGCCCTCCTCGCGCAGCGCCCGCACCAGCCGCGGGTCGGGATCGAAGTGGTCCTCGATCGCGTGCTTGCCCCGCCCGGTGACGAGGACGATCCGCTCGATCCCACACCCGGCCAGCTCCTCGACGACGTGCTGGACCACCGGCTTGACCCCCACGGGCAGCATCTCCTTGGGCTGGGACTTGGTCGCCGGCAGCAGCCGCGTCCCCAGGCCGGCCACCGGCACCACTGCGACCGAGAGGGGCACGGATCGCAAGGTACCGGCGCGCCCGGCACCCGGCGTCCCGGGACCGCCCGCTGGCCTTCAGCCACCGTCCATCCTGCGCTACCATGACGTTCACGCCGCGGGGTGGAGCAGTCTGGTAGCTCGTCGGGCTCATAACCCGAAGGTCGCGGGTTCGAATCCCGCCCCCGCT
>JANDLV010000119.1 GCA_024330185.1 Candidatus Siliceabacter maunaloa
CGTGATGGCAACGACAACCTGCAGGTCCTGACCTACGACCGCCTGGATCGCGTCACGCAGATCGTCTACCAGAATCGTCCCCGCAGTCACCGACGTGTCGTGCCGACACGCCTTACAGCGCCGAAGACCGTCGGCCTTCTGCCACCAGCCGCCGTCGATGACGCCGCAGAACCGGCACACGAACCCGTCGCTCCAGCGCAGCCGTTCGAGGTAGCGCAGGCACGCCGCGTCGTCGGGGAACCAGGCCAACAGCTCATGCCAGTTGCTCGGGTAGTCGACGCCTGCCTGCGGATGTCCCATCGCCCGAGCACGCAGCCAGGGGAGCGGAAGCAGATAGCCCACGGACACTATTCCTTCCGCGACGGGCGATGTGGAAGACGCCAAGCCTTAAACATGAAGCCTACGGCAACCAGTATGAACAAAATTGCCAGCGAGAGCACTGGTACCCAGATCTCGAGTCCAAGATCACGAAGGAAAACCCTCGTGATCCATGAAACCAGTAAGGCGAGGAACACAAAGATGGAGCCCGTACGAACGGCTCGCGCGCGCTCGGGATTACCTTCACTGGTCGTTAAGAGCTTCCGTTCCTCCTTGGTCCAATCCTTCCGTCTCCGACTGTAGCTTTGATCAGCCACTTGCGACTCCGGCTCCGCCCAAACCGGCGCCAATCTTTGACGTAATACTGCCACAACCCTTGCGCGCAAGGGTGTTAGGGAGAAGGTTACAGCCGAACCCGGCGGCACCGACCCCGCTACCAGCCACTCCGAAGGCGTTGGGATCAAGCGCGGTTCCAGCGACCGAAAGACCAGCAGACACCACTCCGCACGCGAGCAGTCCTACGCCTCCCGTGAAGAGTCCTGCCGTCGCGCAACCGACGCCCAGCGCGTCGCCACCAACGCTCAACGCGTCGCTGAGGAAGCTGGCCCCTGTGGGGTCGACCTGGTTGATGGGGTCTTGGCCGGCGTAGATGTAGGGGTTGGCGCGGCGGGGGTCCATGTAGCCGGTGAGGGGGTCTTGTTGGGTCCAGCGTGCGAGTTGGGGGTTGTAGTAGCGCAGGCCGATCTTATAGTGGCCGGTCTGGCTGTCGAGAGGTTGCCCGGATCGTCGTGGAACTTTGACGGCGATCCCATCGGGATTGTGATG
>JANDLV010000012.1 GCA_024330185.1 Candidatus Siliceabacter maunaloa
GCCGGAGTTCTCGCGTCCCGAGGTCGTCAAGGTACTCATAGACGGTCTGCGAGACGAGGAGCGAGTGATCAAACAGCGGTCGCCCTGCTGGTCCTCTTCCCCCAGCCGGGGACCGAGCCGTTCGCGGCCTCGGCGTTCTGGCCCGCGCTGGCGGCGGCGGTCGCGGTCGCGCTGCTCGTGCCGCGTGAGGTGCGCGCGCTGCGTGCGGGGGCGGTGGTCTACGCGGTGCTGCTGGTGGCGGCCTTCGCGGTGCCCAACGCGCTGGGCGGCAACGCGACACGGATGGGCGCGCTGGTGGCGGGGCCGGCTCTCGTCGCGGCGGCGTGGGATCACCGCCGGTGGGCGGTGGCGCTGCTGGCTCCCGCGTTCGTCTACTGGGCGCTGTACCCCCCGATCCGCGACTGGGAGCGCGCGGCGGGGGATCCGGCGGTGGAGGCCTCGTTCCACGCGCCGCTCGTCGGCTTCCTGCGCGCGCAGGGGGGCGCGGAGCCCTTCCGCGTGGAGGTCGTGCCCACCGCCGACCACGGGGAGGCCCGCTGGGTGGCCCCCGAGGTGCCCATGGCCCGCGGGTGGCTGCGCCAGCTTGACCGCGCCGAGGGCGCGCTCTTCTACACGCCGCGCCTGGACCCCGTTGCCTACCGGCGCTGGCTGGCCGACCGCGCGGTGCGCTTCGTCGCCCTGCCCCGCCGGGCGCCGATCGACGCGGGCGGGCGCAGCGAGGCCGCCCTCCTACGCGCCGGACCGCCCGGCTGGCTGCGCCCCGTGTGGCGCACGGAGGACTGGATGGTGTGGGAGGTCCGCGCGCCGGGGGCATTCGTGCGCGGCGACCTCGCCGGCGTCACCGTGGCGCCCGATCGCGTGACGCTGCGCGCGCCCGCGCCCGGCGCTGCGGCCACGGTGGCGCTGCGCTGGACCCCCCACCGGGCCGTCGTCGAGGGCGCCGGCTGCGTGCGCCGCGCGCCCGGCGGGTGGACGCGGGTGGAGGCGGGTGCGGCGGGTTCGTTGACCCTCGGCATCGCGGTGTCGCCCACGCGGGGGCGGGCGGAGGGGCCGCGCTGCACCTGAGCGTCCTGCCGCGCTGCCTAAGCGTCCTGCCCTGCTGTTGCAGGAGAACAGTCAGGCAGGACGGTTCGGGGAAAGGAGCCGGCGGAGCTCGCGCAGCACGACCTGTGGTGACTCGAAGACGTCGCCGTAGGTGTAGCGGCGGAAGTCGTCCCCGCGGGCGTAGGCCTCGCGCTCGCGGCGGCGGTCCTGCTCCCAGGCGTGGCGGGAGCTGTGGTAGCGGTAGCTGTCCAGCTCGACGGTGAGCCGCTGCTGGGCCCAGCGGCAGTCGACGCGGCGCCCACCGGCGGGCCGGTTGGTCGTCGGGAGCGCGAGGCCGCCCTCGCGCAGCAGCGCGAGGAAGCGACGCTCCAGTGCGCTGAGCGTCACGTGGACATCGCCGTGGACGATCCGGCGCAGCTTGGCCGCGCCAGGGCTGCGCGGCCGTCGGGCGAGCACGGCCTCGATGTCGCGGGGCGTGGTGCGGTAGCGCACGCCGGCCTCGTGACAGGCGCGCGCGAGCTCCTCCTCGCCCAGAACGGCGGCGAGGTCCACCAGCGTGCGCGCGACCGTGGTGACCGGGATGCGCCGCCACGTCGTCGCGTCGCGGAGGTCGATGGCGTACCGCGCTCGCCTCGTGACGATGCCCTCGATGCGCCGCTGGGTCGGCGCCGTGACCTCGGGAGGTGGCGGCGCGCCCCTGACGAGAACCAGAAGGCGAGCCGCCGCCGCCCCGGTCAGCAACGCGCCCTCGCCGCACGCACGCACTGCCGCGAGGTAGGTCGCCTCCATGCTCGGCGCCTGGTGTCCGAGCCGGTAGACCCCCGGGTACTCCACCAGGAGCGCACCGGTCCGCAGCCGCCACCGGATCTCCTCGGGCGTCACCCCCTGGGCCAACGCCTCCCTGCGCGTGACCACGCCGTGCGCGGTTCCCGCGATTTTCGCGAGCACGCGCTCAACCGTCCTGTCCTGCTGTTCCATGACAACACCTAGGCAGGACGGTGGGTGTTCTCGCCCCCCTCACCTGGATTCGCCGATGCTCGGGGCGGCTCGTTCGGCTCGTTCGGCTCGTTCGGCTCGTTCGGCTCGTTCGGCTCGTGGGGTGTGGCGGGTCGGGCGAACGGCAGGACGCGCCTCGCTGCCTTCCCTCGATGCCGCCGTTCGCTGAGCTCGCCGGCACGCCCCAGCGAAGGCCGCCGGCGGGGGAGCCGTCCGCGGCGATCGGTGGAGCCAGGCTTAACCAAGGCCAACCGATTTCCAACCCCGCCGTTCCTAGCCTTCAGCGCGATGCTCCTCGACACGCATGAGGTGGCCCGCAGCCATGAAGGTGCGCGTGCCGCCGGCTGGATCGCCGACCACGCCTGGGTGGTGACGGCGTTGTTGTGCGCGGGATGGATCGCCGCTGGGTGGCGCACCCCGGACCTCGCCGCGCAGGCCTTCCGTGCGGACCTGTTCGAGCGCGAGGGCTTCGCGCTGTGGAACAACGCCTGGTACGGCGGCCACCACACCGTCGGCTACTCGCTGCTGTTCCCGCCGCTGGCCTGGATGACAGGGATCTGGATGCTCGGCGCGCTGTCAGCCGTCGCGGCCACCGCGCTGTTCCAGCGCCTCGCCGGCGCGCACCTGCCCCCGGCCGGCGCCCGTGCGGGGGCGCTGCTGGTCAGCCTGGCCTCGGTCGCCGACCTGGTCATCGGCCGCCTCACCTACGCCCTGGGCGCGGCGATCGCCCTCGCCGCCGTGCTCGCCCTCGACCGACGCCGGCCCGTTCTCGCCGCCGCCCTGGCCGTCGCGACCACCGCGGCGAGCCCCGTGGCGGGCCTGTTCGTCGCGATGGCGGGGGTGAGCATCGCGCTGGCGAGTGCGCGCCGCGGGCGGGCGCGAGACGAGGGCGTGAAGGGTCGCTGGCGCGACGAGGGCATGGAGGAGCGCCGACCAGGCGAGGGCGTGAAGGCCCGCCGGCGCGACGACGACGTGAAGGCCCGCCGGCGCGACGACGACGCGGAGGGCGGGCGCCGAGCCCCGCCGGCATGGCACGGCCTCGCCCTCGCGGCCGGCGCCTTCATCCCCGCCGTCGCGCTCGCCGTCGCGTTCCCCGCCGGTGGGCGGCAGCCGTTCTGGACGGTCGGCTTCCTCGTCACGCTCGCCGCCGCATTCACCGTGCTCGCGCTCCTTCCGCGTGGGTGGCGCACCGTGCGCACCGGCGCCACGGTCTACGCCGTCGCCGTCGTCGCCGCGCTGCTCGTGGACTCCCCCATGGGCAGCAACGTGAGCCGCCTCGGGGTCACCTTCGCCGCGGCGCTCCTGGCGTGCGCGCTGCCCTTCCTGGCCGGCCGCCGCACCGCGCTCGCCACGGCGGCGATCCTCGCGTTCACCGTGTGGACGCTGTGGGGACCCGTGCGCGAGGTGGCCAAGGTGGTCGACGACCCCTCGACGGCCGCCGCCTACAGCGCTCCACTCATCGACGCCGTGCGGGCACGAACGCAGGCACCGGTGCGCGTCGAGGTCCCGTTCACCAGAGCGCACTGGGTCGAGAACCACGTGGCCCAGCAGCTCCCGCTCGCCCGGGGCTGGATGACCCAGATCGACACGCGCCGCAACGCGCTCTTCCGCGACGGGACGCCGCTCACCGCGGACGAGTACCGCGCCTGGCTGCACGACAGCGGCGTGGCGTTCGTCGCGCTCCCCGACGTCCCGCTCGACCCAACCGGCCGTCGGGAGGCCGAGCTCGTCGAGAGCGGAGGCGCGCCCTACCTCGACGAGGTCTGGCGCGACGAGGACTGGCGCCTGTTCGCGGTCGACGGCAGCCCGGGCCTGGCCACGGGCGCGGCCACGGTCACCGCCCTGGAGCCGCAGGCCGTCACCCTCGATGCCCAGCGCCCCGGCGAGACCCTCCTGCGCGTCCGCCCCAGCCCCTACTGGCGCGTGACCCGGGGAGAGGCCACGATCGCCCCCGCCGGCGACTGGCTCAGCGTGCGCGCTGCGCGCCCCGGCACGATACGCCTCGAGGCGCGACTGATCCCCGCGGGTAAGCTCCGCGACCGTCCATGACCGCCCGCGCGCTGCCCCTGCAGGCTCGCTTCCTGCCGCACGGGCCCGGCGACCTGGCCCGCCAGGTTCTCATCTTCGCCGTGGCCTACTACGCCTACCGCCTCACGCGGGGCGCCGTCGACGATCCCGCGGTCGCCACGCAGGCCTTCGAGAACGCGCGCGCGCTGATCTCCATCGAGCGCACGCTGGGGCTGTTCGTGGAGCCCACGCTCCAAGCGGCCACCGGGGGCCTGCTGCTGGACTTCGCGAGCTGGATGTACATCAACACCCAGACCACGGTGACCGTCGGCGCGATGCTGTGGATCTACCTCTTTCGCAACGAGAGCTTCTACTTCGTTCGCAACATGTTCCTCGTGGCCTTCGGGCTCGCGCTCGTCGGCTACGTGGCCTTCCCGACCGCGCCTCCGCGCTTCATGCCCGAGTGGGGCTTCACGGACACCGTCGCGCAGTTCACCGGGGTGCCGTCGGACAGCGTGATGGTCGACGCCCTGTTCAACCCCTACGCCGCCGTGCCGTCGATGCACGTGGCCTTCGCGGTGATGATCGCGGCCCCGCTCATGCGCCTGGTGCGCCATCCGGCCGCGCGCGCGTTCTGGGCCGTCTACCCCCTGCTCGTCACCTGGGTCATCGTGGTCACCGCCAACCACTGGCTCGCCGACGCCTTCCTGGGCGCGATGGTCGCGGGCATCGGCGCGTACGCTGCGCGCTGGATGGGCCACGCGCACACGACCTGGGCCTTCTCGCGCCCGCACGTCATCACCCTGTAGATGCCGCCCGCCCCACGCACCACGCAACGGCCGCCGCGCGGCGCCCGGCCGCTCATCTCCGAGCGCACGCGGGCGACGTACCGCAACCGGCTGATCGAGTCGCGCCTGACGCCCAACGCGATCTCGATGACCGGCCTGGCGCTCAACCTGCTCGCCGCCGTGCTGGTCACCCAGGACCAGCTCCTGCTCGCCGGGCTCAGCTTCGTCGTCGGCTCGGTGATGGACACCCTCGACGGCCGCTACTCGCGCATGAGCGGCAAGGGCAGCCCCTTCGGCGCGTTCCTGGACTCCACCCTGGACCGCATGGAGGAGGGCGTCGTGCTGGCCGCGGTGGCCTCGCACTTCGCCCAGGAGGGCGAGAGCCTCGCCGTGGCGGCGGTGGTCATCGCCGTGCTGGGCTCGCTCATGGTCTCCTACACCCGCGCCCGGGCGGAGGCGCTGGGGGTGGAGTGCAAGGTCGGCCTGGCGACCCGGCCCGTGCGTGTGGTCATAATCTCCATCGGCCTGCTGTTCGGCGGCCTGGGGCTGCTGGAGGTCGCCATCTACGTGCTGGCGGTCCTCACCGTGGTCACCACGGGCCAGCGCGTCGCACACGTGCGCCGGGCCCTCAACGCCCCGGCGCCGCCCCCTCCGACGGCGTAACTCGCGGCCCCGCACGGGTTAGGGGGTGCCGGGGGCCGTCATCGACGTCCGATCCAGATAAGGAACCACCCGACTTGACCCCATCCAACCCAAACGGCGCCTCCCACGACGGCGCCCCCCGCTACCAGCGCGACAAGGTCCGCGTGGCGGTCATCGGCGTGGGCAACTGCGCCTCGGCCTTCGTCCAGGGCGTCGAGTACTACAGGGACGCCGGCACGACCGAGCCCGTGCCGGGCCTCATGCACGTCGACCTGGGCGGCTACCACGTCGGCGACATCGAGTTCACCGCCGCCTTCGACATCGACGCCGACAAGGTCGGCAAGGACCTGGGCGAGGCCATCTGGGCCGGGCAGAACAACACGATGAAGTTCGCCGAGGTGCCGGCGAAGATCGGCGTGCCGGTGTACCGCGGCATGACCCACGACGGGCTGGGCAAGTACCTCAAGCAGCGGATCACCAAGGCGCCGGGCGAGACCGCCGACATCATCGAGATCCTGCGCGAGACGCAGACCGACGTCGTCGTCTCCTACCTCCCGGTGGGCTCCGAGACCGCCACCAAGTGGTACGTCGAGCAGATCCTCGACGCGGGCTGTGGCTTCGTGAACTGCATCCCCGTCTTCATCGCCCGCGAGGACTACTGGAACAAGCGCTTCCAGAAGGCCGGGCTGCCCATCGTGGGCGACGACATCAAGTCCCAGGTCGGCGCGACGATCGTCCACCGCACGCTGGCCCGCCTGTTCGGCGACCGCGGCGTAAAGATGCTGCGCACCTCGCAGCTCAACGTGGGCGGCAACATGGACTTCTTCAACATGCTCGAGCGCGAGCGCCTGGAGTCCAAGAAGATCTCCAAGACCAACGCGGTCACCTCGATCATGGACCACGAGCTGTCGGCCGACGACGTCTACATCGGCCCCTCGGACTACGTGCCGTGGCTGACCGACCGCAAGTGGGCGCACATCCGCGTCGAGGGCCAGGCCTTCGGCGACGTGCCGCTCAACCTGGAGATGAAGCTCGAGGTCTGGGACTCGCCCAACAGCGCTGGGATCGTCATCGACGCCGTGCGCTGCTGCAAGCTCGCGCTGAACCACGACGTGAGCGGCCAGCTCGACGGGCCCAGCTCCTACCTCATGAAGTCGCCGATGAACCAGCGCCCCGACAACCTCGCCCGCGAGGCCACGGAGCGCTTCATCGCCGACCACGCGCGCGACGCGAAGGCGGGCGCGGCGGCCAAGAAGGCGGCGCAGAAGGCCGCGAACAGCCCGAGCGCGGTCGAGCACTAGCGGCGAGGAAATCGTCATGCCCGCGCTGCCCCGTGGGCGCACGCTGACGTTCAGCTCGTTCGACCGCAACCTCGTTGACGGAGCGACAACTTGCGACCTCACGGGACTCGCGTTCATCGATGCCTACGGCTTGGTGGGGTCCGCCTGCGCCCTCCTCGGCACAAGACGCCGTCCCGTGGAGCAACAGGTCGTCCTGCCAGCGGAACCGAAGCCACGAGCGCACCTCGCCGCGATGGGCCTGACCGACTTCTTTGCGGAGGTCGACGGGAACATGGGTCGGTCGGCGAGCGCCGCCGAGAGGTTCACCGAGATCGTCGTACCACTGACACTGGTGAAGGACACTGCGGTGGCCGAGCGTGTCTCACATCTGCTCTGGGCGCAGGTTCGCCAGCATGTGGATCCCGCAGTCCTTCAGGCGCTGAGCGAAGGCCTCTGGGAGCTGATCGCCAATGCCCTTGAGCACTCCGAAGCGCAAGCGATCCTCATGGGCCAGGTCTATCGCGGCGGGGAGCCGCCCGATCATGACGATCGGGTGCAGGTCGTCATCGGCGACGCTGGACGGGGCATCAGAGCGTCCTTCGCAAGAGACGACGCAGCGGAGCCCATGGAGGATGGCGAGGCGATCGAGCACGCACTCGAATACCTCGTGAGCTCCGTGGACGACCCCGGCCGCGGGCAGGGGCTGACGACCACGCTCGAGCAGGTGACCGAGCTCGAGGGCAAGTTCGCCGTCCGCAGCGGAGCCGCCAAGGTGACGGCTGACGGCAGCCGTCGGCGCGTCGAACGGGTCACAGCGATGTGCGGCACCATCGTTGCGATGTCGCTTCCGCTCTATCCTGGCTTGGCTTCATGACTTCTCTCCGCCTCGACCCGCCGTCTCACTCGGGCTCGCGCGACCAGGCGCAGAAGCTGCTGCGCCCGCTTCCCACCGATCTCTCGGGTCGGCCGGTGACTCTGGATTGCACCCGTATGGACGTGAGCTCACCCTCCTTCCTCGACGAGATGGTCAAGGAAGTCTTGGTGCTCCGAACTGCTGACGTGCTCGAGATCGAAGGAGCGTCCGATCGCGCCAAGTCGCTCCTCCAGCGAGCCGCGGACAATCGCGGCGTGAGCGAGCGCCTCCGTATCGCCACGAATGCATGAGAGAGCATCGCCTGTGATCGTCGGACGGGCGATCTGAAGGGACGGTAGCCATGGCGTTCTCTGTCGCGCAGGTCACCCCCCATGCGTGGGACGTGGAGGGGTCCGAGCTCAACACGTGGGTGGCGCGCGTCGGCGGGGAGCTGGCCGCGCGGGGCCACCGCGTGGTGGTGCTCGCCCCCGCGCGCTCGCACGACCTGGTGCGGGCCACCCGGGCGGCGCTGCGCGAGGGGGGAGCGGGGGCGGATTGCCTGCTGCCCGCGCCGGGCGAGCCGCCGCGGGTGCTGGCCGTCGGCGAGGTGCTGCCCGCGCCCACCGCCGCACGCCGGGTGCCCGCGCTGCCCATCGACGTCTCGCGCACGGTCGAGGACGCCCTGACCCACCTGCCCCTCGACATCTGCCACGTCCACGAGCCCTTCGCGCCCAGCGTGGCCTCGGCCGCGCTGCGCCACTCCCGCGCGCTGAACGTGGGCACGTTCCACCTGCCCAGCGAGCACGGGCTCTCGACCCAGGTCGCGCGCAGGGTCGTGCGGCTGGTGTTCGGGCGCCTGGACGCACGGACGGCCTCCTACCGGGCCACCGCCAACCTCATGGCGCGCTACTTCCCCGGCGACTACGCGCTGCTGGGCCCGGGGGCCGACGCGCCCCTCCCGCGTGTGGCCGGTGAGCCCGGAGCCCCCGTGCGCATCGCCTTCCTGGACGACGAGGAGCGTCCCGCGCTGCGCCTGTTCCTGCGCGCGCTGCGCGGCATGGCGGCCGCGGGCCCGTGGGAGGCGGTGGTGCGCACGGCGCGCGGGCCGGCCGGCGGGGCGGCCCTGCGCGCCGACCTGCGCGAGCGGGTGCGCTTCGTGGCCCCCGCCGAGGCCTCCGAGGCGCAGGTGCTGGCCGGCGCCGACGTGGTCTGCTGCGCCTCGGACGGCGCGTTCCCCGCGCCCGGCACGCTGCTGCGCGGCCTGGTGGCCGGGGCGGTGGCGGTGGCCTCCTCTCTGCCCGTCTACGAGGAGTTGCTGGACGACGGCACGGCGGGCCTGACCTTCCACCCCCGCGACGACGCCACGCTGGCCGCCCAGCTCAGCCGCCTCGTCGACGACGCATCGCTGCGCGCCCGCCTGCGCGACGGCGCCGCACCCGCGCGCGAGCAGGCCGCCTGGCGGCGGGTGGCCGATGACTGCGAGGCGCTCTACGAGGGGCTGGGGGCCCGGCGCCACACGGACCCCGGCGACGAGCTCGTGCGCCGCCGCCTGGCCGCCCGCCCCCTGCTGGACGTCGACCTGCACATGCACACCGACCACTCCCACGACTGCGCGACGCCGGTCGAGGTGCTGCTGGCCGCCGCGCGCGACCAGGGCCTGGGCGCGATCGCGGTGACCGACCACAACGAGGTCTCGGGCGCCCTGGAGGCCGCGGAGAAGGCCGCCGGCTACGGCGTGAAGGTGATCGTCGGCGAGGAGGTCAAGACGGCCGACCAGGGCGAGGTCATCGGCCTCTTCCTGCGCGAGAAGATCCCGCGGGGCATGACGCTGGAGCAGACGGTCGCGGCGATCAAGGCCCAGGGCGGCCTGGTCTACGTGCCCCACCCCTTCGACCGCATGCACTCCGTGCCCGACTACGAGCACCTGCTCACCGTGCTGGAGGACATCGACGCGATCGAGATCTACAACCCGCGTGTGGCCATCGGCTCCTTCAACGAGGAGGCCGAGCGCTTCGCGGCCAAGTACCGCATCGTGGCCGGCGCGGGCTCGGACTCCCACGTCGCCCAGGGGCTGGGCTCGGTCCGCGTGCGCCTGCGCGACTTCAACGGCCCCCAGGAGTTCCTGGAGGCACTACGGGCGGCGGAGATCCACACCAAGCCGGCCAGCCTGCTCTACGTGCAGGCCCTGAAGTTCCTCGAGACCAGGGCCACGCCCTCCAGCGCCCGGGCGGCGCGCCGGGCGCGGCGCGTGGCCCGCGCCACGCGCAAGTCGTGATGCACCGCGAGGAGCGCCCCTCCGCGCCGTCGAACCCCCTCGCCGGGATGCCGGCCACCGATGACGAGATCCGCGAGAAGTACCTCGAGCGCGCGATCCGCGAGCTCAACCTCCTGACGCGCGACGTCCAGGGCTGCGAGCTGTGCCCGCGTGGCTCGCGTGCGCCCGTGCTGGGCTCGGGCCATCCGCAGGCCGACGTCTTCATGCTCAAGCACGCGCCGGTGCCCGCGGAGATCGAGGAGGGCGTGGCCTTCTACGGCCGCTCGGGCACCGCGCTGATGAAGTCCCTGCGCCGCCTGGACATCGATCCGCTGGCCGTGTACGGGACGGTCTGCGTCAAGTGTCCGGTGCCCGACACCGACCAGGCCGACCCCGCCTGCGTGGCTCGGGTGGTCGAGGAGCTGGCCATCGTGCAGCCGCGCATCGTGGTGGTCATGGGCACCGGGGCGCTCGAGGCCCTCAACGACCTCGCCGTGCCGCTGGCCGAGGAGCTCGCCCCGCGGCCGGGCGCCATCCAGCGGCTGACGCCCTCGATCGAGGCCCTCTACGTGCCCCTCATCGACGAGGCCCTGGACGAGGAGGGCGCCAAGAAGGCCTTCTGGTCGGCGTTCAGGATGCTGGGCACGTGGTACGCGGATCTGCCGCCTTACTGACCACGGGGCCCGCCTCCGGCGACGTCTCCTGTCGCCTTCGGCACCCCTAGCCCTCCCCGGCGCCGCCCTCGCCTACTTCCTCCTCGCCCCGGCGCTGCCCGCGCTGCCGCCGGGCGGGCCGACGGTGCTGGTGGGCGGGTCGGTGGGGATCCTCGCCGTCGCGGCGGCGACGCTGGCCCTCCTGCCGGCGCGCGGGACGGTGGCCGCGCCGCTGCTGGTGGCCCTCGGCGCCGGGCTCATGGTCGCGGGGCTCAACGCCGCCGGCGTCGGGGCGGGGGCCAACGCCTTCGAGGCGCTGCTGGCCGCGGCCGCAGGGCTCCTCCTCGCGCGGGTGCTGGGCGCCCCGGCGGTCGCTGTGGCCGTCCCGATGTTCGTGGCCGCGATCGACCTCTACAGCGTGCTCACGGGGCCCGCGCGGCGGCTGCTGGACAGCGGCGGCGGCGTCGTCGACGCGCTGAGCTTCGCCCTGCCGGCCTGGGGCGGCGGCCTGGCCGGGCGGCTGGGGGTCAGCGACGCGGTCTTCCTGGCCATGTTCGCCGCGTGGGCGTGGGACTTCGGGCTGCGCCGCCGCGCCACGATCGTCGCGATGGTCAGCGGCCTGGTGGCCGCGCTGGTGCTCAGCGTGGCCCTGGACACAGCGATCCCCGCCCTGCCCCTGCTGGTCGCCGGCTACCTGCTGCCCAACGGTGACCGGCTGCTGGATCTGCTGCGCGGGCGGGAGGGCGCGCCGGGGGCCGGGTAGGGCCCCGGGAGACCGGCTTTCGCCTGCGGTCCTCGCAAGCTCGGACCTCCGGGGAGAAAGGCTTTCGCCTCCGGCGACGTCAGAAGAACCAATTTCCCCACCTTGCCGCCCGCGCTGAAGCGCTCGTAGGCCTCGGCCACGCGGTCGAGGGGGAAGGTCTGCGCGACGGGCACCTGCAGGGCCCCGCGCTCGAACTGCGGCAGGACCTCGCGCTCCATGGCACGGGCGGTGGCCGCCTTGTCCTCCAGGGGCCGCGAGCGCAGCGTCGAGGCGTGGATGGCCGCGCGCTTGGCCATGAGCGCGGCCAGGTTGAGCTCGCCCTTGGCGCCGGCGCCGACCCCGATCACCGCGATGCGTCCGCCGGTACGCAGGGCCTTGACGTTGGCGCCCAGGTTGGTGGCGCCGACCAGCTCCAGGATGACGTCGAAGGGCCCGTGCTCCTCGAAGCCCTCTGGGTCCAGGACCTCGTCGGCGCCCAGCTCGCGCACCGCGTCGCGGGCCTCGGCGCGGCGGACGGTGGCGGTGACGTGCGCGCCGAGCGCGCGGGCGATCTGGACGGCAGCGGTGCCCACGCCGCCCGCGGCGCCGTGCACGCACAGGCGCTCGCCGGCGCGCAGCCGGGCCTGCGTGGCCAGGGCGTCGTGCGCGGTGGTGAAGACCTCGCAGAGCCCGCCCGCCGCCGGCCAGTCCAGGCCGTCGGGGACCGCCATGAGCTGACGCTCGTGGACCACGGCCAGCTCGGCCTGCCCGCCGCCGCCGACGATGCCCATCACCCGGTCGCCGCGGGCGAACCGCTGCGCCCCGGGGCCCAGCTCCATGACCTCCCCGGCCAGCTCCAGCCCCGGGATGTCCGGCGGCGAGCCGGGCGGCGCGGGGTAGCGCCCGGCGCGCTGGAGGAGGTCGGCGCCGTTGATGCCCGCCGCGCGTACCGCGATCAGCACCTGGCCGGCTCCGGCCTCGGGGTCGGGATGTTCCTCGAGGACGACCTGTTCGTCGCGGATGGTGGCGGCGCGCATGGTCGCGGAGTCTAGGCCCAGCGCCAGCTCGAGCATCCCGGCTGGGGCGTACCCGCCGGGGGCGATACGAATCCGGAACCTAGGCTCCGGATTCGGGTCGGACTACGGGCTGAGCGTCTGCTTCAGGAAGAAGCCGGCGACAGCGGCGGCCACCAGCATGAGGAAGCCGAGCAGCCCGCTGATCACGAACAGCACCACGAGACCACCCACCCCGAGGCCTGCCGTGGCCACGATGAGCTTGTACGAGCGGTCCACGCGCTGCTTGCGGCTCAGGCCGCCGCCGGGCCTGCGTGCTGGAGATCCCATGGCCGGGACGGTAGCGCACCCCCGGCCCGGCCCGTCGGCCACGGTGCGCCAACATTGCGCACGTGCACGAGGAGAGCGACCCGATCGTCGTCGGACTGATCGCCGCGCCCGGCGCGCCGGCGCGCGTGGCGGCGCAGGTGCGCGACGAGCTGGCGGGGGACCTGGCGCGCAGCTACCCCGAGGTGCGCTGGCGCGTCGCGCTCGTGCAGGACGGGCTCGTGGAGCCCGGGGCCGCCGGCCTCGAGGTGGTCGAGCGCGGCCGTGAGCGGCTGCTGGCCGAGGACTGGGACTTCGCGATCTGCCTGACCGACCTCCCGCTGCGCATCGCGCGCCGGCCCGTCAAGGCCCACGCCAGCTCGATGCACGCGGTGGGCATCATCGCCCTGCCCGCGCTGGGTGTGCGCGGCGTGCCGCGCAAGGTGCGCGACACGTCGGCGCGACTGGTCGAGGGGCTGTCGCGCGCCCTGGCGGCGGCCGGCGCCGCGGTGGTCTTCGCGCTGGTGACACCGGACCTGTGGTCGCTGGCCGACTCGCTGGGCTGGGGCCGGCTGACCGGCCTGAGCATCGCGTCGGTGGTCGGCGTCTGCGCCACCCTCATCGTCGCCCACGGCTTGTGGGAGCGCGCCCGGGCCGGCCGGGTGCGCGAGCAGATCGTGCTCTTCAACATGGTCACGCTGGTGACGGTGTTGATCGGCGTGCTGGCCCTGCACGCCGCCCTCTTCTTCCTCACCGCAGCCGGTGCGGCGGTCCTGCTCACTCCCGGCGTGCTCGAAGAGGCCCTCGGCCACGCCGTCGGCCCGTTGGACTACGCGCAGCTCTCCTGGCTCATCGCGTCGCTGGCCACGGTCGGGGGCGCGCTGGGCGCGGGTATCGAGCAGACCGACCGCGTGCGCGAGGCGGCCTACGCCTTCCGGCCCGACGAGCAGGTCGAGGAGGCCGAGACGTAGACGCACATCGGAGCCGGCACAGGTCTGAGGGCCTTCGGGAACGCTCTCGTGACAGAGCGGGGTGGACCCGTCACAGCTCGGGTGCCAGGATGGGGCCCGTGACCGAGGACGAGTTCCGCGAGCGGTTCGACAGGCGCGAGGCGCGAATGGACATGCACATGACGCGGATGGACGAGCACATGGCGCGCGGCAAGGAGATCCTCGCGCGCAACAACGAGGTCGTTGCCCAGGCCTCGGAGCGGATGGAGAGGATGGATGCCAGGTTCGACGACATGGGCCTGCGATCCGACGACATGGGCCTCAGGTTCACTGACATGGGCGTCAGGCTCGACCAGATGGGCATCAGGCTCAACGACATGGGCGTGGAGCTGCGCCAGAGCAGCCTGCGCAACGAGCGGGTGCTGGGTGAGGTCGCGGAGGCGATGGGCGTTCTGGCCGCCGAGGCGCGCGCGGGGCGCGAAGCGATGGTAGAGCTGGCCGCCGAGGTTCGCGCGGGGAGCGAAGGTCTGCTCATCGCCCTGGACCGCTTCTCCGGCGGGCCGGGGACGGCGCCCAGCACCTGAGTCTCAGGCCTGGCGCCAGCGCTGGGCCAGGCGCTCGCGCAGGCGCTGGGAGCGTACGCGCACGTCGCCGAACCACGTACCGCCGGTGAGCACCACGCGGGGCGCGCCCGGGTCGGCCGCGTCGCCGGCCTCCTGGCGCACCGACCCGAAGAAGGTCCTGGTGCGGACCTCCACGTGCACGCCCTCGGGGACGAGGAGCTGGATGTCGCCGAAGATGGTCCCGGCCTCGATGGTCGTCTCGCCGGCGCCCACCCGGGCCTCGCGCAGGTCGAGCACGACGTCGCCGAAGGTGGTGCGCCAGCGGCTGGCGGCGGGGACCGTCCACTCGCCCGCGCGGCGCAGGTCGCCGAAGACGGAGCTGGACTGCGCGGGCGCCTTCGCGGGCGCGGTGGCGGCGGCCGGGACGAGCGCGTCGGACCCCACGGGCAGATCGGCGGTCAGCCGCCCGAGCTCCTCGCGCGTCGTCGCACGGCCCGCAGCCTCGATGCGATCGGCCAGCTCCTCGAAGGTCAGGCGGCCCTCGGCCGCCGCGTCGCGCAGCAGATCCTGGTTGCGCTCACGCTCGGCGTCGGAGGCGCGCACCGCCGGCGTCTCGCTGTCGTTGTCGTCGGCGGTCACGAGTCCGTGCAGTCTCTCAAGACCCGTCCTGCCTGACTGTTGTGGAGCAACAGCAGGGCAGGACGCTTGCTCGACTGGCGGTCATCTAGCCTCTGCCGACGGTGTCCGCGCTCCCCGAACCCGCTTTCAGGCTCGAGGGCATCTCACCGCGGGCCTACCAGCATCCGGCCGACCGAGCCGCCACCGCTGCGTTGGCCGCCATCCCCAAGCTGGACCAGGTCGTGGGCAAGCTGGTCGAGCTTGGCTACGAGCGCGCGCTGCGCCAGAACTACATGGGCAGCGCGGTGCGCCTGGGCGAGCGCCAGCTCCCGCGGGTGTGGACGCTGCACCGCCAGGTGCTCACCGCTCTGGACCTCGAGTCCGTGCCCGCCCTCTACCTCACCCAGTATCCGCTGGCCAACGCGCTGACCTTCGGCACGGCCGACCCGATCGTCGTGCTCAACAGCGAGCTGGTCACCCTCTTCGACGAGGCCGGGCTGCAGGTGGTGCTGGCCCACGAGGCGGCCCACATCCACTCCGAGCACGTGCTCTACCGCACGGCGCTGGCCATCCTGCTCGCGCTGGGTACGACGATCGCGCGCCTGCCGTTCGTCGCCGGCATCCCGCTGCTGGCCGTGCGCGCGGCGCTGCTGGAGTGGTCACGGGCGGCCGAGCTGAGCTGCGACCGCGCCTCCGCCCTGCTCACCCGCCGGCCCGAGCAGGTGTGCCGGACCCTGATGGTGCTGTCGGCCGGCGCGGCCGCCGAGCAGCTCAGCCTCGACGCCTTCATGGCCCAGGGGCTCGACTACGAGGAGAGCGGCAAGGGGCTGGGGCGCATCTCCCGCCTACTCTCCGATCTCAACCTCACCCACCCGATGCCGGTGCGCCGCACCCACGAGCTGATGCGCTGGGTGCAGTCGGGCGCCTTCGACCGCATCGTCGGCGGCGAGTACCCGCGCCGGGGCGAGGAGGCGCCGCCGCGCGAGGAGGCGGGAGCGGCGGCCGGCCACTACGGCGAGCGGGTTCGCGGCGCCTTCGACGACGTCCTGCGCACCGCCGGGGAGGCGGGCGACCAGCTCTCCGACGCGCGGCGGCGCATGGAGGACTGGCTGGGCGGCAGGCGCGGCGGCTGAGCGGTTGCGCGAGTCCGTCAGGCGAACACGCGCAATGCCGTACAGCCGGCGAGGCGGTCGAAGTCCGCGTCGCCGTGGAGGATCGCCACGTCCTCGCGGACGCAGACGGCCGCGATGAGGCAGTCGAGGGTGCGACGGACGGTGACGCCCTGGTGCCGAGCCGTCCTGTAGAGGGAGGCGGCGAGCGCGAAGTCCTCAAGTGCTTGCAGCCGGAGGATGGGGAAGGCGCGGAGCCGGCTCGCGACGAGCTGTGCCTCACGGTCTGTCCGCAGGCCTTGCAGCACTTCGGTCAGCACGATGTCGGTGAGCGCGACGGGCGCGCCGTCCCGGATGAGCCCGGTACAGCGGACGGCGCGCTCGGACTCGACGCCGTTGAGCAAGTCGATCCAGACGCTGGTGTCGACGACGATCACAGACGCCCGCGGCGGGAGACGTCCAGGTCACCCTCCCAGCGGACCTTGCCGCTCAACTCGAGGATGCCCCTGCGCTCGTGACGGGCGACGAGCTCGCGGAGGGCAAGGTCCACCGTCTCGCGCTTCGTCGTCGTGCCCGCGACGCGCTGTGCCTCGGCCATCACGCCGTCATCGATCTCGATGTTCGTCCGCATACACCTGACGATACACCGGCGGTCGAAGATATCTACACCTCCAGAACCTTGGCCTTCCTGGACGGACGGTCACGGCATTGCCCGTCTCTCTGTCCGCCCTGGAACTGGCACATGCCCGGCCGCTGACCGCGCCCGCGGCGGGCGCTCACCCACTCGCTTCCTCGATGCTGCTCTTCGCCGAGTACGCCGCCACGCCCGGCAGGCAAACGCGCGGGCTCGGAAGGCGCCCAACGATGTACTCAAGATCTGCGACGCAACAGCCGAGGAAGCTGGCATGGCTCGGATGAACTGGGATCGAGCGCGGCAGCAGTCCGACGCGGGACTTCGCCAACACGTCGATGCGGCTGGGCTAATGAGGGACCGTCGGAGGACCATTTGCCACGAAGACATGAAGAAGAACCACCGACTCCTTGCTTTGCTCAGCATGGGATCGTGGGCGACGGTCGGGTGCATGCGGCCGCGATAGCGAGGGCTCTGCCCTCGTCATATACAAACCGTTGCGGCTATCTCGCTACGAGGTGCATCGAAGCCCTACATGCTTGGCACCCGTCGCCGGCTCACCCCGACCTATCGAAGGACGCCACGCACTCGATGTGGGGCGTCTGGGGGAACATGTCGACGGGGCTAACGCGGCGCAGGGCGTAGCCGGCCTCGGCGAGCTGGGCGGCGTTGGGCGCCAGCGTGGTGGGGTTGCAGGAGATGTAGACGATGCGCCGCGGCGAGGCCTCGATGATGCGCCGCACGATCTTCTGGGACATGCCGGCGCGGGGCGGGTCGACCACCAGCACGTCGGGGCGCCCGGCGCGCTCGACGAGCTCGCGCATGGCCAGGCGCACGTCGCCGGCGAAGAACCGGGCGTTGGTGCGCTCGTTCTCGCGCGCGTTCTCGATCGCGTCGGCCACGGCCTCCTCGACCACCTCGACGCCCCACAGCTCGCCGGCTCGCGCGCCAATGGACAGCCCGACCGTGCCGATGCCGCAGAAGAGGTCGAAGAGGCGCTCCCAGCCCTGCAGCGCCGCGTGCTCGCCGGCCACGGCGTAGAGGCGCTCGGCCATCTCGGTGTTGGTCTGGAAGAAGGCTGTCGGCGAGATGGCGAAGCGCAACCCGCCCAGCTCCTCGTGGAGCTTCTCGGCACCGCCAACCAGCTCGTGCTCGCCGACGGAGGTGCTCTCGCTCACCGCGGCCGTGCGGGTGAGCAGCAGGCTGTCACACTCCACGGCGCGCTCCAGGGAGTCGACGTCGAGCTCGGGTGGGTGGGACGAGCTCACGACGAGGCGGACCTGCAGCTCGCCGGTGCGTCGGCCCTCGCGCACGACGAGGTTGCGCAGCAGTCCCGCCCGGGTGCGGGGGTCCTGCGCGGCGAGGCCCTGGTCGCGCGCCCAGGCCAGCACCTGCTCGCGCGCCGCGTTGCCGCGCTGCGTGGCCAGCATGCAGTCGACCAGCGGCTCGATGCGCTCCCAGCTCCCCGGCGCGTGGAAGCCGCAGACGAGCCCTCCCTCGTCGCCGGTGCCGAAGGAGTACTCGAGCTTGTTGCGATAGCGCCACTGCTCGACCGCCGGGACGATGTCGTCCAGCACGAAGCCGTCGAGGTGGCCGATGCGTGCCAGCGCGTCGGCGACCTGCTCCTGCTTGACGGCGAGCTGGCGCTCGTAGGGCAGCACCTGCCACGGGGCGCCCGGGTGGTCGGCCACAGGTGCGATGCGCTCGGGGCTCGGCGCGAGCACCTCGGTTAGGCGCGCCTCGCCGTACCCGCGCTTGCGCTTGGTCACCACCGCGCGTACGCGGTCGCCGGGGATCGCGCCCTGCACGAAGAGCACGAAGCCCTCGTGGCGCGCCACGCCCCGCCCGCCGAAGGCGAGCGCGTCGACGCGCAGGTCGAGCTCCTGGCCGCGCTCGGGGCGCGGCGGTCGGGTGGCGGCCCGGGGGGCGGTCACGCCAACTGCTTCTCCACCGCCGCGAGGACGGACTTGCGGTTGGCGTTGCGCTTCTCGTGGTCGCGGACCTTGCGCAGCTCGGCCGGCGAGAGTCCGTCGAGGCGGCCGGTGACCTGCGCCGCGGTGAGATTCTCGTAATCGGTGATGGGGAAGCTTTGCCCGAGGCCTGCGGCGCGGCGGGCGCGGTCGACCTCCTTGAGGACGCGGTCGGTCCCGGGCGCCTTGCGCGCGCGGCCCGCGGCGGTGCGGGCGGTGTCCTCGATCGTGCCCCGCCCGCGGGTGAGCAGCTGCTCGACCTCGTCGAGGAGGTCGCGCGTCTGCTGGCGGCCCGCATTGACCAGGCGGGTGACGATGTCCTGCGCGTCGTCGGCGGTCACCTTGCCGCGGCGGACCGCGTCGTCCATCGCCTCCTGGAGGCGCTCGCCGGTGATGACCACGCCCTCGGCGAGGGTCTCGCGCAGCGCCGAGAGGTTGGCCAGCACGGCGTCCTCGCGCTGCTCCTGGCTGCGCCCGCCGCTGCCGGCGCTGGAGGGTGAGGATCTGGCGGAGCGCGACTGGCCCGAGCGCGAGCCGCCGCTCGACGAGGACTTGCGGGGCGTGCTCTTGGACGTGGATGAAGAGCGCTTGCCCTGTGACGAGCCGCTGCGCTTCTGCTGGGGCATTGTCCGTCCCTCCTGGTGGGTTCCCGCTAGGCGGGATTCCCGCTCCCGGCGCGCGCGAACCTCAGGCCTCTTCGACGAGCAGCTCGAGCAGCGCCTTCTGCGCGTGACGGCGGTTCTCGGCCTGATCCCAGATGCGCTGGCGGGCGCCGTAGAGGACCTCAGCGGTGATCTCCTCCCCGGGGTGCGCGGGCAGGCAGTGCAGCGCGATGGCGCCCTCGACCGCGGCGTCCAGCAGCGCGTCATCGAGGCGGTAGGGCGCCAGCGCGCGACGGCGCTCCCGGGCGGTGGCCTCGTCGCCCATGGAGACCCACACGTCGGCGTAGACGGCGTGCGCGCCCCGCACCGCCTCGCCCGGGTCGCGCACCAGGGTCGCCTCGGGGGCGTCGGTCAGCTCGAAGCCCCCGGGGGAGGCGACCACGACCTCCACCCCGGCCGCGGCGCCCAGGAGCGCGAGTGAGCGGGCGACGTTGTTGCCGTCGCCGACGTAGGCCAGGCGCAGGCCCTCCAGCGTGCCGAAGGCCTCGCGCAGCGTGAGCAGGTCGGCCAGGGCCTGGCACGGGTGGTGGCCGGCGGTGAGCATGTTGACCACGGGCACCGTCGCGTGCCGCGCGAGCTCGCGCAGGTCCTCGTCGGCGCCCGTGCGCATGCCGATGGCGGCGACGTGGCGGGAGAGGACGCGCGCCGTATCGCCCAGCGACTCGCCGCGGCTGACCTGCAGCTCGCCCGCGCGCAGGACGATCGAGTGGCCGCCCAGCTCGGCGATGCCTGCCTCGAAGGACAGGCGCGTACGCGTGGAGGGCCGCTCGAAGACCAGCGCCACGCTGCGTCCGGTCAGCACGTCGCAGGACAGCGGGGCCGCCTTCAGCGCGACGGCACGGTCCAGCAGCGCGGCCAGCTCGGCGGGGTCGAGCTCACCGCCCGTGAGCAGGTGGCGGGGCATGGGCGCGCGAGGCTATACGTGCGCCGCGGAGCGGCGGGCCGGTGCAGGTCATCCTGCGAGGCGGTGCGCGTGCTCACCTGGAACCTCTTTCACGGCCGCTGCGTTCCCGCTGCGGGCCATCCGCTGAAGCGCGAGTTCGCCGCCGCGCTGGCCGGGTGGGACTGGGACGTCGCGCTGTTGCAGGAGGTCCCGTCGTGGTGGCCCGAGGCGCGTTGCGCGAGTCAGCGCGAGGCGACGCAGCTGCGCCGCCGGCCCGAGCGGCGCGTCGTACACGCCGTGCGCCTTGCCGGCGGGCAGTGGGTCGGGAACCTGCACGCCCACCGACCACGCTCCGGTCGTCGTCGAGGCTGAACCGGCGGTGGGTCGCGGCGCGTAGGCTTGGATGATGAAGCGAGCGCTGAGCATCCTCCTGGCCGCCGGCCTGCTGGCCGGCTGTGGCGGCGGCGACGACGGGCCCGCCGCGGGCGAGGGCACCGCCAACGGCGCGGAATCCGAGGGCGGCGGGGTGCAGGTCGCCATGGAGGGGATCGCCTACGCGCCCACGGACGTCGAGGTGCGCGTCGGCCAGCCGGTGACCTGGACGAACAACGACGAGGTCATGCACGACGTCATCGCGTCCGGCGGAGAGTTCGAGTCCGAGCTGTTCGGCGAGGGCGAGACCTACTCGTTCACCCCGACCGAGCCGGGCACGATCGACTACGTGTGCTCGATCCACCCCAACATGATGGCGAGCATCACCGTAGTCGAGTAGCGGCGGCGTTTAGGCGGCCGCTGGCTCTACTGCTTCCGCGCTGATGTAGATGCCCGGGCGGGAGGGTTCAGGAATCGCCTCGCCGTCCTCGGCCAATCCCTCGAGGTGGAAGGAGATCGCCTGGCGCATTTCGGCTACGCCGTCGTTGAAGCTATCGCCAAGGGCGACGCAGCCCGGCAGGTCGGGCGACCACGCGCCCCAGCCACCGTCGCTGGCGCGCTCTAGGAGGGTCGTGTAGCGCTCTGGGTCGGTCATCGGTCTGGCCGGATCCTGCCTGTTGAAGGATGCTCTTCTCGAGCCCCGGTGGCAAGTCCCACGGGGCAGGCGCAGAGGCCCAGACGGTCACGGACATACGAGCGCTCGGATCTGGTGGATGAGTTCCGTACACCGGCCCTCAGCGGCGCAGGCCGAAGCCGCGCATCATGAACAGCGCTCGCTCGCCGAGCGAGCCGTGCACCGGCAGCACGCTGGCCTGCACGGCGGCGTCGTAGAGGTCGAAGAACGCGCGCACGCGCCACAGGTGGCTGCCGCGCTCGTCGACCTGGCAGAACCAGACCGCCTGTACCACGACGAACTTGCGGGTCGGCGCGAGATCGTCTACCTCGCCGCGGTGGGTACCCAGGACCTTGACCGGCGCGGCGAGGTAGCCGGCGCCGTCGCGCAGGCGCGGGCCGGTCTTCTCCATGCGCACGTCGGGAAAGGCCGTCCACAGCTTCTGTGCGTGGGCGCCGATCGCGCCGGGGCCCTCGAGCGGCTCGGCGGTCAGCGGGTCCTCGTAGTGGACGCCCGGCGCGCACAGCGGCCCGAAGGCGTCGGGGTCGCGGCCCGACCAGGCCGCCTGCCAGCCGTCCATGAGCTCGTCGGCGGTCATTCCTCCAACTCGGCCCGCCCGGCCATGGGCGAGGAGGCCTCGGCGTACAGGCGCCGCGGGATGCGGCCGGCCTGACGGGCCAGGAAGCCGGCCTCGACGCCCAGCGCGATGGCGCGAGCCATGGCGATGGGGTCGGTCGCGCGGGAGATCGCGCTCGCGCACAGGACTGCGTCGCAGCCGGCCTCGACGGCCAGGGCGGCGTCCGAGGCGGTGCCCACGCCGGCGTCGAGGATGACCGGCAGTCGGGTCTGCTCGCGGATGAGCGCGAGGTTGTAGGGGTTGGCGATGCCCATTCCGCTGCCGATCGGCGAGCCCAGCGGCATGATCGCCGCGCAGCCGACGTCCTCCAGGCGGCGGGCCAGGATGGGGTCGTCGTTGGTGTAGGGCAACACGATGAAGCCATCGTCCACGAGCTCCTCCGCGGCGACCAGCAGCTCGGGCGCGTCGGGCAGCAGCGTGCGCTCGTCGCCGATCACCTCGAGCTTGATCCAGTCGGTCTCGAAGGCCTCGCGGGCCAGCTTGGCGGTACGCACCGCGTCGCGGGCCGTGAAGCAGCCGGCGGTGTTGGGCAGCATCTCGGCGCCGGCGCCCTCGATGGTGTCGACGAGCGAGCCGCGCACGTTCGCGTCGACGCGCCGCAGGGCGACGGTGACCAGCTCGCAGCCGCTGGCCCCGATGGCCTGCTCGAGGGTGTCCATGCGGTCGAAGCCACCCGAGCCCAGAAGGAGGCGCGAGCGCAGCTCCCGGCCGGCGACTACGAGGTTTCGCCCTCCGGTCCTCTCAAGTTCGGGCCTACGGTCGACGTCACGCCCTCCGGTCCTCTCAAGTTCGGGCCTACGGTCGACGTCACGCCCTCCGGTCCTCTCAAGCTCGGGCCTACGGTCGACGTCAGCCATCATCCGCCCTGCATCGCGCTCAGGACCTCGACGCGGGCGCCGTCGGGGACGTGCGTGCTCGGCCAGGCGGTGCGCGGGACGACCTCGCCGTCAACCGCCACGGCCACGCCTCGGGACGGGGCGTGGATGGCCTCCAGCAGGGCGGTCACGGTCGTGCCGTCGTCCACCGGCGCGGGTTCGCCGTTGACGCGGATCATGCGAGGGCCTCCGCGTCAGCGTGAGCGAAGCGCGCCGGGGCGAAGGCGGGCGCGGCGGGCTCGCCGTCGAGCGCGCGCAGGACGGCGTCACCGGTGACCGGGGCGAGCAGGACGCCGTTGCGGTGGTGGCCGCCGGCCCAGATCAGGCCGTCGACGCCTCGGGGGCGGCCGAGCACCGGCGCGTTGTCGGGCGTGGCGGGTCGCAGGCCGGCGATGGCCTCCTCGAGCTCGAGCTCGAGCACTCCGGGCACCAGCTCGCTCGCGTCGCGCAGCAGCTCGTACAGGCCGCCCGCGGTGACCGTGGTGTCGAAGCCGCGCTCCTCCTGGGTGGCGCCCAGCACGTAGCGCCCGTCCGCGCGCGGGACGAGGTAGCCGCCCTCGAAGCGCACGGTGCGCTCGATCAGGCCGGGGCCCTCGGGGTCGCGCAGGCGCAGGAGCTGACCCTTGACCGGGCGCATGGGCACGCGAGCGGCGGAGGGAAGGCCGGGCAGGTCGCCGGCCCAGGCGCCGAGCGCGACGACGGTGTCGGTCGCGGTGAGGCGCTCGCCGGAGGTCAGGCGCAGACCGGTGATGCGCGGGCGGTCGCCATCGGCGGTGGGCTCGCGGCCGTTCGACACGACTGCGCCGTCGATGAGCGCCTCGCCGACCTCCTCCCCGCAACGCAGCACGGCCCCCGCGCGACGCGCCGCCTCGGCGAGGGCGGCGGTGATCAGGCGCGGGTCGACGCTGTGGTCGTCGGGCGCGTGCAGGGCGAGGCGGACGGTCGGCGCCAGCGCGGGCTCCAGCCGCCGCGCGGCGCTGGGCAGCAGGCGCTCCATCGTGACGCCGAGACCGGCCGCCACCTCGCGCACCCGGTCCAGCGCCTCGGCCTCGTCGCGGTCACGGGCCACGACCAGCGAGCCGGTGCGCCGCAGCGCGACGCCCATGCCGGCCGCGCTCTCGAGCTCCTCGGCGAAGCCCGGCCAGCGCCACGCGGCCTCCAGGCCCAGCTCGAGCAGCGCGGGCTCGCGCGGGTCGGCCTCGGTGACCGGCGCGAGCATGCCCGCGGCGACGTGCGAGGCGCCCGCCCCCAGCTCGCCGCGGTCCACGAGGCAGACCGCGCGCCCGGCCTGCGCGGCGCGCCAGGCGGCGACCAGGCCGGCCACGCCGCCACCGGCGACGAGGACGTCGAAGGTGTCGGTGGGTGTGTGGTCTCGCTTCGCCGGCATGATCCGGATCAGCTGCTGACGGTCGGCGCGTCTGGTCACGCGCCCTCTCAGCCGTGGTCGGCTCCCGTACCACGAGCTTACCCGGCGACTTCCTGCTCCCCCGGCGTGGCCGGGACGTCCCTCCCGAGCGACGCGGAGGCGGCGGCTCCCCTGGGCCGCGTCGGCGGCCCCACCAGAGCCGGTCTTATCCTGCCCGCCGTGGACGTCTTGCCGCGCCTGGGGCGGTGGATCGCGACGCTTGCCGGAGCGGGCCTGCTGGCATCGCTCTTCGCTGACTGGTACGGCCAGCAGATCTTCTGCATCCTGGCCCCCTGCCCCCAGCCGGGCGTCTCCGGCTGGGAGGCGCTCTCGGGCGACGATCTTCTGCTTGCCGTTGCTGCGGCGCTCGGTCCACTGCCATTGCTCCTTGGCTTGGTGTGGCGCCCGGCAGCGCGTGTCTCAGCGGCCGTCGCGCTGCTTGGTGGCCTCCTCGCGGCGCTGCTCGTGGTCCACCGGATATCCGTGGTTCCCGAAGCGCCCGGCCTCGATGAGGTCTCCGTCAGGCTCGTGGGCCGTTCCTCGCCCTGGCCGCAGCGCTGGCTCTGGCCGACGGCGGAATGCTCGCGACCACGGGTGATCGTCTGTTCCAGCGCAGGCGAGCCGCCGTACCTCTGATCGCGACCGCGGCCGCCGCGGGAGCGCTCGTCGCATCCCTCTTCCTGCCGTGGATCGATGCGACGAGCGCCACTGGCGGGACCTTCCCGAGCGGCAGTGGCGCCAGCCTCAGCGCCTGGGAGGCGTTCCGTGTCGCCGACGTACTCCTGGTGGTTATCGGCCTCGCCCTGCTGACCGGCGTGGCGCTCGCGGCCGTACTTGGCTGGAGGGTCTCCACCTCACCCTGGCGCTCGGCGGCTGGCTCGGCGCCGCGATCGCGGTGTTCGGCGCTCCGTGGCCCAGTGCTGTTGGTGGCCGGATCGAAGGCGGCTACGGAGCCGGCTACCACTTGTCCCTTGCGGCGTGCGCGGCGGTGGTGCTCGCGGGTGTCTGGGCGGGAGCTGGCCCGGGAAGCATCGAGAGACGCGTTCCCGGCTGAGGCCTTCGCGGACGGAGCGATCGCTTCGATGCGCTGCGCGCCGTCGCGCGCGACAATGGGTCCATGACCTCCGACCGTCACGCCCGGCTGCTCGCCGCGCGGCTGTACTTCGTGGCCGGCGCGCGGCCGGGCGGCCGGCCGCTGGCCGAGGTGCTGCGTCCTGCGCTGCGCGGCGGCGTGGACCTGTTCCAGCTGCGCGAGAAGGACGCGGGCGACGAGGCCGTGGTGGCCGCCGCCCGCGAGGCGCGCGCGCTGTGCGACGAGGCCGGCGCGCTGTTCATCCTCAACGACCGGCCCGAGCTCGTCGACGCGGCGGGCGCGGACGGCGTGCACGTCGGCCAGGACGACATGCCGGTCGCTCAGGCGCGGGCGATCCTCGGCGCGCAGCGCATCGTCGGGTGGTCCACGCACGAGCCCGCCCAGCTCGCGGCCGTGGGCGGCGCCGACTACGTCGCTGTCGGCCCGGTGCACGCGACGCCGACCAAGCCGGGGCGCCCCGCGACCGGCGCGGCGTACGTGCGCCACGCCGCCGCCAACGAGCCGGGCGTCCCGTGGTTCGCCATCGGCGGCATCGACGAGCACACCGTCGGCGAGGTCGTCGCGGCGGGCGCGCGGCGGATCGTCGTCGTGCGCGCGATCGCCGAGGCGGCCGACCCCGAGCGTGCGGCGCGCACGCTGCGGGCCGCGTTGGAGCAGGGGGCGCTGCGTGGGGCGGCGTAGGCGCAAGCAGCGCCCGGGCGCCGGTGGAGAGCAGGGCCGCGCGCAACCCACCGGGATCCCCCCCACCGTCGAGCCGCCCCCCGAGGCCCGTCCCGACGACGCCATGCGCCGCGGCTACGCCCGCGGGCACGAGCGCGACGAGGCGATCCGCGCCGAGTTGGAGCCCCTGGGCCCCGACGAGCGGCCGCCGGCGCTCGTGGCCTCCGTGGTGCTGGCCGCGGTTCTCGCGCTGGCCAACTTCATGCTCTGGGTCACGGGGTTCGAAGTCCGCGGCGAGCAGCCGGGCGTCGTCGGCGTGGTCCTCTTCTGCGTGCTGATGACGGCCGCCGCGATCGGGATGTGGCTGAAGCGCTACTGGGCGGTGCTGGGCTGGCAGGCGCTGCTCGCCGTGAGCATGGTCGTGGCCTTCCTCTCCCTGCTGCAGGCCGCCAACCTCCTCGCGGTCGTCGTCCCCCTCGTCGTGCTGACCGTCTGCGGGTGGCTGTTCTGGAAGCTCATCCGCGTCATGTCGCGGTTGCAGATGCCCTCGCGATAGGCTCGGCCGGCGCATGGCCGACCGCTCCTACGACTGCGTCGTCATCGGCTCCGGGCCGGGCGGCTACGTGGCCGCCATCCGTGCCGCGCAGCTCGGGATGAAGACGGTGGTGGTGGAGAAGGACAAGGTCGGCGGGCGCTGCCTCAACTACGCGTGCATCCCCGCCAAGGCGGTGCTGCGGGTGGCCGACGTCCTGCAGGAGGTCCGCGACGCCGGTGAGTTCGGCATCACGGTGGCCGACCCCACCGTCGACTACGCGGCGGTCTGCGAGCGGCGGCGCAAGGTCGTCGAGACGCTGACCGGCGGCGTGGCCGGGCTGCTCAAGAAGAACGGCGTCGACGTTCTCGAGGGTCAGGGCACGCTGGCCGGCGACGGCACCGTGCAGGCCGGTGGCGAGACGCTCACGGTCGCCAGGGCCACCATCCTGGCCACCGGCTCGGTCAAGAAGCCGATTCCCGGCACGCGGTTCGGCGGGCGCGTGATCGGCACCGAGGAGGCGTGGGCGTTCGACGATCTCCCCGGGCGCCTCGCCGTCGTGGGCGCGGGCGCCAGCGGCACGGAGATCGCGTCGGCCTACGTGCGCCTGGGCGTGGAGACGCTCCTGTTCGAGGGCCTGGACCGCGTGCTGCCGTCCGAGGACGCCGACATCTCCAAGGCCGCGCAGCGGATCTTCAGGCGCCAGGGCATCGAGGTCCACACGGGCACGTTCGTCGAGGACGTCCAGGACGCCGGCGACAGGGTCACCTTCACCCACGGCGACCAGCGCGACGAGGCCGACTGGCTGGTCATCGCCGCGGGCCGCGGGCCCGACGTCGAGGGCCTGGGACTCGACGCGGCCGGCGTGAAGCTCGACGGCCGCGGACTGATCGCCGTCGACGGAGCGCTGCGCACGTCGGCCGGCCGCGTCTACGCCATCGGCGACCTCGTCGCCGGCCCCGCGCTGGCCCACAAGGCCTCAGACGAGGGCATCATCGCCGTCGAGGACGCCGCGGGCAGGCAGACCCACCCGCTCGTCCAGGTCGACATCCCGCGCGCGACCTTCTGCACCCCCAACGTCGCGTCCTTCGGGCTCACGGAGGAGCAGGCCCGCGAGGCCGGCCACGACGTCGTGGTGGGCAGGGTCCAGTACGGAGCGGTCGGCGCCGGCACGGTCTACGGCGACCGCACCGGGATCATCAAGATCGTGGGCGACAAGCGCTACGGCGAGCTGCTGGGCGGCCACATCGTCGGCTCCAAGTCGACGGAGATGATCCAGGAGCTCGTCAACGTCAAGGCGCTGGAGGGCGGCTACCCCGAGGTCGCCCGCATGGTCCACGGCCACCCCACCCTCTCCGAGGCCGTCATGGAGGCCGCGCGCGCGGCCGACGGCTGGCTCATCCACGGGTGAGCCTGCCCCTCACGCGCGCCGGCGGGCAGGGCGAGCCCGAGCACCCCTGCCTCTACTTCGACCTCGCCAGCGCCGAGGCCTACCTGACCGCCGAGCGCATCCTGGGCCTGATGCCGGTCGCCGTGGAGTGGGTGCCGGTGCGCGCCCACGACCTTGCCCACGCCGTCGCGCCCGAAGGACTGCGCTGCGCGGAGGAGGAGGCGATCTGGCGTGAGGAGCTGGAGCGCACGGCGCACGAGCGCGGCCTCCAGTGGGTCCGCTGGCCCGCGGAGGTGCCCTTCGACAGCGAGGTCGTCCTGCGCGCCGCGACCTTCGCCAGGTCGATCGGCAAGGGCGTGGCCTTCACCCAGGCCGCCTTCCGCCAGGCCTACGCCGGCGGCGGCGACCTCACGAGCCCGGACACCGTCGTCATCGCGGCGGCGGCCTGCGAGATGCATCCGCGCGCCGTCATGGCGGCGCTCGAGCAGCGCTCCGTCGTCGCGTCGCTGGACCGCGCCACGGCGCGGGCACGCGAGCACGGCGTGCTGTCGGTGCCCGCGATCTGGACGCCACCCCGGGCCGCAGCGCCGGCACGGGTCTTCCACGGCGACGACCAGCTCGAAGCCGCCGCCGCGCACCTGGCCGAGTACGCGCCGCGCTGAGCCGGAGCACGGGCTCCGGCATCTGTGAGAAGGTGGGCGCGTGACCGCTCGCGCGCTCACGCTGTTCCTCGCCGTCATGGCCGTCGCCGGAGTGCTGCGCGTGGAGGACGCGTTCGCGTGCTCGTGCGCGTTCCAGGAAGCCGACGAGAAGGTCGCCGACGCCGACGCGGCCTTCGAGGGCAAGGTGATCGGCACCACCGATGCGCCGGACAACGGGCCCGTCGATGAGGTCGACGTTCGCTTCGCTGTGGAGCGCGTCTTCAAGGGGCCCCTGGGAGAGCAGGTCACCGTGCGCACCTCCGTCAGTGGCAGTTCGTGCGACCTGGGGCCCCTCGAGCCCGGCACGCGGATCGCGCTGACCCTGTCACGCGACGAGGAGGGCCGCTGGCAGGGCTTCACGTGCAGCCAGTTTGACCCCGACGACCTCGACGACCCCGGCTCGCGGCCACCGCCCTCCCTGGAGCCCGCCACCCTCGCGCAGCTCGCGCGCCCCTCGCCGGTCTCGGCATGGGCCGACATCGCGGTGTGGAGCGCTTACGACGCGGGCATCGATGCCTACCGTCTCACCGCGCTGGTGGGCGCGGAGGTACGCACCCTGCCCGTGGACCCGTCGCCCGTGCCCTTCGACGCCGACGTCGGCCCCGACAGGGACAGCAACCCGGCGGTCGTGTACTCGCGGTGTGCAACAGCGCCCGAGCCGCCAGCCGACCGGACCAGCGCCGACTGTGACCTGTTCATCGTCGCCATCCCGGACGGCCGGGAGCGTCCGATCCGCAACGCCAACAGCGCGGGCTCGGAGTTCAGCCCGACGCTGTGGGGTGGCAAGGTGGCGTGGGCGCGCACATACGAAGGGCGCCCCGACGAGCCGTTCGTCTACACCCGGCCGCTCGTCGCCCCGCGCGAGCGCGCTTCCCAGCGGCTGCCCGGGGTGCCGACGCGGCGCTGCAGCGTGCAGACCACGACCGAGCCCGGACCGCGCGCCTCGTGCGCGACGATGAACCGGCGCATCGACGACCTCGAGCTCTACGGCCGCCGACTGGCGCTCGATGTCAACTACTCCGTCGAGGACCAGGCCGGCTTCGTCACCAGGGAGGTGCGCCTCGATGACGTGCGCGACAAGACGGCGCGCCTGGTCGCGCTGGGCGTTTCGGGCGAGGGCGGGCAGGACCACATCGGCCTCTCGATCGACGCGGGGCGCCTGAGCTGGTATCGCACCTGCTTCGGCGACCCGGGCGGGTGCACCAGCAACGCGGGCTCCTTCCGCTATCGCATCGCCACCGGGGACTACGAGCGCGACGAGGAGCGCACGCAGCTCGCCGGCTATTCGTGGCTCCAGGGCGGCTCCTACCGCGTGCGCAACGAGGAGCTGACCGACTGCGACGAAGTGGCCCGCCCCGATCGACCCGACGCCACCTGCCCCGTCCTGCGCACCGGCCCGCTGGACTGGCGCCCGATCGACGCCGACCGCGTTCGCTGAGCCCGCCGCTCGCAGGCAACCAGTCGGCCATCGCCGCGTGCGACGACAGCATCGACGGGGGCACGGGCCTCGTAGGTGAGCCTCGTCCGCCCGCGCCACCCGGCGCCCGGCCGGGGGCGACCGCCCTGCGCTAGGTTCGGCTTCGTGAGCGCGCGACCCCAGCCGACGGCCAAGGGCGAGGTCGCCGTGGAGGAGCTCTCGCGCGGCGGGCGGACGGTGGCCCGGCGCGTGGCCGAGGCCAAGGCGACGGTGCCCGAGCACACGCTGTCGGTCGAGGTCGACATGGAGGCCTGCGCCGCGCTGCGCGCACGAGGAGAGGGAGGCCCGCCCACCCCGACGTACGAGGACATGGTCGTCCGGGGCTGCGCGCTGGCCCTGCGCGAGCACCCGCGGGCCAACGGCGCCCACCGCGACGGGCACCTCGAGGCCTACGGGCGGGTCAACGTCGGGCTGGCCATCCACGGGCCCGGTGCGCTCACCGTCCCCACCGTCTTCGACGCCGACCAGCGCTCGCTGGCCGAGATCGCCGCGACGACGCGCGGGCTGGCCGAGCGGGTCGCCCGGGGCACGATCACCTCCTCCGAGCTGGGCGGCGCGACGTTCACCGTCTCCAGCCTCGACGTCCGCGCGTTCACGGCGATCCTCACCCCCCCGCAGGCCGGGGTCCTGGCCTGCGGCGCGGTCGAGCCGCGTGCCGTCGTCCACGAGGGCGAGGTGGCCGCCCGCCGGCGCATGGACCTCACGCTGACCTGCGACCACCGCATCCTGTTCGGTGCGGACGCCGCGGCGTTCCTGGGCCGGGTCCGCGAGCTCCTGGAGAGCGCGGCGCTCTAACTAAACGCCGCGCAGCAGCAGCCCGATCGTCGAGCCCAGAGGCCCGACCGCGTCGCCCAGGATGTCGCCCGTGCTCTCCACCGTGTCGCCCAGGTCGTCGGTCAGGCCCTCCACGGCCCCGCCCGAGCCGGGCAGGAGCTCGTCGGTGGGGGGCGAGAGCGTCCTGCCGGTGCCTTCGAGCAACTCGTCCGTCAGCTCCGTGAGCTCGCGCACGGGCTCGTCCACCCCCAGCACGAGAAGGTCGTCATCGTCCGGATCGGGCGTCGGCGTCGGCGTCGGCGTCGGCGGGGGCGTGGGCATCGGGGCCGATGCGGGCGGGTCGGGTGTGGGTGCTGGGTCGGGAGTCGGGGTCGTCGGCGGAATGGGAGCGGGCTCGGTCCCGCCTGCCGGCGCAGGATCGCCGGCGACCGGCGGCGGATCGTCGTCCGCGGTCGGCTCGGCGACGGGCGCGGGGGCCTCCTCCTCCTCCTCGGGGGCGTCGGCCATGATCACGGGGCCGTCGTCCACCGGCTCGGCGGGCTCGCTGCGCGGTATGGTCAGCTCGCCCACGGACAGCGTGCGCCCCTCGGCGTCACTCCCCAGGCCGGGCCAACCCTGCATCGCGACGACCGCGCTGATGGCCAGCAGGGCGAGCGCGCCTGCGGCGGACAGCGAGACGCTGGCGCCGAGGCTCGCGAACAGACCACGAAAGGCTGGCATCTGTGAGGTAACGGCAGGCCTCGACGGGGACTTGAGCATCGCTGTCAGGCTCCTGACATGATCGACCGGATCGGGTACACGAGCTCGAACCCGCCCGGGCGGTTGAACGAGGCGTTGGACTCCCGGTTGGCGTCCGGCGTCGCCCCCGGCGGGGCCGTCGAGGTGTCGACGAACAGGCACAGCCAGCGGTCCGGATCGTCCCCCGGGACGCACGTGCGAAAGAGCTGCTCCTCGACCTGCAGCGTGGTCATCTCGTGCACGCGCGCCTGGTGGTCGGGCGGGCCCTGCGCTGCCACATACCGGCCCGCGACCGCGGCCTGCAGCGCCATGGCGTCCCGGGAGGCCAGGATGGTCGAGCGGTGCGACAATCCGACGGCCAGGAACGTCGCCGTCACGCCCAGCAGCAGCACCGTGCCCACGTAGTCGACCGCGACGACCCGTGGCAGGTCCGGGCGGCGGCGGCGCACGAGGATCGCCACCAGCGGTGCGACGACCGCGATGGCCAGCAGGTTGAAGAAGGCGCCCAGCAGCAGGCCACCGACCAGCCCCGTCGCCTCCCCGGCCAGCGGGAAGGTGTGGATGAGCACCCCGTCCACGAGGGTGAGGACGGCGAAGGCCGGCCACATCCACGCGCCGCGCAGGCGCCAGCGCATCCGCCGCGCCGCATCGCGCCACTCCTCCTGCGCTGCAGCCTCCATGAAATCAGGGTAAGCCCCTCCTAGACCCTCCTAGACCCTCCTAGACCTGGTCCTCCAGCCCCAGGTGCTCGGGCCAGCTGCGGTCGATTGCGTTGAGGGTCTCGACGACGTCGACCTCGTGCTCCTCGGAGCCGAGGTGGTAGATCCGTCCCGCCCCCGCGGGCTCTGCGCGCAGACCCGTGCGCTGCTCGAAGCGGTTCATGATTCGCTGTGCCTGCTCGCTTCCGTCAACGGGAAGCATGGTGACGTGGTCGTCCATGGCCGGGGTTCTACCCCGCCAGGCCGACCCCGATCACCTCGAGACGGCGCGACCGGTTTGACAGAGTGCCACGCGACGGCGGTGCACCTGGGCCGCGCGCTCCGCGTCGACGCCGCGCAGGCCCCAGGCGCGGGCCGCGCACTCGCCCCGGGCCAGCAGGGCCTCGAGCTGCTCGACGGCCAGCCCCGCGTCCTGCAGGCAGCGCACGCCCAGGCCGACGTGCCAGCGCTCGTCGGCCTGCACGCGGGCCGCGCCCGCGCGCACGCCGTCCAGGTCGGTGTCGCCCAGCGCTTGCACCAGCGCCTCCTGGCCCGCGGCGAAGACCACGCCCTCCAGGATCAGGTGGTAGAGCGCTACGCCGTCGGCCAGCGTCGCGTCCCCGCGGGCCAGCGCCATCGCCGTGTCGGGCAGGCGACGGGTGAAGAGGTCGCGGACGGCGCGCGGCGCGTCGTGCGGGTGGACACCAACCACCTCGTCGGCCACCCGCGCGAAGAAGCGCGCGTGGCGCTCCTCATCGGCCTGCTGGGCGGCGAAGCACGCGCGCACGACCGGATCGCCGGCCGCGGCGACGAACGGGTGCAGCGCGGCGGCCACCGCCTCCTCGGCCACCAGGAAGCCGGCCATCAGCCGGCGCAGCGGTGCGCGCCGCACCTCGTCGAGCGCGGCCCACGCGCGGGTGTCGCCGCGCAGGTCGATGTCCGCCTCGTCCCAGCGCAGCCGGTCGGCGGCTCTCAGCAGATGCTCATAGCCCGTCAGCACGCGATCGCGAGGGTAGCCTTGCCGGGTGGTCGCGACGCCTGACCTGTGGACGGTGCACCTGCGCACGGTGGAGTACCGCGCGGGGGTGGCGCTGCAGGAGCGAGTGCGTGCCGCGCGGCAGGCCGGGGCGATCCCGGACGTGCTGCTGCTCCTCGAGCACTGGCCCGTCTACACGCGCGGGAAGCGCACGGCCGATGGCGAGCTGCCCATGGGACGCGACCGGTACGTGCTCCGGGGCGTCGACGTGGTCGACACCGACCGCGGCGGGCGCGCGACCTACCACGGCCCGGGCCAGCTCGTCGGCTACCCCATCATGGGCGTCGGCGACGTGCTCGACCACGTGCGCGCACTGGAGGGCGGCCTGGTCGCGGCCTTGGCGCAGGAGGGCGTCGCCGCGCGCGGGCGCGTGGACGACGGTGCCGACTTCACGGGCGTCTGGGTGGCGGAGCGCAAGATCGCCTCGGTGGGGTTGCGCGTCGCTCGCGGCGTGAGCATGCACGGCTTCGCGGTCAACGTGCAGAACGACCTGCAGCCCTTCGAGTGGATCGTTCCCTGCGGGCTGGACGGCGTGAGCATGACCTCGCTGCTCGAGGAGACCGGGCGGAGCGGGCACCCGCTGCGCTGCTTCCGCCGCCGCGCGGCCTTCCAGGTGGCCGCCGCACTGGGGCGCCGGCAGCGGCTGGTGTCGCCGGCCCGGCTGGAACGCGCGCTGGAGGCCGCCGAGCGCGAGGGCGCCGCGGGCGCTCTGCCCGCGCCCTCTCCGGCCGCGCGCCAGGGCTCCGCGCCCGCGAGGTGACGCCCGCGCGCCGTTCTCGCCCTCCTGTGCAGGGCTTGAGCGGGAGGTACGCTGCGGTCATGGCCAGCACCCAGGAGCGCACGCACGCAACCCGCTCACGCGCCAACCCCGGCGGCATGGACGTGCTCCAGGTGCTGGGCCCCGAGGTGCTGCCGCTGCGCGCGCGCAAGCCCTCGTGGTTCAAGGTGCCGGCGCCCGGCGGCGCGCGCTACCGCGAGCTCACGCGGCTCATCCGCGACGAGAACCTCCACACGGTCTGCCAGGAGGCAGCGTGTCCCAACGTCGGCGAGTGCTGGGAGCGCGGCACGGCCACGTTCATGATCCTGGGCGACACGTGCACGCGGCGCTGTGGCTTCTGCCACGTCAAGACGGGCAAGCCGACCTGGGACGACCCGCTGGAGCCCGCGCGCGTCGCGCGCTCCATCGCCAAGATGGGCCTGCGCCACGCGGTCGTCACCTCGGTGGACCGCGACGACCTGCCCGACAAGGGCGCCGGCGCGTTCGTCGGCGTCATCCGCCAGGTGCGCGCACAGGCGCCCCGCTGCAAGGTGGAGGTGCTCACGCCCGACTTCCAGGGCCACGAGATGCCCCTGGCCCGTGTCATCGCGCAGCGCCCCGACGTCTTCAACCACAACGTCGAGGTCGTCCCGCGGCTGTACCCGGTGGCCCGGCGCGGCTCGCGGTGGGAGCGCTCCCTGCGCGTGCTGCGCAACGCCAAGGAGATGGGCGGCGACGCGGTGACGACCAAGTCGGGGTTGATGGTCGGCCTGGGCGAGACCCACGACGAGATGGTCGACGCCTTCGGCGATCTGCGCGAGCACGGCGTGCAGGTGCTCACCGTGGGCCAGTACCTACGCCCCACCGAGGAGCACCTGCCGGTCGTGCGCTGGTGGCACCCCGACGAGTTCGCGGCGCTGGAGCGCGCGGCCTACGCCCTGGGCTTCGACCACATCGCCGCCGGCCCGCTCGTGCGCTCGTCGTACCACGCCGACCAGCATGTGGTGCAGAGCGAGCCGGGCTCGGGCCCGTTGGCGGTCGCTCGGGCGTAAGCGCGTTCACCGCGCCCGTGTTCCCGCTCAAGGACAACATCCCCACCGACCGCTTGGCGGTGGTGACGCTGGTGCTGATCGGGATCAACGTGGTCATGTACTTCCTGTTCCAGGAGGGGACGATCTTCGGGGGACCCGACCCTGGCAACGTCCTCGAGTACGGCGCGATCCCCTACGAGGTGACCAACCCCGGCGAGCAGTGCGTCCCGGCGCAGGGCGGCACGGAGATCGCCTGCGGAGAGGGCGGGGAGGGCCTGGCGCCGACCTGGCTGACGCTGCTGACCTCGATGTTCATGCACGGGGGCGTCGTGCACCTGGGCGGCAACATGCTTTTCCTGTGGATCTTCGGCAACAACGTCGAGGACAGCATGGGCCGCGGGCGGTTCGTCGCCTTCTACCTGCTGGGCGGCGCGGCGGCCATCGCGCTGCAGGTCGCCATCGGCCCGGACTCGGAGATCCCCACCATCGGCGCCTCGGGGGCGGTCTCCGCGGTGCTGGGCGGCTACATCCTGCTCTATCCCCGCGCCCGCGTGGTCACGCTGATCTTCATCATCATCCTCTTCACGATCCTGGAGCTGCGCGCGCTGGTCGTGCTGGGTCTGTGGTTCGCCCAGCAGATCGCCTTCGGGGCCTTCGACCTGGTCAACCCGACGGGCGGCGGAGGGGGCGTCGCGTACTTCGCGCACATCGGCGGCTTCGTCTTTGGCCTGCTGGCGATCAAGCTCTTTGCGCAGCGCGTGAAGAAGACTCCAACCGCCCGCTATCCCGTCTACTAGGGTCGTGGTGCGCTCGCTCTCCCCGCTCGCCGCGCTTGCCTTCATCGGCCGGCTGGCCTTCCCGACCATCCAAGTGGCGCTGCGCAGCGGGTTCTCCGTGCTGACCGCCGTATCAACCCTCGTGCTCGCGCTGCTGGACGTCGGCATCGTCGGCGCGCTCACCAACCCGTTCGACGCATAGTGAGCGCACCTCCCTTCCTGCGCCCCTCCAACCAGTCCGCCCAGCAGGCGGCGCGGCGCCAGCGGGTCGTCCGCCGGCGGCGCACCGTCGCGGTGGCCTTCGCCCTCCTGCTCGCCGGGATCGCGGTGGCCGGGGCGGCGCTGGGCGGCAGCGACCGGACGGAACGACAGGCCGTGGCTCCCGGCGCGGGCGGCCCGGGCGGGAGCCCCCCTGCGGCCGCGGCCGCGGCCGGGCAGCTGGCCAACGGGCCGCTCGCCACGCCGCCCGGCGGCGGGCTGGTCGACCTGGACACCGAGGCGGGCGACGATGCTGTCGAGTACGACTCGCGCAAGCCGCCCAAGGCCGGCCTGCTGATCGACCTCGACAGCGGCGAGGTGCTGTGGCGGCGCAGGGCCGACGACGTGCGGCCCATCGCCTCCCTGACCAAGATGATGACCGCGATGGTGACCGTCCAGCGGCTGGAGGCCGATGACGACGCCAAGGTCACCGAGGAGGTGCTGGCCTACTCGGGCTCGGGCGTCGGCGTCCTCCCGCGCGGCAAGCGCGTGCCGGTGGAGGGCCTGCTGTACGGGCTGATGCTGCCGTCGGGCAACGACGCGGCACGGGCGCTGGCCATCCGCGCCACCGGCTCGCAGCGGCGCTTCGTGGCCGCCATGAACGCCCAGGCCCGGGGCTGGGGGCTGAGCTGCACCAGCTTCGCCTCCGTGGAAGGGCTGTCGGAGCGCAACCGCTCCTGCGCGGCCGACCTGGCCGCTCTGGGCAGCCGGCTCCTGGCCGAGCCGCGCCTGGCCGAGATCGTCGGCACGCGGCGGGCCTCGGTGCCCTTCCCCATCGAGGGCGGCCGCCTGGAGCTCAACAACAACAACCCGCTGCTGCGCAGCGAGTACCGCGGTGTGATCGGCGTGAAGACGGGTTACACGCAGGAGGCCGGGCGCTCGCTGGTGGCCGCCGCAGAGCGCGGCGACGAGCGCCTGCTCGTCGTGCTCCTGGACTCCTACGACCCCGGGCGCCAGGCCGAGCAGCTCCTGGACCGCGGGTTCAAGGCGCTGGACTGACCCCCGGGCCGACGGCTACTTGCGGTACCGTCGGCATCCCTCGTGGCGCCGTCTGCGTACTTGTCCACGATGGCCCGCCTGGCCGAGCGTAAGGCCGACTACCTCCAGCACCTCCAGCACGCAGCACGACCCGACGTCGTGCACTTGCGGCCGGCCGGCCTGGCCGGGGTCCGCCTGCGTCATCGTGCCCTGCCCCAGCGCGACCTGGTCGACGTGCGCCCCGAGCACCTCGCGGAAGACGGCGGCACGTGAGCCGCGTCGTGGTCATCGGGGCGGGCCTGGGCGGCCTGGGCGCCGCGCTGCGCCTGCAGGGCGTGGGCCACGACGTGACCGTGCTCGAGGCGCGTGCCAGGCCGGGCGGGCGCGCCTACCAGCTCCAGGACGCCGGCTACACGTGGGACACCGGACCCTCGCTGATCACGATGCCCTGGGTGCTGGAGGAGACCTTCGCCGCGGGCGGGATGGACCTGCACAGCGAGGTGGAGCTGCTGGAGCTCGACCCCTTCTACCGCATCGCCTGGGCCGGCGAGGAGCGCACGCTGGACTTCACCGCCGACCGCGATCACATGCGCGAGCAGCTCGCGCGCTTCGACCCGCGCGACGCCGCGGCCTTCGACGGCTTCCTCGAGACGCTGCGCCCCATCTACGAGCAGGGGATCCTCGACGCGGGCCGGCGGCCGTTCCTGCGCGCGCGCGACCTCGCCGCGTTCACGCCGGCGATGGTGCGCCTGGGCGCTGCACAGCCGCTGTGGACCATGGTCGCCCGTCACTTCCGCAATCCCCGCGTGCGCGAGGCCTTCTCCTTCCACTCCCTGTTCATCGGAGGCAACCCCTTCCGCGTGCCGGCCATCTACGCGGCGCTGGTGTACCTCCAGTTCCTCGACCGCGTCTGGTACGCCCGCGGCGGGGTGTACGCCCTCATCGAGGCCATGGCGCGCCCGCTCGACGTGCGCTGCGACGCGCGCGTGGAGCGGGTGGAGACCAGCGGCGGGCGGGTGACCGGCGTGGTCACGCAGGGTGGAGAGCGCTTCGCCGCCGACATCGTGGTCTCCAACGCCGACGTGCTGCGCACCCACGAGCTGCTGGGCCGCCACCCGCCGCGCCGGCGCCTGCGCGCGACGATGTCCTGCCTCCTGCTCTACCTGGGCACCGACCGTGTCTTCGATCAGCTCCTTCACCACACCCTGCTGGTGGGCAGCGGCTACCGACGCTTCATCGGCGACGTGACGCGGCGCGGGCGCCTGGCGCCGACGTTCTCCACCTACCTGCATGCGCCCGCGCGCACCGAGCCCGGGATGGCCCCGCCGGGCGGCGACTCGATCGCCGCGCTGCTGCCCGTGCCCAACCTGCGCCGCGGGCGCGTGGACTGGGCGCGCGAGGCCGACCGCGTGCGCGACGCGCTGATGGCCGACTTCGAGTCGACGTTCGGCCTGGGCGGCCTGGCCGACTCGGTGCGCGTCGAGCACCGCATGACCCCGGTGGACTTCGAGCGCGACCTGGGCGCGCTGCACGGCAACGCCTTCGCCGTCGAGCCCGTGCTGCACCAGTCGGCGTGGCTGCGCCAGCACAACCGCCACCGCGACGTGGGCGGGCTGTACTTCGTGGGCGGAGGCACCCATCCAGGCGCGGGGATCCCCGGCGTGCTGCTGGGCGCCGAGGTCACCACCGGCCTGATCGCCGCCGACGGCCACCGGGGGGTGAAGCGTGCTCCTGCAACGCTCGCCTGACCCCGTCCTCGCCGAGGCGCGCGCGACCACGCGGCGCGTCGCGCGCACGTTCGCGATGGCGTGCCGGCTGCTGCCCCGGGAACTGCGTGACGACGTCCACCTGCTCTACCTGGTGTTCCGCACGCTCGACGACCTCGTGGACGACGGGGAGCCGCAGGCGGCGGCGCGGGTGGAGGCCGTGGAGGCGTGGTGCGCCGACGGGACCGTAGGGTCGCGCGAGGCGGGGCTGCTGGCCGACCTGGCCACCCGCCACCCGCTGCCGCGCGATGCGGTGCGCGACTTCTGCGCGGGCATGCGCGACGACCTGGCCGGCGCGCCGGTGCGCACCGAGGCGCAACTGGACCGCTACTGCTACCGCGTGGCCGGGACGGTCGGCGTCGTGATGGCCGAGGTGCTGGGCGTGCGCGACCGCGGGGTCGCGCTGCCCGCCGCCGCCGCGCTGGGCATGGCCATGCAGCGCACGAACATCCTGCGCGACATCGACGAGGACCTGGCCAACGGGCGCGTCTATCTCCCCACGCAGACCATCGCGCGCTCGGGGTGCACGCTGGAGCCCGGCTGCCGCGAGGCCCTGCTGCGCGACCAGATCGCCCGCGCCGACGCGCTCTACGAGCACGGTGTGGAAGGCGTCGGGCTCCTGCTGTGCGGCCGGCGCGCGATCGCCGCCGCGGCGGCGATGTACCGCGAGATCCTGCGCCAGATCGAGCGCGAGGGCTACGGCGCCCGGACGGGCCGCGCCGTGGTGCCCCGCCGGCGCAAGCTGCTGGTCGCCGCGCGGGCGCGGCCGGGGTGAGCGCGGCATGCCCAGGGTGCTCTCGATGAGCCTCTTGAGCGCCGGCGCTCAGGGCAGTGAGCCCAGCGGTGCGAGCGCTTCGACCGTCGCGGCGAGATCGGTGTTCGCGGCGAGGCGCTCGAAGTCGGCGTCGTAGTGCAGGATCGACGCTCCGTGGTCTTCGGCGACGGCCGCGACGAAGTAGTCGAGCGGGGGAACGCCGAGGTGCTGGTGGGCGGCGCGCAACTGGTGCTGCAGGTCGGTGGCGCGGCGCTCGGCACGCTCGGTGATCCAGAGCCACGGCAGCTCGCCTGGATCGGCGGGGGGAAGGTCGCGACCGGCTCGGGTCTCGAGCAGCAGAGGCGTGCTCGCGGCGACGATGCCTCTCGCGATCCATTCGGCCACCTCGCGACGGCGATTCGGGTCGAGCTGGGGGCTGCTCAGTCGCCAGAACGCGCTGGCGTCGAGCAGCACCAGCGCCTCTTCACGGATGCCGGCTGGCGTGGCGGATGCGGCGGATCTCGTCGAAGTCAGGCTCCGGACCGGCGCAGAGCCGATCCACGAAGGTCTCGAGTGCTCGCGCGTGGGCTCGATCCTGCGCCTCGAGCTCGCGCAGCTTTGCCTCCGCGCCTCGGACGACGAGTTCGGCGAGCGTCGGAGCGTTCGTGCCCAAGCGGGTGCGAAGCGGCTCGAGAGCAGCCGCAAGCGCGGGAGTCTCGGTGATCGAGTGTCGATGGTGAGACGTCGGCACCGGCCAAGTGTAGCACCGTACAGCACCGCAAGCCGTGCAAGCCGATCGTCAGGCGGGACGCTGCAATGGCGTACCTGACCCGGACATGGGCCTGAGGTGCGACACGCGCGGCCGTAGGCTGCGCCGCCGTGCGCACCTTCCGCGTCCTCTTCGCCGCGCTCGTGGCCGCCCAGCTCGCCTACGGCAAGGTGCCGGGGCAGCGCACGCGAGGGCAGACGCTGGGCGTGGTGGGGCTGCTCGCGGCGACCTCGGCGGCCGAGGCCGCCGCGGCGCGCGGTGCGCGGCGGGGGCTGGGCCTGCTGGCCGCGGCGGCTGGCGCCGGGTACGCGGCCGAGGTGGTCGGCGTGGCAACCGGGCGGCCCTTCGGGCACTACCACTACAGCCGCCTGCTCGGCCCGGGCTGGCGCGGGGTGCCCTTCCTCGTCGCCGTCGCCTGGATGCTGATGGCCCGCCCGGCGTGGGTGGTCGCCGGGCTCGTGTCGCGCACGCCGGCCGCACGCGTGGCGCTGGCCGCGGGGGCGCTCACGGCCTGGGACGTCTTTCTCGACCCCCGCATGGTGCACGAGGGCTACTGGCACTGGCCCGAGGGCGGGCGCTACGAGGGCGTGCCCGCGACGAACTTCCTGGGCTGGCTGGTCACGGGCGCCGGCGTGTTCGCGCTGTGGGCGGCAGCCGACGGCGGTGACGACCCGCGCAAGGGCGACGGCGCGCTGGCGGTCTACGTGTGGACCTGGGTGGGTGAGAGCTTCGCCAACGCGGTGCTGTGGGGGCGCCCGCGGGTCGCCCTGGCCGGCGGGACCGCCATGGGCGCGTTCGCCGTGCCGGCGCTCGTGCGCCGGGTGCGCGGCGCGTGAGGATCGTCGTCGTCGGGGCGGGCGTCGGCGGCCTGGCCGCCGGGGTGCGCCTCGCCGCGGCAGGCCACAAGGTCGTGGTGATCGAACGGGCGCAGGCCCCCGGGGGCAAGGCGGGGCGGCTCGAGCTGAGCGCGTCCACCGCGCCGGTCGGTGCCGGAGAGCGCTTCCGCTTCGACACCGGGCCCTCGCTGCTGACCATGCCCTGGGTGCTGCGCGAGCTCTTCGCGGCGACGGGCGCGCCGCTGGAGGCCGAGCTCGAGCTGCTGCGCGTGGAGCCCGTCACCCGCTACCGCTTCGCCGACGGCTCGCAGGTCGACCTCAGCGCCGACCTCCCGCGCGCGCTGGAGGCGCTGGAGGCCTGGGCACCAGGGGCGAGCGCCGACTGGACGCGGTTCCTGGGCGTGTGCGCTTCCATGTGGGCCGCCGCGGTGCCCTTCCTCACGGCGCCGCCGCCGTGGCCGCCGCGCCGGCCCAAGCCGGGGGAGCCCGCGCCCAACCCGCTGGACGGCCTGCGCGTGCGCCCCTGGCACACGCTGTCCTCGCTGGCCGCGCGGTGCACGAAAGACCAGCGCCTGCGCATGGTCATCGAGCGCTTCGCCACCTACGCGGGCGCCGACCCCCGCCGCGCCCCCGCCGCCCTGGCCATCGCGGGCTGGGTGGAGCACGCCCACGGCGCCTGGCACCCGCGCGGAGGGATGTACGAGATCGTCCGCGCGCTGGCCCGCCGGCTCGAGACCCTGGGCGGCGAGCTGCGCACGGGCGTCGCGGTGCGGGGGCTCGTCGTGCGCGAGGGCCGCGTGCGCGAGGTGGCCACCGACGCGGGGAGCGAGCCCTGCGACGCGGTGGTGTCCAATCTGGAGCCCGAGGTGACGCGCGCGCTGGTGCGGGCCGGCCGTGGGGCATCGGGCCGCGGTAAGACGGTCTCGCGTACGAGCGCCGCCCTCCGCGCGGGCGCGCCGCGCGACCCCACCGTCTCCGGCCTGGCCCTCATGCTCGCCCTGCGCGGGCGGCCCGACGGCCTCGTCCACCACCGCATCGCCTTCCCCGCCGACTACGCCGCGGAGTTCGACGACGTCCTCGTGGCGCGGCGTCCGGCCCGCCAGCCGACCGTGTACCTGTCCTCCTCGTGCGCAACCGATCCCGGCGAGGCACCGGCCGACGGCGAGAACCTGTTCGTGCTGGTCAACGCGCCCGGTGACGCCGGACAGGACTGGGCGGCCGAGGAGGAGCGGGTCCTCGACCGCCTCGACGGTGTGGGGTGGGGCGTGCGCGAGCGCATCGTCGCCCGCGCCCGGCGCTCCCCCGCCGACCTCGAGCGCGAGACCGGCGCGACCGCCGGCCACATCTACGGCCAGGTCGCACCGCATGGGCGGCTGCGCGGCTCCCTTCGTCGGCCCGGCAACGTCTCTCCCCACACCGGGGGGATCTACCTCGTCGGCGGGGCGGTCCACCCGGGCGGCGGGCTACCGCTCGTGGTCCTGGGCGCCGGGATCGTCGCCCGCGCGATCGGGCCGGCCGTCGTCGGGTAGGGAGCCGGTCATGAGCCATCGCGCGATCTACCTGAACGACCACCTCATGACGGCCACCGTGGCCGTCGAGCTGGCCGGGCGGGCCGAGGGTGCGATGAAGGCCGGGCCGGCCGGCCCGTGGCTGGCCGCCGCCCACAGCGAGCTGACCGCCGAGCGGGACCTCCTGCTCAAGGCCATGCGACGCCTGGGCGTGCGTCGCAACCGCGTCAAGCAGGGGGCGGGCTGGCTGGGCGAGAAGGCGGGCCGCCTCAAGCTCAACGGCGCCCTGCGCCATCGCTCCCCGGTGAGCGACATCGTGGAGCTCGAGGGCCTCCTCCTGCTGGGCGAGCACAACCTCGCGGCCCTGCGCACCCTGCACGACCTGGCCGCCCACGAGCCGGCTCTGCAAGGTCTCGAGCTCGAGCCGGCGATCGAGCGGGCCACCGCCCGGCGCGACACGCTCGAGGAGCAGCGCGTCGCCGCCGCGGCCAGGGCGCTCAGCGCGCAGTAGCGAGGGGGTCGCGTCCGTCCCAGGTGCCCTGCTGCGCGTAGGGGCGAAACCGGGCGAAGAGCTCCTCGGCGTACCAGTCCTCGGCCCGGGTGCGGCGCACGACCTCGGCGTGGGCGGGGGACCGGTAGGCGTAGGCCTGGGCGTCGGACAGCGAGCGCCACACGGAGAAGGTGGCCTGGCGGGCCACCGGCCACTCGCCGACGCCGACCGAGGCCAGGCGCCCGGAGGCGCGCAGCAGCTCCGTGGCCGGCGGCTGGATGGCGCCGTAGAAGGCGCGCAGGCGGGTGGCGCGGATGCGTGCGCGGGTGAGGATGGCGACGGGGCCGTCGTGGGCCGCGGGCGAGCCCGCGGACTCGCCCCCCGCGGCCGGCGCCGACGTTCCGCGCGGCCCTGCCGGCGCCAGCGGCCCCGCTCCCGGCGCCTGGGCCAGCGGGTCGCTCCCGCCCCATGCCCCGTGGGAGCGCAGCGGCTCGAGGCGCACGTGGAACGTCTCAGCCTCCAGCGCGCGCCAGCGGGCGGGCACCTGCGACTCTGCGAGGAACGTCTCGAGCGCCGCGACGTCCTCCCACACGCCGAACAGCGCCCAGCGGCGCAGGTCGGCGCCCAGGGTCATCGTCTCGCCGCGGCCCGTGCCCAGCAGCTTCCAGAAGCGCAGCCCGGGCGTGCGGCGCAGCGACGGGCGGTCGAGGCCCATGCGGGACAATCCCTGCGGTGCGGTCGCCCGCGGGTAGCGGACCAGATGGAAGGAGGCAAGGGGTGCGATGACGATCGTCCTCGCCGCCATCATCGGGTATCTGCTGGGCTCGGTCCCCGTCTCCCTCCTCGTGGCAAGAGCCCACGGGGTCGACCTGTACGCCACCGGCGACGGCAACCCGGGCGCGTGGAACGCGCTCGAGCAGCTCGGCGGGCGCCGCGCCTGGCCGGCGTTCATCGGCGACGCGCTGAAGGGGCTGCTGGGCGGCGTGGCCGGCTGGCTGCTGGCCGACGCGGCAGGCGCCTACACCGGAGTGGCCGCCGCCATGGTCGGCCACGCGTTCCCCGCCTTCGCGCGCCTGCGGGGCGGCAAGGCGGTGATGACCTTCGTCGGCGGCGCCTTCGCGCTGGCGCCGATCGCGGCGGTGCTGTGCCTCGCGGTGTGCGCGGCACTTGGCCGGGCGCACTCCTTCGCCCTGGGCGCCCGGGTCGGGGTCTTCGCCTTCCCGTTCGTCCAGTTCGCCTTCCAGGGGATCGAGCGCGTCGCCGCCACCGGTGGGCTCATGTGCCTCATCGGCGCGCTGTTCCTCCTGCGGCGCTGAGTGACCCCCGTGGTCACGCGTACGTCCGCCCCCGCCACGTACGCGTGGGGCGCACCGCCGACCACGTGAGGCGGGTCATGGTGGGCACGTCGGCCAGCGGGGAGAGCCAGAAGGGCAGGCCGCGGGGGCGGTAGGAGCGGGCGAGGGCGGCGGTCATGGCCAGGCGGACCGCGAGGAGGAGCCAGTCGATCGGGGTTCCGCGTCCCAGCAGCACCCGGGGGAGCGGAAGGCCCATGGCCAGCCAGAGCACCGCGAGATCCTCGGCGCGGCGCAGCGGCGGGTTGACGTCGGGAGCCAGCAGCGAGCGGCCCCAGCCCTCCCAGGTCTCGCGCGCCGACGCGTACATGCGCACGTCGAGCAGGTCGGTGGCGTCGGCCATGGCCAGGTTCCAGCCGGCACGGCGCAGCGCGCGGGCCAGCGCGATGTCCTCGGTCATGAAGCCCCGCACCCCCACCATCCCGCCGAAGGCCAGGAACGCCTCGCGCCCCAGCGCGAGGCACTGGCCGTTGGCGATCGCGCGACCGGGCGCGGGCTTCCGGCCCTCGACGTCGCCGGGCCCCACCCGGTAGGGGATGGTCGCGGCCATGCTGGGGTGCAGCAGCCGCTCGCCGGCCGTCCGGCACTCGAAGCGCGGGCTCACGGTGACGATGTCGGCGTCGCCCGCCAACCGCGCGGCCAGGGCGCGCAGCAGCCCCGGCCGTGGCCGCGTGTCGGCGTCCAGGAAGACCACGACGTCGCCGGTCGCCGCGCGCAGGCCCTGCTGCAGCGCCCACGCCTTGCCCACCCAGCCCTCGGGCAGCTCCTCGCCGGCGATCACCCGTGCGCCGCCCTCCCGCGCGACCTGCACCGTGGCGTCGGTGGAGCGATCGTCGACGACGAGGATCTCGGCGGCGTCGCCGTCGGCGCGCAGGCCCTCCAGGCACGGCGCGAGCCGCATCTCCTCGTCGCGAGCCGGGATGACCACCGAGATGGTCTGCGCCGGGGCCTCCACCGCGCCGCTGAGCGGTGGCCGCCGTCGCCGGCCACGGGCCAGCCGCGCGAGCACGACCGCGGCGGCGCCCGCCTGGGCGGCGGCGAACGCGGCGCGCGCTAGGGTGGCGCCGACCGGCCGGTCAGCCAACGCCGAAGGAGAGTGGATGGACCTCAACGACACGCCGGAGCAGGCCGCCTACCGCGTCCGCGTCGCGGCCTGGTTGCACGAGCACCGAGACGAGGCGCCCGCCCTGGACCTCCCCGAGGAGGAGCTCGTCCCGGCGCAGCGGGCCTGGCAGCGCCGCCTGGCCGAGAACGGCATGGCGGGCGTGACCTGGCCCGAGGAGTTCGGCGGCCAGGGGCTGGGTCCGATCGAGTCGGTCATCGTTGGGCAGGAGATCGCCAAGGCACGGGTACCCGGCATCCTCGACGTGATCGGGGTCGGCATGCTCGGCCCCACCATCATCGCTCACGGGACGCAGGAGCAGAAGGGCCGCTACCTGGGCCCCATGCTCCACGCCGACGAGGTGTGGTGCCAGCTCTTCTCCGAGCCCGCCGCGGGCTCCGACCTGGCGGCGGTGCAGTGCCGCGCGCGCCAGGAGGACGACGGCTCCTGGCGCCTGACCGGCCAGAAGGTGTGGACGACCAACGCGCAGTTCTCCGCCCACGGCCTGCTGCTGGCGCGCACCGACGCCGACGTGCCCAAGCACAAGGGCCTGACCATGTTCATCCTCCCGATGGACGCCGAGGGCGTGACCATCCGCGGCCTGCGCCAGATCTCCGGCGAGGCCGAGTTCAACGAGGTCTTCCTCGACGACGTGCGCGTGGAGGCCGACGCCGTCGTGGGTGGCCCGGGCAACGGCTGGGGCACCGCGCTCACGACGCTCATGTTCGAGCGCCTGACCATCGGCTCGGGCGCGGAGGGCCTGGGCTACCGGCCCGAGCGCTTCGTGGAGCTAGTCGCCCGCGACGAGCACGCCAGCGCCGACCCGGAGGTGCGCCGCCGCCTGGGCGAGATCTCGATCGAGCTGCTGGCCGTGCGCTTCGGTGGCTACCGCCTGCTCAGCATGCTCCAGCAGGGGACGATCCCGGGGCCGGAGGCCGGCCTGGCCAAGGTCACCACGGTGTCGGCGGCCATCGAGGCCTTCGATCTCGTCGCCGACGTGCTGGGGCCCGACGCCCTGGACGAGGCCGGCGAGACCGCCTACGGCATCTCCTTCCTGCCCGGGCTGAAGTCCGCCGGCGGCACCGAGGAGATCCTGCGCAACACGATCGGCGAGCGCGTGCTGGGGCTACCGCCCGAGCCACGCCTGGACAAGGGGATTCCGTTCAGCGAGCTGCGGGCGAAGGAGCGCGAGGCGGTGGCCAAGTGAACCTCGAGCTCTCCCAGGAGCAGGAGTTCCTGCGCGACGCGGCGCGCAACGCGCTGGGCCGCGTGAAGACCGTCGAGGCCGCCCGCGAGGCGCTCGAGGATCCCGGCGCCCGCCCGGATCTGTGGCCGACCGCCTGCGAGGCGGGCTGGGCCGGGCTCATCGTCGACGAGGAGCACGGGGGCGCCGAGCTGGGCGCCTTCGACGCGATGCTCGTGATGATCGAGGCCGGCCGCGTGCTGGCCGGGATCGAGCTGCTGGGCCACCTGCCCGCGGCGGCGCTGCTCAACGCCGGCGGGTACGGCGACCTCGGGGCGATCGCCGAGGGGACGCAGCGCGCCACGTGGCTGCCCACCCGACCGCCGACCGACGACGTGCCGGCCTGGACCGTCGAGGCGCGGGGCGGCTCGCGCCGGGCGCCGGCTGTGGCGCTCGACGGCGACCGGCTGAGCGGCACCGTGGCCTGGGTCCCCGATGCCCCGGGCGCCGACGTGCTCGTCGTGATCGGCGTCGACGCCGGCGGCGAGGTCGCGGCGCTGGCCGTCGACGCGACCCAGGACGGCGTGTCGGTCGAGGCCGTCACCCGCTACGACGCGACGCGCGCGCTGGGCCACGTCACGCTCGACGGCGCCACCGGCCAGCGGCTTGCGCTGGACGCCGAGGGCATTGCCCACGCCTGGTACTTCGCCCAGACGCTGCTTGCCGCGGAGGCGATCGGCACGGTCGAGACCTGCCTGGCCAGCTCCGTGGCGTACGCCAAGGAGCGGTTCACCTTCGGGCGGGCCATCGGCTCCTACCAGGCGGTCAAGCACGCGCTGGTCGAGGTGCTGCGCCGCCGGGAGAACGCCTACTCGCTGCTGGTCTACGCGGGCTGGTCGCACGAGGACCGCCGCGACGAGTTCCCCCTGGCCGCCAGCGCGGCGAGGGCCGCGGCGAGCGCGGCGCTGGACTACGCGGCACGCGAGCTGATCTCCGTCCACGGCGGGATCGGCGCGACGTGGGAGCACGACGCCCCCCTGTTCTTCCGCCGCGCCCAGCTCTCGCGCCGCCTGCTGGGCGGCATGGGCGACGCGACCGACCGCGTGGCCGGGGAGCTGCTGGCCAAGGCGGGCGCCGTGTAGGCGGCGGCGCGGCGACCGGAACGGTAGGCGCGAGGGGGCGCCGACTATCTTGCGTGCTGACCCGCCGGGGGCGTGGTGCTAACGGGAACACACGGCCTTTGCAAGGCTGAGTTGGGGGTTCGATTCCCCCCGCCTCCACTGGAGCCGGCGACTCGTAGCCCTTGCCGCCCGTCGAGGTCGGGGGAGGAGGCTCAAGTTGTTTTCGCGTCCTGCCGTAACTCAGGTGATGCTCGGATCAAAGCCGCCCTGCGCTCGCGGAGATGATCCCCCCACGTCACGGGCCCCCGAAAGTCGCGACGCCGCTGAAGGGCCTGAAGCGGTCCACCGCAAGGCCGCGCTCGTGGACTCCTCGGAGGATCCGATCATCGGCCTCACGCTGGAGGGCGTGATCACGGACTGGAACCCCGCCGCACAGCGACTCTACGGCTATTCGTGCGAGGAGGCGCTCGGAGCGTCGATCGCCATGCTCGTACCGCCGGAGCTGCGCGGCTCGACCAACCTGCTGGCGCGGGTGGGCGCCGGGGAGGTGCTGCGACAGGTGGACACCCAGCGCATGGCCAAGGACGGAGAGCGGATCGACGTCTCGATCTCGATGTCCCCGATCAGGGACGAGCGGCATGCGATCGTCGGCGCCGCGGCGTTCACGCGCGACAACCGCGTGCACAAGCAGACCGAGGCGATGCTCGAGCGCCAGCGCCGGCAGCTCGCCGAGGCGCAGTCGGTCGGTGGCTTCGGAAGCTGGGAGTGGGACATGGGCGCGGACACGGTCGAGTGGTCGGAGCAGCTCTGCCGCATCTACGGGCTCGAGCCAGGCCGTCACCCCGTGACCTTCGAGGGCTGCCTTCAGCGCATTCACCCCGACGATCGGGCCCGCGTGCAGGCCGACGCGGAGGCCGCCTATGCGAGGGGCACGCCCTTCTCGCTCGAGCATCGCATCGTGCGCCCCGACGGAGGCGTGCGCACCCTGCACGCCCGCGGCGAGGTCGCAACGGGCGAGCACGGAACTGCGCTGCGGATGCTCGGCACCGGGCAGGACATCACCGAGCGCCGCGAGATCGAGCGCGCGAAGGATGAGTTCACCTCGGTCGTGAGCCACGAGCTGCGCACTCCGCTGACCTCGATCCGCGGCTCGCTCGGACTGCTCGAGTCAGGCGTGCTCGGGGAGCTCCCGGAGCGGGGGCGGCGGATGGTCCGGATCGCTGCCGAGAACAGCGATCGCCTCGTGCGCCTGATTAACGACATCCTGGACATCGAGCGGATCGGCTCCGGCAAGATCGACATGCAGCCTCAGCGCTGCGATGCCGCCGAACTGGTCGAGCGCGCGCTCGAAAGCGTAGGGCAGATCGCGGCGCAGGCGCAGGTGAGCGTGAGCGCAGACACCCAGCCGGTGACACTCGGCGCCGACCCCGACCGCGTGCTCCAGACGCTGACCAACCTGCTCTCGAACGCGCTGAAGTTCTCCCCCGCCGGCACCGCCGTGCTTGTCTGCTCAGGGCGCCGCGGCGGCGAGGTGCTCTTCCAGGTCAGCGACGAAGGCCGCGGCATCCCGGCCGACAAGCTCGACTCGATCTTCCAGCGCTTCCAGCAGGTCGATGCCTCCGACTCGCGCGAGATGGGCGGCACGGGACTCGGGCTCGCGATCTGCCGCGCGATCGTCGAGCAGCACGGCGGGCGGATCTGGGCCGAGAGCGAGCTCGGGAAGGGAAGCACCTTCTCGTTCACGCTGCCTGCCCTGGTCGAACGGGAGCCGGCCCCGGCGCCCACCACCGCCGACGGAGCGCCGGCAGTGGTCGTGTGCGAGGACGAGCGCGCGCGCGTGCCGGCGTAAGACATCCCACCCCGGCCACGATCTCCTCGACCACGCGCTCGCCGGTAGGTTGGGCCCATGAGCGACGAGGGCGGCGGCGGGCACGGGGAGACCACGGGTGCGATCGCGGCGGCGTTCCTCGCCAACCTGGGGATCGCCATCGCGAAGTTCGTCGGGTTCCTCATCACGGGGTCCTCGGCCCTGCTGGCCGAGTCGATCCACTCCGTCGCCGACGCCAGCAACCAGGGCCTGCTGGTCCTGGGCGGGCGGCGAGCCCGCCGCGAGCCGACCCCCCTCCACCCGTTCGGCTACGGGCGAAGCCGCTACTTCTGGGCGTTCGTGGTGGCGGTGGTGCTCTTCTCGCTCGGCGGCCTCTTCTCGCTCTACGAGGGCTACCACAAGATCACCGAGCCGGAGGAGATCACCTCGCCCGCCGTCGCCTTCGCGATCTTCGGCGTGGCGATCGTCTTCGAGGCCGTCGCGCTGCGGACCGCCGTGCGCCACGCCACGCCGCAGCGCCGCGGACGCAGTTGGGTGGACTACGTGCGCACGTCGCGCAGCCCCGAGCTGCCGGTCCTCCTGCTGGAGGACTCCGGGGCGCTGATCGGGCTGATCTTCGCGACGGCCGGGGTGGCGCTGGCGATCGTCACCGGCAACCCGATCTTCGACGGCCTCGGAACGCTCGCGATCGGCGTCCTCCTCGTGGCCATCGCGATCGTCCTCGCGATCGAGATGAAGAGCCTGCTGATGGGCGAGGCGGCCTCGCCGGAGATGATCCAGCGGATCGAGGCCGAGCTCGGGCAGAGCCCGGGCGTTCGCCGGGTGATCAACGTGCTCACCCAGCACCTGGGCCCGGCCGAGCTCCTTGTGGCGGCCAAGCTGGAGTTCGAGAAGTCGCTCTCGATGGCGGAGTTGGCGGGCGCGATCAACGGCTGCGAGGCCCGGTTGCGCGCAGGCGTACCGATCGCGAGGTTCGTCTACCTCGAGCCCGACCTCCTCGCCCACGAGTAGGACGGTCCCTTGCCATCGGTCCTACCATCGGGAGACCGTGCCGATCATCGAGACGGGTCCCCTGTGTGCCAGGCGGGGCTGCCGCCGGCCCGATTGGCGTGACGGGCTGTGTCACGCGTGCTGGCGGCTGGCCGTGTTGTTCAAGAAGGATCCGCGGATGTTCGCCTACAAGCCGCTGGACGACTACGGCGACGAGCGGGATGCGGTCGAGTTTCCGTGGGAGAAGTGGGAGCGCGCGGCCCAGTCCCGGGGGATGAACCTCACGGACGTGATCGCTCAGGCGGGCGACGACGAGAGGCCCCCGCAGGAACCACGGCCCGACGCCTGAGGCGGCCGCCGCCGCAGGTTGTCGGCCTTGACCACCTCCGGGTAGGCTCGCCGCATGGCGACCCAGGCCCAGCCGGAGGGGAGGTCGCCGCGCGCGGAGGTCTCCAACCGCGAGATCGTCGACCACTGGTTCGACGTCGCGGCTGACCGGATCGGGGTGGCCGACGACGCGCGCGTGGTGCTGCGCTCGTCCTACCGCGAGGTGGCGGTGCAGGTGCCCCTGCGCCAGGCCGACGGGCGGATCCACTGCTACCAGGGCTTCCGCGTGCAGCACAACGGCGCGCGTGGCCCCTACAAGGGCGGCGTGCGCTACCACCCCGAGGTCGACCTCGACGAGGTGCGCGCCCTCGCCTCGCTGATGACCTGGAAGACCGCGCTGGTCGACGTGCCCTTCGGGGGCGCCAAGGGCGGGATCGACTGCGACCCCTCCGAGCTGGTCAGCGACGAGCTGCAGAAGATCACCCGCTCGTTCATCGACAAGATCGCCAAGGTCATCGGGCCCCAGCGCGACATCCCCGCGCCCGACGTCAACACCAACGCCCAGGTGATGGCCTGGATGATGGACGAGTACGGAAAGCTCTACGGCCACACGCCGGCCATCGTCACCGGCAAGCCGATCTCCCTGGGCGGCTCCCTGGGCCGTGAGGCGGCCACGGGACGTGGCGTGGTGCTCTGCTTCCGCGAGGCCGCGCCACTGCTCGACCTGCGCCCCGACGGGGCGACCGTGGTCATACAGGGCTTCGGCAACGTCGGCGGCTGGGCCGGGCGGATCATGGCGCAGCTCGGCGCGAAGGTCATCGGCGCCTCGGACGCCCACGGCGCCATCCACGGCGAGGCGGGCCTCGACGCCGAGGCGCTCTGGGCCCACGTGCGCGCCGGAGGCCGGCTGCCGGACTTCCCCGGCGCGGACGTCATCACCCCCGCCGAGCTGCTGGCGCTGGAGTGCGACGTCCTCATACCCGCCGCGCTGGGCGGCATGATCCACGCCGCCAACGCCGACGCCGTCAACGCACGCATGATCGTCGAGGGCGCCAACAGCCCGACCACGCCCAGGGCCGATGAGATCCTGGCCGACAAGGGCGTGCTCGTCGTTCCCGACGTGCTGGCCAACGCCGGCGGCGTGATCGTCTCCTACTTCGAGTGGGTGCAGAACCTGCAGCACCTCGCGTGGGACGAGCGCAAGGTCAACGACCGTCTGGGCACCCGGATGCGCAAGGCCTTCCGCGCGGTGCACCACCGGGCGCGGGAGGAGGGCGAGTCGCTGCGGGTTGCCTCCTACGCGCTGGCCATCGAGCGCGTGGCGCAGGCCGCGCGCGACCGCGGCTACATCACCGAGGCCGACGTCCCCTACAAGCCGTAGGGGCTCACAGCCAGACCGTGCCCTGCGCCAGCACGACCACGTCGCCGCCCACCCGCACGCGGTCGCCGTCCAGCGCGCAGCGCAGGGTGGACGGGCGACCCATCTCGACGCCCTGGGAGATGACGAGGGCGGCCACCGCCACCGCCGTGCCCAGCGAGGGATGCCCGGCGAAGCGCATATCGGCGTCGCGGTGAAGACGTCGAGCCAGGTCAGCCGGCGCGGCGTGGGGCTCACGGACCGGACCGGGGCTCAGAAGTCGAAGTCGCGCGGCGGCTTCTGCTCGAACCAGAGCCGGTCGTGCTCCGGCGTCTCCTCGAGGAACTCGGGCGTCTCCTCGAGCAGCTCCTCGCCCTCCGGCTCATCGTACTCATCGGCGTCGGGCACGGAAGGCGGGGGCCCGGGCGGGCGGACGGCGTCCTCGACGTCCTCCAGGGCGTACTGCTGGGTGGGTTGGTCGGGCGCGGGCGGAGGCTCCGGCGCGGGAGGCGCGGGCGGAGGCTCCGGCGCGGGGGGCGCGGGCGGGGGCTCCGGTGGAGGCCCGTCGGCGTGGCGCTCGCCGACGCGCGGCTCGTCGACCGCGTCGGCGAAGATGTCCTCGTCCTCGTCGCCAAAGACGAAATCATCGGTGTGGGGCTCGTCGTCGGCGGGCTCCGGCAGGGCGTCGTCGGCGGGCTCCGGCAGGGCGTCGTCGGCGGGCTCCGGCAGGGCGTCGTCGGCGGGCGGGGGTGGGGACGGCGGCCCCGCCCCCCCGGGGATGTGCCCGCGCAGCTCGTCCTCGGTGATGCGCAGCCGGTGCTCGGCCGGTGGCGGCGCGCCCGTTGCGCGGTCCCCGCGCCCCTCGGGCGCCGGACGCGGCTCCTCGTGCTCGGGCGGCTCGGCGGCCAGGCGCAGTCGGGGCTCGCCGGGCTCGCGGCCGGCTCGCGGAGCATCATCGGCCGGCGCGAGCGCAGTGGCGGGCTCGTCGAGCGGGGCATCCTCGGACTCGCCACGCTCCTCGCGGGCGCGCTCGGCCTGCGGCTCCTGGGTGCGGGTCGGCGGCCCGAGGGCGTCCTTCTCCTCCCTGGCGATCTCCGCCGGGTCGGCGCCGCGGCCGCGCTTGAGCGCGAGGTGCTCGCGGATGGCTTCGTCAAGCAATCCCATCCCGGTCGGGGAGCCTAGATGATCATTGGGTCCGCGCGCGGGCGATGGCCCTCGTGGTCCGATTCTTGCCGGCGCGCTTGGCCCGATAGAGCGCGGCGTCGGCGCCCGCCACCAGCGCCTGCTCGTCGTCGGCCGTCTCGGGCAGCGAGGCCACCCCGAAGCTAGCCGTGACCCGCACCGGGCGGCCGGCGCCTTCCACCGGCTCGATCTCCAGCGCCTCGATCTGCTCGCGCATCCGCTCGGCCAGCCGGAAGGCGCCGTCGAGGTCGGTGCCGGGCAGCACCACCGCCAGCTCCTCCCCGCCGTAGCGGGCAGGCTCGTCGATCTCGCGCGAGCTCTCGCGCAGCACGCGCGCGATCTCACGCAGCACCTCGTCGCCCTGGAGGTGGCCGCGGGTGTCGTTGACCATCTTGAAGTCGTCGAGGTCGAGCATGACCAGGCCGAGGCGACCCCCGAAGCGTCGCGAGCGCTCGACCTCCAGCTCGACCGCCTCGTAGAAGCGCCGGTAATTGGACAGGCCGGTCAGCTCGTCGGTGACCGACTCGTGGGCGGCGGTCTCGTGCAGGTCGACGTTCTCGATGGACACGGCCGCCTGCCCGGCCAGGTACTGGAACAGCTCGCGGTCGGGGTCGCTGAACGGCTGGCCAGCGCGGGCGACGCACAGGACGCCGTTGACCCTGCGGTGCTCCTCGTCGCCCTCGACGAGCGGATGGGCCAGCGCGCTGAGCCCGCCCTCGTCGACCTCGGCGAACGCGCCGCTGCGCAGCACCCGGGCCTCCCCCTCGCGCAGGACCGCCTCCAGCCCGCGCAGATTGCCCGCGCGCGCGGACTCCTCCATCGGCCCCTCCCCGATCGGCCGGATGGTCACCCGCCCGGCCTGGGCGTCCACGCCCTCGAGCGCGGTGGTGACGACGAGGCGCAGCAGCGCATCCCGGTCGAGGTTGGAGCCCACCGCCTCGCCCAGGCGGCGCACCGAGGTCTGCACGCGCTCGCGCTCGCGGGCCAGCTCCGCCAGACGCGCCGAGAGCTGGTCGGACATCTTGTTGAACTCCTCGCCCAGCGCCGCGAACTCGTCGCGCCCCTCGGTGGGGACCTTGGCCGAGAAGTCACCGGCGCCCAGGCGCCGCGCGGCGTCCAGCAGGCCGGCGATCTGCTGCTGGAGCTGACGCGAGACGGCGAGCGCGAAGACGAAGGCCAGCACGAAGAAGCCCAGGAGGATGCCGCCGGCCAGCAGCCGGCTGCGCGTCACCGCGCCGGACACCTGGTCGATGTCGGCCAGGACGGAGAAGGAGACGCGCTCGCCGCCGAAGCCGGGCACTTCGAAGGGGGGCGCCACGCGGAGGGCGTCGCCCTCCGGGCTCTCGACGGTCCCCAGGACAGGAAGCGGGGCCTCGCCCACCCCCTCCACCGAGGAGGCCAGGAGTCGGTCGTCGGTGCGCACGACGAGGTCGGTGCCCGCCAACCGCCCGACGCGGCGCGCGAAGCCCGCCGCCCGCGTCACGGAGACCTGCAGCCGGCCGAAGGACTCGCCCCCGGGTCCCTGCAGCTCGCGGGTGGCCGGGGCCACCGCGTCGTCGGGGCCCACGTCGAGGACGACCTCGCCCTCGTCGACGAGCAGGATGCGCGTGATCGGCCCGCCCGCCGCGAGCTCCTCAGCGCGCTCGGTCGCCTGCTCCACGTCGCCGGCCTGCAGCGCCGCGACGAGCTCCGCGTCGGTGCCCACCTCCTCTACGGGGGGCCCGACGTCGGCCTCCCCCTGGGGGAAGAAGCTGGCGTCGGCGCGGGCCTGGCGGTAGAGGTTGAACACCACCTCGGTGCGCGCGGCCACCGCCTCGTCGGCCTTTCCCGTCTCGTTGTCGGAGATCAGCCGGAACAGGACGACCGCCACCGACACCATCGGAACGAGCACGATGAGCAGGAAGAACAGGCTTAGTCGGTTGCGAAAGCTCACCTCCATCGGTGAGCGTACCTTCGTCGGAGGCGGTCTTCGCCGGGCCCTGGACGGCTAGACTGCGCGATCCACGGGGCTATAGCTCAGTTGGGAGAGCGCCTGGATCGCACCCAGGAGGTCGCCGGTTCGAGCCCGGCTAGCTCCATCTTCGGCCGCAAGCGCCCACACGCCGGGACGGTCGAGACATTGTTCCCGCCGGTCGGTGCGTGATATGACCGGTAGTGGTCAGCAATCAACGCGAGGAGAGCCATATGCCGATCCCCACCGAGCTGGTCGGGTCGTTGCCCAGGCCGATGGAGCTGCAGGACGCCTATGAGAAGTACGACCAGGGGCAGATCACCTGGGAGGATCTCCAGGCCCTGCAGGACAAGTCGGCGGAGGATTCCATCCGCCGCCTGGAGCAGACCGGCGAGACCGCGGTCACCGATGGGGAGCAGCGCGAGTCGAGCTTTGCCACCTACCCGTTGACCCATACGTTGGCGGGCACGGGCCTGGCTCCGAACCTGGCCGGCGACGGGCAGTTCTTCGCGATCTTCGACGACGGCCATCACCGCCAGTTGCCACGTCTGACGGGTGGCCCGTTCAAGTACCAGACGTTCGCCTCCGAGTTCGTCGAGAAGAACAAGAAGCTCACCTCGCACCCGGTCAAGCAGGCGGTCATCGCACCCTCGATGCTGATGCTCCTGTACCCCCTGGAAGATGAGATCGAGGGCTACTCCCGCGAGCAGTTCCTCGACGACCTCGTCGACGAGTGCGAGAAGGACATCCGCAAGTGCTTCGACGCGGGTGCGGTGCGGGTCTCGCTGGACTTCACCGAGGGGCGCCTGGCCAACAAGAACGACGCGCGCAACCCGTGGACGGGCAAGGACATGCTGCAGTCGTTCATCGACCTCAACAACCGGGTGATGGACCGCTTCAGCGCGCAGGAGCGCAAGAACATCGGAATCCACACGTGCCCGGGCGGGGACTGCGACTCGGTGCACTCCAAGGAGGTCCCCTACGAGAAGCTCCTGAACCACATGTTCAAGATCAACGCGGGCTACTTCCTCATCCAGTGCGCCAGCGAGGAGGACCGCGAGACTGTCTACAGGCTCTGCGGTGAGAACAGCCGCGCCGACGCCGACGGCGTCGCGCAGGTGTGCTTCATGGGCGTCATCAACCCGCTGTCCCCCGACGTCGAATCAGCCGAGCACGTCAAGAACGAGCTGGTCACCGCCGCGAAGCACATCCCCGTCGAGCGCCTGGGCGCCACCGACGACTGCGGCTTCTCCCCGTTCAGCCGCGACGTCAAGCCCAAGCACGGCTCGCCGGACTTCGCCCGTGACGTCGCCATGCAGAAGATCGCCAACCGCATCGAAGGCGCCCGCCTGGCCTCCGAGGAGCTCGGGGTCTAGTAGCCGATGCCCGCCTTCCGGCCGCTCAGCACATCGCTGAGCGGCCCCCGGCCGCCCTCACACGATCTTCCCGGGGTTGAGGTTGGCGCCCGGGTCGGTTCCGTCGAACAGGGCACGCAGCATCGCGACGCCCGGGGCGGAGATGTCCTGCTCCAGCCACCGCGCGTGCTCGGTGCCCACCGCGTGGTGGTGGGACAGCGTCCCACCGGAGTCCACGAAGGCCTGCTGGATCGCCGACTTGACGACGTCGTAGGCCTCCAGTCCGTCGTCCTCCTCGTCGCCGGCCGGCCTGAAGGCGAAGGTGAAGTACAGGCACGCCCCCGCGTGGTAGGAGTGCGACAGGTGGCACATGACGTAGCCCATCACGCCCAGCCTGGCGAAGGCGCCGTTCGCGGCGGCCTCCACGTCGTCGTAGAGCTGGGGCAGCGTGCCCCAGGGGGCTGACGTCTCCGACACGTCCCCTAGCGCCCCGCGGTCCAGCAGGAAGTCGCGGATGTAGGGCGTGTCGAACTTCTTGGCGTCGTACAGCTCCCCCGGACCGGAGCCGATGCACAGCCCGCCGTGCTCGCGCACGATCCGCCCGACGAGCCCGCGCTGGGCCTTCACGTGCTCCTGCGGCCCCTCATAGCCGATGAACGCCAGGCACATCGCCTCCGGGTCGATGCCACGCCGCTCCAGGTACCAGCGCAGCGCCCCGGACTGGACACGATCGGCGATCGACGGGCGCCTCCGTGTGGCGAAGGAGAGCTGCGTCTCGTGCGCGTCGGACACGCGCGTCACCGAGGGGGCGGCCTCGCTCTCGGCTATGGCGCGCATCGCCCGCACCGCTCGCCGCCAGTCCGGGAGCAGGTAGCCGAGGATGGTGCGCTGGGCCGGGAGGCGGTGGGCGTGGATCGTGGCCTCGGTGATGATGCCCAGCCGGCCCTCGCTGCCCAGCACCATCTCGCGCACGCTGGGTCCGGTCGACGTGCTGGGCACCGGGCGCGTGGCCAGCACACCGGCCGGGGTGACCACCCGCACGGCACGGGTGAGATCCGCGACGTCGCCGTAGCGGTCGGACTGCATGCCGCAGGAGCGCGTGGCGATCCAGCCGCCCAGGGTGGAGTGCGTGAAGCTGTCGGGGAAGTGGCCCGCGGTCCAGCCGCGGGCGTTGAGCTGCTCCTCCAGGCGGGGGCCCAGCACGCCGGCCTGCACCCGCGCAAGGCGTGAGGCCTCGTCTATCTCCAGCAGCCGGTCCATCCGGCCCACGTCGACGGACACCACCGGGCGCGGCTCGCCAGCGGGCGCCTCGAGGCTGCCCGAGATGTTGGTCCCCCCGCCGAAGGGGATGACCACGGCGTCCGCGGCCAGCGCCGCGCGCAGGACCGCCTCGGCCTCCTCCTCGGACCCGGGGCGCACGACGGCGTCCGGCAGACGCCCGATGTCGCCACGGCGGTGGCGCATCAGGTCGCGCAGGCTCTTGCCGCGCGCGTGCACGACGCGGTCCAGCGCGTCGACGGAGACGTGCTGGCCTCCCACGGCCGCCTCGAGCTCCGCACGCAGGTCGGTGGGCAGTGACGGCTCGGGAACGGTGATGTCGTCGAAGGCCACGCGCCGCGCTGTCGGGCCCTCCACGTCGACGCCCAGGTGGCGCAGGATGAACGCGCGCAGCTCGGGCTTGTCCTCGTGGGTGAAAGAGACGCCCGGCTCGCCCCAGCCCCACCAACGCATCGGCGCCATGGCCCTACTGTCGCATGGTGACGCGTGAAACCGGATGGCGGCCACGGTGTTGTCCTGGCCAGCCGATGGGGGAGGACGTCGCACCCGGCTGCAACGAGGGCGCCACGTGCGCCCAGCTCGACCTGCCCTGGGCGCGCAGCCCGCCCGCCCGCGCCGCCCGCGAGGTCATCCTGCGCGGAGTGTTCAACGGCCTGCTGGCCTACTACACGCGCCGTCGCACGACCGGCGAGCAGCGGCTGTACGACGAGGCGACCCCGCCGGTCCTATTCGTGGCCAACCACTCCAGCCACATGGACACGCCGCTCATCCTGTGCGCCCTCCCTGCGCGCTGGCGGCGGCGCACCGCGGTCGCCGCGGCGGCCGACTACTTCTATGGCGACCGGCGCTTGGCCGCGCTGGTCTCGCTGGCCTTCAACACGGTGCCGGTACGACGCAAGGGCGGAGGCATCGCGAGCCTGGAGCACATCGAGGCGCTGCTGGCAGACCGCTGGAGCCTGCTCCTCTACCCGCAGGGCACCCGGTCGCGCGAGGGTGACACGGGGCGCCTGCGCAGCGGGGCGGCCGTGCTCGCCGCCCAGCACCAGCTCGCGATCGTGCCGATCCGCGTCGAGGGGACCCACGCCGCCATGCCGCCCGGCCAGTCATGGCCGCGCCGGCGCGTGTGGCGCCGCCGCCACCCGGTCGCGGTGACCTTCGGGGAGGCGATCCGCCCGCGGTCCCCTCACGAACGCGATCAGGCGATGGAGCGTTTGCAGGCGTTCTTCGCCGGCCGCGAACCGGTGCCGGCGCCTCGGGGCGCAGCCATCGCCCCGGACCTCGCGTTTCCCTACGCTTCGGCCATGCCGTCGCCCGCAGCGCTCGATGAACGACGACCCCAGCTCTAGTTCGAGGCGCGCCCGTCACTGCCCGACGGAGGTGGGCGCGCGATGATCGAGGCCCTGCTCATCGGAGCTTCACTGCTGCTGGTCGTCGCATGCGGGGCGTTCGTCGCGGCCGAGTTCGCGTTCGTGACGGTGGACCGGGCATCGGTCGACCGCGCCGTGGAGGAGGGCGATCGCAAGGCGCGCGGCGTGCAGAGCGCGCTGACCAGCCTCTCGACCCAGCTCTCGACCGCGCAGCTGGGGATCACCGTCACCAACCTGCTGATCGGCTTCATGGCCGAGCCGGCCATCGCCGCGCTGATCGACGGGCCGTTGGAGGCCGTCGGCGTGCCCGCAAGCGCGGTCACGAGCGTGGCGCTGATCATCGCCATCGCCCTGGCCAGCGCCGTCACCATGGTCCTCGGCGAGCTGGTGCCCAAGAACCTGGCCATTGCCAGGCCCCTCCCCACCGCCCGCGCGGTGCAGGGCTTCAGCCGCGGGCTCACGCGCGCGACGGCGATTCCAGTGCGCTTCTCCAACGAGACCGCCAACCGCATCCTGCGCCGCCTGGGTGTCGAGCCCCGGGAGGAGCTGGCCTCCGCGCGTGCCCCGGACGAGCTGGCCTCGCTCGTGCGCCGCTCGGCCGAGCAGGGCACACTCGAGCTGGGGACCGCCACCCTGCTGCAACGTTCGCTGGCCTTCGCCGAGCGCCGCGCCGTCGACGTGATGACCCCGCGTGGGCGCATGACCACGCTGAGCCCAGACGACACCGTGGCCGCGGTGGTCGAGCAGGCACGCCACAGCGGCCATTCGCGCTTTCCGGTGCTGGAGGGCGACGAGGTGGCGGGCATCGCGCACGTCAAGCGCGCGGTCGGCGTCGCCTTCGAGCAGCGCGACACCGTCAGCGTCACCGAGGTCATGGACCCGCCGGTCCTCGTGCCCTCCAGCCTGGAGCTCGACGACCTGCTCGAGCAGCTTCGCCGGGGCGGCCTGCAGATGGCCCTGGTGGTCGACGAGTTCGGCAACGTGGACGGCATCGCCACGCTGGAGGATCTCATCGAGGAGATCGTGGGCGAGGTGCGCGACGAGCACGACGCGGGCGAGCAGCGCACGGTGCGAGAAGGCGAGCGGCGCTGGCTGGTGCCGGGCCTCATGCGCCCCGACGAGGTCGGGCACACCACCGGGATCGTGCTTCCCGAGGACGCGGAGTACGAGACCCTGGCGGGGCTGCTGGCCATGCACCTGGCGCGCATGCCCGAGGCCGGCGACAGCGTAGAGCTCGACGCGATCGACACCGAGCGCGCGGGCCAACGCGTCACCCTGACCGTCGTCGAGCTCGACGGCCTGCGCGTGGACAGCGTGCGCCTCGAGCACGAGCCGATCGAAGTGCCGGACGAGGACGAGGGCGAGGAGGAGCGGTGAGCGTCGGCCCCGCCATCGCCTTGTCCATCGCGCTGCTGGGGCTCAACGCCTTCTTCGTGGGCGCCGAATTCGCCCTTGTCTCCGCCCGGCGCTCGGCCATCGAGCCGCTCGCCGAGGAGGGCGGCTGGGCGGCCAGGATCGCGCTCAAGGCGATGGAGAACGTGTCGCTGATGATCGCCGGCGCACAGCTCGGGATCACGGTCTCCACGCTGGGGCTGGGCGTCCTGGGCGAGCCCGCCGTCGCCAACCTCATCGAGCCTTGGTTCGAGGCCGCCGGCCTGCCCGAGCCCATCCTGCACCCCCTCGCGTTCGCGATCGCTCTGTCCATCGTGGTCTTTCTGCACCTCGTGGTGGGCGAGCTGGTCCCCAAGAACCTCGCCCTGGCCCGCCCCGACCGTGCTGCGCTGCTCCTCAGCCCACCGCTGACCTTGATCGTGCGGGTGCTGCATCCGGCCATCTGGCTGCTCAACCAGATCGCCAACGGGGTGCTGCGCCTGGCCGGCGTGACGCCCAAGGACGAGGTCACCAGCGCGTTCACCCGCGACGAGGTGGCCGGGTTCGTCGACGAGTCCAGTCGGGAGGGGCTCATCGAGCCCCATGAGGGGCGCCTGCTGGTCGGCGCGCTGAAGTTCGAGGAGCGCGACGCCCGGGTGGTGCTGCTGCCCGAGGACCGCTTGGAGATGGTCGACCTCCACGTCACGCCGGCGCAGGTGGAGCAGGCGGCGGCGCGCACGGGCTTCTCGCGCTTCCCAGTGCGCGACGACGGCAGCCTGATCGGCTACCTGCACCTCAAGGACGCCCTGGAGTTCGAGGACGTCCACCGCAACCGGCCCATCGCACGCTCGTGGATCCGGCCGCTGCCCACCGTGCGCGAGACCGCCCGCCTGCGCGCCGTGCTGGCCACGATGCAGCGCTCGGGCGCGCACCTGGCCCGCGTCAACGGCCCCGACGGGGCCCTGCTGGGCGTCGTCGCGCTGGAGGACGTGCTCGAGGAGCTCGTGGGCGAGATCCGCGACGAGGCGGGAACGCGCGAGCACGAAGCCCTCCCCGCGCCCGCCCAGCGCGGGTAAAGCACTCCGCGGAGGACGAAGCCCCGCCGACAATCAGACCGGCGGGCGATCGGCCTCGTCGGCGCGCTCACGGGACGACCGGGCCTCGTTGAGCGCGTCCTCGCGCTCGCGCTCGGCGGTGCGGGCGGCGTCCTGGGCCTCCTGGGCGCGGCGGTGGGCCTCCTGCGCGTCGCCCGCCTTGCGCTCCGCGGCGGTCTCGAGCTCGTCGGCGTGGCGGCGCTGCCCCTCGGCCTCGGCGTGGCGCGCGGCCGCGGACTGCGTGGACTCGTAGCGCGGCCCCTCGTCACCGGCGGGCGCCGGCAGATCGAAGTGGGCGAACACGGTCAGCTCCACGCCGCGCTCGAGGACACCCTCCTCGCCGGCCTCGGGCGCGTTCTCGAAGCGCTCCTTGGCGATGGTCACGCGGACGGCGTCGCGGGCAAAGGTAGCTTCGTGCAACGGCACGAGGCGGACCTTGCGCGCCAGCAGCCCGCTCTTGACCGCGGCCAGCCCGGGCTCGTCGGAGGCCAGGTCGACGTAGACGTCCTCGAGCTTGCCCAGCTTCTCCCCGTCGCGGTCCAGGACGTCCTGCCCCCGCCAGCTCTCGATGCGCTCGATGTCCATATCCGCGAGACTACGGCAGGAATGGCACCGGGAGAGGGACAGGGCCTCCAGGCGGTCGTGCTCGACGTCGACGGCACGCTCGTCGACAGCGAGCGCGACGGCCACCGCGTGGCCTTCAACCGGGCGTTCGAGGAGGCCGGTCTCGAGGACCGCTGGGATGTCGAGCTCTACGGGGAGCTGCTGGCGGTCACCGGCGGGGACCGCCGCCTCAACGCCTACTTCGAGCAGCGGGGCATGGCCGAGGACGAGCGCAGGGAGCTGGCCGGCCGCCTCCACGCCCGCAAGACGGAGATCTTCACCGCGATGGCCAGAGAAGGCGAGATCACGCCTCGCCCGGGCGTCGGCGAGCTGCTCGACGAGCTGGAGGCGGCCGACGTCCGGCTCTCCGTGGCGACCACTGGGTCCCGCGCGTGGGTGCGCCCGCTGCTGGACCGGCTGTTCGGGCTCGAGCGCTTCGAGACCATCGTGACCAGCGAGGAGGCGCCGGAGCGCAAGCCCGACCCCAGCGCCCACCGGATGGCGCTGGAGAACCTCGGGCTCCCGGCCTCGGCCGCCCCGGCCGTGGAGGACTCGCTCAACGGCCTGCAGGCCGCCATGGCGGCCGGCCTGGCCTGCGTGGTCGTCGTCAACGACTACACCCGCGAGCAGGGCTTCGACGGCGCCGACCTCGTCCTCGACGGCTTCGGGCGCCCCGACGACCCCGTCGCGGTCCTGGCCGATCCACACCACCTCGACCCACCGGGCCGCCTCGACGTTGAAACCTTGCGCCGCCTTGTGATCAGAGGTGGCTCTTCCGGGTAGCACCCCGGCCGTGAACGACACCGACACCAACGCCGGCTCCGGCCTGCGCCGCCTGATCCACGAGGTGCGTTCGCTGGAGTTCGGCGAGCGCACGTCCTACGAGGGCGGCCGGCTCATCGTCTCCCAGGACGAGGCGCGCGAGCTCTTCGACGAGCCCGCGCTGGCCGAGGTCCGCCTCGCGTGCGCCTCCCCCGGCGACTCGGTGCGCATCGTCGGCGCGCTGGACGCCGTCCAGCCGTGCTCCAAGGCGCCCGGCGGAGGCGGCGTCTTTCCCGGCTTCGTCGGCCCCGCGATGCCGTCCGGCCAGGGGGAGACCCACATCCTGCGCGGCGCCGCCGTGCTCGCCGCAGGGCACCTCCCCCGCGCCCAGGAGGCGGTGATCGACATGGCGCCGCCCGAGCTGGCGACCTCGGCGCTCTCGGAGACCCACAACCTCGTGGTCGAGTTCGAGCCCGCGCCCGACGCCGAGTGGGAGGAGGTCGAGGCGGCGCTTCGTCGTGTCGTCCTGCACCTGGCCGTGCACCTGGCCGACGCGGCGCTCGAGGTCGAGCCCGACGCCGTCGAGGAGCTTCCCGACCCCACCAGCGAGTCGCCCGACGGGCTCCCGCGGGTGGCCGTGATCACCAACATCCAGACCCAGGGGCGGTTCAAGGACGTCTTCGTCTACGGGCGCAGCCTGTCCGGCGGACTGGCCACGCTGATCTCCCCCAACGAGCTGGATGATGGCGCGGTGGTGTCCGGGCAGTACGGGCATCCCGCGCTCAAGAACCCCACCTACATGCACCAGACCCACCCCGTGGTCGCCGCCGTCCGGGCGTCCGATGAGCTTCATTTAACCGCGCTGGTGCTCTGCCCCGAGCCCGTCGACCAGAATGCCAAGGAGCTGGTCTCCGCCCACGCGGCACGGCTGTGCGCCGCGGTGGGGATCGACGCGGCCATCGTCACCAAGGAGGGCGGGGGCAACGCGGACGCCGACGCGACGATCAAGATGGACCGCCTCGAGGAGCTGGGCATCACGGCGGTCGGCGTGCTGCCCGAGATGGCGGGGCGCCAGGGCACCGGACCACCGCTGGTCGTGCCGCCCACCAACGCGACCGCGATGGTGAGCGCGGGCAACTACGACGAGCGCCTCACGCTGGCCGCGTGCGAGCGCTCCCTGGGCAGCGACCGTGTCGCCTTCCTCGACAGGCCCGCCACCGAGGAGCTCGAGCTACCCACGGCGGCGGCCTACTGCGCATTGAGCCCGCTGGGCTGGGGTAAGGTCACCTGCTACGAGGAGGCTGCCTGATGCGCATCGCCCACTACGTCAACCAGTTCTTTGCGGGCGTGGGCGCCGAGGAGGAGGCGGGCACGGGTCCCGAGCTTCGCGCCGAGGCGGTCGGCCCGGGCAAGCGCCTCCAGGCGCTCCTGGAGCCCGACCACGAGATCGTCGCCACGATCTTCTGCGGCGACGACCACGCCGCCGCGCACCCCGAGTTCGCGGACGATCTCGTCGCACGCGCGCGCGAGGAGGGAGCCGAGCTGGTGATCGCGGGACCCGCGTTCACCAGCGGCCGCTACGGCCTGGCCTGCGCGCGGATCGTCAGCGCCGCCGCCCAGGCGGGCCTCCCGGCGCTGGCCGCCATGCACGGCGACAATCCGGGCGTGGGCGAGGTGGAGGGCGTACCGGTGGTCGCCAGCGGCGAGAACGCCCGAACCATGCGGCCCTCGCTCGAGCGGTTCGCCGAGGCAGCCAAGAAGGTGGCCGGCGGTGAGGAGCTCACCGGCGAGGACGGGCGCGTCAATCCCGTGCCCAGGCGCAACCGCGTGGCCGACCGCAGCGCCGCCCAGCGCGCCGTCGCGCTCCTGCTGGCGCGCCTGGCCGGCGATCGCGAGGCGACCGAGATCCCGCTGCCGGATTTCGACCAGGTGAACCCGGCGGCCCCGGTGGACGATCCCCGCCAGGCCCTGGTCGCCCTGCTCACCGAGGGCGGCTTCGTCCCGGCCGGCAACCCCGACCGGCTCGAGTCCTCGCGAGCCAGCAAGTGGGTGCGCTACTCGCTCGAGGGCCAGGACTCCGTGGCGGAGGGCGAGTACGAGTCGATTCACGGCGGCTTCTCGACCCAGTGGGCCAACGCCGAGCCCAACCGCATCTTGCCCCTCGACGTGGCGCGCGAGCTCGAGAAGGAGGGGGCGATCGGCGGCCTGCACGGCGAGTACTTCGCGACGACGGGCAACGGCACGACCGTGGCCGACGCGCGGCGCTTCGGGGTCGAGTGGGGCGCAGAGCTGCACCAAGCGCGGGTACAGGCCGTCATCCTGACCGCCACCTGAGGAACGGGCACGCGTTGCGGGTCAACGCTGAGCAAAGAGTTGGAGCGCGCCGGAATCCCCACCGCCCTGCTGTGCAACCTGGTCTCGATCGCCAAGCGCGTCGGAGCGCCGCGCATCGTGACCACGCGCGGCATCCCCTACCCGACCGGCGATCCCGACCTCGGCCCCGAGCAGGAGCGGGCGTGGCGCCGCGAGCTGCTCGAGCGCGCGCTGCACGCGCTGGCCACCTCCGTGACCGAACCGACCGTCTTCGAGGGCGAGCCGGCCGGCTGAGCTCATGAGGGCCCCCGTCATCTCCGCAACGAGCGCCGCGCTCGCCCACGTCCCCGGCCTCGCCCGCCACGGCTCCAAGCCCTCGCGCGAGCTTCCGCGCGACGCCGAGCTCGAACAGCGCTTCCTGGGCGCCCTGCGCACGTTCGAGCAGGCCGTTGCCTACCCGCCCCACCAGGCCTTCCTCGGGACCCTGCACCCGCGCGAGCTGCCCGAGCGCCCGTGGGTCTCGGCGCGTTCCGACGGGGCAGAGCGCTTCACCGGCGCGGGGGAGCTTATGCCCGAGGAGGAGTTCCTGGGCCTCATGGCCGCGGTCGACGAGTTCGACCTCCTGACGCTCGGGGCCGAGCACGCCGAGGCCGCCGCCGGCGCGCTGTCGCGCCACCCGCTCGCCGAGCGCTTCGATCTCGAGCGCCTCGCCAAGGCCGGGGGCGACACCGAGCGTGCCGCCGCCGAGCGGGGAGCGCTGCCCCTGTACCTCGGGGCCGATCGGCTGGTCGGAGCGATGCGCGCCGCCGACGAGGTCGACGCGGCGCTGAGCGCGCCGGTGCTGCTCGAGAACCTGACCGTCAAGGCCAGCGCCGCGCTCGCGCTGACGCGCCTGCTGGCCGACCACGACATCGAGCCGGAATCGATCGACTACGTGATCGGCGCCGGCGAGGAGGCCATCGGGGACCGCTACCAGCGGGGCGGGGGGAACCTGGCCAAGTCGGTGGCCGCCGTGGCCGGCCTGAGCGAGGCCTCGGGCGCCGACGTCAAGAACTTCTGCGCCGCGCCCGTGCCGGCGCTGGTGATCGCCGGGAGCCTGGTCGCGTCCGGGGTCTTCGAGCGGGTCGCGGTGATCGCCGGCGGCTCGCTGGCCAAGCTCGGGATGAAGTTCGAGGGCCACCTCAAGCACGACCTGCCGGTGCTCGAGGACGTGCTCGGGGCCGCGGCCCTGCTGGTGGAGGCCGACGACGGGCGCTCGCCCCGGATACGCCTGGACTCGGTGGGCTGCCACCGCGTGGTCGACGGCTCCTCCAACCCGAAGATCATGGAGGCGCTGTGCGTCGCGCCGCTCGACCGCTTGGGCCTCGGGACGCTCGAGGTCGACGACTACGCCACCGAGCTGCACAACCCGGAGATCACCGAGCCGCAGGGATCGGGCGACGTGGCCCAGCGCAACTACAAGACGATCGCCGCGCTGGCGGTCCGCCGCGGGGAGCTCGCGCGCGAGGACATCGACTCGTTCGTCACCAAGCACGGGATGCCGGGGTTCGCTCCCACCCAGGGGCACATCGCCTCGGCGCTGTGCTATCTGCCCCACGCCCACGCACGACTCACGAGCGAAGCGGCGCGGCGTGTGCAGCTCATCGCCAAGGGCAGCCTCTTCCTGGGGCGGATGTCGGAGGCCTCGGACGGCATGAGCGTGCTGCTGGAAGCCAACAACCACGAGGGAGGATGATTTCAATGGCCGAGCCGATCGAGGCGACGCGGGAGAACTTCGACGAGCTGATCGAGAGCGGGACGGTGCTCGTCGACGTGTGGGGGCCCGACTGCGAGCCGTGCCTTCGCCTCACCCCCCACGTCGAGAAGGTCGCGCAGAAGCGTGAGGACGAGCTGCGGGTCGTCAAGCTGGAGGCGCCCAAGGCCAAGCGCGCGTGCATCAACCTGGGCGTCCACGGACTGCCCACCTTCCTGCTGATGCGCGACGGAGAGGAGTTCGCGCGTCTCTCGCAGAGTACGATCAGCCCCAAGCAGCTCAACGAGTGGCTGGATGAGAATCTCGAAACGACCGAAGAGGAGGTGAGCTAGCTCCCATGTTCGAAGGCAAGCAGGTGGTCGCGCTCGGCGAGCGCGACGGGATCGCGGGCCCCGCGATCGTCAAGTGCGTCGAGAAGGCCGGCGGAAACGTGGCGTTCTCGTCCACGGAGTGCTTCGTCTGAACGGCGTCGGGGGCCATGGACCTGGGTAGTCAGGAGAAGATCAAGCGTCTCGCCGACGAGCACGGGCCCGAGCAGTTGCTCGTGGTCCTGGGCGCGCCGGACGCAGAGAGCGCAGAGATCGCAGCCGAGACGTTGGTGCTCGGCGATCCGACCTACGCAGGCGCCCTGGCCGAGGTCCAGTTGGGCCTCTCCGTGTACCACGTACTGGAGGACGAGTTCCGCAGCCAGATCCCCGAGGACGTCTTCGAGGATCAGATCGGCGTGATGGCCGACGTGCTCGAGGCCGAGGAGATCGCCACGGCCGTGAAGGGCATGCGCGAGCAGGCGCCTGCTCCGGGCTGATGTCGCAGTAGGGCCGGGCGGCGCGCTCAGCGCTCGTCGCCCGGCATCGAGGGCGTTATGGCCCTCCCGCCGGTGAACCGCCGCACCAGCCGCGGCGCGAAGACGCGCAGCGCCGGGACGATCGCGTAGCCGCGGGGCGAGTAGCGCTCGGCCTTGCGGTTGAGGCCGGCGTCGACGATCGCCTCGGCGAGCACCTCCGGGCGGGTGACCATCCACCGCGTGAGCGCCCTCTGGGTCAGCTCGCGCTGTGGAAAGCCCTCGGTGGCTACGAAGCCCGGCAGCACGAGGCCGACGTGGACGCCGTGCTCGCGCTCCTCGAGGTGCAGCGCATCGGTCCACCCGCACAGCGCGAACTTGCTGGCCGAGTAGGCACCAGCGCGCGCCCGCGCGATGCGGCCGGCCACGCTGGAGACGTTGACGATCGCGCTCGGCGCGCTGGCGCGCAGCGTCGGCAGCAGGGCCTCGGTGAGCCGCGCGACCGCCTCGAAGTTCAGCTCCATGTGGCGGCGCAGGTTGTCGACGCCCGCCTCGCCGAAGGTGCCACGCCACGACGAGGCCGCGTTGTTGACCAGCAGGTCCAGCCGGCCGTGCTCGCGCTGCACCGCCTCGGCCACGCGGGCCGGCGCGTCGGCGTCGGTCAGGTCCACGGCGACCACCGTCGCGCCGCCCAGCTCGCGCGCGAGAGCCTGCAGGCGCTCCTCGCGGCGGGCCACGAGGACGAGTCGCGCGCCCGGTTCCCGGCCCAGGCGTCGGGCGGTGGCCTCGCCGATGCCACTCGACGCCCCAGTGACGAGCGCGATCACGTAGCGGGACCCTACCGGCGCACATGCTTGAACGATGGCCGCCGCCCCCATGAGGCGACCGCACGTGCGAACGTAGCCTGGGCCGGATGGGTTATCCCCGCCGCTTCACCCGGCGCCTGACGGCGCTGGCGGTGCTCGCCGCGCTCGTCGCCGGCGTCGTCGCGGGCATCGCCCTGGCCCGGGCCACCATGGGGCCCCAGCGCCCCGCGCAGGGCGCCGCGCTGGCCCCCTTCGCGCCCGAGGCCCAACCGCAGGCGCGGGAGGCCCGCGAGGACGACGACGAGCCCTTCGACCCGCTCGCGTGGGAGCCCGACCGCGAGGAGGAGTTCGTCCAGCGTGCCCACGACGGCCACGCCCACCCCCTCTACACCCGCAGCCCCGGCGGGGCCGTGCGCAGCGCACAGCGCACGGCGCGCTGGCGGCCGCTGATCGAGCGCGCGGCGGCGCAGGCAGACATCGCGCCCGAGATTCTCGAGGGCATGGTCTTTCTGGAGAGCGCGGGGCGCAGCAACGCGGTGGCCGGCGACGACCTCTCGGGCGCGGTCGGACTCACCCAGATCCTGGCCGAGACGGGCCAGAACCTGCTGGACATGGAGATCGACGTCGAGCGCTCCGAGGAGCTGACCGCCGACATCGCCGAGGCCTTCGACGAGGACGACGGCGAGCGCGCCGACAGGCTGCGCGCGCGCCGCCGGGAGGTCGACCAGCGCTTCGACCCCGCGCAGGCGCTGGCGGCGACGGCGCGCTACATCCGGTTCGCCCGCGGGGAGGTGGGCCGCGACGACCTGGCCGTGGTCAGCTACCACATGGGCGTGGGCAACCTCACCGACGTCCTCGACCTGTACGGGGAGGACGACGTCTCCTACGCGCAGGTCTACTTCGACTCCTCGCCACGCGACAACCAGGACGCCCACGACAAGCTCATGTCGCTGGGCGACGACTCGCAGACCTACCTGTGGCGGGTGGGCGCGGCGCAGGACATCATGGCCCTGTGGCGCTCGGACCGTGCGGCCCTGGAGCGCCTGCAGGGGCTCCACGACGAGAAGAACTCCTCCGAGGAGGTGCTCCGCCCGGAGGCGGACACCGAGGTTCTCGAGGACGGCGAGGCGCTGGAGGAGGCCTACGCCTCAGACGACCTGCTCGCCCTGGACGCCGAGCGCATGGCCGGCGCCGGGCTGCGCATCGACGAGGACATGGGTGAGCTGGCCGGGGACCTGGAGCGCGAGACGGAGCTCTACCGCGGGCTGCGCCCCGAGGCCCTGGCCACGCTGCTCTACATGGGCACCGCCACGCAGCAGATCTCGGGCGTCGACCCCCTCGTCCTCACCTCGACCGTGCGCGACCTCGACTACCAGGAGGCGATCATCGACGACGGCAACCCGGAGGCCACGCGCGACTACTCGCTGCACACCACGGGGTTCTCGTTCGACGTCGAACGGCGCTACCGCTCCGAGGAGCAGTCGCTGGCCCTCCAGTTCCTCCTCGACCGCCTGCAGTCGCTGAACCTGATCGCCTGGGTGCGCGAGCCGGCGGCGATCCACGTGACCGTGGGACCGCAGGCGGAGGAGCTGCTGGGGGTTCTCGAGTGACGTCGCCGGAGGTCCGAACTTGAGAGGACCGGAGGCGAAAGCTGGGTAGGGTCCTGCGGGTGTCCAGCGTCCACGTCATCGTCGAGATCCCGCGCGGGAGCCGCAACAAGTACGAGTGGGACGACGAGCTGGGCGCGATCAAGCTCGACCGCTTCCTGTTCTCGTCGGTCGTCTATCCGACCGACTACGGCTTCATCCCCGAGACGCTGGGCGAGGACGGCGACCCGCTGGACGCGATGGTCTGCGTGAGCGAGCCGACGTTCCCCGGCTGCGTCATCCCGGTCAAGGTCATCGCGCTGTTTCGCATGCGCGACGAGGAGGGCGTCGACGACAAGCTCGTCTGCGTCCCCCACAGCGACCCCAACTGGAACACGATGGAGACGCTCGAGGACATCCCGCGCGCGCTGCGCGACGAGATCAGCCACTTCTTCTCGATCTACAAGCAGCCCCAGGGGATCGAGGTGACGGTCGACGGCTGGTACCAGCGCGAGGACGCGCTGAGGACCATGGACGAGGCCCACGAGCGCTACCGGGCAGGCCGCGAGGAGCAGGCGCCGGGCAAGGAGGCGGCGGAGCGGGCGTGACCGACGCGGTGCGCACCCCCGACGAGCTCTTCGCCGGCCTCCCGGGCATCGAGGCGCTTGGCGAGCCCGCGTTCCGCCAGTGGGAGGGGCTGCGCCTGGCCCATCACGACGTCGGCCACGGGTCGCCGGTGGTCTTCTTCCACGGCGAGCCGACCTGGGCCTACCTGTGGCGCAAGGTCATCCCGGCCGTGCGCGAGGCCGGCTTTCGCTGCGTCGCGCCCGACCTGCCCGGATTCGGGCGCTCCGACAAGCCCGTCGACATCGGCTGGTACTCCTACGAGCGTCACGTCGCGGCCATGGCCGACCTCTTCGAGGCGCTGGACCTGCGCGACGCCACCGTGGTGGTGCACGACTGGGGCGGGCCGATCGGGCTGCGCATCGCGGTCGAGCACGCCGACCGCGTCGCACGGCTGGTGATCCTGGACACCGGGCTGTTCACCGGACGCCAACGGATGAGTGAGGCCTGGCAGACCTTCCGCGCGTTCGTCGAGCGCACGGAGGACCTGCCGGTCGGCATGCTCGTGCGCCGCGGCTGTCACACCGACCCCGGCGACGAGGTCGCCGCGGCCTACGACGCGCCCTACGTCAACGTCGATGCCAAGGCGGGCGCGCGCGCCTTCCCGCTGATGCTGCCGCTCTCCCCCGAGGATCCCGGCGCCGGCGCAGGCCAGCGGGTGCTCGACGCGCTGGCCGCCGACGACCACCCCACGCTCATGCTCTGGGGCGCCGACGACCCGATCCTCACCCCGGCCACCGGCGAGCGTCTCGCCACCGCCATCGGCCGCGAGGCCCCAGAGCCGATCCCCGACGCCGGCCACTTCCTCCAGGAGGACCAGGGCGAGCTCATCGGCCGGCGGATCGCAGAGTGGCTGGCGGTAACGCCGCCACATAACTGACGGCTTGCCCGCCACTATTGTGGCGGGTCGCCCGTCACCCCCGTACAGTACGAGGAATGAACCCCTTCGTCTACTCGCGGCCCCTGAGCCCGAAGGCCCTCGTCGACCGCGAGGGGGAAACCGGGACGCTGCTCGATCTCGCCCTTGGAGGGCACAACAGCCGGCTCTCGGCTCCCCGCCGGTACGGGAAGACCTCGCTCATCGGCAAGGTGTTCGCCGACGCTGACGATCGAGACCGTTTGACCACCGTCGTCTACGTCAATTTCGCCGGCGTGCTCTCGGTCGACGATGTCGCGCGGAGGATCGAACGGGCCTACCGTGATCTCCGCGGTCCGCTGCGAGGTTGGCTGGAGGGCGCCCTGCGCACGCTGCGACCGACGGTGGCCCCGCCCGGCACCGGGCTGAGTGTCGCGCCGTCGCTGGAATCGGCCAGCGGCGAGCGGCTTCTCGCACTCCTCGACTTGCCGCGGCGCGTGCACGAGCGCAGCGGCCGGCGGTGCCTCGTGGCCTACGACGAGTTCCAGGAGGTGCTGGCCACCTCTCCGCCGGTCGACGGCGCGATGCGCAGCGTGATCGAGCAACACGGCGAGCACGCGTCCTACGTTTTCGCCGGCTCGCACCCCGGCATGATGCGCACGCTGTTCTCCGACCGCCAGCGGCCCTTCTACGGCCAGGCGCGACCAGTCGAGCTGCTGCCCTTGCGCGCCTCGGATCTGGCTGAGGACATCTCCGAGCAGTTCTCCCGGACCGATCGCGAGCCAGCCGAGGCCCTCGGCCCTCTGCTCGACATCGCGGCCGGTCACCCCCAGCGAGCGATGCTCCTGGCCCACCACCTGTGGGAGCGCACGCCGGTGGGAGGGGCCGCGGACGAGGGCACCTTCCAGATGGCGCTGGAGGCGGTCTACGCCGAGGTGGCCGACCTCCTGACCCAGACCTGGGCCGCGCTCGACCCCAGTGAGCGCCGCGTGCTCGCCCTCGTCGCCTACGGTGGCAGGATCACCTCGCAGCGGGACCGCGAGTCGGCTGACCTGGCGCGTTCCACGGCGCGCGACGCTCTGGGCCGGCTCGTCGCCGAGGGCCACATGCAGGAGATTGATGGCGATCCGGTGATCGTCGATCCGCTGCTCGCGCGATGGGTCGCCGGCGGGCGGCAGGCGGCGCTGTAGGCGTGCCCGCGCGGGCGTTGATGGTGCAGGGCTGCTCGAGCTGGGCGGGGAAGAGCATGATCGCGACGGCGCTGTGCCGGCACTTCGCGCGGCGGGGTGTGCGGGTGGCGCCCTTCAAGGGCCAGAACATGGCCAACAACGCGCGCGTCGTGGAGGGCGGGGAGATCGGGGTCGCGCAGTGGCTGCAGGCGCGCGCCGCGCGGGTGGAGCCCGACGTCCGGATGAACCCGGTGCTGATCAAGCCCGAGGGGCAGACGAGCAGCCAGGTCGTGGTGCACGGCCGGGTGGACCACGACGCGAGTGCGCTGCCCTGGCGCTCCCGCGGACCGTGGCTGTGGCCAGCGGTCAAGGAGGCGCTGGGGTCGCTGAGCGCCGAGTACGAGCTGCTGGTCGGCGAGGGAGCGGGCAGCCCGGCCGAGATCAACCTCACGGACACCGACCACGCCAACACGCGCGTGGCCCACGCCGCCGACGCGCGTGTGCTGCTGGTGGCCGACATCGATCGCGGTGGCTCGTTCGCGCATCTGTACGGGACGTGGGCGCTGCTCGAACAGGCCGCGCGGGCACGCATCGACGGCTTCGTGCTCAACCGCTTCCGCGGCGACGCGGCGTTGCTGGCGCCGGGACCGCAGCGCCTCGAGGAGCTGACCGGGGTGCCGGTGGTCGGCGTGGTGCCGTGGATGGAGCACGGGCTGCCCGACGAGGACGGCGCGGCCGCGCCGGCGCCCCGCCCGGGCGCGCCGCGGGTCGCCGTCGTGCGCTACCCGACCGCGTCGAACCTCGACGAGCTCAAGCTGCTCGAGCAGGTCGCCGACGTGCGCTGGGCGGGGCGGCCCGAGGAGCTGGCCGGGGCTGAGCTGGTGATCCTGCCCGGCTCCAAGCACGTCGCCGCGGACCTCGCCTGGCTGCGCGAGCGCGGCCTGGCCGCTGCGGTCAGCGCGCGACTTGCGGCGGGCGGGCGCGTCCTGGCGCTCTGCGGCGGGCTGCAGATGGTGGGCGAGAGCCTGGCCGGCGAGGCCTCCGCGGTCAGCGAGCCGGGGGACGGCGCATGCCTCGCGGGCCTCGGGCTCCTGCCCCTGCGCACGCACTACACACACGAGAAGCTCACCCGCCCGGTGCGATCTCGGTTCGCTGACCTGCCCGCGCCGTGGGCGGCCCTCTCGGATCTCCCTGCGAACGGCTACGAGATCCGCCAGGGGCGCACGGAGCCGACCGGGCCGGTCCCCTCGGCGCTGCCCGACGGGTTGGGCTGGGTCGATGGCCCGCTCCTGGCCCTCTATCCCCACGGCCTGCTCGAGGACCCCGCCGTTGTCGAGGCGCTGGTCGGCGAGCGACCCGCGCGGACGCTCGACGACGCGCTGGACGATCTGTGCGACCGGGTCATGGCCGGTCTGGACGTCGCCCGGGTCGAGGCGTTGACCGGGCTCGGCGCGCAAGTACGGAGCATGACGCGCAGGCGGTTCAGCGCCGGAACGCTAGGCGAGCGCCAGGACGAGGAGTAGCGCCTCGTCGACCTCGCGGAGCTCGTCGCGTGCCAGATGACCGACGCGCTCGCCGAGCGTCCGTGCATCCACTGCGCCGACCATCTCGCACAGGACGGTCGTCCGCTCGTCGCGCACCTCGATCTCGGGATGGAAGCTCGCGGGCAGGACCGACGTCGAGGTCGGGCAGATCACGACGGCCGAGAGCGCGAGCAGGTCGTCGGCCTGGACGACGACCGCGTGGCGGCGGCCGTGCTGAACATGCCCACGCCGACGTGGGAGCGTGATCGCGTGGACGTCACCGCGGACCACGCATCTCCTCCATGAGGGCGGCGACCTCGCGGGCTTCGCGGACGTAGCCCTCGTCAGCCATGAGCTCGCGCACCTCCGCCGCCAGCCCGCTATGACGCGCCTCCCGGTCGGCCGTCTCCGCGATCGCCTGGCGCGCCGCCTCAGCGCGACTGATTCCCCGGTGACGGGCGATCTCGTCGAGCTCCCGCAGGCCGTCGCGCCCGAGACGCAGCGAGATGGGAGGCGGCGCGGAAGCCACGGGGAGAGGGTAGCGCGATACGCACTACACGGCTACGTCGCGCTGCTGCGCTCCTCGATCTGGGCCACCTCCTCGTCGCCGTCCAGCGCCGGCTCGCAATGCGAGGCGCGCAGCTCGTAGTCGCGACGTACAGCCGGGTCGAAGTCGTAGAGGACCTTGTCGGCCCGGATGAGGCGGCCGACGGCCTCGCTTCCGCGGCGGGGCATGAGGGTGATCACGCGGTTGATCGTCTTGACGTTCCTGGGCACCCACACGTCGACGATGCCGTGCTGGAGGGCCTCCACGATGGCGTCGGCGACGTCGTGGGGCTCGATCTTCTTCACCCCGCGGGTCTGCGTCGTGCCGGCGGCCAGCTCGGTGTTGACGACGGCCGGCATGACGTAGGCCATCTCCACGCTGGAGCCCTCGATCACCAGCTCGCCACGGATGGCCTCGGTCAGCCCCACCACGGCGTGCTTGGTGGCCGAGTAGGTCGCGCCCCCGGGGGCGCCGAACTTGCCCGCCTGGCTGGCGATGTTGACCACGGTGCCACGGTCGCGCGGAACCATGCGCTCCAGCGCCAGCTTGCAGCCGTAGATGACGCCGTGGAGGTTGATGTCGATCTGCCGGCGTGCGGTGGCGTCGTCCTCCTCCAGGAAGCGGCCGATCTGCATGATCCCGGCGTTGTTGACCAGCACGTCGAGCAGGCCGAGCTGCTGCTCGGTGCCGTCCAGGAAGGCGGCGAAGGAGTCGCGGTCGGTCACGTCGAGTGCGAACGCGGCTGCCCCGGGCCCCAGCTCGGAGGCGGTCTGCCGGGCGGCCTGCAGGTCGAGGTCCCCGACGGCCACGTTCATCCCGTGGCGCACGAACGCCTGCGCCGTCGCACGGCCGATGCCGCGCGCGCCGCCGGTGATCGCCGCGGTCATGCCGTGCAGGGGTCTGGGTTCCTTGGCCATGGAGCGCTCCTTGAGGAGGGGGGACGGGCGCGAACGCTATCGGCACTTCGCCAACAACGGAGCCGGGGACGGCCTGGCGCGCCGGGCGGGCGTCCGTCGCGGCGCCGCTAACCTGCGCCGCCCATGGCCAACCGGCAGGAGCAGAAGGCACAGCGCAAGGCGGCCCGCGAGCAGGCCGCGCGCGAGGAGGCGGCCCGTGCCAAGCGCGCCCGGCTGCTGCAGTTCGGCGTCGGCGGTCTGCTGGTCGCGGCCATCCTGGCCGGACTGATCCTGCTGGGCACCACGAGCGGCGAGGGTGGCGGCGACGAGCCGATCGCCGCCGACGACAGCGAGGCGGTCGCCGACGTCCAGCTCCCACCCCAGCGGTTCGAGGAGCTCGAGGCGGCGGTCGAGGCCTCGGGGTGCGTCCTCGAGGAGGCCGAGGATCAGGGCGGCCAGCACCTCACCGAGTCCGTGCCGCTGGACTACTACAACACCAACCCGCCCTCCTCGGGCAACCACAACCCGGTCCCTGCGCAGGACGGCGTCTACCCCGCGGGCAGCGCTCCCGAGCACGAGGCCTGGATCCACTCCCTCGAGCACGGCCGCATCGTCTTCCAGTACCGGCCGGGCACCGAGCAGGAGCAGATCGACACCCTGCGCGCCCTGACCCAGGAGACCGTGCTGGGCGCCCCGGGCGGCTACCACACGCTGGTCATGGAGAACAACACCGAGATGCCCTACGCGTTCGCCGCGGTCAACTGGACGCGCTTTTTGGGGTGCGAAGAGATGAGCCCGGCGTCGATCGACGCCATGCGCCTGTTCCGCGAGGAGTACACCGACGACGCGCCAGAGCGCGTCCCTTGATCGCCTCGCCTCCGGTCCTCTCAAGTTCGGACCTCGGGAGAACGGCTTTCGCCTCCGGTCCTCCCAAGTTCGGACCTACGGCGACGTCACCAGCCTCCCGTCGTCCCCTTGTAGAGCCCGTCGCCCGCGACCACCATGCGGGCGGTGCGCGCGAGGATGCGCAGGTCGACCCGCCAGGAGCGGTGCTCGACGTACCAGAGGTCCAGCTCGATGCGCTCGCTCCAGGGCAGCGACGTCCGCCCGTGCACCTGTGCCCAGCCGGTGATGCCCGGGCGCAGGGCCAGGCGCCGGCGCTGGCGGTCGGTGTACTGCGCCACCTGCACGGGGATGGTCGGGCGCGGCCCGATGATGGCCATCTCGCCGCGCAGCACGTTGACCAGGTTGGGCAGCTCGTCGATGGAGGCGCGCCGCAGCAGGGCGCCGACGCGCGTGATGCGCGCGTCACCCTCGCTGATCGCCATGCCCGCCCCCATGGCCTCGGCGCCGCTGACCATGGTCCGCAGCTTGAGCACGTCGAACTGCGCACCATCGCGCCCGACGCGGCGCTGGCGGTAGATCGGGTGCCCCGGGGACTCCAGGCGGATGGCGACCATGGCGACCAGCAGGAGCGGCGCTGTGACGGCGAGCGCCAGGCCGGCCACGGCCACGTCGAAGGCGCGCCGCGCGGCCTCGCGAGGATCGGTGGATCCAGGCTCGGTCACCGGGTGCCCTCTGGCGCGTCCCAGCCCGCCGCGGTGCCGTGGCGCAGCCAGTCCCACAGCCCCAGCGCCACGCTGGCCGTCGTCAGCACGTAGTAGCGGGCCACCAGCAGCGGGCGGGAGCGCACCGTGCCCGCGGCCGCGGCGGCGGCCACGAGCGCGAGCTGCGCGGCCAGCGTGACCACGTACACCGCACCGGCGCCCGCGACGACCAACACGACGTTGGCAGCGAAGGCCAGCACGTGCAGGAAGGGGGAGGCGTAGCGCAGGAGGCGGTGCGAGAAGATCATGAGCGCGTACGCGGCCCCGTACCCGCGCGGGGAGAGCATGCCTCCGCGCAGGACGATCGGCCAGGCGTGGCTCATCATGCGCCGCTTGCGTGCGAACTCGCCCTCGATGGAGGGCACCATCTTCTCGGTCGCGCGCGCGCGCGGCGCGTAGACGGCCCGCCAGCCGCGCTTGACCATGTTGAACGGGAAGGAGAGGTCGTGGCCCATGATCGGGTCGACGACGAGGTACGCCGCGCGCCGCGTCGCGTAGATGGCCCCGTTGCCCCCGGTGACCGAGGCCAACCGCGACTCCAGGGCCCGCACCGCCATCTCGTAGCGCCAGTACAGCCCCTCCTGGTTGGACCCCTCCTCGTTGACGAAGCGCACCTGCCCGCAGACGTAGCCCACCCCGGGGTCGCCGAAGGGCGCGACGAGCTCGCGCAGCGCGTCGGGCTCCCAGCGAGCGTTGGCGTCCGCGAAGACCACGATCTCGCCGCGGGCCGCCTCCACGCCGGCGTCCTGCGCACGCACCTTGCCCCCGCGCGGCAGGTCGAGCACCACCTCGGCGCCCGCCGCGCGGGCCTCGGCCACGGTCGCGTCGGTGGACCCGTCGCTGCACACGATCACCTCCAGGCGGTCGGCCGGCCAGGCCTGCGCGTGGGCGTCGGCGACCTTGCCCGCGATCACCGCCTCCTCGTCGTGCGCGGCGACCACGAGGCTGACCATCGGCTCCGCGAGTGGCGCATAAGCACTCCCTAAAGAGTGGCTACGCGCCAGCTTGGCCCATACTTCGAGCAGGAGCGGGTAACCGGCGGTCCCGAAGAAAAGCAGCGCGGTAGCAAGCCAGAACAGGCCTTCGACGGCGGTCATGCGCTCGTCATCCTGGAGAAGCTGTCCGCGCACGGACCATTGGAAGCTGCTTGGGTGGGTAGGAGCAAGTTCGTTCTGATCCCGAAAAGGAGGTTCCAGTGTCCGACGCTCTGCAGACCGATCTCAGCGTGCACCTCCCTCGAGGCACAGCTGGCCTGGACCAGGATGCCGAGTGGTGCATCGTGGAGACCGAGGGCGAGCGCCGGCGGGTCCTCTTCCACGACTACGCGGAGCTCTACCGAACGCCGGGGCTCTACGAGCGCCTGTTCTACGACGAGCTCGGGTGCGACTCCCCGCAGGTGGTGTGCGGCCTCCTGCGCGAGGCCATGCAGGAGCAGGGTCGCGACATGCGCGACCTGTCCGTCCTCGACGTCGGCGCCGGCAACGGCATGGTCGGTGAGGTTCTGGCCGAGATGGGCGCCACGAACCTCGTCGGCGTGGACATCATCGAGGAGGCGCTCGACGCGGCCGAGCGCGATCGTCCCGAGGTCTACGACGACTACCGCGTGGTCGACCTGACCGACGTCCCGTCCCAGGACGACGAGGCCTTTCGTGACCATCGCCTCAACGCCATGGTCACCGTCGCGGCGCTGGGCTTCGGCGACATCCCACCCCAGGCGTTCGCCCAGGCCTACGAGTACGTCGAGGACGGCGGCCTGATCGTGTTCAACATCAAGGATCGCTTCCTGGAGTCGGGCGATCCGTCCGGCTTTCGCAGGCTGGTCAACGAACTGGCCGACGATGGCCGCATGAAGCCGCTCGCCCAACGCCGCTACCGCCACCGCCTGTCCATGACGGGCAAGCCGCTGCACTACTACGCCCACGTGTGCGAGAAGCGCGGCCCCGTTGCGGCGCACTGGCTCTAAGGGTCCGTCCGAGAATAAGTGCTCGGGTTGGGGTGCCGGATCGTGGATGCCAGGCGCCGCACGCGAGCGCAGGCGGGCGCCAGCCCGTCGAGCATCGCGGGTGGCGCCTGGCGCCGCGAGCCGGTGCTCCAACCCCAGCGATCGTTCTTGGACGGGCCCTAAAGCCATCTAGCCCAGGTCCCTGTAGAGCGCCAGCGTGCGCGCCGCGATCGCGTCCCACGACAGTGGGCCGGTCGCGGCGGCGCGCGCCGCGGTGGCGAGGCCGTGGCGGGCGACCGGATCGCCGAGCAGGCGCTGGAGCTCGGCGGCCAGGGCCGCCGGGTCGCCGGGAGGCACGAGGGCAGCCGCGCCGGTCGCCGCGACCTCGGGGAAGCCCCCGACAGCGCTGACCAGCAGGGGCGCACCGAAGGCCAGCGCCGTGGCCAGCACGCCCGACTGGTCGATCTCGCGGTAGGGCAGCACGACGAGGTCGGCGCGGCGGAAGTAGGCGGCCAGCTCGTGGTCGCCCACGAAGTGCGGGTGCCAGCGCACGGAGGGGGGCGCCCCCACGCGCAGGGCGGTCAGGTCCATGCGGGGTAGGCCCACGACCCACAGCTCGGCGTCGGTGTCGGCGGCGATCGCGCGCCAGGCCTCGAGCAGCACGTCGAGGCCCTTGTAGGGACGCACGAGCCCGAAGTGCAGGACGACGGGGCGGTCGGGCGGCACCGCGGCCAGCGCGGGCGGCAGCCCCAGCTCCCCCGGCACCCGGGTGAGGTGCTCGAAGGCGCCGTGGGCGATCACGTGGACCTTGGCCGCGTCGATCCCCAGCTCGCCCGTGAGGCGCGCGCGCCCGTGCTCGGAGTGGACGACGACGGCGTCCACGCGCTCGTAGAGGCGGCGCTGCGCGGCGAGCTGGCCGGGGCGCGGCTCGCGGGGCAGCACGTCGTGGGCGGTGAGGACCAGGGGACGGTCACGGGGCAGCAGGTGGACGTCCAGGTGCTGGACGGTCAGCCATTGCAGGTGGACGACGTCGGCCGCCCGGGCAGCACGCCGGTAGGCCAGCATGCCCGGCACGTGCTGGGCCAGGCGCGCGGCGAAGCGCGCGCGCGAGCCCGGCCGGCCCGGCTGCCAGGGGTAGAAGCGCTCGCGGACGGTATAGGTAGCGTCGCCGGAGGTCCGAACTTGAGAGGACCGCAGGCGAAAGCCGCTCTCATCGGAGGTCCGAACTTGAGAGGACCGCAGGCGAAAGCCGCTCTCATCGGAGGTCCGAACTTGAGAGGACCGGAGGCGAAAGCCGTTTCCGGAGGTCCGAACTCGAGACCGGAGGCGAAAGCCGTTCTCCCGAACCTGAGAGGACCGTGGGCGAAAGCCGTTCTCCGGCACGGGGCCGTAGCCGAACCGGCTGGTCTGCAGCTCCACCTGCGCGCCGGCGCGCGCCAGCGCCGCGCTGAGCGCGTGGTCGTAGGGCGGGGTGAAGGCGGGTGGGTCGACGACGTGGACGCGCACGGGCGGGTCTGACTCTAGGTTGGGAGCGATGGCCGAGGTCGAGCTGAGCTTCTGCGTGGTCAACACCGACCAGCGCGAGTTGCTGGTGCGCGGGCTCGACGCCGTGAACCGCGAGCGCGCGGCGCTGCCCTTCCCCACCGAGGTGCTCGTGCTCGACAACGCCTCGCGCGACGGCTCCGCGGGGGCGGCGCGGCGCCACCCGGCGGTCGACGACCTGATGGTCAACCGCCAGCGTCGGGGCAAGGGCGAGAACGACACGGCGCTCCTGCGTCGCTCCCGCGGGCGGTTCTGCCTGCTGCTCAACGAGGATTCCGAGTTGCGCCCCGGTGCCACTCAGGCCCTGCGCGACGCGCTTCTCGCCCGCTCCGACGCCGCGGCGGCCGGCGCGGCGCTGCTGCGTCCCGACGGACGGGTGCAGGCTTCGGCGTGGCGCTTCCCCTCCCCCCGCACCGCGCTGGTCGGCGCGCTGTTCCTGCACCACAGCCTGACCGTGCAGAGCGGCGGCGAGACGGTGCGCGACGTCGACTGGGCGCAGTCGGCGGCGTTGCTGGTGCGCCGCGAGGCCGCCGAGGCGGTGGACTTCCTCGACCCGGCGTTCTTCGTGTACTCCGACGAGGTCGACTTCTGCAAGCGCCTGCGCGACGCGGGGTGGGCGACGCTCTACGTGCCCGCCGCCCAGGCGATCCACGACGAGCAGCTCTCCACCGGTGGCGTGCCGGAGCGGCGCATCGTCGAGCTGTCGCGCAACCGCGACCGCTACATGCGCAAGCACCACTCGGGCGCCGCCGCACTGGCCGTACGCCTCCTGACCGCCTGGACGTACGCCCTGCGCGCGGCGGCCGCGGTCGTCCTCCCGGGCCACTCCCCCCGCCGCTACTGGCGCCACGTCACGGCGACGCTGCACCCGTCGCGGGGGGAGGGGCTGCGCGAGGCGGCCGCCGAGCACAACATCGGGCGGCGGCTGTAGGTCAACAGCGGCGGCGTGCCAGAATCGGACATCCGGGGCAATGATTGGTCGATTACCCCCGCACAGAGGTGCCGATCGACCAACCGTTGTCGGCCGGTCGTGAACGGTCCGTACTTGCGAGGCGAGCACTAGCGACGGCTGAGGACGCGTCGCGCGCCCGCGAGCTCCTCGGGGCGCGGGAAGCGCACCGCCACGAGCAGGAGGGGGATCGCGCCGAGCGCGAGCGCGCGGGTGACGAGGCCCATGGCGCCCTCGGTGGGCAGCAGCAGCTCGCCGAGGACCGCCACGCCGGCGCAGACCGACACCGCCGCCCCGAGGCGGCCCCGCTCGAAGGGGACGGCGAGGAGTCGCCGCGTGAGCAGGTGCAGGACGACGAGCATGGCGAGGTAGGCCCCGCAGAGGGCGATGCCCGCACCTGCGGCGCCCAGCGGGCCGACCAGCACCACGAGCAGCACCACGTTGAGCACCAGGCCGGCGAGCGTCGCGGGCAGCAGGCGCACCGTCGCGTGGGCGCGGCCGGCGATGCTGGTGAGGACGAGCACGAGGCCGTAGAGCGACCAGCCCAGCGCCACGAAGGGCAGCGCCTCGTGGGCGTCCAGGTACGACGGGTCGGTGGTGAGCAGGGCGACGATCCACCGGCCCAGGAGCGTGAGCGCAGCCACCACTGTCCCGGCGGCCACGACGTACCACGTCGTCACCGCCGCGTAGAAGCGGCGGGCCTCGCCCTCGTCGGTGATCGAGTAGGTCAGGGGTGGCCAGGCGAGCTGGAAGGCGCGCACGGCGACGATCACGACGGTGGCCAGCTTGACCGCGATCGCGTAGAGCCCTGCCGCCGACGCGCTGTCGGCGCGCAGCAGGTAGGCGCGATCGATCACGTTGAGGGCGAAGATGGATGCGTCGGCGGGCACGGTCGGGGCGCCGAAGCGCAGCATCGCCGCGAGGAGCCCGGCGCGCGGCCGCAGGCCGACGCGGTCGCGAAGCGTCCACCAGAGGCCCAGCAACACGACGGCCGAAGCGACGTAGTTCCCGGCGACGTAGCCGCGCGCGCCTCCGTCGAGCACCACGACGAGGACGATCGTCAGCGCGACGGTGAGCACGACGTTGGCCAGCGAGGCCCGCAGGTAGGTGCGCCGTCGCTCCTCCACGCGCAGGAGCGCGTAGGCGACCTCGAGGTTGGTGAACGCCCACAGGCCGAGCACGCCCAGACCCAGAAGCGTCGCGTCGTCCACTCCCAGCAGCAGCCGCGAGAGCGGGCCGGCGAAGACGAGGGCGAGGAGCGCGGCGGCGGTGGTGGCCAGCAGCACCGTGCCGCTGGCGGTGCGCGCGAGGTGGCGGCGGCGCTGGGGATCCTCGTCGTGGAACCACATGCGCACCAGCGCCTCGCCCAGCCCCGCACGCAGCAGGATGCTGAAGAGGATGATGTAGGTCAGCAGCGTCTCGGCCAGCCCGAACTGCGCGGTGGTGAGGACCGACGTGTACAGCGGCAGCGTCCCGAGCGCGACGACGGCCGAGACCACGGAGGCCGCCTGGTAGGCCACGCCGGAGGCCAGCAGGCGACGCAGGAGGCGCTCCACGCGCGGGCACGCTAGTGGTTGGCCCCGGAACTACGTGCCGTCGCCGGTGATCGGCGACCACCGGCGACGGTGCGTGGTTCCGGGGGCGACCACGAGTGCGCGAGACTGCCCGGCCATGGCGACCGATCGGCCCCTGTGCGTGCTTCTGCTGCCCCGGGCGCTGGGGGGCTTCATCCTGCGCGACCAGGCACAGGACCTGCTGCGCTCGCCCGACGTGGTGGCGGTGGGCCCGCCACGGGTGCCCTACGGGGCCATCGCCCGACTACCGGTGGGGTTGCGCGGTGTCGCGGCCGCCGGGGCGGCGCGGGCGCTGGGCCGACGGCTGCCGGGCGTCCCGCGGGTGGCGGTGATCTTCCATCCCGTGCAGCTCCCGGTGGCGCGGGCGCTGGGCGCGCAGGAGCTGTGGTACGGGCGCTGGGACCGCTACGAGCACGCCTACGACGCCTCCCCGCGGCGCCGGAGGGGGCTTGCGCGACTGCACGAGCGGGCCGCGAGCGAGGCGGCGCTGACCTTCGTGGCCTCGGGCGAGCTTCAGCGACTGGAGCGCGAGGCAGGGCGCGATGCGGCACTGGTGCCCCTGGCCGCCGACGCCTTCCCGGCCCCCGACCCGCGAACGACCGTGGTCGCGGTCTCGCTCGGGCACCTGGGCTGGCGCACCGACTGGACGCTGCTGCGGGCGGTCAGCGAGCGCATGCCCGAGCTCGTGCTGCTGCTGGTCGGCGCCTGGCACCCCGAGGAGTGCGCCGGCGACCCCGACTTCGCCGCCTGCCGCGCCGCGCCCAACCTGGTGTGGCTCGGCGCGCGCTCCGACGAAGAGGCGGCGCGGCTGATCCTGTGCGCCGACGTGGGCATCGTGCCCTTTCGCGTCGAGCCGTTCAACGACGCCGGCCTGCCCTACCGGATCCTCAAGTACGCGCGGCTGGGCCGGCGCACGGTCGCTCCCGACCTGGCCGGCGCGCGCACCTGGGACCGTGCCGTGGACGTCGCCCCCGGCGCCGACGCCTTCGTGGCCCAACTGCGCGCAGCGGCGGGGAGACGCGCGTACCCCGACGCCGGGCTGCGCGCCTGGGCGCTCGCGCAGACCGCGGCGACCCAGAACGCGCCGTTGTGGGACCGGCTGCGCGACCTCGGGCTGGCCGGCGGTGATGAGCCGTCCTGCCCTGGTGTGGCAGGACAACAGACAGACAGGACGGCCGGTGGCTGAGATCGCCAGAGAGGGCCCGGAGTGCATCCCCGAGCTGCGCCCGCTGTGGCTCGCCCTGCGCGACCACCACCACGCCGTGGCCCCCGAGCTGGGCGCGATCTGGGACGACGAGGAGAGCTGGGGCCGCCGGCGCGCTCACCACGAGCGGGCGCTGGCCGGCACGGGGGCCTTCGTGCTCGTCGCGCGCGAAGCGGGGCACGCGGTCGGGTACGCGCTGGTCACGCTGCGCGGCGCCTCGTACACCTGGCGCGAGCCCGCCGCCCACGGCGAGCTCGAGGCCATCAGCGTGCTCCCCGAGGCCCAGGGCCGCGGGATCGGCCGTGCCCTGGTCGAGCGGTGCTATGCCAAGCTGGCCGAGCGGTGCATCGACACCATGACCCTGCGGGTGATCGAGGGCAACGCGCAGGCCCGCGGCTTCTACGAGCGCATGGGCTTCGCGCCGTGGGTCGTGGAGCTGCGGGGAAAGCGGGTTTCGCCTCCGGTCCTCTCAAGTTCGGACCTCCGATGAGAACGGCTTTCGCCTTCGGTCCTCTCAAGTTCGGACCTCCGGCGACGTTACGGGCAGGACACGTAGGCACGCAGCGCCCCCGCCCGCTCCAGCGGCGTGAAGCCCGGCCCGGGGACGTTGGCCAGCCGGTCGGCGCCGTCGGCGAAGCCGTAGCGCTCCAGCGGCTGCTCCCCGACGTAGAAGACGGCGACGCCGCGCGCCGGGCGCTCGCCGCGCGGGAAGGCCGAGCGGGCCACGACGTCCCGGGCCGGCGCGTCCAGCAGCCAGCGCGCGTCGGGCACCAGGCGGTAGTTGGGCAGGCTCAGCGGGCCGCAGCCGCCCGCCTGCACGACCGCCGGGGCGGCCAGCAGGGCCTCCAGATCGCGGTTGATGCCCTGGACGAAGGTCAGCTCGTCGCCCAGGCGCCCGAAGCTGGGGATCTGCACGAGGAGGAAGATCGCCCCCACCACGACCGCGCCCAGCGCCCCGTTGCGCCAGCGCGCGCGCCAGGGGTGGCCCTCGGGCAGGGTGGTGAACCCGGCCACCGCGTAGCCGGCGAACAGGCACAGGGCGACGACCGGCACGGTCAGGTAGCGCGGCAGGATGGACAGCCCGGCCAGGCCGGCGCCCACGAAGGTCACCACGCCGGCGACCAGGAGCGCGAGCGGCA
>JANDLV010000120.1 GCA_024330185.1 Candidatus Siliceabacter maunaloa
TAAGTATCTCCAATCTAACAATGAACCTCCACCGCCCCAAAGATTCGAAGAGCGTGTAGCACGGCGTCCTTCAACTCGGAGACGGAGTCGTAGAAACGGCGTGGCATGAGGAAGCCCTTCAATCTGCGCCATACTCCTTCGATGAGGTTCAGATGCGGGCAGTACGCCGGGAGCCTGTAAATCCTAAGCCCCATCCCTTCCCACCGCCCTTCGCGCTCCCGAACCATCCCGGAGGTGTGGAAAGGGGCGTTGTCCATGACCACCACAACCTCCCGCGCCGCTCTCGCCGCGTCCTCCGCGAGGGCGTCGAGGTAGCCCATGACCTCGGCGCTCCGGCATGGCCCCTCGACCATCGAATATTCAAGCCGCTCGCACGAACCGTCGAGAGAAAGAGTGCCGATGAGGTTTATGCGCCCTTCCGATCCCCACCTCGTCGGAACCCGGTGCTGATGGGATCGCCCTCTCCTCGTCCACGTCGAAGTCGGCGGAAGGCACAAAGAGAAGCCGCTCTCGTCAAGGTACTTCAGAACCAGCCGCTCCTCCGAGGCCCCTTTTTTAGCCCTTCCAACTCCTCCCTCGCCTCCCTCTCCTCCTCGGGGTCCGGCTCCTTCGACGGCGCGTAGCGAGTGCGCTTCCATGAATAGCCCATCGAGATGAGGTGCTGGCGAACCGCCTCCGGCGTGACCGAAAGGGAGAACTCCCCCTCGATCGCCTCCGCCAGTTGCGTGGCGTTCCACGTCCTCTCCTCGGCGAGCCTTCCCCGCATATACTCCCTCACCTCTTCGGTTATGAGCGGCGCGTTGCCCGGAGCCGAGCCGTCGGCGAGTCCCTCGAAGCCCCTCTCCGCCCAACGGTCGAGGTCGCGAGCTATGCTCGCCCTGCCGCGTCCCGTGTATGAGGCGATGGCCTCGATGTTCGACCCTCGATCCGAGAGGCGCAAAACTTGGGCGCGAAGGCGCACCTTCTCCCTGAGATGGGGATTCCGCTCTATCTCCCGCAATTGGTCGTCTTCTTCCTCGGTCAATTTGATGCATCGTGATGGTGGCATCCCCCAAGTATATCTTTGAAATACTTA
>JANDLV010000013.1 GCA_024330185.1 Candidatus Siliceabacter maunaloa
CGGCGCCGCGGTCGTGTGGGCCACCCTGAAGGTCGTCTCCGACCCATCCGCCCCTGCGCTCCAGCTCTTGCAGGGCCTCCGGCACCTCGAGCTCGATCGGCGCGAGCGCCGGGGCGGATGGGTCGGAGACGACCTTCAGGGTGGCCCACACGACCGCGGCGCCGATGAGCGCCGCCGCGAGGAGGGCAAGGAGGAGCTGGCCGCCGGTGTTCACCCGCGCGAGCGTCCGCCAGGCGCCTGTGGAGAACGTGAGAGCACCCTTAGAGAGCTCTCATCTTCTCTATTGGTGGCTGAGAGTCTTCTCATCTGTGTGACAGGCCTCTCAGCCGCGCCTCAGGATCGTCTCACCGGGGGCGGGCATCTTTCCCATCGTCCCGATCAAACCCCCCAACCCCCCACCCCACGGAGGAGTGCGACATGCGCTTCAGCAAGACCTCCCCCGCTGTCCGGGCCAAGGCGGCCGGCAGCGACAGCTCCAACAGCAACAGCGGACGGCGCCGCCGGCGCCGGCGCCGGCGCCGTCGCCGTCGCAACCGCCGCTCCAGCAGCAACTCGTAGTTCAGCAGCCCAGATGAAGCACCGCGGCCCGCCGATCCCCCCGGCGGGCCGCTTGCGTGCCACCACCGCTCCACCACCCCGCCCATGAGCCCCCGCGAGCACCTCCGCCGCTTCCTGCGCCCCAAGGCCCACGACAGCCGCCTCGTCGAGCAGGCGCCGGCCGTGGCGGCGCTGGAGATCGTGCGCCGGTTCTGGCCCTTCGCCCGCCCCTACAAGAAGTGGATCTTCCTGGGGCTCGCGCTCCTGATCGCGGTGCCCGCGATCGACGCACTGGAGATCTACCTCTTCAAGCTCGTCGTGGACGATGTGCTCGTCCCCCGGGAGGTCGCCGCGCTCGTGCCCATCGCGCTGGCCTACCTGGGCCTCGCGCTATTGGGCGCCGTCCTGAGCTTCGGCGACGACTACGTCGCCACCTGGGTGGGCGAGCGCTTCCTGCTCGACGTGCGCGCGCACCTCTACGCCCACGTCCAGCGCCTGAGCGCCGACCAGCTCGACCGCCGTCGCGTGGGCGACCTGCTGGCGCGCCTGACCGGCGACGTCAGCGCGATCGAGCGCTTCCTGCTGTCCGCGCTGGCCGAGGGCGTCAGCGCGATCGCCAAGATCGTCTTCTTCGCCGCAGCGCTCTTCATCCTGTCCTGGAAGCTGGCGCTCGCCGCCCTGGTGGTCGCACCTGCCTTCTACCTCGTGTCGCGGCGGTTCATCGGCCTGGTCAAGCACGCCGCGCGCGAGAAGCGCCGACGCAGCGGCTCGCTGACGGCCGTGGCCGAGGAGTCGTTGAACGCCGCGCAGCTCACCCAGACCCTCAACCGCCAGGGCGCCGAGGTACAGCGCTTCCGCACCGAGAACGCGGCGATCATGGACGCGGAGATGGCCTCGACGCGCATCAGCGGGCTCTTTGGCCCGCTCGTGGGCTTCATCGAGCTGCTGGGCGGCCTGCTGGTGCTCGCCCTGGGCGTCTGGGCCCTGTCCTCCGGCGACCTGACCCTCGGCGGCCTGCTCGTCTTCATCACCTACCTCGCCCAGCTCTACTCCCCCATCCGCTCCCTGGGCCAGATGGGCAACGACGTCTTCGCCGCCGCCGCCGGCGCCGAGCGCGTGCTCGAGCTGCTCGACGAGCACCCGGCCGTCGTGGACCGTCCTCACGCACGCCCGCTGTCGCGGCCGGTGGCCGGGCTGGTCGAGCTGCGCGGGGTGACCTACACGCATCCCGGCGCCGCGGTGCCCGCGCTGCGCGACGTCAGCCTGTGCGTGCGCCCCGGAGAGCTGGTCGCGCTGACCGGCCCCAGCGGCGCGGGGAAGTCGACCCTCTCCCGCCTGCTGGTGCGCTTCGGCGACCCGCAGGCCGGCGCGGTGGCCCTCGACGGCCACGACGTGCGCGACATCACCCTGGCCTCGCTGCGCGAGAACGTGGGCCTGCTGCTGCAGGACACCTACCTGCCCGACCTCTCGGCCCGCGAGGCCATCGCCCAGGGCCGCGAGGGCGCCACCGACGCCGAGGTCGAGCAGGCCGCGCGCGCGGCCGGCGTGCACGACGTGCTCGCCGCCCTGCCCGAGGGCTACGACGCGCCCATCGGCCCGGGCGGGCGGCGCCTGTCGGGCGGCCAGCGCCGCCGCCTGGCCATCGCCCGCGCCTTCGTGCGCGACACTCCCGTGCTCGTGCTCGACGAGCCCACCACCGGGCTGGACGAGGGCGCCCGCGACCGCCTGCTCGAGCCCTTGCGCGCCCTCATGGCCGGCCGCACCACCGTGGTCATCACCCACGACCCCGCGGTCATCGCCTGGGCCGACCGGGTGCTCGAGCTGCGCGACGGCGCCCTGATCGACCCAGCCCGGGCGCTGTAGTGCACGCCGCAGGAACCACCGGATGAGGCCGCTGGGCCGCGGCCGCGAGGTCGCCCAGGGCACCACGGTGCTCGAGCACCTGCACCGCTCGGCCGCGCTGGACGTCTACGACGCCTGGAACGAGCCGCGCGCCTGCCGGGTCGTCGTCAAGACGCCGCGGCCCGACAGGCTCAAGCAGCCCAGCACGCGGCGCTGGCTGCTGCGCGAGGGCCGCCTGCTCATGCGCCTGACCCACCCGCACATCGTGCGCGGCTACGAGGTGCACGACGGTGCCCGGCCCGTGGTGGTCATGGAGACGCTGGGCGGCCAGACCGTCGAGCACCTGCTCCAGCACGCCTCCAAGCCCCTGGGGGGCGCCGAGCTGGCCATCATGGGCCTGCACCTGGCCGGCGCGCTGCACCACCTGCACCACCACGGCGTCCTGCACCTCGACCTCAAGCCCAACAACCTCGTAGCCGAGGCCGGGCGCGCGAAGATCATCGACCTCTCCCACGCGCGCAGGCCGGGCAAGGTGCGCGCCGGTCACGGGACCTGGTGCTACCTGTCCCCCGAGCAGGCGCGGGGCGCCGTCGTCGGTCCGCCCGCCGACATTTGGGGCCTGGGCGTCGTGCTCTATGCCGTCGCCTCGCGCAGCAACCCGCTGGCCGACCTGGCCGACGAGCTGGACGTCGACGAGCCCGCCCTCCACGGCCGCGTCCCGCCACTGCGCACGCACCGGCCCCGTCTGCCCCGCCCGCTGCTGACCTTCGTCGACGCGTGCCTCGAGCCCGAGCCCCGGGCTCGGCCGACGATCGCCGACGCGGTGCACGTGCTCGACGCCATCTCAGGCTGACCCCGCCTGGATCCCCGCCTCCCGCGGCGGCCTCGACGATGGCGGGATAGGGTGGCGTCATGACCAACGTGGAGTCCCTCTGCCCCAGCCCGCAGGAGCGCCAGCAGCGCATCGTCTCGGTCTTCGACGACGCCTTCTGCGACCTGATCAAGGGTGATCCGCGCGCCATGCGCCGCAAGTTCCGCAAGATGGCCGCCGACCCGTTCGCCTTCTACCGCGGCAGCACGTGCCTGTTCTACGCCGACATGGGCGCCCTCGAGGACCGCTGGGCCGACGAGCGCACCTCGCGGGTGTGGATCCAGGGCGACCTGCACGCCGAGAACTACGGCACCTACATGAACTCCGCGGGCGTCCTTGTCTTCGACGTCAACGACTTCGACGAGGCCTACGTCGGCCACTTCACGTGGGACCTGCGGCGCATGGCCGCGAGCCTCGCGCTGCTGGCCTTCTCCAAGGCGCTGTCCGACCAGACCGTCCAGCGCATGGCGACCGCCTACGCGCGTTCGTACCTCGCCCAGGTGCGCCACTTCCACGAGCACGAGGGCGACGAGGACTTCGAGCTGGGGCTGAACAGCACCGACGGCACCGTGCTCGAGGTGCTCGAGCAGGCGCGCCATGGCACGCGGATCGCGCTGCTCCAGCAGAGCACCGCCCTTGCGGGCACCGAGCGGCGCTTCCGCGAGATGCCCGGCGTGCGCCGCCTGGACAGCGACGAGGAGGAGCGGGTGCGCGCGGCCTACGACCAGTACCTGCAGACCATCCCCGAGGACAAGCGCCAGGAGAGCGTCTCGTACACGGTCAAGGACGTCGTGGGCAAGAGCGGCATGGGCATCGGCAGCGCGGGCCTGCCGATGTACAGCCTGCTGGTCGAGGGTCGCACGCAGGCACTGGAGAACGACATCGTGCTGTCGATGAAGCAGGCGGGGACGGCGGCGCCCTCGCGCGTGGTCGACGACGAGAAGCTGCGCGACGCCTTCGAGCACTCCGGCCACCGCACCGTCCTCTCCCAGCGCGCGCTGCAGGCCCATGCCGACCCGTGGCTGGGGTGGTGCGAGCTCGACGGCCGCGGCCAGGTGGTCAAGGAGATCTCGCCCTACGAGGCCGACCTGGACTGGGACGGGGTCAGCGAGCCCGACGAGATCCTGCCGCTGCTGGACTACCTGGGCCAGGCGACGGCCAAGGTGCACTGCGTCGCCGACGCCGACAGCGACCACACCATCGTGCCCTTCCAGACCGAGGAGGCGATCATCGCCGCGGTGGGCGACCAGGACGAGGCCTTCGCGACCGACCTCGCCGAGTTCGCGGCCGTCTACGGCGCCCTCACCCGCGACGACCACCGCCTGTTCGTCGACGCCTTCCGCAACGGGATGATCCCGGGGGTGCCCGGCGAGGAGGGCTGAGGCCGCGGGCACCACCCGTGGTGGGCGCCGGCCCTACGTGAGCGCGATAATGCCCACCGTGACCGACCAGCCTCGTCACGACGATCTGCGCGCGCTCTTCGTCAACTGCACGCTGAAGCGCTCGCCGCAGCTCAGCCACACCGAGGGCCTGATCGAGCGCAGCGCGGAGCTCCTGCGGGAGCACGGCGTCGGTGTCGAGGTCCTGCGCGCGATGGACCACGACATCGCCACGGGAGTCATGCCCGACATGACCGAGCACGGCGCGGACAACGACGAGTGGCCGCAGCTCTTTCAGCAGGTCCTGGACGCGCACATCCTCGTCCTCTGCGGCCCTATCTGGCTGGGGGACAACAGCTCGGTGATGAAGCGGGTCATCGAGCGGCTCTACGCCAACTCCCACCTGCTCAACAAGGCCGGGCAGTCGATCTACTACGGCCGCGTGGGCGGATGCCTGCTGACCGGAAACGAGGACGGCGTCAAGCACTGCTCCATGAACATCCTCTACAGCCTCCAGCACCTGGGCTACACGATCCCGCCCCAGGCCGACGCGGGATGGATCGGCGCGATCGGGCCGGGCCCCTCCTACCTGGATCCCGACTCGGGCGGCCCGGAGAACGACTTCACGAGGCGCAACACGGCCATCATGAGCTTCAACCTCATGCACCTGGCAGCGATGCTCGAGCGGGCCGGCGGCGTCCCCGCCATGGGCAACCTGCGCAACGGATAGCCCGCTCCTCAACCGGCAGCGGCGGCGGCGATCGCCGTGTCGCCGCCCGAGGCCGGCCCCTCGCTGGGCCAGCAGCACCGTGTGGCGGTCGGACGCCGACATCACCTATCGTTGTCCAAGCAACTACAATCTCTGCCCTACCGACTGAGATCAATAGCGAGGGACCATGTTCGATCCGCAGAACTTCAACGCACCTGCGCCGCCCACCTGCTCCAACTGCGGGCAGCGACCGGCGGTCGTCCGGGCCATCGTCTCGACGCCCGGCGGGCGCGGCGCCACGGCGCTGTGCGAGCCGTGCGCGACCGAGCTCTTCCACCAGGCCGACGCCGCTGGCGCGTTCGGGCCGGCGCCGCGGCGCGGGCCGGGCGGGGCGGGCTCGCCGGGGGGACCGGGCTCCGAGCAGCGCTCCCAGACCCCTGCGCTCGACGAGTTCGGCCGCGACCTGACCGCCGACGCGGCGGCCGGGCGCATCGACCCCGTCATCGGGCGCGACGAGGAGATCGAGCAGACGATCGAGATCCTCGCGCGGCGGCGCAAGAACAACGCCGTGCTCATCGGCGAGGCCGGCGTGGGCAAGACCGCCATCGTCGAGGGCCTGGCCCGGCGCATCCACGACGACGAGGTGCCCGCCACGTTTCGCGGCACCCGCCTCGTGGCGCTCGATCTGACCGGCATGGTCGCCGGGGCCCAGTACCGCGGCCAGTTCGAGCAGCGGCTGAAGGCGGCGCTCGAGGAGGTCACCGCCTCCGAGGGGGGCAGGGTGCTGCTGTTCGTCGACGAGCTGCACACCATCCTGGGCGCGGGCAACGCCGAGGGCGCGATGGACGCCGCCAACATCCTCAAGCCGCTGCTGGCCCGCGGCGACCTGCGGATGGTCGGCGCCACCACGCTCGGCGAGTACAAGAGGATCGAGCGTGACGGTGCGCTGGCCCGCCGGTTCTCGCCGGTGACCGTGGACGAGCCGTCGGTGCAGGAGACCGTCGCGATCCTCCGCGGGCTGCGCGAGGGTTACGAGAGCCACCACGACGTGGCCATCGCGGACGAGGCTCTGCTGGCCGCGGCCAAGCTGTCTGACCGCTACGTGACGGAGTACCAGCTCCCGGACAAGGCCATAGACCTGGTCGACCAGGCCGCGGCCCGGGTGCGCCTGCGCACGCCGGCGGCGATCGGTGACGCCGACGGGCTGCGCCGGCAGATGGACGTCGCCGTGGAGGCCGAGGACTACGAGCGCGCGGCCGAGCTGAAGAAGGCGCTCGCCCGGGCCGAGGCGGCCGGCGGCGAGGTCGCGCGCCCGCAGGTCGGCGAGACCGAGGTGGCCCACGTGGTCGCCGCGCGCACCGGGATCCAGGTGGGCGAGCTTGTCGCCGCCGAGCTCCAGCGCCTGCACGGGTTGGAGGCCGATCTCCACCGTCGCGTGGTCGGTCAGGAGCGGGCCGTCGAGCTGGTCAGCGACACCGTCCGCCGCGCCCGCGTGGGCCTGGCCGAGGCCGACTCGCCGCTGGGCACCTTCCTGTTCCTGGGCCCGACGGGCGTGGGCAAGACCGAGCTGGTCAAGGCGCTATCGCAGCGGCTGTTCGCCACCGAGCGGTCGCTCGTGCGCATCGACATGTCCGAGTTCCGCGAGGCGCACACGGTCGCGCGGCTGATCGGATCGCCGCCCGGCTACGTCGGCTACGGCGAGGGCGGCCAGCTCACCGAGCCGGTGCGCCGCCGTCCCTACAGCGTGGTGCTGCTCGACGAGATCGAGAAGGCCCACCCGGAGGTCTGGAACGTCCTGCTCCAGCTCATGGACGACGGGCGCCTGACCGACGGCGAGGGCCGCACGGTCGACTTCACCAACACGGTGGTCGTCATGACCTCCAACCTGGGCGCCGGCACCGCCAGGCGTGGCCTCGGGTTCACGGCCGGCGGCGAGGGTGACCGCGAGGCCAACGAGGAGCGCATGCAGGCAGCGGCCAGGTCGGCCTTCCTGCCCGAGTTCCTCAACCGCATCGACGAGATCGTCACCTTCCGCCCGCTCACCGAGGCCCAGGTGGCCACGATCGCCGGCCTGCTCATCGGCCAGGTGGCCGACCGCCTTCGTGCCGAGCGCGGGATCGAGCTGGAGGTCGACGAGGCCCTGCTCGCGCGGCTGGCCCGCGAGGGCTTCGACGAGGCCTTCGGCGCCCGCCCGCTCAAGCGCCACGTGCGCCGCACGCTGGAGAAGGAGCTCACCCGCGCGATCGTCGACGGCCGCCTGACCGACGGCGCCCGCGTGCGGGCCGGCGAGGGGCCCGAGGGAGAGATCACCCTCGAGATCCTCGAGGAGGCAGTGGCGCTGCCCGCGGCGGGGTAGGGCCCTCCATCGACGGACGGTCCCTGCCAGCGGCCCCGCCTCCCGGCCGGGCCGCTGCCGTTCTCGAGGCACTGGTGGTGCGCCCTCCGCGGCGCGCGGTGGTCGCTACCCGTCGGCGTCCTCGCCGCGCAGGCGCTCGATCACACGCTCGAAGACGTCGTGGGGTTGCGCGCCGGGCACGAGGACGCGGTCGTCGATGACCCAGGCCGGCACGCCGCCGCCGCCCGTCTCGTGCAGCGCGCGGGTCTGCGCCTCGAGGCGGTCGATGTACTGCTCGCCCGCCAGCACGTCGGCGATCTCGCCGGCGTCCAGGCCAACCGCTGCGGCCTCCTCGCGCAGCACCGCGGGGTCGCCGATGTCGCGGGCGCGGTGCCAGTAGGCGTCCATCACCCGGTGGTGCAGTTCGTCGTGGCGCCCGCGGTCGCGGGCCAGCTCGATGAGCTGCTGGGCGCGGCGGGAGTTGGGCACGTGGGTGATCTCGCGTGAGTAGGGCAGCCCGGCGGCGTCGAACATGGCGTAGATGCGGTCGCGCCAGGCTCTGCCGCCGTAGCGCCGGTCGAGCTCCTCGGTGGAGATGCCCTGAGGCGGATACTCGGGATGCAGGTCGAAGGGCAGCCACTCGATCGTCGCGCCGAACCGGCGCTGAAGCCACGCGGCCCGCTCGAGGCCGACGTAGCAGAAGGGTCATATGGGGTCGGACCAGACGCGGATGAGCATGGCTCAGAAGAGGGTTGGTTGCTGGTCTGTTGCCTGCGGCTCGAGGAGATGCTTGCCCTCGGTGCCGGCCTTGTTCGTCTCCGTGCTCGCTGGCCGGCTGCGCATGCGAACGGCATCGAGTGAGGAGAGGAGGGAGGGGAGCTCCTCGGGGATTAGGTCGTCCTCGAGCCATGCTCTCTCGGCTCCCTGGTCTTGGAGGATGACCGGCATGCGGTCGTGCAGGCGGGCGACGAGCTCGTTGGGCGCCGTGGTGAGGATCGTGGCGGCCTCCCCGTCCCACAGGCCGGCGAAGACGAAGGGTTCGCGGTCGGCGAGGGTGAAGTGGAAGGGCCGGCGCGGTTGGCGGCCCTCCTCCGCGCGCAGCCACTCGTAGAAGCCGTCGGCCGGGATCAGGCAGCGGCTCGCGGGCTCGCTCACCAGCCTGGCGAAGGGGTGGCGGCCAGCGACGGTCTCCGACCGCGCGTTGATCAGCGGCCCGCCGCGCCTCCACGGCGGCTCGATGCCCCAGCGCACGGCGTGGGCGCTGCGCGCGCCGGGCTCCTGCGCCGCGACGATCGCGATCGTCTCGGTCGGCGCGACGTTGTAGCGCCCCAGAGCCACGCCCGGCAGCCGCGCGCCGAAGCGATCGTCGATCTCGCCGGGACCGCTGGTGAGGGTGTAGCGCCCGCACATGGTGCAGAGAGGATGGCGTTTCGACGCAGTTGTGTCCCAGACCACGTGTCACACGCGCGTTTTCGCTCGGCAGGCTGGCGTCATGAGCACCGCTTGGCGAATCACCCCCGCTCTGCGGGGGCAGAACGCCAACCGGCAGATCGTGGCGGTCGCGGAGGCCCAGCACGCGATGATCCACCGGTCGCAGCTGCTGGCCATCGGGCTTGGCTCCAACGCCATCGACCGGCGCATCGCGATCGGGGGGCTGCACGTGATGTACCCCGGCGTCTACGCCCTCGGCCATCGGGTGGTGACGCTGAAGGGCCGGTGGATGGCCGCGGTCCTGGCGTGCGGCCCGGCCGCGAAGCTGAGCCATCGCGATGGGGCGGCACTGGTAGGCCTGCGACCAGCGAGCGGCTCGCTGTACGAGGTCACGGTGCCCGGCGGCAGGGGACGCGGCCTGAAGGGCATCCGTGTCCACCGCAGCGTCCTGGCGCCCGACGAGGTCACGGTCATCGACGCCATCTCCACCACGACCTGGGCGCGCACGCTGATCGACCTCGCCGCTCTCCTCCCCCCTCACCAGCTCGCCCGCGCCCTCGAGCAGGCCGAGATCCTGCGGATCTTCGACCTCAACGCTCTGCAACCGCTGCTGGACCGCCACGCACGCCGCCCCGGCGTGCCGGCCCTCAACCGAGCCCTCGAAGAACACCGACCCGAGACCCACCGCACCCGCAACGACCTCGAGGAGCTCCTGGTCCACCTCTGCCGCCAGGCCGACCTTCCCCTCCCGACCGCGCTCAATGCCTCGCTCGACCTGCCGGGAGTCGGGCGGATCGAGCCCGACGCCATCTGGCGCGAACACAAGGTCATCGTCGAGGTCGACGGCTTCGAGACCCACGGCACCCGAGCGATGTTCGAGTCCGACCGCGTCCGCGACGCCGAGCTCCAGATCCTCGGCTGGCGCGTCCTGCGCACCACCTGGCTCCAGCTCGAGCGAGCGCCCCACGAGTTCCTCGACCGCCTGCGCCGCCTCCTGCGCACCGCCGGGTGATGTCAGCTCCCAGCGCCCGCCCGGGGACCGCCCGGTCCGCCTGCCAGGATCGGGGCCGTGGAGCTCGCCCCGCCCCGTCACAACGTGGAGCTGCGCACCGGCCGCGACGGCGCGCGCGAGGTGGTGTTCGCCTTTCCCTACCGCGCCGACATGGTCGACGCGGTACGCGGTATCCCCGGGCGGCGCTTCGACTGGGACGTCAAGGAGTGGTGGGCTCCCGCCGACGAGCTGACCGCGGTGCACGTGGCCGCGGTGATCGACCGCTTCCCGGAGCTGACCCTGGCCGACGACGTGGGCGGGTGGATCGGTGGCGTGGAGCGCCGCTGGCTGGGCTTCGTGACGACGGCGCGCCACGACGGACGCGGGTGGTTCGTGTGCGAGACGCGCGGTGGGGAGCTGCCACCCGAGCTGGCCGCGCAGGCCCACGAGCACGGCAGCGCCCGGCGCCTCCCGCTGACCACCGAGATCGCCGAGGCGCTCACCGACCTCCCCGGCGCCCGCCTGGACGGCCGCGCCACCGGCTGCGCCCTGCGACTGCGCGTCGACACCGACCCGCCGCCCGCCGCACTGGTCATCGAGTACGGCGTCAACGGCCGCCGCCTGCGCCTGGACGTCCTGTGGGACCCGGAGACCGGCGCGGCCTTCGCCAAGCTGCCCGGCGTCGACGCCCGGGCGCGCTCCCTCCCCATCGACCCCTACGTCACCGAAGCCCTCGACCGCTTCCTGTCCGACCACGGAGTCGAGGTCACCGCGATGGCCGAGCCGGTCCTCGACGCCCTGCGCCGGGAGAGCGCAGAGGCACAACAGGCCATCACGGCGTCGAGGGCCCAGGCCGCCGAGCCGATCGAGATCGCGGCGAGCCTCGGCGGTGAGCTCGCCCCCTTCCAGCACGCCGGCGTGCGCTACGCCCTCGAGGCCCGCCGCACCTTCCTGGGCGACGAGCAGGGCCTGGGCAAGACGGTGCAGGCCCTCGCGGCGCTCGAGGCCGACGCCGCCTTCCCGGCCGTCGTGGTCTGTCCGGCCAGCCTCAAGCTCAACTGGGAGCGGGAGGCGCAACGCTGGCTGCCCCACCGCAGCCGCGCGATCCTCAGCGGCCGGGGCGGCGCCGTTCCTGCCGTGGACATCGTCATCCTCAACTACGAGATCGTCGACGCCCGCCGCGAGCGCCTGGCGCTGCGTCGGCCAAAGGCCCTGATCGTCGACGAGGCCCACCTGGTCAAGAACCCACGCGCCAAGCGCACCCGCGCCGTCCGCCGCCTGGCCGACCACGTCACGCGCGACGGCCTGCGCCTCGCGCTGACCGGCACCCCCGTGGTCAACCGCGCGGAGGAGCTGGTCAGCCAGCTTCGGATCCTCGGCCGCATCGAGGACTTCGGCGGCGCCACCGCCTTCGCCAAGCGCTTCGAGGGCGTGGGCGACGAGGCGCGCCTGCACTGGCACCTGCGCCGCCACTGCTTCGTGCGCCGCCTCAAGAGCGAGGTTCTTCCCCAGCTCCCGGCCAAGCGGCGCAGCGTCGTGCCCATCGCGCTGGCCAACGAGGCCGAGTACCGCCTGGCCGAGGAGGACGTGATCGCCTGGCTGCGCAAGCAGCCGCTGGACCTCGGCGAGCTGGAGGTCAGCGTGGCGCGCGCGCTGCGGGCCGAGCGCCTGGTGCAGCTCAACATCCTGCGCCGCCTGGCCGCGCGCGGCAAGCTCGCCGCCGGCCTGGGCTGGATCGAGGACTTCCTGGCCTCCGGCGAGCCACTGGTGCTCTTCGCCCACCACACGGAGGTTCAGGAGAACGTCATGGCGCGCTTTCCGACCGCGGGCCACCTGCTCGGCGCCGACCCCCTGCCGGCCCGCGAGCGCACGGTGCAGGCCTTCCAGCGCGACGACGGCCCGCAACTGCTGGTGTGCTCACCCCGGGTGGCCGGCCACGGCATCACGCTGACCCGCGCGTCCAACGTCGCCTTCCTCGAGCTGGACTGGACGCCCGCCGCCCACGACCAGGCCGAGGACCGCTGCCACCGCATTGGCCAGCGCGACGCGGTCACCGCCTGGTACCTGCTGGCCGCCGACTCCATCGACGAGACCATGGCCCAGCTCATCGAGCGCAAGCGCGCACGCATCGACGCCGTCGTGGACGGCCGCGGCGGCGACGACGAGGCGCTCGTCCAGGGCGTCATCCGCGAGCTGCGCGACCGCCCCCGCCGCCACCTGCGCCCGGTGGCCTGAGCTCCGAGCGTGGCCGCCGCCGCCAGCGGGCAGGCACTGACACACGAGAACGAGCGAGGGAGGCCAACATGGCCGGACAGATAAAGGCGACCGAGAACGGGCCCTACGTGGTGGAGGGCGTCGAGCGCATCATCGACGCCGACGGCAACGAGTACGACGTCTCGGGCCGCGCGAAGGTCGCCCTCTGCCGCTGCGGCGCCTCGACCACCAAGCCCTTCTGCGACGGCACCCACTCCAAGCTTGGCTTCGACGCGGCCGAGCGGGCCGTGGCGCAGAGCGGCTGAGCTCCGCGACCGGCGATGGAGCAGCGGCTCAGCCTCGTCACCCTCGGCGTCGCCGATCTCGCCCGGGCCCGTGGCTTCTACGAGGCGCTGGGCTGGGAGCCCGCGGCGGTCGTGCCCGACGAGGTGGTCTTCTTCCAGGCCGGGGACATGGTCGTCGGCCTGTGGGGCCGCGACAAGCTGGCCGCCGACAGCCGCGTCACCGACCACGGCGGCTGGGGCGGGATCACGCTGGCCCACAACGTCGTCTCGCCCGCCGAAGTCGACGCGGTGCTCGAACAGGCCCGGGCCGCCGGGGCCACCGTCGCCCGCCCGGGTGCCCCCACCGACTGGGGCGGCTACGGAGGCGTCTTCCTGGACCTCGACGGCCATCCCTGGGAGGTCGCCCACAACCCCGGCTGGACGCTGGACGACGACGGCACGGTGCATCTCGGCGAGCCGTAGGCAGGCCGGGCGCCGGCGCTGGCGCCGACCTCGACCTCGGCCTCGGCAGGCCCACGGCAGCGGGGGAGTGCGCGGCCACACCTGCGCTTCGGACCCTGATCGCGCAGACCTCGCCGAGGCTCACGGGCGCGACGGGCTCCTCGCCCCACCGCCAAAGGCGCCGAGGGTGCGCTGCGCGCCGGCCCAGGCCCCGTGTGGCGAGATCGCCTCCAGCCGCGTCAGATCGGCGTCGTCGAGACGCAGGATCGCGGCGGCAGCGTTCTCCTCGACGCGGACCGGGTGCTTGCTGCCCGGGATCGCGGTGACGTCCTCTCCCTGGGCCAGCAGCCAGGCCAGCGCCACCTGTCCCGGGGCGGCCTCCTTCTCGTCGGCCATACGCCGCACCTCGTCCACCAGCTCGAGGTTGCGTCGAAGGTTGTCGCCCTGGAAGCGCGGGTTGCCGGCGCGGAAGTCGCCGGCCGCGAAGTCCCCGGCCGAGCGCACCTGCCCGGTGAGGAAGCCCTGGCCCAGCGGGCCATGGGCGACGAGGCCGATGCCCAGGCGTCGCGCCGCCGGGAGGATCTCGGCCTCCAGGTCGCGGCTCCACAGCGACCACTCGGACTGCAGCGCGCTGATCGGATGCGTGGCGACCGCCCGTTCCAGCGCGTCGACATCGGCCTCCGAGAGCCCGAGGTGACGCACCTTGCCGGCGGCGACGAGATCGGCCATCGCCCCGACGGACTCCTCCACCGGCACCTCGGGATCGACGCGGTGCAGGTAGTAGAGGTCGATGTGGTCGACGCCCAGGCGGCGCAGCGACGTCTCGCAACTGGCCCGCGCGTTCTGGGGGCTGGCGTCCAGGTGCACGCCCTCCTCCCCCCGGACGATGCCGAACTTCGTGGCCAGCGTGACCGCGTCGCGGCGCCCGGCCAGCGCGCGGCCCACCAGCTCCTCGTTGTGGCCGCGGCCGTAGGAGATCGCGGTGTCGATGAAGGTGGCGCCCAGCTCGACCGCGCGGTGGATGGTCGCGATCGACTCGGTGTCGTCGGCGGGCCCATAGGCCTGGGACATGCCCATGCAACCCAGGCCGAGCGCCGACACGGTGAGGCCCTGAGGGCCGAGTGCTCGTAGATGCATGTAGACAAGGATCCCCCGCCGTGAGACTGGTATCCGATGGCTGCTGTTGGTGGTACCGGCGGTGCTAGCGCGGACCGTGACCGTCGGCCAGGCACCACCGGCGCGCAGGGACGTCGGCGGACTGCTGCGCGCCCGACGCGAGCGCCTGCAGCCCGAGGACGTCGGCCTCCCCCGTGGACCGCGCCGGCGGACCGCCGGCCTGCGCCGGGAGGAGGTCGCGATGCTGGCCTCGATCTCGGCGACGTACTACACGTTCCTCGAGCAGGGACGAGACGTGCGGCCCTCCCGCCAGGTCCTTGACGCACTGGCCACGGCGCTGCGCCTGGACGGCGCCGAACGCGCGCACCTCCACGAGCTCGCCCACGGCGTGGCGCCCGACCCGGACGCCGGCCCCGAGAGGCTCGCAGATGGCGTGGCGGCGTTGGTCGCGCGACTCGATCCCCATCCGACGTACGTGACGGGCCGCTGCTGGGACGTCCTGGCCGCCAACCGTGCCGCCCGCGCCCTCTTCTGCGACTGGCCCGCCGTGGCGCCCGAGGAGCGCAACATGGTCTGGTGGATGTTCACAGGCGCCGACGCCCGCGCGGTCTACGTCGAATGGGAGCGCGAGGCGGCCGCGCTGCTGGCGCGCTTTCGCGCCGCAGCCGACCGCCACCCCGGCGACCCGGAGTTCTCCGAGCTGATCGAGCGCCTGCACCGGGCGAGCCCGCAAGCCCGCGCCTGGTGGTCGCGTCACGAGGTGCTGCCCCTCGGCGGCGCGGGCACCAAGCGCCTGCGCCACCCCGACCACGGCGATCTGCTGCTCAGCCACGTCGTCCTGCAGGTCGCCCAGCACCCCGATCAGAAGATGGTCACGTTCGCGATGGCCGGCGATGACGACACCCCGCTGCACCGGCTGGCCGCAACGCCCGCAGCCCGCCGCACGCCGGGACCGTGACACGGTCGGTGATCGCGCAACCAAACCCTGCTAGCCTCATACGAACGGGTGTGCGTTCCGCCGCCCGTGAGGCTTCCGTCTTCCGTAGCGCCCTCCGATGAGGCGATCCGGGTCAGTCGAATCCTCCCCGATCGTCCGCGGCGCACCGACGTGCCGCTCACAAGGAGTCCGCTTCATGCCTTCCCCCACCTTCGCCGAGCTCGGCGTGTCCCAGGCCGCCCTGCGCGCGCTGGACCAGCGCGGCATCACCGCGCCCTTCGCCATCCAGTCGCTCGTCATCCCCGACGTGCTGGCCGGCCGCGACGTGCTGGCCAAGTCCCCCACCGGCTCGGGCAAGACCCTGGCCTTCGGCGTGCCCATCGCCGACCGCATCGAGGCCACCGACCCGCGCCCCAGCGCGCTGATCCTGGCCCCCACCCGCGAGCTGGCCACGCAGATCGTCGAAGCGATCCGCGACGTGGCCCATGCCCGCGCGCTGTCGGTCACCGCCGTCTACGGCGGCGCGGGCATCGAGAAGCAGGCCCGCCAAGCGCCGAAGTCGCACATCCTCGTGGCCACCCCCGGCCGCCTGGAGGACCTCATCCAGCGCGGCGCCGTGCGCCTTGACCGCGTGCGCCTGCTCGTCCTCGACGAGGCCGACCGCATGCTGGACATGGGCTTCCGCCCGGTCGTCGAGCGCATCGTCAAGCAGACGCGCCGCGACCGCCAGACGCTGCTGTTCAGCGCCACGCTGGACGGCGAGGTCGGCCGCCTGGCCGCGGCCTACACCCGCGACCCGCGCACCCACGAGCACGTCCCCGCGCCCGAGGCGCTGGGCAAGGTGGCCCACCGCTTCGTGCGTCTGGCCCACGACGACAAGCTCGACGCCCTGGTACGCGAGCTGCGCGACGACGCCCGCGGGCGCACGCTGGTCTTCGTGCGCACCAAGCGCGGCGCCGACCGCCTGGTCAAGCGCCTGGACCGCCACAACCTCCACGCGCTGGCCATGCACGGCGACAAGTCCCAGAACCAGCGCGAGCGCGCGCTGGGGCGCTTCGACCGCGGCGACATCGACACGCTGGTGGCCACCGACGTGGCCGCGCGCGGCATCGATGTCGACGACATCACCCACGTGGTGAACTTCGACGCCCCGGAGGATCGCGAGGGCTACGTCCACCGCGTCGGGCGCACCGCGCGCGCCGGGCGAACCGGCACCGGGGTCACGTTCGTGATGGACGACCAGGCCCGCGACATGGGCAAGATCGCCGTCGAGCTCGAGCTGCTGCGCGAGTTCACCAGCGCCGGCTTCGCCACGCCGACGGCGTCCTCGCACAGCAACGGCAACGGGCGCTCTGGCGGCCAGGGGCGCTCCGGCGGCCCGGGCCGCTCCGGCGGCCAGCGCCGCCGCCACCCCCGGTCGCGCCCCGCCGCCCGCGCATGACCGCCCGCCGGGAGGATCTGCGCAACGTGGGCATCGTGGCCCACGTCGACCACGGCAAGACCACCCTGGTCGACGCCATGCTGTGGCAGTCGGGCGCCTTCCGGGCCAACCAGGAGGTCGCCGAGCGCGTGCTGGACTCCATGGACCTCGAGCGTGAGAAGGGCATCACGATCCTGGCCAAGAACACCGCCGTGCGCTATGGCGGGGTGAAGCTCAACATCGTCGACACGCCCGGCCACGCCGACTTCGGCGGCGAGGTCGAGCGCGCGCTGACCATGGTCGACGGCGTGCTGCTGCTCGTCGACGCCAGCGAGGGCCCGCTGCCCCAGACGCGCTTCGTGCTGCGCAAGGCGCTGGAGCGCCGCCTGCCGGTGATCCTCGTGGTCAACAAGATCGACCGCCCCGACGCGCGCACCAGCGAGGTCGTCGACGAGGTCTACGAGCTGTTCCTCGACCTCGACGCCGACGAGGAGCAGATCGAGTTCCCGATCGTCTACTGCGTGGCGCGCGAGGGACAGGCCTCGCTGGAGTTCGATCCCGCCCACCCGGGCACCGACCTGCAACCGCTGCTCGATCTGCTCGTCGAGCACATCCCACCGCCCGAGTACGAGCCCGACCACCCGCTGCAGGCCCACGTCACCAACCTGGACGCAAGCCCCTACGTCGGGCGCCTCGCGCTGTGCCGCGTGCGCAACGGCACGGTCCGCCGCGGCCAGCAGATCGCCTGGTGCCGCGCTGACGGAAGCGTGCAGCGGGCCACGGTCGGCGAGCTCTACGTCACCGAGTCCCTGGACCGCGTGGAGGCTCAGGAGGCAGGCCCGGGCGAGCTGATCGCGGTGGCCGGCATCGCCGAGGTCACCATCGGCGAGACGCTGGCCGACCCCGACGATCCGCGCCCGCTGCCGGTCATCACCGTCGACGAGCCCTCGCTCTCGGTGACCATCGGCATCAATACCTCCCCGCTGGCCGGCCGCGACGGCAACCGGCTCACCGCCCGCCAGGTGCGCGCCCGCCTGGACCAGGAGCTGGTGGGCAACGTCTCGCTGCGCGTCAACGACACCGACCGGGGGGGTGGGGCCGGATTCTGGGAGGTCCAGGGCCGCGGCGAGCTGCAGCTCGCGGTGCTCGTCGAGCTGATGCGCCGCGAGGGCTTCGAGCTGACCGTCGGCCAGCCCCAGGTCCTCACCCGCGAGATCGACGACACCACCCACGAGCCGGTCGAGCGCCTCTCCATCGACGTGCCTGAGGACTTCGTCGGCGTGGTCACCCAGCTCCTCGCGCTGCGCAAGGGCTCGCTCGAGCAGATGATCAACCACGGGACCGGCTGGGTGCGCATGGAGTACCGCGTGCCCGCGCGCGGCCTGATCGGCTTTCGCACCGAGTTCCTCACCGAGACGCGCGGGACCGGCCTGCTGCACCACGTCTTCGACGGCTGGCAGCCCTGGGCCGGAGAGCTCGCCACCCGCACCACGGGCTCGCTGGTGGCCGACCGCCGCGGCATGGCCGCCCAGTTCGCGCTGATGAACCTCCAGGAGCGCGGGACCCTGTTCATCGGCCCCGGCGAGGAGGTCTACGAGGGCATGGTCGTGGGCGAGAACGCCCGCGCCGACGACCTCGACGTAAACGCCACCAAGGAGAAGCACCTCAACAACATCCGCCAGTCCAACGCGGAGGTGCTCGTCCGCCTGGTCCCCCACCGCCGGCTCTCGCTCGACCAGGCGCTGGAGGCTCTACGCGAGGACGAGTGCGCCGAGGTCACGCCCCACACCGTGCGCCTGCGCAAGGTCGAGCTCGACAAGACCGGCCGCGCCAAGGCCGCCCGGCGCGCCAAGGCCGGCGCCGCGCCCGTCTGACGCGCCGCACGGCATACTTCGCGAGGTGACCGTGGCCGGGGGGCAGACTGAGCCGGCGCAGCAGGAGCGTGCGGACTTCTGGCGACGCGTGGCGGCCCACCTCGTCGACACCACGCTCCTGTTCGTGCTCGCCTTCCTCGTGCCCTACGGGCTCTTCGCGCTGGGCGTGGATCTCGCGTTCGTCGCGATCCTGCCCCTGATGGCGCTGTGGATGGTGGGCATCGTCGTCTGGATGGTGCGCACGAACGGGCAGACGCCCGGCAAGCAGCTCGCCGGCATCCGCGTCGTGCGGCCCGAGGGGAAGCGGATGGCGTCGGCTGGAGCCTCTTGCGCGAGGCCGTGGTCAAGATCTCGCTGAGCATCGTCCCGCTCGTGTGGCTCATCGACTCGCTGTTCGCCGCGCGCCGCGAGAAGCTCGCCCTGCACGACATGATCGTCTCGACCGCCGTCGTGCGCGAACCGGCCTACGAGCAGCGGACCAGCATCTCCTGGGTCGCCGCTGCGGTGGCTCTGCCCGTCATGGCTGTCAGCGCCGTCGCCATCGCCATGACGTTCGAAGATGACTACACCGAGCTCGACCGCAGGTTCTTCGTCGGCGACTGCACAGCAGGGGTCGAGTCGGACACGGCCTACTGCGAGTGCGTGTACGAAGAGGCCGAGGCGACGATCCCCTACCAGGACTTCGTCGACGACACCCCACGCTCGCAACGCGGCATCAGCTCCGCGTCCGCAAGCTGCGACTCGCGCTTCCCCGCCGCGGAATGACCGGTGGGGGCGCGGGGTAGGCCCGCAACATGAGCCTCACAGACAAGATCAGCGGACGGGTCAAGAAGGCGGCGGGCGACCTCCTCGGCGACGAGGACCTCCATCGCCAGGGCAGCCAGGAGGAGCACAAGAGCGAGGCCAAGGAGTCCCTCGCGCAGGAGGAGGCCCAGCTCGAGCGCCAGCGCGAGCAGGTGGACCGCAAGGCCGAGGAGGTGTCGGCGCTGGAGGGCGACACGAGCGCGGCGCACCTTGCCGAGGCCAACAGCCGTGAGGAGCTCGAGGAGCAGGCCCGCGCGCTGGACATCGAGGGCCGCTCCACGATGACCAAGGAGGAGCTGGCCCAGGCCATCCAGGCGGCGCGCTGAACGCGCTCGCGCTCACGCAGACGGGCGACGGACCGCCGCTGGTCCTCATGCACGGCGTGGGCGCCACGCGCGCGGTGTGGGGACGGGTGCTCGAGCCGCTGGCGGGCGGCCACACGGTGACCGCGCTCGACGTCCCCGGCTTCGGGGACTCGCCGCCGGCCGGGCCGGGCTTCGCCCTCGACACGGTGGCCGACGCGATCGCCGACGGGCTGGCCGCCGCCGGCGTGCCGACGCCGTTTACGCTCGTCGGCCACTCCCTGGGGGGCGCGGTCGCGCTCACGCTCGCCCATCTCCGCCCCGGCGCCGTCGACCGTCTCGTGCTCGTCGCTCCCGCCGGCCTCACGCCCCGGCCCGCCTGGCTGGCCGACGCCCTCGGCGCGACTGCCAGCCTGCTCGTCCCCATCCGCCGCCTGGCCGGCGGCCCGTTCGTCGACCACGCCCTGGCCCGGACGCTCATGCTCCTGGGCACCGTGCACGACGGCGGGCGCATGCATCCCGACGACGTGCGCACCATCATCGGCTCCTCGGCGCAGGCCACGCGCCTGCGCGAAGGCGTCGCCGCCGTCGCCGCCGCGGACCTGCGCCCGCTGCTGGCCCGGCTGCCCACGCCGCCCGGGCTCATATGGGGCGAGCGCGACCTTGTGATCCCCGCCGACGGCCTGGAGGCTGTACGCGCCCTGCGCCCCGACATCCATGCGAGGCTCCTCCCCGGCACTGGGCACGTGCCCATGCTCGAGGCGCCGGCCGCCTTCGCCGCCGCCCTGGAGGCCGTCCTGGCCGCGATCACCGCCTCGTGACAACCCGGCCGGCCGCACGCGGGATCCTGCGCTGTGCAGGGACTTCGTGTCACCATGACCGGCACCGACCATGTGCTTCTGTCCGACGGCCGACGGCTCGCGTTCACCGCGACGGGCCCGGCCGACGGGCGTCCGGTGGTCGTGCTGCACGGGGGCATCGGCGTCCCGCTGGGGCGGTGCGCGGCGCTGGACGCGACGCTGACCACCCTGGACGTGCGCTGGATCGCGGTCAGCCGGCCGGGTTTCGAGGGCTCCGACCCAGCCCCCGGACGCACCTTGCGCAGCCTCGCCCCCGACGTCGACGCGCTGGCCGACCGGCTGGGCCTCGACCACTTCGCCGTCCTGGGCATCTCGGCCGGCGGGCCCTACGCGCTGGCCTGCGCCCACGCGCTGGGCCGGCGGATCACCGCGGTCGCCATAACCGGGTCGCCCTCCCCCCTCGGCCCACCCCACGCCACCCGCGGCGCCGCGCTGCGCTACCGCCTCCCCCTGCGCGCGCTGGCGGCGGACCCCGAGGCGTGCACCGCGGTCGCCCGGACCGCCGCCAGGCTTCTCGCCCGCCATCCCGGCCTGGTCGCGCGCGCCATGGCAGCGGGCGCGTCGGGGCCCGACCGCGGGACGCTGGCCGACCCCCGGGCCGCCGCCGCCTCCGCCCGCTCGGTGCTGGCCTGCGCGCAGGCGACCGCGCCCGCGCTGGCCGAGGACTACCTGATCGGCTGCCGTCCCTGGGGGTTCGATCTCGCCGGGATCGAGGTACCGGTCCAGCTCTGGCACGGCATGCGCGACCGTCTGGTGCCCGTCGAGCACGCGCTCCAGCTCGCCATCGGCCTGCCGCGCTGCCACGCGGCGTTGGCCCCCGACGAGGGTCACTTCTTCCTGCGCCGCCGCCTGCCCGAGGTGCTGGACGGCCTCCTCGCAGCCTGTGCCACGAGCGTCCCCACAGTCTCGTGCCGCGGTGAGCGGGTAGGCCTCACGGCATGACTGTGCCGAAGCACGACGAGCCCCGACACCCCTGGGTCCTGCGTGCCACGCTGACGCTGATCACCGTGGGCGTCGCCGTCCTGCTGGCCACCAGCGATCCGTCCGGCAGTGACGCCGAGAACGTCGGCTTCGCCGCCGGTGAGGGTGAGCTGGCCCCGGTCGTCGACGCGCTCGCTCCGCCGCGATCGGCCGACGAGGACCCAGCGGCCGCGCAGTCGCCCGAGCCTGCGCCACGCAACTGCGAGGCGACCGCCAGCAACGCCGGCGGCGACAACAACTACATCCCCGGGGCGCCCGAGCTCGATGACCTGGGCGACGGCTTCGTGATCACCGGGCGGGTGCGCTCGGCCGGTGGATGCCGGGCGCTGGAGGGCATCCCCGTCCGGGTGTGGCTGGCCACGCAGACGGGCACCGAGCGCGACAACCGCGCGACCGTCCTCACCGGTCCCGACGGTGTGTTCAGCCTCGAGACCGACCCGACGATCCCCCAGTTCGGCGAGCCCAACATCCACGTCGGCTACGACGGCGACCGCTACGAAACGGTGTTCGTCCGCCGTGTCGTGGACCTCGACGACGAGAAGGCGGTGGTGAACCTCACCCTGGCCGAGGACCGATGATCGAGCGCGAGCGCTACGGCTCCCGCGGGCGGGGCCCAGCGAGCCTCGACCGGGCGGCGCGGGGCGGTCCGGGTCCCCTCCTGTTCGCGACAGCCGTCGTCCTGCTGGCCGCGGGTCCGATCGCGCTCGCGCTGACCGACCCCTACATGCGGGCTCAGCCCACCGCGCTGCTTGTCTCCACGGCCGCGGGCGCGCTGGCCGTCGCGGCCCTGGCGCTCCAGCCCCTGCTGGCAACATGGGCCACCGGGCGGCGACGGCTGCGCGCCCACCAGACGCTCGGCGCGGTGACGCTGGGACTCGTCCTCGTCCACGTCGGTGCGCTGTTCGCCGTGGAGGTCGACGACACGCTGTTCGCCATGTCGCCGGACGGCCCCACCCGTGCGCGGATGGCCCTCATCGCGCTCCTGGCGCTCCTGGGCGTGGTCGCCCTGGGCGCACTGCGCGCCCGGCTGCCCATGGCTCGCACGACCTGGCGCATCGTGCACGCCTACCTCGCCACCCTGGCGCTGGGCCTGGGCATGGGACACGCCGTGCTCACCGACGGCGCCCTTGACGGTGCAGGCACGCCGCTGCTGGTGGGCTACGGCGCGCTCGGCCTGGCCGGCGTCGGCCTGGCGCACGGGCTGCGCCGGCGGCGCACAACCCATCCCTGACGCACGAGAGCCCTCCTGGAGGAGGGCCTCGTCCGGCGTCCGTGCCGCCCGGCTTCCCTGCCGGCGTGTCTGTCGCTTAGTCCGTGACCGTCGTCCGCACTCCGTGGCGCCGTCGGTGCGCGGGGCCCCTCTCGACCCCGCGCACAGCCGGCGTGCACCTCGGTACGGCATCCATCATCATCAGCGCCCCCAGCGGCGCAACCGCCTTCACGCTTCCCGCCACTGTGTCCTCGCCGACCGGGAGAAAAAGATCGGTGGTGGTGGTTGTCGTGGTCATGAGCTCTTTCCGTGGCCCTCGTTGCGGCTGCGGGAACCTTCCCACGCTGCAAATGCCCGTAACGGGGGGCCAGCAGGTGTCCGGGGGTACGGCTGGCCACACCCCCGGAGTGCGGGACAGCGCGCTCAGCCGCGCAGGAAGGCGAGCACGGCCATGACCCGGCGGTGGGCGTCCTGCGTGGGGGCGAGGTCGAGCTTCGCGAAGATCCCCGTGACGTGCTTCTCCACGGCGCGCTCGGTGACCACCAGCTCCCCGGCGATGGCCTGGTTGGTCCGCCCTTCGGCCATGTGGCCCAGCACCTCGCGCTCGCGCGGGGTCAACCGGGTCAGGGGGCCGTCCCCGCGCGAGCGGCCCACGAGCTGGGCGACCACCTCCGGGTCGAGGACCGAGCCGCCGTCGGCCACGCGACGCACCGCCTCGACGAAGCGCTCGACGTCGGCCACGCGGTCCTTGAGCAGGTAGCCCACCCCCTCGGCGCTTGCGCCCAGCAGCTCCATCGCATACTGCTGGTCGACGTACTGGGACAGCACCAGCACCCCCACGCCCGGGTGGTCGCGGCGGATGGCCTCGGCCGCGCGCAGGCCCTCGTCGGTCTGCGTGGGCGGCATCCGGATGTCGGTCACGACGACCTCGGGGTGGTGCGCACGGACCTTGCGCAGCAGGTCCTCCCCGTCCCCGGCCTGGGCGGCCACGTCGAAGCCGGCGTCCTCCAGGATCCGGACCAGCCCCTCGCGCAGGAGGACCGAGTCGTCGGCGATGACCACGCGCACGGCGCAAGCCTCCCACGCGGAGGGACGGGACGCGCGGAGAGCGAGAGGCGTTGCGCTCAGGCGAGCAGCTCGCCCAGCGCCGGGCCCCACAGGTCGTGCTTGGCCACGAAGCCCCGCGCGCCGCTGCGCCGTGCACGGTCGGGGTACAGCGGATCGTCGGAGCTCGACGTGATCACGATCGCGGGACCGTCCGGCTGAGCGGCCATGAGCTGCGCGATGGAGAAGCCGTCGGTGTCGGGCAGGCGCACGTCCAGCAACACGAGGTCGGGGCGCAGCTCACGCTCGGCCGCCACGGCGGCGTCCCCGTCGGGTGCCTCGCCGACCACCTCGAAGCCGTCGGCCTCCAGCAACGCGCGGGCGTTGGCGCGGAAGGTCCGGTGGTCGTCGACGATGAGCACGGTGGCCCGCATCACCGCAGCGTGGACCTCGACACGGTGTCACGCAATACGGATTCCCACACCTCTGCGGCGCGCCGGATACAGTGCTCGGGCGCGGAAGGCTGACAGAGACGTTGCGGCGGACCCTCAGAGAACGGATCACGGCACGGGTGCTGCTGCTCAGCGCGACGGTGGCCGTGCTGCTGGGCACGACCCTCGGCCTGCTCATCGTCACCGTGGCAAGTCAGCGCGGCGCCGCGCGCGAGGCCTTCCGCTCCCAGGAGGCCCTGATCACCGCCAGCAGGCTGCAGGGCTCGCTGGTGCGGATCGAGAACGGCCTGCGCGGCTTCGTGGCCAGCAGGCGCGAGCGCTTCCTGGAGCCGGCTGAGGGGGCATTGGACCGCTACCCGCGCCAGCTTCGCCGCCTGGACGGCCTGGCGTCCGGCGAGCCGCGCCAACGCCGCACGCTGGCCGACCTCGAGACCCGCATCGAGGACTACGTGGCCCTGTGGGCGCTTCCCCTCATCACCCTCGCGCGCGACGACCCGGCGTCGGCGCGCAACGTGGTGATCAGCAACGAGGGGCGGGTGCGCCTCGCGGGAATCGATGGCGCCCTGGACGAGCTCGCCACGCTCAAGCGCGAGGTCGTGCGCGACAACGCCCGGCGCGCCGACCGTGCCTCGACGCTGGCCATCGGCTTCGGGGTCGGCGGGCTGGGCCTCGTGCTCGTGGTCGCCGCCGGGGTGGCCGTCTACCTCGGGCGCTCTGTCGTGCGCCCGGTACGCGAGGTCGCCCGGGCCACAGGCCGCCTGGCCGGGGGTGACCTCTCCACGCGCGTGCCCGCGCAGCGCGAGGACGAGTTGGGCGACCTCGCGCGCTCGTTCAACGAGATGGCCGACCGCCTGCAGGTCAACCGCGCGGAGCTGGCCGCGCGCACCGAGCAGCTCGAGCACTCCAACGCCGAGCTGACGCGCTCCAACCGGGAGCTGGAGCAGTTCGCCTCGGTGACCTCGCACGATCTGCAGGCGCCGCTTGTAACAGTGGCGATGTACGCCGAGTTGCTCGAGCGCCGCCATGCCAAGGAACTGGGCGAGGGCCTCGAGCTGGTCGACGGCATCCGTGGCGCGACGGGGCAGGCCCGCACGCTCATCCGCGACCTCCTCGACTACTCGCGCGCGGGCCGCGAGCAGCCCAGCCTCGAGGCCGTGCCGGCCGGGACGGTGGTCGAGCACGCGCTGGAGAGCCTGGCCGGCGCGATCGAGACGGCTGGCGCCCGCGTGGAGATCGAGGGCACCCTTCCCGTGGTGCTGGCCGACGCGGCGGGGCTGACGCGCGTCGTGGCGAACCTGGTGGGCAACGCGGTGAAGTTCGTCGACGGCCGCGCGCCGGAGGTGACCATCGGCGCCCAGCGCGAAGGCTCCTGGTGGCGCCTGTGGGTGCGCGACAACGGGATCGGGATGGACCCTGCCCACGCCGGGCGGATCTTCGAGCCCTTCCAGCGCCTCAACGGCGAGGAGCACTACGCGGGCACCGGCATCGGGCTGGCCGTCTGCGAGCGCATCGTGGAGAGCCACGGGGGACGCATCTGGGTGGACACCGCCCCGGGCCGGGGCAGCACCTTCTCGTTCACCCTCGCGCCCGCCATCCAGCACACGGCCGCCCGGGCGCCCGCGGGGGTGGCGGGCCGGTGAGGGGCCGCCCGTTCGCCGCGCCGGCGGGGCGTGCGCTGGTCACGCTGGCCGCGCTGATGCTGGCGCTCAACGGCTGCGGCGGCGGGGACCCGCAGGCCACCCCGAGCGTCCAGGAGGCCCGTGGCGAGCCGATCCGCATCGGCACCAAGAACTTCACCGAGCAGTACCTCCTGGGCGAGCTGTACGCCCAGGCGCTGCGCGCCGAGGGCTTCCGCGTGGAGCTCAAGCGCGACATCGGCAGCTCGGAGATCGTCCACCAGGCGCTGGTCGGCGGGGGCATCGACCTCTACCCGGAGTACGTCGGGGTGCTGCTGAGCGAGGTCGCCGGGGTCACCGAGCGCCCGGACGAGGACGAGGCCGCCTACCAGCTGGCCAAGGAGCTCGAGGAGCGCAACGGCTTCACGCTGCTGGCCCAGACCCCGTTCTCCGACCAGAACGCCGTCGCCGTCCTCCCCGCGACCGCGCAGCGTGAGGACGTGCTCGCGCTGGGCGACCTGGCCCGCCTGCGCGGCGAGGTGACCATCGGCGCGCCGCCGGAGTTCGCCAGCCGCTTCGAGGGGCTGGAGGGCCTGGAGGAGGTCTACGGTGTGGAGGATCTACGGATCGACGCCATGGGCATCGGCCTTCAGTACGACGCACTGGACGACGGGCAGGTCGACGCCGCCGCCGTCTTCACCACGGACGGTCGACTGGCCGAGGGCGACTACGTGATCCTGGAGGACCCCCGCGGGCTGTTCGCCAGCCAGCGCGTCGCCCCGGTGATCAGCCAGAAGGTGCTGAGGGACAACGGCCCGCGCCTGGTCGAGACCCTCGACGCGCTGAACGCCCGTCTGACCACCAGCGTCATGCGCGAGATGAACGCCGAGGTCGATCTCCGCGACCGAGAGGCCGCGGATGTGGCCGCGGAGTTCCTGCGAACGCGGGCGCCCGGCGGGTGAGGGCGGTGGCAGGGTGGGGTCACAGATCGATGACGACGTCGCCCTCGGGGGCGTTGACGCAGGTGCGCACGACCTCGCCCTCGGTTCCGGCGACCTCGCCGGTGCGCAGATCGCGGATCCTCCCGCTGCACAGGCGCCCGACGCAGGTGTGGCAGATGCCCATGCGGCAGCCGAAGGGCAGGACCGCGCCCACCTCCTCGCCAGCGACCAGGATGGGCGTGCCGCCGTCGGCGATGGCCTGCAGGTCACTGCGCAGGAAGCGCACGGTACCGCCCGCGCCGCCGCCGGCGTCGTCGCCGCTGATGACCGGCTGGAAGCGCTCCATGTACAGCCGCTGGGGGTCGCCCTCGGCCCCCCAGTGGTCGACCAGCGCGTCGAGCAGATCGCCCGGGCCCGAGGCGAACGTCGCGCGCTCGCGCCAGTCGGGGCAGAGCTCCTCCAGGTCGGCCGGCGTGAACCGGGGATGGCGGTCGGTGTGGCGCTCGTGCAGGACCATCCCCGGATGGCTCTGCGCGATCCCGCGCAACCGGGTGGCGAAGATGACGTCCTGCGGGGTGCGCGCAGAGTGGAGGTGCACGACGTCGTCCAGCCCGCGGCGGCGCTCCAGGCAGCGCAGCATGCTCATGATCGGCGTGATGCCGCTGCCCGCGCTGATGAAGAGCACGCGGGGCGGCAGCGGATCGGGCAGCGTGAAGGTGCCCTCCACCCCGCCCAGACGCACGATGGCGCCGGGCCGCGCGGCCTTCACCAGGAAGGGCGAGACGACGCCGCTGTCCAGGAGCTTGGGCGTGATGGAGATGAAGCCGTCCGGCCGGCCGGGATCAGAGGTGATCGAGTAGGCGCGCCAGTGGTGCACGCCGTCGACCGCCACCCCGATGCGCAGGTACTGGCCGGGCGCGTGGCCCACCCACTCGAAGCCGGGGCGGATGGTGATTGTCACCGCATCGGCCGTCTCGCGGTCGACGCGCTCGATGCGCCCGCGCAGCTCGCGCGTGGACCACAGTGGGTTGATGAGCTCGAGGTAGTCGTCGGGCAACAGCGGCGTGAAGAACGCCCGCGCCGCGCGCAGCGCCGCGCGCCTGGCGGCAGGGACCCTGGGACGTGCGCCGACCTCGGCCATGACCCCGAAACGTAACTGCCTGTTCGCGGTCGCCCTCCGACGCGTAGGTGCGGTGGCCAGCACCCGGGGCCACTGTGGGAACATCACGGCGGTGACCCCGCGCTGACCGTCCGCGTACGCTGGCGCGGTCGCGCCGCCTGACGCGCCGCCCATGCCAACGCTGTGGACAATCGGCTACGAGCGCCTGCGCGCCGAGGCGCTGGTGGCCGAGCTCGAGGCCGCCGGGGTGCGGCGGCTGCTCGACGTGCGCTACCGGCCCCAGTCGCGCAGGCCGGGACTGTCCAAGACCCGGCTCGCGCAGCGACTGGCCGACCACGGGATCGCCTACGAGCACCGCCGTGCCCTGGGCACGCCGCCCGACCTGCGCTGGCTCTACAAGAACGGCCGCGTGGCCGAGGGCGCCCGCGGCTTCGCCGTCCACGTCGAGCAGACCGCCGCCGGCGAGCTCGACGCGCTGGCGGCCGAGCTGGACGACGGTCCCGCCACCGCACTATTGTGCCTGGAGGCCGACCCCGCGACCTGCCACCGCCGGATCCTCACCGAGGCGCTCGCGGCCCGCCGCGCCGACCTCACGGTGGTCGACTTGTAGCCGGCGAGCGGCTACCTCCAGACCTCGACGGCAGCCTCGAGCCTTTCGACACTCCAGGTGAGCTCCCGAGCATGACGTCGCAACGCGGCCAGTTGGGCTCGCTGCACAGAGTTGACACGCGCTGCTCGACGACCGAGGGTCGTGTCGGCACGCGGCGTGGCTCAGAACACCACGGTGCGCTCGCCGTGGCGCAGCACCCGGTCCTCGCAGTGCCAGCGCACGGCACGGGACAGCACCGAGCGCTCGATGTCGCGCCCCAGGCGCTCGAGCGCCTCGACGTCGTCGCGGTGGGTGACACGGATGACGTCCTGCTCGATGATCGGCCCGGCGTCGAGCAGCTCGGTCACGTAGTGCGCCGTGGCCCCGATCAGCTTCACACCGCGCTCGCGCGCGCGCTGGTAGGGCGCCGCGCCGGCGAAGGCGGGCAGGAAGCTGTGGTGGATGTTGATGGCCGGGGCGCCGAGCGCGTCGAGGAAGCCGCCCGAGAGGATCTGCATGTAGCGGGCCAGGACCACGAGGTCGAACCGCCCGGCCAGCAGCTCGAGCTGGCGCGCCTCGGCGCCGACCTTCGTGTCGGCCGTCACAGGGACGTGCTCGAACGGGATCCCCAACGCCGTGACCGTCTCGGCCAGATCGGTGTGGTTGGAGACGACCAGCCCGACGTCCATGTCCAGCTCGCCGCGCCGCCAGCGCCACAGCAGGTCCAAGAGGCAGTGGTCCTCGCGCGAGACCATGACCGCCACCCGCTTGGGCTCCGCGGCGTCGTGCAGGCGCCAGTCCATCGCGAAGCGCGCGGCCACCTCGTCGGCGAAGGCGCGCGCGAGCTCGTCCAAGGACAGGTCCAGCCCCTCCAGGCGGAAGGCCATGCGCATGAAGAACGTGCCGCCCTCGGGGTCGGTCGAGTACTGGTCGGACTGCACGATGTTCGCGCCGTGGCGAAACAGGAGCTCCGACACCGCCGCGACGATCCCCGGCCCGTCGGGGCAGGTGATGAGCAGGTGGCCGCTGTGCTCCACGCCGGCGCCGGCGCCGGTCAGTCGTCGTCGCGCTGCTCGGCGCGGAACACCAGGCGCTTGACCTCGCCGACGGCGCCGCCACCCAGGCGCAGCGCGGTGTGGAATCCTTCGGCGCCCATGCCGCCGGAGTCCAGGATGCGCCGCAGGTCGTTGAGCGCGGGAAGGTCGTCCTCGGCGACCTGGTCGCGGGCGGTCTCCACCAGGATCAGGTGGCGCGGGCGGCGCAGCCCCGCGGCCAGGCGCATGACGCGATCGCGCTCGGCGCCGTCCAGGCCGTCGGCGGCCAGCACCACGCCGTGTCCGGTCTGCAGGCGCTTGAGCACCGCGGCGTCCAGAAGCTGGCCTGCGCGTTCCTCGAGTTCGGACTCGGCCACCCGGCCGGCCAACAGCTTGCGCACGCGATCGGCCGAGAGCACAGCGGGCTTGTCCTCGACGACGCGCTCGACCAGACGGTCGCGCTCGACCTTGGAAGCGCTGACCACGTAGACCAGGCTCCCCGGCGAGTAGCGCAGCCGGTCGGAGGGGCGCAGCACGCGACCACGGACCGACATGTCGGCAGGTCGCTCAGGCCCGCCGCTGCGGCGAGGGCGGTCCGAGGACCACCCTGTCCGCTCGTCTTCGCCGATCTTGACGCTGCGCGTGGGGGGCGTGGGGGGCATCCCCTCATCCTGACCGAATGCGCCCGTCCGCTGTGGGGCCCGCCTACGCGGGCCGGTGGACCACTATCTCCAGGCACCCGGTCGGGTTGCTGCGCATCCTGCGGTCGAGGAAGACCTCCACGTACCAGTTGAGGCGGTTGTTGGCGGTCTGGAAGCTGGCCCGCGCGTCAATGGGCACGTTGAGCGCGAACGCGAACGACTGCGTTGCCCCCGCGCTCAGAGCGGCAGGCTCGGCCAGGTCCTGGACCGGGCCGTCGTAGGTGACCCCCTCGCCGTCCTGGTCGCTGCGCCGACCGCGCAGGCGCGCGCGCAGGGCGCGACCCTCGAGGTCCTCGTTGGCGGTCACGGCCACGGAGCCGATGACGCGTTCGCCCGGGCGCAGCACGCGTCGATCGAGCTCGATGTCCATGCGGGCCTCGCTGGGGTGCGTGCCCGAACCCTCGGCCCAGCCGGCGTGGGCGTCGGGCGCCGAGGCCACGGTCAAGGGGACCTCCTCGTTGACGTCGCGCGCGGCCTTGCGGTCGATCGTGGCCTTGACCATCCACTCCACGGCGTCCTCGACGCTGGGCGGCGCGTCGGAGGGCACATGCAGCACGGTCTCGGACAAGCCGGCGGCGGGCCCGCCGTGGCCGCCGGGGGCCGAGAGCGGCTCCTCGGCCACCACGATCTCCTCGTTGCGGGTGTGCGTCTGGCGGACGCCGTTGGCGTCGTAGTCGGCTTCCTCGTACCTGTACGAGTTGACGTAGACCAAGCGCACCCGCGCGCTGCGGGTCTTCTTGTCGGGTCCGCGCAGCTCCGAGCGCACCCGTACCTCGTCCCCGGGTGAGAGCGCGGTGGGCTCCGCGCTCACCTCAAGCTCCACCTTGCTGTCGAACAACCCCATGTGACCCCTCCTGCGTCGTCGACGCTCCGTGTCGTGTGACCGCAGCAGTGTGGCCGCTGGGGGCCACGGGCGCAAGGGCGGTTCAGCTCTGACCGACCAGCGCCGCGCAGACCCAGTTGTCGGCACCCGCGCCGTCGGCCCACAGCTTGGCCGCGAGCCGGTCCTGCTGCGCCTTGGGCGCCTGGTGGGCGTGCTTGGTGGTGCCGCCCAGCCCGGCCCAGGTCTCGGGGAGGAACTGGTAGTAGCCCGAGGCGCCCGCGCTGTTGGGCGTGTGGTTCACGCCGCCTGACTCACACTGCACGATGGCGTAGGGGATGGCCCACGGGCCGCCCGGCCCCGTGGTCTGACGGGCCTGGCGCTCGCGGCGCTCCAGCAGGCGCTCCAGGCGCCGCTCTCCACGGCGGCGGTCGGCGCGGGCACTGCGCAGGGCGTCCAGGCGCGCAGCACGGGCCTCGCGCAGCTCGGAGCGGCGCTCGCGCAGGCCCGCGGCAACGCCGGCCAGCGCGTCGCGGCGGCGCTGGACGGCCGCGGTCTCCTTGCGCTGGCGCTCGGCCAGGCGGGTGAACCTGCGCCGCTCGCGGATCGCCTCGGCGCGCGCCGTGCGCACCTCGTCGACCACGCTCTCATCCTGGGCCTGCACCCGCCCGAGGAACTCCACGGTCTCCAGCAGGTCGGCGAAGCCGTCGGCGCGCAGGACGACCGTCACCAGGCCCGGGCCGGGGCTGCGGTAGCGCTCGTCCAGGATGGTCGCCAGCTTCTCCTGCGCCTCGTCCAGGCGCTCGCGCAGCGCCGCCGCGCGCTCGCGCGCCGCGTCACGGCGCTCCACGGTGCGGGCCTCGCGGGCCCGCGCGGCAGTCAGCTCCTCCCGGGCCTCGGCCAGGCGCCCCTCCAGCAGGGTCACCTCGCGCTGCACCGCGCCGATCAGGCGCTCCAACCGCGCCGCGGCGCCCGACAGCTCCCGCTCCCGCTCGCGGTCCTCGCCGACGCCCTCGCGCAACGAGTCCTCGCTCTGGGCCCGGGCGCCGGCGGCGAACGCGATCCACGCGCAGCAGAGCGCTGCCAGGACGGCGAGGGATCGGATGGCGAAACGGAGCATGCTCGGCGCTCCGGGCCGAGCAGGCGTCGCGGAGGTGCCGGCACGCTAGCCGCGCGCCGGGCGCGGAGGAAGCGCTGCAACACCTCGCCCGGACACCGGCTTTCGCCTTCGGTCGCCGCAAGCGGACGACCGCCGGCGAAGTCACACGGTCGTCCCCTCGTCGTGGACCGGGTGGCGACCTTGCGTCCTTTAAGTTCGTTGGCCATCTGGTGCTCCTTCGGGTCGGGACTGTCGGACTTCCCGCGACGTCTTGTCCTGAAGCGGATCCTCGCGCTCAGCCGAGCCGGCGCCCCTCCAGCCACCGCGACGCGGCCTGCCACGCCTCGGAGCCCGGGTCGATCGGCGCGCGGTGCCCGCCGGTCGCGGGCTCCACGAGCTCGACGTCGTCCCCCGCCGCACGCGCGGCGGCGGCGTAGGCGCGGGAGCGCTTCACGGGCACCGTGGCGTCGTCGGCGCAGTGGACGAGGAACGCCGGGACGCCCAGCCCCACGCGACGCACCGGGTCGGCCTGGGCGAAGCGCTCGGGCACCGCTGCCGGGGTGCCGCCCAGCAGCTCGTGCGCGACCGTCCCGGCGCGCTCGAGGTCGGACACCGCGGCCAGCGCCACCACGGCGCGCAGGCTCACGCGGGGGGCCGCCCCCGGCGCCCCGACGGGCAGGCCGGGCCGCGCGGCGGCCCACAGCGCGAGCTGGCCCCCCGCTGAGTGGCCGACGCCGACGACGCGCGCCAGGTCCAGCCGCGCGTCCTCGAGGGCCAGGAGATGGTCGATCCCCGCGGCGACGTCCTCGAAGGTCGCCGGCCACCCGCCGCCCGCGCGCCGCCCGGTGCCCAGACGGCGGTACTCGAGGTTCCACGCCGCCCACCCCCGGTCCGCCAGGTCGCGCGCCAGCGGGCGCATGACGAGCTTGCCGTAGCGGGTGCGCCAGTGGCCGCCGTGCAGCACCACGGTGACCGGGAACGGCCCCGCGCCGCCCGGCACGTGCAGGTCGGCGACCTGCGAGGCCCTTGGCCCGTAGCGATGGCGGGCGGGACGCGCGAGCGCCGACAGCGTGATGCGGGCGGGGAGGCTCAGCCGCGCCGCTGCTGCTCGCCGGAGGCCGTCCGCCTCGCGGCCGAGGGGCGGCGGACCGAGCCCGCGTGGGCGCGCGCCGCCGGGTCGCGACGCGCCTTGACCAGGCTGGCCACCGTGGTGACCGTCAGGACCGACAGGATGACGACGAGCGAAAGTCCGGTGGAGATCTCCGGGAACCCCTCGTCGATGTCGGTGTGCAGGAACTCCAGGATCAGCTTGATCCCGATGAAGCCGAGCACGAGCGAAAGGCCGACGGAGAGGTACACGAGCCGGTCCAGGAGGCCTGACACCAGGAAGAACAGGGCGCGCAGGCCCAGCAGCGCGAAGGCGTTGGCCGTGAGGACGATGTAGGTCTCCTGCGTGACGCCGAACACGGCAGGGATGGAGTCCAGCGCGAAGAGGACGTCCGTGCCGCCGATCGCGATCAGCACCAGGAACAGCGGCGTGAGCACGCGCCGCCCGTCGACGCGGGCGACCAGCTTCTGGCCCTGGTACTCCTCGGTGAACGGGAGGGTCTTGCGGGCCACCCGGACCAGGCCGTTGTCCTCCACGTCGGGGTCCTCGTCGCGGTGGCGGAAGAGCTGCACCGCCGTGAAGAGCAGCAGCAGCCCAAAGATCAGGAACATGAACGAGAACAGCGAGAGGAGCGTGGCCCCCAGCAGGATGAAGATCACCCGCAGGACCAGCGCGGTGACGATCCCGAAGATCAGCACCTTCTGCTGGTACTCGGCCGGGACCGCGAACGTGGTCATGATGATCACGAAGACGAAGAGGTTGTCGACCGACAGGCTCTTCTCGACGATGTAGCCCGCGAAGTACTCCGACCCGAAGTCCCAGCCCGCGATGAAGCCGAAGACCACGCCGAAGGTCACGGCCACGCCGATGTAGAAGATCGACTGGAGGGTCGCCTCGCGGAACTGGACGGCGTGCGGGTTGCGCGTCGCCTGGAACAGATCGAGCGCGAGCAGCGCCAGGATCACTCCGATCGTCACGGCCCAGGCGGTGAAGGTCACGTCGAGCATGGCGCGCGGACCCTACTCGGCCCCCCGCGCGACGGTCTGCCCCCGCGCGGCGGTCAGCCCCTAGCCTGGGATGCATCCGCCGCGGTTCCCAGCCCGCATAGCCCTCAGTGACCGTTCTGACGACCCGGACCGACGACGAGCGCGACGATCTCACCGTCGCCGTCCCCACCGGCGACCTCGACGCGCTCGCCGACGAGCTGGACGCCCTCTACCACGAGGTGCGCGCGGACCTGGGGGCGGCCGATGCCGCCTACATCCGCCGGGTCATCGCCGCCCAGCGCGGCCTGGAGGCCGGCGGGCGCGCGCTGCTGCTCCTCTCCCGCTACCGGCCCGCCCTCGTGGGCGGCGTGGCGCTGCTGACCGTGGCCAAGATCCTGGAGAACATGGAGATCGGCCACAACGTCATGCACGGCCAGTGGGACTGGATGCGCGACCCGCAGATCAACTCCACGGCGTGGGAATGGGACGCCGTGTCCACCGCGCGCTCGTGGAAGCATGCCCACAACTTCCGCCACCACACGTTCACCAACATCCTCGGGAAGGACCGCGACCTGGGCTACTCGGCCATGCGCGTCGACCCCGAGCAGCCCTGGCACCCGATCCACCTCCTCCAGCCGCTCTACGGGGTGGGCATGGCTCTGACCTTCGAGTGGGGCATAGCGCTCTACGACATGGAGCTCGACTCGGTGCGCCGCGGGGAGAAGACCGCGGCGCAGGCCCGCACCGACCTGGCCGCCTTCGCACGCAAGGCAGGCCGCCAGGTGGTCAAGGACTACGTTGCCTTCCCGGCGCTGGCCGGGCGCCGCGCCCCCCGCGTCGCGCTGGGCGTGCTGGCCGCCAACGTGATCCGCAGCGTGTGGGTGCACACGATCGTCTTCATGGGCCACATCCCCGACGGCGCCGAGACCTTCGGCGAGGAGCAACTGGAGGGCGAGACGCGCGGCGGCTGGTACCGCCGCCAGATGGTGGGCTCGTGCAACCTGGAGGGGTCGCCGCTCTTCCACCTCCTGGCCGGCAACCTGTCCTTCCAGATCGAGCACCATCTCTTCCCCGACCTGCCCAGCAGCCGCTACGCCCGGATCGCCCCGCGGGTGCGTGCCGTCTGCGAGCGCCACGGCCTGGCCTACAACAGCGGCCGCCTGGGGCGCCAGTACGGGTCTGTCGCGCGCAAGATCCTGCGTCTCGCCCTGCCCTGAGAGACCCAAGGGGTCGCGTGTGTCGTTGTCGCGCTCAGGCCGGCCACCCAATGCGCCGATACTGAGGTGGTGACGCGACCCTCAGACGTTCGAGCGCCCGCATGGGTGGGCGCCGGCGCCGGCCATGCCACGGACCTCATGGCCAAGATGCTGGCGAGCCTCTTCTTCGCGGGGGCCACGCTCGCGCTGCTGACGATGGTGCTCCCCCGCTCGGAGGCCTTCGACGCGATGGGGATGCTGGCCGTCGTCGCCAACGCCTATGTCGTCGCGGCCCTGCTGTACTGGCGGGCCGATCGTCTCTCCCCGGCGACCCTGCGTCCCGCTCTGGCGTGGGGCTCCAGCCTCATCACCGCCGTCGCCTACTTCTCGGCGGAGAGCCCGAGCCCGCTGGTCTTCTTCTACCTGTGGGTCTTCCTCTACGCCTCCTACTTCTTCACCCGCCCCGAGACGATCGCCCAGATCGCCTACGTCGGCGTCGCCTACGCCGCCCTGCTCGCGGTCTCGCCCCCGCCCACCGGCACCGCGGCATGGTGGGTGGTGGGCATGGGCACGCTGGTGGTCGCGGCCATCCTCATCGGCGCGATGCGCGGGCGCACCGACGTGCTGATCGAGCAGCTCTACGATGCCGCGCGCACCGACCCGCTGACCGGGCTGCTCAACCGTCGCGGCTTCCGTGACCTGCTCGACCTGGAGCTGGAGCGCGCCCGGCGCGCCGAGGGCTGCGTCACCGTGCTGGTCGCCGACATCGACCATTTCAAGGAGGTCAACGACCGCTGCGGCCACCACGTCGGCGACGCGGCGCTCCAGCGCACGGCCCGCACACTGGACGAGGGCAAGCGCCAGATCGATGTGGTCGCCCGCGTCGGCGGCGAGGAGTTCACGCTCATCCTGCCCGACACCGAAGCGCCGGAGGGGATGGCCATCGCCGAGCGGCTGCGCTGCCAGTTCCAGCGGGAGTTCTCCGCGGAGACCGTCCCGCTCACCATCTGCTTCGGGATCGCGACGTTCCCCGTCGACGGGGAGACGGCCGGCGCACTCCTGCGCGCGGGCGACGCGGCCCTCTACGGCGCCAAGGCCGCCGGGCGCAACCGCAGCGTCGTCCACAGCCCGGCGCTGCGCGAGATGGTCGCCCGCGAGGGCGTGGGAGGGGACCTCGAGGGCGAGCGCTACGTCGCGGTCGTGCGCGACCTGGCCGAGGCGTTGGACCTGCGCTTCAGCGGCAGCGCGAGGCACTCCGAGACCGTCGGCCGCTACGCGGAGATGATGGCCGAGGAGCTCGGGCTGCCTCAGGAGCGCGTCGCGCGCGTCCGCCTGGCGGGCATCCTGCACGACATCGGGAAGGTGGCAGTGGCCGACGCCATCCTGCACAAGCCGGGCCGGCCCACGGAGGAGGAGTGGGCGACGATCCGCCGGCACCCCGAGCTCGGCGCGCAGATCCTCGAGCACCCGAGCCTCGCGGACGTGCGCGGCTGGGTGGCGGCCCATCACGAGCGGCCGGACGGCAAGGGCTACCCGCTGGGGCTGTCGGGCACGGCCATAGGGCTGGAGGCGCGGATCCTCGCGGTGGCCGACGCCTACGAGGCCATGACCAGCGACCGCTCCTACCGCGGCTCGATCGGGCACGAGGCGGCGCGTGCCGAGCTCCAGCGCTTCGCCGGCTCCCAGTTCGACCCGGCGGTGGTCGAGGCGCTCCAGGCGGTCCTGCGCCGCGAGTCGGCGCGCGCGAGCGCGCTGGCGTCCCGGCCCGGCGCGCCCGGCGCGGAGCACGCGCGCACCCCCTTGACGAGCTAGACGAGGGCTAGAGGAGGCGACCAACGAGGGCGACCCCGAGGTCATCCGCCCCGTCGGTGCGCCGGCGGTGGACGTAGGCGTGGCGACCCAGCTCCCGGGCCCGGCGGCGCAACAGCTCGTCGAGGAAGTCCGGGTAGCCGGTGGCCTGCCCGGAAGGATCGTCGCTGCCGGGCAGCAGCGTGGGCGTCACCGCGAAGGCGAACAGGCCGTCGGGCTCCAGCAGCCCCAGCGCGCGGTCCAGCACGTGGGGCGGTGCATGCCCGGGCCCCAGGGCGGAGAGCGCGACCACCGCGGTGAAGCGGTGGGCGGCCAGCTCCGCGACCTCGCCTTCCGACCAGGCGCCCAGGTCGCCCACACGGAAGTCGGCGTAGACCCCGGGGTGGTCGCGACCGGCGGCCTCGCGCGCCATCGGCTCGAGGTCCAGCCCCACCAGGTGGCCGACGCCCAGCCCGCGCAGCTCGACGCCGCCCAGCCCGCTGCCCGCGCCGAGGTCCAGGACCCGCTGGTCGGCGGGGCGCAGGCCCAGATCCTCGAGCGTCCGTCCCAAGAGTCCGACCACCTCGGTGCCCGAGCGCATGCCCAGCTCCTCGTAGAAGACGCGCTCGTAGAGGCCCGGCACCGAGTAGAGCGCCGCATAGTCGTGGAAGCCCACGCGCCGCCGCGCGCCCGGAGGGCCGAACTCGACCCACTCCTCCCCATGAGACGAGAAGGTGATCGTCTCCAGCTCGTCGCCCACGGCCACGGCCGACCCCTACCCCACTGTGCGCCGGATCTACGCTGATCAGCGTGCGCTGGCTGGTGGACGGCATGAACGTGATCGGCACCCGGCCCGACGGCTGGTGGAAGGACCGCCACGCGGCCATGGTGCGCCTCGTCGACCTGTGCGAGCGCTGGGTGGCGCAGGAGGGCGACGACCTGTGCGTCGTCTTCGAGCGCCCGCCGTCGCCGCCCATCCGCTCCACCGTCGTCGAGGTCGCCCACGCACCCCGTGCGCGGGCCAACGCCGCCGACGACGAGATCGTGCGCCGCATCGCCGCCGACGCGACGCCGGCCACGATCCGGGTGGTCACCTCGGACCGCTGGCTCGCCGACGCCGCCCGCGCCGCCGGAGCGACGGTGGTCGGCGCCGAGAGCTTCCGCGCGCGGCTCGACGGCTGAGCGCAGCCGGCGGGCGACTACCTCGCCGCCGCGAGGCGGTAGCGGCGCACGGCCAGCGGCGCGAAGATCGCCATGATCACCAGCGACCAGACGACGGCGCCCCAGACGGCGTTGCCGGCCGGCGCGTCGAGCCACAGCGCCCGCATCGCGTCGACGACGATGGTGAACGGGTTGATCTCGGCGAACCACGCCAGCCCGCCGGGCATCGACTCCACCGGCACGAAGGCCGACGAGATGAACGTCAGCGGGAACACCGCCAGGAAGCCCAGCGAGTTGGCCGACTCCGGTGAGGAGACCATGAGCCCCAGCAGCGCGAACACCCAGGAGAACGCGTAGCCGAAGAGCATCAGCAGGCCGATGCCCGCGACGATCTCCCCGGCGCCCGCGTCGAACGAGAAGCCGATGATCAGAGCGGTGGCCAGCAGGATCAGCAGCGACAGCAGGTTGGTCACCACGTCGGCCAGCGTGCGCCCGGCCAGCACCGCGGCGCGGGCCATCGGCAGCGTGCGGAAGCGGTCGATCAGGCCCTTGGTGACGTCCTCGTTGAGCCCCAGCGCCGTGACGAACCCGCCGAAGGCGATGTTCTGCACGATGATCCCGGGGATCAGGAAGTCGATGTAGTCGTAGCCCGGCGTCTGGATCGCGCCGCCGAAGACGAACGCGAACAGCAGCACGAACATCACCGGCTGCACCGTGAAGGCGATGAGCAGGTCGGGGGCGGTGCGCAGGCGCGAGAGGTTGCGCTCGGAGAGCACCAGGGTGTCTGAAACGAGCCGGCTCATGCGGTCTCCTCCTCGTCGTCGGCCGCCTCGGCCACGTGGCCGGTGAGCGACAGGAACACGTCGTCCAGCGTGGGGCGGCGCAGACCGAGGTCGAGCACGCCGACGCCCGCCTCGTCCAGCCGGCGCACCGCCTCGACGATCGTCCCGTCGCGCCCGCGTACGGTGAGGCTCACCGTGCCGTCCTGCGTGGTGGGCGGCTCTTCGGACATGGGCGCCAGGGCCCGCTCGGCGATCGGCGCGGCCGTCGCGTCGGCGAGACGGACCTCGAGGCGCTCGCCGCCCAGGCGGTCCTTGAGCTCGTCCGAGGTGCCACGGGCGATCACGCTGCCGCGATCCACGACGGCGATGGTGTCGGCCAGGCGATCGGCCTCGTCGAGGTACTGGGTGGTCAGCAGGACCGTCGTCCCGTCGGCCTTCAGGGTCTCGATGGTCTCCCACAGCGCGAGCCGGCTGCGTGGGTCCAACCCCGTCGTGGGCTCGTCGAGGAAGAGCACCGGCGGCCTGGCCACCAGCGCCGCGGCGAGGTCCAGCCGCCGGCGCATGCCGCCCGAGTACGTCTTGGCCGGGCGCTTGGCGGCGTCCATCAGCTCGAAGTCGGCCAGCAGCTCCAGCCCGCGCTCGCGGGCGGCGGCGCGGCGCATGCCGTAGAGCCGCCCGACCATGATCAGGTTGCCCAGGCCGGTGAGGTTCTCGTCGACGGCGGCGTACTGGCCGGCCAGGCCGATGCGCTCGCGCAGAGCCCTGGCGTCGCGCACGACGTCGAGTCCCACGACGCGGGCCGTGCCCGCGTCGGGCTCCAGCAGCGTGGTGAGCACGCGCACCGCGGTCGTCTTGCCCGCGCCGTTTGGGCCCAGCAGCGCAAGCACGGCGCCGCGCGGCACCTCCAGGTCCACGCCGTCCAGCGCGCGGACCTCGCCGAAGGACTTCACCAGCCCGCGCACGCTGATCGCCGGCTCGTCGGTCGGTGCGTCGGTGAAGTCATGCACGGCCGCCTCCTGCGGGTCGTTCGGAACAAGGGTGGTGGTCAAGGGGTCATCTCCTTCGTGTCGAGGGTGCTCGGGCCCAGAGACCGGCCGGAGTCCGAGAACTCATCGCGGCGGCTCCTCTGGGCACGGTACGAATAATCTAGGTCAGTTTCCGTCCGCAATCCCTGGGATCGTTCCCGCACCATGAACGGGACCTCGGGCCGGCTGCTCACCCTCCTCTCCCTGCTCCAGGGCCGCCGCGACTGGCCGGGCGGCGAGCTGGCCGACCGCTTGGAGATCTCGGGGCGCACCGTGCGCCGCGACATCGAGCGCCTGCGCGACCTGGGCTATCCCGTCGACGCGCTCACCGGCCCGGCCGGGGGCTACCGCCTGCGGGCGGGCGGCGCCATGCCGCCACTGCTGCTCGACGAGGGGGAGGCGGTGGCCATCGCCGTCGGCCTGCGCACGGCCGCCGGCGCCTCGGTCACCGGGATCGAGGAGACGGCCGTGCGGGCGCTGGTGAAGCTGGAGCAGGTCCTGCCCTCCCACCTGCGCCGGCGCGTCAACGCGCTGCAGTCGGCCACCGCGACGGTCGCCGCGACCGGCCCGACCGTCGACCCCGAGGCGCTCACGGTGATCGCCACGGCCTGCCGTGACCGCGAGCGACTGCGCTTCGCCTACGCCAGCCGCGACGACACGCGCAGCCGCCGTCACGTGGAGCCGCTGAGCCTGGTCAACCTGGGTCGGCGCTGGTACCTGGTGGCCTGGGACTGCGACCGCGGCGACTGGCGCACCTTCCGCGTCGACCGCCTCGAGCGCCCCTCGCCCGCAGCCACGCGCTTCGCGCCGCGCACGCTTCCGGTAGCCGATGCTGCCGCCTACGTGAAGCAGAGCCTGGCCGCCGCGCCCCAGCGCCACCAGGCCCGCCTCACGCTGCACGCCCCGGCCGACGCCGTCCGGTCGCCGTACCTGTGGGGCGAGCTGCGTGAGCTCGATGCGCAGTCCTGCGAGTACCGCACCGGCGACGACTCGCTGGACTGGCTCGCGGTGCGCATCGGGATGCTCGGCGTCGACTTCGAGGTGCACGAGCCGCCCGAGCTGGTAGAGCGGTTCCGCGAGCTCGCTGGGCGGTTCGCGCGCTCGGCGGGCGGCGCGCCGTCGCCCACGCGGCGAAGCACGCCGGCGGCAGGCTTGAGCGGCACGGTCACCGGAGAGGATGGGTGAGGACCAGCGAGCGAGCACGGGAGACGACGGATGGCCAACGTGATCAGGATCACCCCGCAGGAGCTCAACGACCGGCTCGAGGGCCCCCGCCCGGTCGTCGCCCTCGACGTGCGCCGCGGCTCCCACGAGCGCAGCGACACCAGGATCGTCGGCGCGATGCGGATCCATCCCGACGAGGTGGCGGACAACATCGAGGCGATCCCGCCTCGCGCGGAGATCATCACCTACTGCACCTGACCGAACGAGAACTCGAGCGCCCGTGTGGCGCTCTTCCTCAACGAGCACGGCTTCCGCGCCGCCGCGCTGGCCGGCGGATTCGAGGCCTGGGAGCAGGGAGGGTTCCCCACCGAGCCGCAGTAGGGCCGCCCGGCGGTGGGGGCGTGCCTCACCGCACGGCGACCAGCCGCAGCCGGCGCTCCCCGCGGGGCGTGCTGACTACGGCGACGTCGTCGACGCGGTGGTCGCGCAGGGCGGTGGCGACGGGCGAGTCGTAGGAGATGCGTCCTGCGGTCGCGTCGGCGTCCAGGGAGGAGACGAGCTCGTAGGTGGAGCGCCGGCCGGTCTTCTCGTCCTCGACCTCGACGGTGGAGCCGAAGCCGACCACTTCGCCGACGGTCGCCTCGACCACCTCCGAGTTGGCCAGCTTGTCGCGCAGCACGAGGATGCGGGTCTCGAGGTGGGCCTGGGCCTCCTTGGCCGCGTGGTACTCCGCGTTCTCCTTGAGGTCCCCGAACGCCCGCGCCGTGGCGATCTGGCGCGCCATGTCCTGGCGCGCCGTCGTCTCGAGCCGGGCCAGCTCGCTGCGCAGGGCGGCGAGGCCCTCGGCGGTGATCGGCGTGCGCTCCATGCGGGCGGCTCCTCTACTGCCTTGCGGGCTTCACGGGGTTCACGGGGTCGACGGCGAGGGCGAACGGCGTGCCCTCCGAGTCGCGGCAGATCGACCACCGCTCCCCCTGGTGGATCACGCCGCCGCCCAGCGCGTGGACACGCTCCAGCGCCGCGGCCATGTCGGCGACGGCGAAGTAGGGCAGCGCCCGCGTGTCCCCCGGCCCGGCGCCGCGCTCGTGGATGCCCACCGTCGGCTGGGCACCGCGGGTCTCGCGCCCGCTGCCCTGGGCCTCGGCGCGCTCGCCGAGATCCTCCTCGAGCAGGCCCTCCCAGAAGCGCCGCGCCCGCTGCGGGTCGTCAGCGGGGAACTCGACCAGGGAGAGCCGGGCGCCGGCCACCCTATGCCCCGTTCCCGTTGCGGTACATCCGCTCGACGTAGTCGTCGAGCATCCGCGCGGCGGTGAAGCGCGGCGCGATGGACCGGATGGAGGCCTTGACCATGGCCAGCCATGCGTGCGGTGGCCCCCCGTTCTCGCCGGAGTAGAAGGTCGGCACGACCTCCTCCTCCAGCGTGCGGTACAGCTCGGCCGCGTGGCGGAAGTCCTGCGCCGCGTGGTCGGGGTCGGCCTCCCCCGACAGCGCCCAGCCGTTGACGGCCCGGGCGTCGTAGGCCTCGGGCCACCAGCCGTCGAGCACCGAGAGCTGCAGCCCGCCGTTGACCGCCGACTTCATCCCACTGGTGCCCGAGGCCTCCATGGGCGGCCGGGGCACGTTGAGCCACATGTCGCAACCGCGCACCAGGCGGGCCGCCACCGCCAGGTCGTAGTCGTGCAGGAAGGCGATGCGCTGGCCGATGCGCTGCGAGCGCCCGCGCTGGGAGAACAGGCCCTGCACCAGCGCCTTGCCCGCGTCGTCGCGCGGGTGGGCCTTGCCCGCGATGAGCAGCTGGATCGGCCGGTCGCCGTCGATCAGGGCCATCGCGCGCTCGGCGTCCTTCATGAGCAGGTCCAGGCGCTTGTAGGTGGCGATGCGCCGCGCGAAGCCGATCGTCAGCACGTCGGGGTCGAACGCGCGGGCCGCGGCCTCCACGTAGTCGCGCGACTCGCCGCGCTGCAGACGGTCGGCGGTGGAGCGGTCGCGCACGAAGTCCACGAGGACGCAGCGCTGCTCGTTGCGCACCGCCCACAGCTCCTCGTCGGGGATGTCGTCCACGGCGGCCCAGGTGGCCGGGTCGGCAGCACGCCGGGCCCAACCCTCGCCAAGGTGGCGGTCGAAGAGGCGCGCCATGGCGCGACCGACCCAGCTCGGCAGGTGCACCCCGTTGGTGACGTGGCCGATGGGAACGTCCTCGACGGCGCGGTCGGCCCACAGCGCGTGCCACATCTCGCGCGCCACCTCGCCGTGGCGCAGCGCCACCCCGTTGGCCGCGCGACTGGTGCGCAGTGCGAACTGGGTGACGCCGAAGGGCTCGTGGACGTCGTGCTGGTGCGTACGGCCGAGCTCCACGATGCGCCACGGGTCCACGCCGGCCTCCCGGGCGAAGCCGCCCAGCGCATCACAGACCTGCTGGCCGGGGTAGGCGTCGTTGCCCGCTGGAACGGGCGTGTGGGTCGTGAACACCGTGCCGTCGCGCGCCTGGGCCAGCGCGTCGTCCAGCGAGCGGCCGGCCTCGATGGCCGGCCGGGCCCGCTCGAGGGTGGCGAGGGCGGCGTGGCCCTCGTTGAGGTGGACTGTGTCGGGCTCGATCCCCATGACCCGCAGCGCCCGTACCCCGCCGATGCCCAGCAGCGCGTACTGGGCCAGGCGGGTCTCGGGGTCGGCGACATAGAGCTGGGAGCAGATCCACCGGGCGAGGCGGCTGTTGTCCGAGCGGTCGGTGTCCAGGAGGAAGAGGGGCACGCGACCGACCTGCACGCGCCAGATCTGCGCGACGACGTCCTCGCCGTGGATCGGGACCTTGACGGTGATCGGGCGCTCCTGCTCGTCGCGCACCAGCGCCGTCGGCAGCAGCGGTGGATCGGTGGGCACCCAGTACTCGTGCTGCCAGCCACTGGCATCCAGCCGCTGGCGGAAGTAGCCCTGGTTGTACATGAGGCCCACGGCCACGAGCGGGAGCGCCCGGTCGGAGGCCTCCTTGAGGTGGTCGCCGGCCAGCCCGCCCAGGCCGCCCGAGTACACCGGCACGGAGCGGTGCACCCCGAACTCCGCGCAGAAGTAGGCAACGCTCGGCGCGTCGGCGTCGGGGCGCGCGAGGTCGGCGTCGATGGTCTGCTGGATCTCGGCCGCCCGGCGCAGCACGTCCCCGTCCTGCGCCGCCCGCTCAAGAGTGGGCGCCGACAGCTCCTGGAGCATCCGCACGGGGTTGTGGCTGGACAGCTCCCAGCGATAGGGGGCCAGCGACTCGAACAGCTCCGGGCCGCCCGGCGTCCACCCCCAGCGCAGGTTGTAGGCGATGGAGGCCAGGGGTGCGAGCGGCTCGGGCAGGCGCGTGGCCAGGGCGCGGGCAGCCTGCGTGAGATCGCGTTCGCCGGTGGGCATGGGCGCGCATGATGGCAAGGCGGGAGCGTGGGGCCCCCGGCCGGGTCGAGCTCCCACCCCTCGTTTGGGCTGCCGGTCAGCGGGAACCGCGTGGTCATGAGCTCTTCGACCACCCCGGTCCCGCAGGTCAGCCTCCGCGGCGACACAGAGATCCCCCAGCTCGGCTTCGGCGTCTTCCAGGTGCCGCCCGAGGAGACCACCGAGGCCGTCCTGCGCGCGCTCCAAGCGGGCTACCGCCACATCGACACCGCAAGTGCTTATGGCAACGAGGCCCAGGTCGCCCAGGGCGTCCACGCGGCCGGGCTGGAGCGCAGCGACGTCTTCATCACCACCAAGTGCTTCAACGACGACCATGGCCACCAGCAGGCGCCAAAGGCGCTCGACGCCAGCCTCGATCGGCTGGAGACCGGCTACGTCGACCTCTATCTGATCCACTGGCCGGTCCCCTCGCAGGACCGCTACGTCGAAACCTGGCGGGCCTTGATCGAGGCCCAGGAGAAGGGGCTGGCGCGCGCGATCGGCGTCTCGAACTTCAACCAGCCCCACCTCGAGCGGCTGATCGACGAGACCGGCGTGACGCCGGCGGTCAACCAGATCGAGCTGCATCCCCTCTTCCAACAGGCCGGGCTACGTCGCGAGCACGACGAGCTGGGCATAGTCACCGAGGCGTGGAGCCCTCTGGCCCAGGGCCAGGTGCTCGACGACCCGGTCCTCACACGGATCGCCGGGGGCCACGGCAAGACCAGCGGGCAGGTCGTCATCCGCTGGCACCTGCAGCTTGGCAACGTCGTGTTCCCCAAGTCGGTGGCGCCGCAGCGCATCGAGGAGAACTTCGACATCTTCGACTTCCACCTCAGCGAGAGCGAGATGGCCGAGATCGAGGAGCTGGACGGCGGTACGCGCATCGGCCCCGACCCGGACACGTTCGTGCGGCCCTGAGGCCCCGTTCTCCGGGCGGTGCGCACGCCCGGTCGAGCAGAGGCGCCTCGCTGGCGTGATGCTGCGTGATGCTGGTCGACGTGCGCGACGCTGGCCCGGGGCTTCGCGCTGCTGACCGCCGGCGTGGCGGTGCTCCTGCTCGTCGACCCTCGTCCTCGGCGGCCCGCCCGTGCAAGGGAAACCCCCAACCGCCTCGTGACGTCGGTACGATCACCCTCCCGCCTCGATGAGGCGCCTCCATACGGGACCTCGCATCGTTGCGTTGTCAGCCGCCCAAAACAGGGTACGTTCTCTCTCCCATGGCCACCATGGCACCCAGCTCTCTAACAACACGTCCGGCCCTGGCGGCGACCCAGGCGGGCGCGCTGGCCTGCTGGCATTGGATCGGTCGCGGGGACGGCAAGGCCGCCGACGAGGCGGCCACAGCGGCGATGCGCGCGAGCCTGGCCGGCGCGCCCGGCCGGGGTACGGTGATCATCGGCGAGGGCGAGAAGGACGAGGCGCCGATGCTGCACAACGGCGAGCAGGTCGGCGACGGCGACGGGCCGGAGTTCGACATCGCCGTCGACCCACTGGAGTGCACCGACCTGTGCGCGGCGGGCCTGCCGGGCGCGCTGACGACCATCGCCATGGCCCGCAGCGGCTCGATGTGGTCGCCCGGGCCCGCCCTCTACATGGACAAGATCGTGGTGGGGCCGGCGGCCCGCGAGGCGATCGACCTGCGCGCCACGCCGGAGGAGAACCTGAGCGCCATCGCGCAAGCGCTCGGCCGGCCCGTCGAAGAGCTCACCGTGGTGGTCCTCGACAAGCCGCGCCACGAGACGCTGATCGCCCGACTGCGCGCGGCCGGCGCGGCGGTCTCCACCCCCCCGGCGGGCGACGTGGCCGGCGCGCTCGCCGCGTTGCTGCCCGACGGAGGCGCCGACATGCTGATGGGCGTCGGCGGCACGCCCGAGGGCGTCATGACCGCGTGCGCCGTCGCCGCCATGGGCGGCGGCATGCAGGGTCGCCCCGCTCCCCAGCTCGACGAGGAGGTCCAGGCGCTGGCCGAGGCCGGCATCGACACCGAGTGCGTGCTCGGGCTCGAGGAGCTCGTGAGCGGGCCGGCGCTGTTCGTCGCCACCGGGGTCAGCGGCGGCGGGCTGCTGCGCCGGCCGTGGCTCGCCGGCGGCCAGCAGCACACAGAATCGATCGTCATCGCGCCGGACGGGGTCCAGCGCATCGTGGAAGGAGCAGCGCAGCAATGACTACGACTCAGCCAGGACCGACAGAGGCGACCGCCCGGGCCATGGTGGCCGAGGGCAAGGGCATCCTCGCGGCCGACGAGAGCAACGGCACCATGGACAAGCGTCTCGCGCCCGTGCTCGACGCACGGCCCACCGAAGAGGACCGCCGCGCCTTCCGCGAGCTGATGTTCACCACGGCGGGCGCAGAGGGCCACATCAGCGGTGCGATCCTCTACGACGAGACGATACGCCAGAGCGCCAGCGACGGCACGCCCTTCCCCGAGCTGCTCAACGCCCAGGGGATCATCCCCGGGATCAAGGTCGACACCGGGGCCAAGCCGCTCGCCGGTTCGCCGGACGAGAAGGTCACCGAGGGGCTGGACGGGCTGCGCGAGCGCTTGGAGGAGTATCACGCGCTCGGCGCGCGCTTCGCCAAGTGGCGCGCCGTCATCGCCATCGGCGACGGTCTGCCCACCAGCCGCTGCATCGACGTCAACGCCCACGCGCTGGCGCGTTACGCCGCCCTCTGCCAGGAGGCCGGCATCACGCCGATCGTGGAGCCCGAGGTCCTCATGGATGGCGACCACACGATCGACACCTGCGACGACGTCACCCAGCGCACGTTGCGCGTCGTGTTCGCGGCGCTGGTAGATCAGGGCGTCGCACTCGAGGGGATCATCCTCAAGCCCAACATGGTGCTCTCCGGCAAGGACTGCGGGCACCAGGCCGACGTTCAGGAGGTCGCGGCCCGGACGCTGCTCTGCCTGCGCCGCGTCGTACCCCCGGCGGTCCCCGGCATCACGTTCCTGTCGGGCGGCCAGAGCGACGAGGACGCGACGGCCCACCTGGCCGCGATGAACGCCATCGGCGGCCAGCCCTGGGAGCTGAGCTTCTCCTACGGCCGCGCGCTGCAGGCGACGCCACTGGAGCGGTGGCGTGGACAGTCCGCCAACGTGGCCGCGGCCCAGGCCAGCTACCTCGAGCTCGCGCAGGCCAACGGCGCGGCGCGGCACGGACACCACCAGCCGGCGAGTGAGCACGCAGTGGCACCCGCCGCGTGATCGACGTCGCCTTCACGCGCGCCGAGGTGCGCCCGGCAGCCGTCGCGGTGGTCATCGACGTCCTGCGGGCCAGCTCCTCGATCGTGCAGGCTCTGGCCTCCGGCTACGCGCGGGTGCTGTGCGCGGAGTCGCTCGAGCGGGCGCGCGAGCTGCGGGCGCCGGGGCGTGTGCTCGCCGGTGAGCAGGACCTGGTCCCTCCAGAGGACTTCGACCTGGGCAACTCTCCCGGGGGCTTCCACCATCCGCGCGGGGAGGAGCTGATCCTCGCCACCACCAACGGTGCCCCTGCGCTCGTCGCCGCCGCGGGCGTGGCCGAGCGTGTCCTGGTGGGCGCCCTGCTCAACCTCGACGCGGTGACGGCGGCGCTCGCGGCAGAGGACGACGTCCAGCTCGTCTGCGCGGGGACGCATGGTCGCGTGGGACTCGAGGACGTCTACGTCGCCGGGCGCATCGCCCTTGGTCTGCCCGGGCCGCGGACCGACGCCACCCGTACCGCCGAGTGCGTGGCCGCACGCTACCGCGAGCCCATCACCGCGCTGAGCGACAGCGAGGATGCCCGAGCTCTCGCGGAGGTCGGCCTGCAGGACGACGTGGACGCGTGCGCGCAGGAATCGGTGATCGACGCCGTCCCGGCGGCGACGATCAGCGCGCCGGGGGTGGCACTGGTGACCCCCGAAGCAGAAGTAGAACTCTATACGAAAGCGAAGAAATCTCGCTTGCAACCTGTAACTACGGAGGATTAGGGTAGGTACCATGGCTACTGATCAGAAGGACCGATGGGACGCGGGCGTCACGCCGTACGCCGAGATGGGCTACTGGGACGCCGACTACGAACCAAAGGACACCGACGTGCTCGCGGCGTTCCGGATCACGCCCCAGCCGGGCGTCGATCCGATCGAGGCGGCGGCGGCCGTGGCCGGGGAGTCCTCCACGGCCACGTGGACGGTCGTCTGGACCGACCGCCTGACGCCGCACGAGCACTACCAGGCAAAGGCCTACTCGGTCGAGCAGGTGGGCGAAACCGACCAGTACATCGCCAAGATCGCCTACGACATCGACCTCTTCGAGGAGGGCTCGATCCCCAACATGACGTCGTCGATCATCGGCAACGTCTTCGGCTTCAAGGCGCTCAAGGCCCTGCGCCTGGAGGACATGCGCATCCCGCCCCACTACCTCAAGACCTTTCAGGGCCCGCCGCACGGCATCGTCATGGAGCGCGAGTACCTCGACAAGTTCGGCCGCCCGCTGCTGGGCGCCACGACCAAGCCCAAGCTCGGGCTGTCGGCCAAGAACTACGGCCGCGTGGTGTACGAGGCGCTGCGTGGCGGCCTGGACTTCACCAAGGACGACGAGAACATCAACTCCCAGCCCTTCATGCGCTGGCGCGACCGCTACATCCACGCCATGGAGGCCGTGAACCGCGCCTCGGCGGTGACGGGCGAGGTCAAGGGCCACTACCTCAACGTCACGGCGCCCGACATGGAGGGGATGTACGAGCGCGCCGAGTTCGCCAAGGAGGTCGGCTCGATCATCATCATGCAGGACCTGACGGTCGGCTATGCGGCCATGCAGTCCATGTCCAAGTGGGCCCGCGCCAACGGCATGATCCTGCACCTGCACCGCGCCGGGCACGCGACCTACACGCGCCAGAAGAACCACGGCGTGAACTTCCGCGTCATCGCGAAGTGGTGTCGCATGCTGGGCGTCGACCACATCCACGCCGGCACGGTGGTGGGCAAGCTCGAGGGCGATCCCAACGCGACCAAGGGCTACTACGACGTGTGTCGCGAGCGCTACAACCCGGCCAACCCCGAGACCGGCATCTACTTCGACCAGGACTGGGCATCGCTGCCTGGGATGTTCCCGGTGGCCTCGGGAGGCATCCACGCCGGCCAGATGCACCAGCTCCTGCACTACCTGGGCGAGGACACTGTCCTTCAGTTCGGCGGCGGCACGATCGGCCATCCCATGGGCATCGCCGCCGGGGCCACCGCCAACCGCGTGGCCGTCGAGGCGATCATCCAGGCGCGCAACGAGGGCCGCGACTACTTCGAGGAAGGCCCCGACATCCTCAAGCAGGCAGGGAAGCGCTCGAAGGAGCTCAGCTCCGCGCTCGAGGTGTGGAAGGACGTCACCTTCGAGTTCGAATCGACCGACACCCCCGACTCGACCCCCACCCCGACGACGACGTCGGCCTGACGCGGAGGCTTTCCATGCGCATCACCCAGGGAACGTTCTCGTTCCTCCCCGACCTCACCGACGAGCAGCTCGAGGCGCAGATGCGCTACGCGCTGCGCAACGGCTGGGCCATCATGGTCGAGCACACCGACGACCCCCACCCGCGCAACGCGTTCTGGGACATGTGGGACCAGCCCTTCTTCGACCTCGCGGAGGATGACTCCGAGGAGGTCATGGACCACATCCGTCAGGCGCGCGAGGGGCTGCCCGAGCGCTACGTCAAGGTCGTGTGCTACGACGCTTCGCTGGGCCGCCAGTCCAGCATGCTCTCCATCATCGTGCAGCGTCCCAGCGACGAGCCCGGGTTCCGGCTCGAGCGCCGGGAGACCCATGACCGCACGATCGACTACCAGCTGCATCCCTACGCGCAGGAGGACCCGGCCGGCCGGCGCTACGGCCAGACCGGGAGCCACAACGGGGCCGGGCCGGACGGAAGCCCTCTGTGAGCACCGGCAGGAACCGCCTGACCGGCAAGTCGCGACTGGACACCCACGGGCGGCCGCTGGACCCCGAGGAGGAGGACGAGGAGCTGGGCGAACCGCCTGGACCGGCGAGCCGCGAGGAGGTTCTCGAGGTCGTGGCCGAGCTCGACCGCGAGCTCGTCGGCCTGCAGACGGTAAAGGCCCGAATCCGTGAGCTCGCGGCGCTGCTGCAGGTCGACCAGCTGCGTCGCGAGGCGGGTCTGTGCGCCGACCGGCCGACGCTGCACATGAGCTTCACCGGCAGCCCGGGCACGGGGAAGACCACGGTGGCGCTGAGGATGGGGCAGATCCTGCACCGGCTCGGCTACCTCCAGAAGGGCCACCTCGTCGCGGTGACCCGCGAGGACCTGGTCGGCGAGTACGTCGGACACACCGCCCCCAAGACCCACGAGGCCATCAAGCAGGCCCACGGCGGCGTGCTGTTCATCGACGAGGCCTACTACCTTCACAAGCCGGAGAACGAGCGCGACTACGGGACGGAGGCCATCGAGATCCTCCTGCAGGCGATGGAGAACGATCGCGACAAGCTCGTGGTGGTCCTGGCGGGCTACCGCGAGCGCATGGAGCCGTTCTTCAGCGCCAATCCCGGCATGGGCTCGCGCGTGGCCCAGCACGTGCACTTCCCCGACTTCTCGATCGAGGAGCTGGCGGAGATCGCGCGCAGGATGCTCCACCAGCAGGACTATCGCTTCACCGAGGAGGCCGAGGAGGCGTTCGGGGAGTACGTGGAGCTGCGCAAGCAGCGACCGCGCTTCTCCAACGGCCGGTCGATCCGCAACGCCCTGGATCGTGCGCGCATGCGCCAGGCCAATCGCCTCTTCGACCGGGAGGATGGCAAGCTCTCCCGTGAAGAGCTCGAGACCATCGCCGAGGAGGACATCCGGGCCAGCTCGCACTTCGACGAGGTGTTCGACGAGGGCGAGACAGATCCCGCGAGGGAGGACTCCGAGGGAGAGGCTTCCGAGGCCGAAGCGCACCCCAACGGGCAGTCCGTCCCAACCGGTAGCTAGGAGACCCACATGCCCCGACCCATCATCCTCGGCGTCGTCGGAGACTCCGCCGCCGGCAAGACCACGATCACCCGCGGCCTGGTCCGGCTGCTCGGCGAGGAGCACGTCACCCACGTGGCGTGCGACGACTATCACCGCTACGACCGCAAGCAGCGCGCGGAGCGCCAGATCACCCCGCTGCACCCCGAGTGCAACTACATGGACATCATGGAGCAGGACTTCCGTCACCTGCAGGAGGGCCGGGCGATCCTCAAGCCCGTCTACCAGCACAAGGACGGCACCTTCGGCGCTCCGGTCTACGTCAAGCCCAAGCAGTTCACGGTGATCGAGGGGCTGCTCGGCTACCACACCGAGGCCCTGTGCGACTGCTTCGACGTGCGCGTGTTCCTGGCGCCGCCGGAGGACCTGCGCCGCCAGTGGAAGGTCCAGCGCGACTGCTCACGGCGCGGCTACACCACCGACCAGGTGCTCGAGGAGCTCGACCGCCGCGAGCCCGACTCCGAGGTGTTCATCCGCCCGCAGCAGCGCCGCGCCGACCTCGTCGTCTCCTTCCAGCCCGGCGATCGCTCGGACCAGGCGCACCTCGACGCGAAGATCGGGCTGCGCGAGGGGCTGACCCACCCGGACCTCTCGCCGTTCGTCGACGACAACGGCGGCCTGAGCCTCACCGAGCGCCCGCACGAGCACTCGCTGTGGGTCCCGGGGGACATCGATCCCGCACGCGGGTCCGAGATCGAGGAGGCGATCTGGGACAGGATGCACTTCGCCAGCCACCTGCGCTCCGAGCGCCTGGGCGAGTTCACGGTCGGCACCGAGCTCCGTCGCTCGGAGTCGCTGGCCCTCGTCCAGGTCCTGATCCTCTACCACCTCGTCACCGCCCGGGCAGCCGTCTCGCTCGGCGGCGAGGGCACGCGCAACGACAAGGTGCCCGAGGATGCGAGCGTGGCGCAGGCAGCCAAGGTGTAAGGAAGCGACAAAGACCCATAGACCATTGCTATGTATCAAATGATACAAGCGATGGCTCGACCCGCGCCACGCGGTTATGACTGTGTCCATGCTCGTACGCGACGGCATGAACGAGATCGTGGTCACGGTGGGCCCCGATCACACATTGCGCGAGGCCGCCCGCCGGATGCACGAGCGCGGCGTGGGCGCCGCCGTGGTCCTCGACACCGATCAACCCGGCGCCGGGATCATCACCGAGCGCGACCTGCTCACCTCCACCGGGCTCGGGCAGGACGTCGACGAGGAGCTGGTGCGCGACCATCTGTCGACCCTGCTCGTCTACGCGGTGGCCGACTGGTCACTGGAGCGGGCCGCCGAGGAGATGACCCGCGGCGGCTTCCGCCACGTGATCGTCATGGACGGCTCGGAGGTCGTGGGCATCCTCTCGATGCGCGACATCGTGCGCTGCTGGACGCAGGACGGCGCCAGTTGCGACGTGGCGGCGGTCGAGGCGGCGAGCGCATGACCCGCGTTCTCGTCGTGGCCAACCGGACCGCCGCCACGCCGAAGCTGCTGGCCGCCGTCCGCGAGCGTGCACAGCGCAGCCCCGCGACGTTTCACCTCGTCGTGCCCGCCACACCTCGCGGCATGCATCGCATCGTCGACCCAGAGGTCAGCGGACGGGACGCCGCGCAGGAGAACCTCCAACTGGCGCTTCCGCTGCTCGCGGAGGCAGCGGACGGCCCGGTCGACGGCCATGTCGGCGACGCCGATCCGCTCATGGCGATCCAGGACGCGGTCCATGACGGCGACTACGACGACATCATCATCTCCACCCTGCCTTCGCGCCTGTCACGCTGGATGCACCTCGACCTGCCCAGCAAGGCGCGGGCCCTCGGCCTGCCGGTGGTGCACGTCGAAGGTACCGCCGTGGTGACGGAGGCGGCCTGACCCGACTCAGGCGTTACCGGGGACGGCGCTGGGAGCGAACGCCATGAACTCGGCCACGGCCGGGCGGACGGGGCCGACCGCGGAGCACAGCACCCACCAGCGGCGCGTGGCCGGAGGCTGGATCAGCGGGATCATGCCCAGCCACCCCGACTCCAGCTCGACCTGCACCGTGGCGCGGGAGATGAGCGAGACGCCGAGCCCCGCGCGCGCGGCCTGCTTGATCGCGCCGTTGGAACCCAGGGTCAGCGTCCGCGGCTCGAGCCCCGCGGCGGCGATGAATCGCTCGTTGAGGGCCCGCGTGCCGGAGGTCTCCTCGCGCAGCAGCCACGTCCGGTCGCCGAGCCGCTGTGCGGACATCGGCTCGCAGCGAGCGAGCGGATCATCAGGCGCGGTGACCAGCACGATCTCGTTGTCCATCAGCGGCAGCGCCTCGAGCCGCCCCTCGGTGGGCGGCTGGCCGGTGATCGCCACGTCGGCTCGATGGTCGAGCACCGCTTCCAGCACAGCGGTGCTGTTGCCGACCTCGAGCACCAGCTCGAGCTCGCGGCGGCGCTCCGCGAACGCCTTCATCAGCGGCGGCACGAACGACTCGGCCGCCGTCGTGACCGCGATGATCCGCAGGCGCCGCTCAGCTCCCGCCGCGGCCTCGCGGGCGGCATCGCGCCCCTCCGCGAGCAGGCCGATGACGTCAGCCGCGTACGGGGCGAACGCCTCGCCGGCGGCGCTGAGCCGCACGCTGCGGCCAGAGCGCTCGAGCAGTTCCTCGCCGACCTCCCGGTTCAGCGCCGCCAGCGCCGCCGAGACCGACGGCTGCGTGACGACCAGCGCGTCGGCCGCCGCAGTGATCGAACCCCCGCGTACCACCGCGAGGAAGCTCGTCAGTTGGGTGAGCGTTATCGCCACGTCGGTGCGGATGCTCGCACAGTGGGCGGCGCCTACTCGCGGGCCCCATCGGCCCGCGCAGTCGATCGTTCCGCCGACTCGAACGGGTGGATGGCGCCGCTGCGGTCGACGAGGTAGAGCGCGCCCTCGTAGGGAAACGCCTCATGAGCCTCGTAGCCCAAGGCCGACGCCGCCAGTGCGGTTCCAGCGATGCGGTAGACGTCGCGGACAACGCCGAGGTGGAACAGCGAGCGCGTCTCGCTCGTGTTGTCTCCGTCTCCCGCCCGAAGGGTGAGGTTCAGGTCGTCGCCGCGCAGGCCCTCCGCCGCGACGACGATGGCGATGTTCTCGACCTCGTCCGAGGTGACCGCCGCGACCGCGCGCGCGCCGTCGATGGACAGACGCCGCAGTACCTGCTGGTCGCTTCCGTTCGCGACCACGACCGGCACCCGCTGCTCCTTCGCCCGGGTGACGTTCTTGGCCTCGCGGTCCAGCTCGACGGCGACCACGGGGATCCCGAGGTCACGCAGGAGCCCGCAGAGACGCAGACCAACCTGCCCTAGGCCGACGACGATCACATGGTCGCGGCGGGGGACGGCCGAGCGACCGACGATCCCGGTCAGGCGCGGGTCGAGGAGCCTGTTGACCAGGCCGGCCGTCAGCACCGCGGTGAACCCGAGCGTGAACAGGATCGCCACGGTCGAGAAGAGCTTGAACCAGTCCGCGCCCTCGTCCGCCGCAGCACTCGGCCCCACGGTCACCGTCACCTTGGCGATGGAATAGAGGGCGTCGACGACCGAGAGACCGGCTGCGGCCATCGTCACCACGGTCTCCAGGACCAGTACGCCGAGGACGCCGAGGAGGCCGGCCACCAGGATCTGGGCGCTGGAGTCGAACGGGCGCACCAGTCCCCTCAGTCCGGTGGCGACCCTGCGCCGACGTCTTGGCGTGGACCACGTCTGCGCGATGTGCTGCGGCTCGTCGTCGATCGCCCTGACGCCGTCGGCGCCGTCGGCGCCGCGGACCACGGAAAGCAGGCCGGGATCCAGGCAGGGCCCCGCGAAGGCCGGCGCGACGACGTCGGCCATGGAGAGGACGTGCACGCTGTCCGCCCTGCAGCGCAGGTGCGCCGCGACTCCCCGGTCGAAGATCGTCACGAGCGCCGGGAGGTCGGGCCGGATGTGCGCGACGACCAGCGCGAGGCGCAGCGCCAGGTGATCGAGGCGCGAGGCCACGACGACCCGATCGACGGGGTCGGTCAGGGCGGCGCGGACCTCTTCGTCGCCCGGCTCGCTCAGCCGGCGGACCTGCGCTCCCCCAGCCCCCAGGGCACGCTCCGTGGCATCCGCCAGCCGCCCCTCGCCGATCAGCAGGACGCACGGGCGCCCCGTCATGAGGCGCGAAGGCACACCACGGCGTTGTGACCCCCGAATCCGAAGGCGTTGGAGATCGCGACCGCTCCGTCGGCCTTCTTCGCCCTGAGCGGGCGTGCCCGGGGCACGTAGTCGAGGTCCATCCCCTCCTCCCGCTCCTCCCAGCCGACCGTCGGCGGCGTCACGCCCTCGCGGAGGGCCAGCAGGGTGAGGATCGCCTCGATCGCGCCGGCCGCGCCCAGGACATGGCCGGTCACCGACTTGGTCGACGACACCGGAACCCGCTTGGCCGCCTCTCCGAGCGCCTTCACGATCGCCATCGTCTCCGCGCGATCGTTGAGTGGCGTCGAGGTGCCGTGGGCGTTGACGTAGTCCAGGTCATCGGGCCCGATGCCCGCATCCTCGAGCGCCCGCTCTATCGCCCGGGCCGCGCCGCTCCCCTCCGGCTGGGGCGCCGTGATGTGGTGTGCGTCCGAGGTGGCACCGAAGCCGATCACCTCGCCGAGCTCGGCCTGGCCGCGCTTCGCAGCGGTCTGCGCATCCTCGAGCACCAGGACGCCGGCCCCCTCGCCCATCACGAAGCCGTCGCGGCGTGCGTCGAAGGGACGGGAGATGCCCGACGGCGACAGCGCGCCCATGTTGTCGAACGCCGCCCGCGCGAGCGGGGTCAGGCCCGCTTCGGCCCCGCCGGTCACGACGGCGTCGGCCTCACCCGTGCGGATCAGGCGCGCGGCCGCGCCGATCGCGTCCGCGCCGGCCGCGCACGCCGAGGCCACGCTGTGGGACGGGCCCCTCAACCCGTAGCGCAGCGCCAGCGTGCCCGCGCTCGCGTTGGGCATCATCATCGGCACGAGCGCCGGGGAGACCCTCCCCGCGCCCTTCTCGCGCAGGACGTCCTGACCGGCTTCGACGGTGGCGATCCCGCCGACTCCGGTGGCGATGATGCAGCCGACGCGCTCTGGATCGATCGTCGGACCGTCCTCGAAGCCCGCCTGGGTGAGCGCCTCCTGCGCGGCGGCGATCGAGAGCTGGGTGAACCGATCGGCTCGCCGGGCCTCCTTCTTGGAGAGGAAGTCGGTCGCGGCGAACTCGTCACAGCGACCCAGGCCGTCCTCGATGCCCGACTCGCCGGCGACCCAGCGCTTCAGGCTGCCGTCCGCGCCGACGCCCAGAGGCGTGACCGCCCCGACGCCCGTGATGACCACCCGACGGCGGCTCATCGCGCCTCGATCATTCCTTGCCGCCGACGATGCGGTCGCGGGCGCGCTCGGCCACTCCGCGCTCTCCCCGCAGGCCGGACATGCGCTTGATGTCCTCCTGGACCCCGCGGAGGGTCTCGTGGAGAGCCCCGAACTCAGTGGCGAGCCCCCCAGTCGTGCGCTCGATCGTGGCCAGGCGCTCGTCGACCGGCGCGAGGGCCTCGTGCAGGGCGTCCAGCCGCGACCCGAGATCCTCGTTCAGGCGCTCCAAGGCGGGGAGCAGCTCGGCCAGCGGCTCGGTCTGCTCGCGCACGCGGGTCAGCTCCAGGCGGATCGCGCGCAACTCGGCCAGCTCGTCGAGCGCCTCCAGCACCCGCTCGGGCATGCGTAGAGGCGCCAGGAGATTCCCCCACACGCCGCCTCGATCAGCCACCGAACGGACCCTACATCACGGTCCCCGCGCGCGCAGAAGCGCAACGCGCGAGCTCTGCACAGGACGGCGCGGCCCCGGCTCTGGTTGACTGACCGGATGGTGCGTTCTCTTTGGGAGGTGAGGGCGGGATGACCCGCGTGGCGATCGTCAACCGCGGCGAGGCCGCGGTACGCCTGATCCGTGCGGTGCGCGAGCTCGACCACAGGGACGGCAGCACGATGCGGACGATCGCCTTCCACACCGAAGCCGAGCGGCGGGCCATGTTCGTGCGCCAGGCCGACGAGTCCATGGTCATCCGTGCCGACGGGACCGACAACCCCTACCTCGACCTGGGCGAGCTCGAGCGCGCGCTGCGCGAGAGCGGGGCCGACGCGGCCTGGGTCGGCTGGGGCTTCGTCGCCGAGGACCCCGACTTCGCAGAGCTGTGCGACCGCATCGGCGTGGCCTTCGTCGGCCCGCCGCCCGAGGTGATGCGCCGCCTGGGCGACAAGGTCCAGGCCAAGGGGTTCGCGCAGCAGGCGGGCGTGCCGGTGGCCGCCTGGAGCGCCGGCCCGGTGGAGACGGTGGACGCCGCCATCGAGCACGCCCGGGAGATCGGCTATCCGGTCATGATCAAGGCCGCGGCCGGGGGCGGGGGACGGGGCATCCGCATGGCCGCCTGCGAGGAGGAGCTGGCGGCGGCCTTCGAGAGCGCGCAGGCCGAGGCGCAGCGCTCCTTCGCCGACGCGACCATCTTCATCGAGCGCCTGGTCACCGGCGCCCACCATGTCGAGGTCCAGGTCATCGCCGACCACCACGGCGCGGTCTGGGCCGCCGGGGTGCGGGACTGCTCGATGCAGCGTCGCAATCAGAAGGTCATCGAGGAGTCGGGCTCGCCGGCCCTCAGCGCGCAGCAGTCCGACGAGCTGCGGGCCGCGGCCGTCAACCTGGCCCGTTCGACGGGCTACCGCAACGCCGGCACCGTCGAGTTCCTCTATCAGCCCGACGAGAAGGCCATCTCCTTCCTCGAGGTCAACCCGCGCCTGCAGGTCGAGCATCCCGTCACGGAGATGACCACGGGCCTCGACCTCGTCAAGCTCCAGCTCCACGTGGCCCTGGGCGGGCGCCTGGAGGGCGAGCCGCCGGCCGCGTGGGGTCACGCGATCGAGGCCCGGCTCAACGCCGAGGATCCCGAGCGGGGCTTCGCCCCCGCCCCCGGGACCGTCGAGCTCCTCAGGCTCCCCTCCGGGCCCGGGGTGCGGGTCGAGACCGGCGTCGAGGTGGGCGACGTCATTCCCATCGAGTACGACTCGATGGTCGCCAAGGTCATCGGCTGGGGCCGGGACCGCTCCGAGGCGAGGGCACGCCTCTACCGCGCTCTGACGGAGACGACCGTGATCGTGCGTGGCGGGACGACCAACAAGGCCTTCCTGCTGGACCTGCTTCAACGCCCGGAGATGATCGCCGGCACCGTCGACACCGGCTGGCTGGACCGCCTGGTCGCCGCGGGCGGCCACCTCCCGACGCGCCACGCCGACGTCGCCGTGCTGGCCGCCGCCATCGACGTCTACGACGCCGAGCAGCAGTTCGAGCGCGGCGGCTTCTATGCCACGGCCAGCCGCGGCCGGCCTCAGGCCAGGGAGGAGATCGGCCGGACGGTGGAGCTGCGCCACCGCGGGGAGATCTACCGGCTGGCGCTCGCCCAGACGGGCCCGCGCAGCTACAAGATCGAGGCCGACGGCGCGAGCATCCCCGTGGAGGTCGAGCCCCTGCGCCCCTTCGCCCGCCGGCTCACCATCGCCGGGCACGCCCTCAGGGTCGACTGCGTCACCGACGGGCCGGATCATCTCGTGGAGGTCGAGGGCGTGGCCCATCGCGTGTCCCGGGACGAGGGGGGCGTCATCCGCGCCCCGGCGCCCGCGCTCGTCGTGGCCGTGAACGTGGCCGCCGGCGACGAGGTGGAGGCCGGGTCGCCGGTCGCGGTGCTGGAGGCGATGAAGATGGAGATGACGATCGTGGCCACGCACTCCGGGAGGGTGCGGGAGGTCCTGGTCGCGGGCAGCGTCCACGTCGACGCGGGAGCGCCCCTGCTAAGCGTGGAGCCCCAGGCCGTGGACGGCGCGGCGGCGCCCGACGCGCCGCGGATCGCCTTCGACGCGCTGGTGAGCCCCAGCGAGCCCGGCGCCCGCCTGCGTGCGCGCGAGCACCTGCAGGCCCTGCGCAGCCTGATCATGGGCTTCGACGTGACCGTGGAGGAAGCCCGCCGGCTCGTGGCCGGGTTCGAGCGGGCCCGGGACGAGCTGCCTCCCGACGACCCCGAGGTGCTCCAGGGCGAGCTCGAGATCCTCACGCTCTTCGCCGACCTGGCCGAGCTGTCGCGTAACTGGCCCGCGACGGAGCGGGAGGAGCTCGAGGAGGAGGAGGGCGAACGCGTCCGCAGCCCGCGCGAGCACTTCCGCTCCTATCTCCGCTCGCTCGACGTCGAGCGCGAGGGCCTCCCGGAGACCTTTCGCGCCAGGCTCGCCCGGGCGCTGGCCCGCTACGGGGTGCACGATCTCGAGCGCGGGCCCGAGCTCGACGAGGCGGTCTACCGGATCTTCCTCGCCCACCAGCGGGCGCCGTCGCAGGTTCCGGCCGTGATGGCGCTCCTCGACCGGCGCCTGGAGTACGCCGACGCGCTGCCCGAGGCACTGCGGGTCGAGTTCCGCGAGACCCTCGACCGGTTGATCGCGGCCGCGCAGCTGCGCTATCCCGTCGTGGGCGAGCTGGCCCGCAGCGTGCGTTTCCGCCTGTTCGACCAGCCCGTCATCGAGCAGGCCCGCGAGCAGGTCTTCGCCTCGGTGCGAGAGCAGGTCAGCCTCCTGGCCGCCCATCCGCAGGCCCCCGACTACGCCGAGCGCATGGAGGCGCTCGTCGACAGCCCGCAGCCCCTGATCCGGCTGCTGGCGGAGCGGACCGGCGGGGCCCAGGGCCACGAGCCCATGCTCGAGCTCCTCACCCGCCGCTACTACAAGATCCGTGCGCTCGAGGATGTGCGCTCACACGTCCGCGAAGGACGGCAGTTCCTCACCGCCCGCTACGGTGCGGCCGACGGGCCACCCGTCCAGCTGATCGCCACGCTCGGCGAGGCCCCGGACCTGCCCGAGGCCGCCGCGGCCGCTGCTGCGCTCGCATCCGAGGCTCCCGGCCCCAAGGCCGTCGTCGACTTCTACCTCTCCTGGAGCGGGCCTCCGTCGGACGCCGACGCCATGGCCGCCAAGCTCCTCCCGACCATCGAGGCGGCACAGTTCCCCCCGGCGGTGGGGCGCGTGACGGTGGCCGTGAGCGGCAAGGCCGGCGCCGACGTGCACTACTTCACCTTCCGCCGGGCCGACGCGGGCTTCGAGGAGGACCGCGTCACCCGTGAGCTGCACCCGATGATCGCGCGACGCCTTCATCTCTGGCGCCTGGCCAACTTCGATCTCGAGCGGCTGCCCGCGGTCGAGGACGTCCACCTTTTCCACGCCACCGCCCGCGAGAACCCGTCCGACGAGCGCCTCGTGGCGCTGGCCGAGGTGCGCGACCTCACGGCGGTGCGTGACGCGTCGGGCCGGCTCACCGCCGCACCCGAGCCCGAGCGCGTCCTCGCGGCCTGCCTCGACAGCATCCGCCGCGTCCAGGCCCAGCGCCCCTCGAAGAAGCGACTGCACGGCAACCGGGTGCTCCTCCACGTCTGGCCCCCCCTGGAGGTGCCTCTCGACGAACTGCTCGCCTTCACCGGGTCGCTGGCTCCGATCACGACCGGGTTGGGTCTCGAGGAGGTGTCGATCGAGGCACGCGTCCCCGATCCGGCGGACGGCGAGCTGCGCCCGATGGCCCTGCGCTTCTCCTACCAGCCCGGCGCGGGGGTGAAGCTCTCCGTCGCACAGCCGCCGACCGAGCCTCTGTCGCCGCTGGACGAGTACGCGCAGAAGGTGCTGCGGGCGCGACGCCGTGGGACGGTGTACCCGTACGAGCTCGTCGGGCTCCTCACGCGAGCAGGGGGGTCCTTCACCGAGTACGACCTCGACGAGGACGGCAACCTGGTGGAGGTGCAGCGGCCCTTGGGCGGCAACAGCGCCGGGATCGTCGTGGGCGTCGTGCGCACGATCACCGACCGCTACCCAGAGGGGATGGTCCGTGTCGTCCTCTTCGGCGATCCGACCAGGGCGCTGGGGTCGATCGCCGAGCCGGAGGCCGTGCGGATCATGCGCGCACTCGACCTCGCCGAGGAGATGCAGGTGCCCGTCGAGTGGCTCGCCGTGTCGGCCGGGGCCAAGATCTCGATGGAGAGCGGCACGGAGAACATGGACTGGATCTCACGCGTGCTGCGTCGCCTGATCACCTTCACCCAGGCCCGCGGCGAGGTCAACGTGGTCGTCGCCGGGATCAACGTCGGGGCCCAGCCCTACTGGAACGCGGAGGCGACGATGCTCCTGCACACCCGGGGCATCCTGGTCATGACGCCCGACAGCGCCATGGTGCTCACCGGCAAGCAGGCGCTGGAGTACTCGGGTGGCGTCTCGGCCGAGGACAACTTCGGGATCGGCGGCTACGACCGGATCATGGGCCCCAACGGCCAGGCCCAGTACTGGGCGGCGGACCTGACCGCCGCCTGCGAGATCCTCTTCGCCCACTACGAGCACACCTACGTCGCGCCCGGGGAGCGCCACCCGCGCCAGGCGTGGACGACCGACCCCGTCGACCGCGACGTGTGCACCCACCCCCACCGCGCCCCCGGCAACGACTTCCGGACCGTGGGCGACATCTTCTCGCAGGAGACCAACCCCGAGCGCAAGAAGCCCTTCGACATCCGCACGGTGATGCGAGCCGTGGGCGACCAGGACCACACGCCCCTCGAGCGTTGGGCGGCGATGGCGGGTGCCCAGAGCGCGGTCGTCTTCGACGCCCACCTGGGCGGCCATCCGGTGACCCTGCTGGGCATCGAGTCCCAGGCGCTGCCCCGCAGCGGCTTCCTGCCCGCCGACGGACCGGATCAGTGGACGGCCGGAACGCTGTTCCCACGCTCGTCCAAGAAGGTGGCCCGCGCCATCAACGCCGCCAGCGGCAACCGGCCCGTGGTGGTGCTGGCCAACCTGTCGGGCTTCGACGGCTCGCCCGAGTCCCTGCGCGAGCTGCAGCTCGAGTACGGGGCCGAGATCGGCCGGGCGGTCGTCAACTTCGACGGCCCGATCGTCTTCTGCGTCGTCTCGCGCTACCACGGAGGAGCATTCGTGGTGTTCTCGGGCACGCTCAACGACAACATGGAGGTGATCGCCGTCGAGGGCTCCTACGCGTCGGTCATCGGCGGCGCTCCGGCGGCCGCGACGGTCTTCGCCCGCGACGTGAGCGCCCGCACCGACGCCGATCCCCGCGTGGTCGAGCACGAGGCCCGCCTGGCGGATGCCGACGACGACGAGCGGGCGCGCCTGCGGTCCGCGCTGGCCGAGGTGCGGGCATCGGCGCGCTCGGAGAAGCTCGGCGAGGTGGCGGCGGAGTTCGACAGCGTCCACAGCGTGGAACGGGCGCTGCGCACCGGCTCGATAGATGCCATCATCCCCGCCGCGCGTCTGCGGCCTCACCTCGTCGAGGCCGTCGAGAGAGGGATAGGGCGAACACGTTGACCGAGGTCGAGAGGATCACTCCACCCACGGCCGACGACCCGCTCGATCGGGAGACCGAGCTCCTCTCCGACCTGCTCGGCGAGGTGGTGGAGGGCCTGGAGGGTGCGCAGCTGTGGGAAGCGGTGCGCTCCCTGCACGCGGACGCAGCCGCCATCCGCGCCGGCGACGAGGAGGCCGCGGAGCGGCTGATCGCGCGGCTGCGCCAGTCCTCCGACGCGGAGATGGCCCCCTTCATCCGCGCCTGCGCCATGGAGCTCGCGCTCGCCAACATCGCCGAGGCGCGCGAGCGCGTGCGCGAGCGGCGCCGCTACGACGGCGACGCCGGCGGCCAGCGCGAGTCGCTCGCCGAGGCCGCCACCACCCTGCGCGACGAGGATCCTCAACGGGTCGCGGCGCTGGCGTCGGCGCTCGAGGTCGAGCTCGTGCTCACCGCGCACCCCACCGAGGCCAGGCGGCGCTCCATCCTCAATCACCAGCGCCAGATCGCCGCGGCGCTCGAGGTCGCGCAGGACGATCGCCTCGGCGCCTCCGAGCGCGAGGAGGCGAGGGGACAGATACGCGAGGCCCTCGCGCTGTGGTGGCAGACCGACGCGGTACGGCGGTCGCGCCCGCGGGTGGAGGACGAGGTCCAGAACGTGCTGTTCTTCTTCGAGGCGGTGCTCTTCGACGCCGTGCCGGCGCTGGGCGCCGAGGTGGCACGACGTCTGTGCGGCGATCCCACGGTCGTGGTCACGCCGGTGCTCTTCGGCTCGTGGGCCGGAGGCGACATGGATGGCAACCCCGAGGTGGATCCGGCCGGCTTCCTCCCCATACTCGAGACCCACCGCCGGCTCGCGCTGCGGTTGCTGGGCGACCGCGTGGGCGCGCTCGCGCGGAGCTACTCGCAGGGCGCGAACCATCTGCCCGCCGGCGCGCGCCTCCTCGCCTCACTCGAGCACGACGCGAACGAACTGCCTCGCGCAGCACACGAGATGGACCCGCGCTGGGGCGCGGAGCCGCTGCGCCTCAAGCTCAACTTCGTCTGGAGACGGCTCCTCAACACGCTGGAGCCCGGTGACGAGCCGGGGTACGGGTCGCCCCGGGAGCTGGCTGCCGACCTCGAGCTCGTCCGCGCCGGCACCGGCTCGTCCGACGTGTCCGCAGGCGCCATCACGGCGCTGCTGCGCCAGGTCGCCTGCTTCGGGTTCCATCTCGCGCGCCTCGATGCGCGTCAGTCGGCGGGCCCGCTGCGAGCCGCCGCCGCCGCGCTGCTCCCCGGGCTGGAGGGAGCGGACGAGGAGACCCGCCAGGCGCTCCTGACGGAGGCCCTGCTCGCGCCCGAGGCGGACGCCGGAGCACCATCCGACGGCGCCGACGAGGTCAAGCGGGTGCTGCTGACCTTCGAGGCGCTCGCGCGCGCCGGCGAGCGCTTCGGCCCGGCGGCGCTCGACACCCTCATCGTGTCCATGGTCGAGAGCGCCTCGGACGTGCTGTGCGCGCTGTGGCTCGCGCGGCGCAGCGGCGCGGCGCACCTGCGCGTGGTGCCGCTCTTCGAGACGGTGGACGACCTCGACCGTGCGGAGGCGACGCTCGCGGCCCTGTACGCCAACCCGGCCTATAGGGAGCGGCTCGACGCGTGGTCGGGCGCCCAGGACGTGATGCTGGGCTACTCGGACTCGGCCAAGGACGCGAGCTTCCTCACCAGCCAGTGGGCGCTCTATCGCACACAGGAGGCTCTGGCGCGGCAGGCCGACACCCACGGCGTGACCCTGCGCTTCTTCCACGGCCGCGGCGGCTCGCCCTCGCGCGGCGGCGGCCTGTCCCACGCCGCCATCCTCGCCCAGCCGCCCGGCACGGTGCGTGGACGCATCCGCATCACCGTGCAGGGCGAGACGATCTCGGCCCGCTACTCCGACCGCCAGCTCGCCCTGCGCTCACTCGAGCAGACGGTGGCGGCGGTGACGCTGGGCACCGCATCGCCCCCCAAGAGCCCCGAGGACGCCTTCCGTGAGGAGATGGAGGCCATATCCCGGCGCTCGCGCGCCGCCTACGACGCGCTGGTGCACCAGGACGAGGGCTTCATGCCCTTCCTCGCCCAGGTCACGCCGCTCGACGAGCTGGCCGGTATCAACATCGGCTCACGCCCCGCCTACCGCGCCGGCGTACGCGACATGGAGGATCTGCGTGCCATCCCGTGGGTCTTCGCCTGGACGCAGAGCCGCCTCGTGCTGCCCTCCTGGTACGGGGCGGGCACCGCGCTGGCCGAGGGCGACCTCGACCTCCACCGGCGCATGTGGCGCGAGTGGTCCTTCTTTCGCAGTGCCTGCGACATGCTCGAGATGGTGCTGTTCAAGTCCGACCTCGGCGTGGCCGAGCGCTACCGCGACCTGGTCGCCCCGGAGCTGGCAGACCGCCTGTGGCCGGTCGTCGTCGAGGAGCACACGCGCGCGGTGGACCGGCTGCTGGCCATCACGGGGAAGGACCGGCTCCTGGCCGGAGCAGCCTCGCTACGCGCGCGCCTGGACCACCGCAATCCCTGGATCGACCCACTCTCACACATCCAGGTGGAGCTCCTCCACCGCGTGCGGTCCGGCGACGAGGGCTCCCGCGAGCACCTGCTCGCGACCGTCGCGGGGATCGCGGCGGGCATGCAGAACACCGGCTGAGCCCCGCACGAAGGCTCCTGCGCCGGTCGTGTATAACAGTTCCTTGCAAGCTCACCGGGAGACGAGCCCATGAAGGTGTACGAGCCAGCCGCCAGGACCGGCGTGGAGACCATCAGGCACTACGGGGAGCTCGCCGCTCGCGGTGAGGATCCCAGCGTGGCTGCGCAGGCCTGGACCGACGCCGGGTTCGACGACGCGATGACCGCGAGATGGCTCGAGGCGCGCTGCCAGGATCCCCAGGCAGCGCGCGCGCTCGCCGACCTCAACGTCACGCCCCAACAGGCGGCCGCGCGCACCCGTGACGGCGGCGGCGACTACCTCGACACGATCGCCCACAAGGTCGCCAACGGTGACCTGACCGCCCGCCAGGCCGCAGCCCGGACCCTGTCGAGCCGGTGATGTGAGCGGGAGGAGGACACTCGCCATCCCTCGTCCCCATCGCAACGCTCGTCCGACGACCTGGCAATGCTCGACACGGCGGTCGCAGCGTCGGGCGCTGATCGCCCCCGGCGTCACCGCCCCCCGCGCAGCTCCACCCTCACGACGTCGTCGTCCTCGGTCTCCGGCATGGGCGCACTGCCGAAGCGGGCGTTGACGGCGTACAGCGCGTTGCCGAAGCGCGCGATCGTGGTGGGCACGTCGAAGTCCTCGTCGCGCAGCTCGCGCACGATCCGACCCTCCTCGAAGTCGGCGTCGAGGCGCACCTGCGCGATCACGTTGTCGAAGTTGCGCACGACGTAGAGCGTGCGGCCGCGCAGCAGGATGCCGTCGCCGTTGACCAGGCTGCCGCCCGCGATCTCGATCTCGTCGGTGTCACCCGTGTCGGGGTCGATGCGAACGAGCTTGCCGTTGCGGCTCTGCACGGCCAGAAGCGTGTTGCCGTCGGGCGTGGCGGCGATGCCGTTGAGCTCGAAGGTGCTGGGATCGTTGTCGAACTCGACGTCTCCCGTGAGCGGGAGCTGGGTCGGGCCATCCGGCAGTGCGCCGCGGCGGCCGAGCTCCAGGACGTGCAGCACGGGCTGCTGGGAGTCGGTGAAGTAGGCGGCCTCGCGGGTCAGCGTGACGTCGTTGACGAAGGTCAGCCCAGTGGTGAGCTGGTACTGCGCCAGGTCGTCGCCGGTGCGCGCGTCGTAGACGTAGGCCTGGCCGGTGGGCCCGCCGGCCACGAAGAGCCGGTCGCGGCGATCGGCCTTCAGCCCGATCGCGGCGCGGCCCTCCGGCGCGTCGACGAGGATCTCGCCCCTGCCGGTGCGCAGGTCGCCCGCGTAGATGTCGCCCGTGGGAATCGAGCCCGCGAAGAAGTCGGTGCCCCGCCCGGTGGCGATCCCCTCGGGCTGGAAGCCGTCGGGCAGCGCGATGGTGTCGGGGAAGGCGCCGCGCTTGGCGTCGGAAGCCACGGGCGAGAGGAGGGCGAGCGCCAGGCCGGCGACCAGGCCGGCGGTCGCCAGCAGCGCGGCGGGAATGCGGAGGGCGGAGCGTGACGGCACGAGAGATCCCTTTTGTCGGATACACGCCCACCCTAGCCACCGCGGGACAGCTTCGGGTAGCGGCCGAGCGAGCGCGTCGAACGCGTCCGCTGTGTCAAGCTGGCGCTTCAGCCAGAGCCATGTCCCCTCCCATCCTCCCGATGAACGAGAACGCGGCCGCGACCCTCGACGAGGTCGTAGAGCGCATGGTCGCCCTCGAGGCAACCCTGCCTGTGGGCGACGGCGTCGGCTACTTCAACAGGCTCTACCTGGAGGTGACGCGAGCGGTCGTCCAGCGCCTGCGGCGCGGCGAGTTCGAGCAGCCGCGCTTTCTCGAGCACCTCGCGGTCCTCTTCAGCAACGCCTACTTCCGTGCACTTGATGACTTCGACCGCGACCCCACAGCGGTCTCCCGAGCCTGGGCGCCGCTCGTCGAGGCTCGTGCGCACAAGCGCGTGGCGCCGATCCAGTTCGTCCTGGCCGGGATGAACGCCCACATCAACTACGACCTTCCGATCGGGGTCGTCGAGACGTGTGAGGCCTTCGGGGTGTCACCGCGCGATGGAACCGCCGAGCACCGCGACTATCTGCACCTGAACGCGATCCTCGGGGAGACCCAGGAGGAGGCCAAGAAGTGGCTCGTGACGGGTCTGCTCGGCGTCCTCGACCGCGCTCTGGGCAGGCTCGACGACGTCGTCGCGAGCTTCAGCGTCCTGCGTGCGCGCGAGGCAGCCTGGGTGCACGCGAAGACCCTCTGGCAGGTGCGCGATAAGCGCGAGCTCACGGGCGCCTATCTCGACGCCCTCGAGCACACGGTCGGCTTCGCCGGTCGCGGCCTCCTACGGCCCACCCTGCTCGGGCTCGGGGGGTGGGCGTCGAGACGCCCAGAGCTGCCGGTGCAGCTCAGGACAGCGCTCGGCGCCCCGAAGCCGGGTATCTGGCCCCGCGTCCACCCGTAGGCGCGCTCCTCGAACCATGGTCCGACACGTCGCGTTCCTGCGCGGGATCAACCTCGGCTCCAGGCGGCGCGTCCCCATGGAGAGGTTGCGCGCGACGCTCGAGGAGGCGGGCTACAAGGACGTGCGCACGTTGCTCCAGAGCGGTAACGTCATCCTGACGAGCAGCGCCGAACCCCCGACGCTCGAGCGCGACCTCGCCAGTACGCTGCGCGATGCGTTTGGTCTCGAGATCGCGGTCGTCGTGCGCACGCGGGATGACCTCGCCGACGTCATCGCGCGCGATCCGTTCGGCGACGAAGCCGACGACCCCGCCCGCTATCAGGTGAGCTTTCTGTCGGCTGAGCCGGCCCGCCCGCGTCGAGGAGCTCGAGCGCGCTGATGTGGCACCCGAGCGCGTCGCCGTGCGCGGCCGCGAGGTCTACGCGTGGCACCCGCAGGGCGTCGGCCGCTCGGAGTTGGCCAAGCTGATCACCGACCGCCGCCTCGGCGTCGAAGTCACCGCGCGCAACTGGCGGACGGTCACCAAGCTACTCGAGCTAGCCGACGAGCCGGACGGGTGACCGGTCTTCCTGTCACCTCCCGCGATCGGCACGACGCTTTCGGTGACCGGGCAGTCGTCGGCGACGGCGATGAACGAGTCGTAGTAGTTCATGTCCATGATGCGATCTCCTCGTCGCTCGCCCGACGCCATGTTATCGCCCCAGGAGGCTCACGAACCGCCGCGCGCCCTCGCCCAGGGCGCCGAGCAGCCTGCGCACCTCCGCAAGCCCGGCCCGCAACTCCTCGTCGCCGACCTCGACGGGCATCAGCGAGTCCTGCAACCGCGCAAGCACGCTGTCGGCCACCGTGACCGACTCCACCGCGGAATCGAGGAAGCCCTTCACGCCGCGCGACGCCGCGCCCGGGGGCGCGGTCGCCGCGAACTCGCGGGGCCGCAGGCCGTACCGACCCGCGAACTCGGCGTGGGTGCGCTTCGCTCGCCCGAAGGCCACCTGTACGGGCCGGAACAGATCCTCCTCGAGCTTGTCGGCGTTGTACTCGTCGAGCTGCTCGTAGGCGTCACCCAGCGCAGCGAGCGCGACACCGATCTCGTCGATGGCCTCGGCGATGTTGTCCAGGAGCTGCTGACGGGCTTCGGTGGTGACGTAGGCCATTGCCCGGGAGCGTACGCCCTGGGACGCCACTCGCGACCTAGACTCGGTGACATGACGCTCCATCGCGGCATCGACGGCTCCGAGCCCGTCCGCACGGACCCGGTCGGCCGCGTTGCCGGCGTCGAGGAGGAGCGGCGGCTCGCCCATACGTCGCGGCTGACCGCGGGGACGCTCGCGTGTCCGGGCTGCGACGCACCGGTCGCGTTGACCGATGGTCCGCTGACGCCCCGCGACCCACTCGCCTGCTCCTTCTGCGGGCACGCTGGCGCCGTGCGCGAGTTCCTCACGCTCGGCGAGCCGTCGCGCCACACGCATGTGGAGGTGCGTGTGGTGAGCCCGGCGCGGTGAGCGCAAGGGCTGCGCGCCGGCGGATCAACCCGGCGCAGGCGGCGTTCCTCGACCGGCGGGATGAAGTGCTCCTGACGATCGACGACCCGAGGGTCACGGCCCAAGGTCTCGCGCGCTCGACCGGATACGCCAAGCGCAACGTCCATGAGGCGCTCGCCGGCCTCACTGCCGCGCGCGTGACGTCCACGCTGACGATCGGCGCCGAGCACCGCTACGCCGCCGACCGTCGTGCATGGGCGACGTTGCTGGGCAGCGAACCCGAGGACCTGCCCACGGCAACCTCACCTCGACGGCCTGCTCCGCCGCGCGCCGCTCTGCCTGGAGGCGGACCCGCGCGCGGCCGACCGTGCCGAGGTTCGCGGGCCTGCCAGCCGCGGATGGTGTCCTCGAGCTCGTTTCCCACGAGCTGGGGCGCGGGACACGGACGGGGTCGTGTTCCACGTGAGCGAGCTCGTGCCGCCGAGCTGAGCGAGCGACCCAGGGCACGTGCGGTTGCCGTAGAACTCCACAGTCATGGCGACGTCCGAGGCCGTGACCATCGACGCCGGCGGGCGGGAGCTGCGGGTGTCCAGCCCCGACCGCGTGATCTTCCCCAGCACGGAGGGCTCGGTGGAGGTCACCAAGCTCGACGTCGTCCGCTACTACCTCGCCGTCGAGGACGGCATCCTGCGCGCGCTGCACCGAAGGCCCACGACGCTCGAGCGCTGGCCGAAGGGCGTGCACCCGGGCATCGTCCTCTCGACGCGCGAGAAGGGCGGCGGCGACGCCTTCTTCCAGAAGCGGGTCCCGCGCGGGGCGCCCGACTACGTGCAGACCGCGCGCATCGAGTTCCCGTCGGGCCGCCACGCCGACGAGGTCTGCCCCACGGAGGTCGCGGTCGTCGGCTGGGCAGCGCAGATGGGGACGCTCACGTTCCATCCGTGGCCGGTGCGCAGCGACGACGTCGACCATCCCGACGAGCTGCGCCTGGACCTCGACCCCCAGCCGGGCACGGACTTCGACGACGCCGTGCGCGTGGCCGGGGAGGCGCGGGTGCTGCTGGAGGAGCTCGGCTACACGGCGTTCCCGAAGACCTCGGGCGGCCGTGGCATCCACATCTACATCCGGATCGAGCCACGCTGCACGTTCACCGATGTGCGCCACGCCGCGATCGCGTTCGGGCGCGAGCTCGAGCGCCGCCTGCCCGGCGAGGTCACGACGAAGTGGTGGAAGGAGGAGCGCGGCGAGCGCATCTTCGTCGACTACAACCAGAACGCACGCGATCGCACCATCGCCTCGGCCTACAGCGTGCGACCCGGGCCGGGCGCGCCGGTCTCCGCGCCGGTGACGTGGGAGGAGCTCGCACAGATTGCGCCGGAGGACTTCACGGTCGCGACCATGCCCGCGCGCTTTGCCGAGGTGGGCGACCGCCACGCCGCGATCGACGACGCCGCCCACTCGCTGCAGCCGCTGCTGGACCTGCACGAGCGCGACGCCGCCGAGGGAGCGGGCGACATGCCCTATCCGCCCGACTATCCGAAGATGCCGGGCGAGCCCAAGCGGGTGCAGCCGTCGCGCGACCGCGACGGGCCGCGGTAGGCGGCTAGGGCGACTGCGGCAGCCTGGCCGAGCCGCGCCTGGCCGCCGGCGCCGAGGGCGGCGGCACGACCGGCCCGATGTCCCCGTCGGGGGCCTCGTCCAGGTCGACGATCACCGGCGCGTGATCGCTCGGCCCGCGTCCCTTGCGAGCCTGGCGATCCACCCATGCCGCCTTCACGCGGTCGGCGACCTTCGCGCCGGCCAGAACGAGGTCGATCCGCATGCCGAGGTCCTGGTGGAACATCCCGGCCCGGTAGTCCCAGTAGGTGAACACCCGCTCGTCGGGCCAGCGGTCGCGCACGATGTCGCGCAGGCCGAGCGCCTGGAGCTCAGCGAGCGCCGCCCGCTCGGGAGGCGTGACATGGGTCTGGCCGGCGTAGGCCTGTGGATCGAACACGTCGTGGTCGGTCGGCGCGATGTTCACGTCGCCGCAGACGACCGTCGTGTCGCGATTCGCGGCGACCGTCTCGCGCAGGGACGCCAGCCAGGCGAGCTTGTAGCGGTAGTGCTCGGAGTCCGGCGTCCGGCCGTTGGGCACGTACACCGAGATCACCCGCACCCCGCCGCACACCGCGGACACGGCGCGCGCTTCCGGATGGGGGAAGCCGGGCGCACCGGCGAGCCCCGGTGCCACGTCGTCCAGCCCCACGCGCGAGAGGATCGCCACCCCGTTCCACGTCGCCTCGCCGTGCACCGCGACGGCGTAGCCGCGATCGGCGAGCTCGCCCCCGAGCAGGTCGGCGAACGCATCGTCGGCGCACTTGGTCTCCTGCAGGCAGACCACGTCCGGTCGGCGCTCGTCCAACCAGGGCAGCAGGCGCGGCAGCCGCTGCTTGACCGAGTTGACGTTCCAGGTCGCGATGCGCACCGGGTCCACGGTAGGAGCTATCGGCGTGTGTGCACAACGTGGGCACGAACGGCACGGGTTCGAGCCTTCCCCGACCGACGCCATGAACCTCCAGATGCCCATCAAGGACGTGCGAGCGGCGGTGGCCGACGTCGATGTGTGAATCGCTGCGCACCGGTCTGTCGCAATGACGTATTCCCTCGTCACCTCGTCAAGCGCCACGTGGAACTCCACCGGCAGCGAAACCGGCAGTCGCGGTGTGCTCATCGAAGGCCGCCCGGACTCACGCACGGTGCACCGTCTGCTCGCTCAGGAGGCCTCGCTCCTCCAGGCGGCGCACACCGTCGAGGACGGTGATCCGCTCGGCGGCGCGACCGTGGTCAACGGCCTGGCCCTGTGCGCGATCCACCACCTGGCCTACGACCGCAACCTCCTGGGCATCGATCCCGACGGCATCGTCCACATCCACGCAAGGCTGCTCGACGAGATCGACGGCCCGATGTTGACCAACGGGCTCCAGCACAGTGCTCGACCCAGTCCGCGAGCTCCGCCGGGCATCCGTCGAGCCGGTCGGCCAGCTCGAGCGCCGCCGCGGCGTCGGCGCACAGCAGCTCGGAGGACCGCTCCCCTCGGTGCAGCGCATCGCCCAACCGCCTCAGCAGGTCCAGCGGTAGGCCGTGGGTGGGCTCGCCGAGCGCCGACGATGCGTCGATGATCGCGCGCCAGCCGTCGCGGTTGCTGTCCTCTGCGCGCCGCGAGCGCTCGGCCACGACCGCGCCGGCGTGCGCGGAGTGCTCCGCACACATCGCGGGCTGCTCGTCGGCGAGCTCGGCAGGGAACCCGAAGCGCCGTCCCGCACAGGCCGGGCAGCCCGCTGTCGGCCTGGCGGCCGGGTCGGGCGCCACCGACGAGCGGTCGAGGTCGACCGGGCCGAACCGCTCCGCCAGCGGCACGTACAGCACGAGCTCGAACCGGTCGCCGTCGCCGGTCGCCGTCGCCTGCGGCTCGAATTGGTCCCCCAGCCATCCGAGCGAGTCCCAGTTGAGCACGAACACGCGCAGCCGCGCCCGCTCCGAGCATGCGCGCCGGGGAGGTCGGGCCAGGTCGCGCGCAGCTCGGGCAGCGACCGCTCGAGGGTTGGAGCACCGCTCAGCAGCTCACGCATCATCGTCGGTCACGAACCCCGCGGCGTCGAAGTCGCTCGCATGCTCGATCCCCAACCACTCGAGCATGTGCTCGTGCTCGGAGTCCTGCGGGTCGGCGAGGATGCGTCGGAGCTCCAGGTAGCCGGGTGTCCCGCCGACGTCCTCGGGCGGGCAGCGGCCGCCCCCGGCGACGCAGCGCGCCCGCCCGTCGTCGCCTTCGGTCTCGATCGACTCGAGCACGAGGTCGTGGCGCCAGTCGTCACCGAAGTCATAGGTGTAGTCGAGCCGGTCTCCCTCGCGCACCAGCAGGCCGCCGACGGTCATCTCACGCTCGTCGTGGACGTCGAGCTCGGGGTCCGGGTGCCCGAACCGGTCGGCGCCGCGCTCGAACATGTGGAGGTGGTAGTCGCGCCAGCCCATCGCAGCCGCGACCACCTGATGGAAGCGGTCCAGGCGCATGTCGGCCGGCACGCGCAGGCGACGCCAGATGACCGGGTCGGCGGACTCCTCGAGCGTCACCCTGACACAGAGCACCGGGCTCCCAGGCGTCCCCAGCCCGAGCCACGGACGCACGATCGACTTGCCGAGGACCGTCAGAGCGACCGTCTCGTCGCTGGTGCTCAGAACGTTCAGCTCGGCGAGCACGCCGAGCATCGCGCGAACGTCGCGGTCGCTGCAACGGCGCTGCCATCCCATCTGCTCCCGGGTCGCGTCGGGGAACCAGTAGCGCGACATGGCGGTACTCCAAGCGACCTCGCAGAGGTGCTCCATGGCAAGGCTGTCGCGAGCAGCGAGCTCCGCCAGAACCGCCTCGACCGTGTGAATCGCGTCCTCCGTCACGACCGAATGCCCGAGCTCGCCTCCCACCAGGGGGAGCGTCTCGAGCATCCGCCCGACCAGCTCCCGCGGACGGTCGACCAGCGCTGCATGCTTGCGCACGGTGACGATCCGGCCATGAGCGACCCGCACCAGCCGGCACGCCTTCGCCCACTCGACGAGCAGGCTGAGGTACGCCAGCTCGCCGCTGCTCTGGATCGGGAAGCGCGGATCGAGCACATCGCCCGTCTCCAGCGCCTCCACCAACGCAAGGGCGTCCGCACGCCGAAGGCGGCCGGTCTGGGTGAGCGGCCGGCCCGCCCCCACCCAGTCCACGAGCCCCCGCAGCCGCCGGGCCGCAGGCGCCGACGCCGCAGCCACTTCCACATCATCGCGCGCCATCGCCCGCGAAGGTACCCGCTGGACCGGCCGTCCCCGCCGGCCCGGTTTCGCTCTTTGCGAGCGATACCGCGATGGAGGCGGGACGCCCGGTCGCCCGTCACCGGAGCCGTCGACGGTCCTGCGGGCTCGTTGACGCTCTCGGCCACCCTGCCCCTGCAATCGCTGCCCGACGCCCTCAACCCGACCAGCTGCCACGGCACATCAGAGTCATGATCGTCTGGTCGCGAATGGGTCATGATCTGCCTAGCGTATATTCGCGATCCGCCGCCGTTTAATTCCTAATCTGTCTGCCTGCGCGGTTACAATCCGCCCATGTCAGAGCGTCTTTTCTCCCGCCAAGTTCGCCGAGATGTCCTTGAGGCGTTGACCGACAGCCGTGCGGTCGCGCTGCTCGGCGCACGACAGGTCGGCAAGAGCACGCTCGTCGCCGAGATCGCTTCCAACGAGCACCCGGCGCGCCTGATCAGCCTCGACGACGACGCAACCGCCGGCGCGGCACGGGCCGACCCGACCGGGTTCATCGCCGACATCACCGGCCCCGTCGCCATCGACGAGATCCAGCGCGCACCCCAGCTGCTGCTGGCGATCAAGCGACGCCTCGACGCAGACCAGACGCGCGGCCAGTTCCTGCTCACCGGATCGGCGAACATCCTTTCGCTGCCGACCGTCACCGACGCCCTCCCCGGACGGGTCGAGTACCTCACGCTCTGGCCGCTCACCCAGGGCGAACTGCACGACGTCCGCGAGAGCTTCATCGATCGCCTCTTCGATGGCCACGTCCCGAAGCTGACGGGGATGCCGGTCGGCCGCAGGGGTCTCGCCCCGATGCTGGTCACCGGCGGATATCCCGAAGCACAGGGCCGCACCCCGCGCGGGCGCGCTCGGTTCTTCTCCAGCTACATCGCCTCGATCATCGGCCGCGACCTCGACGACGTCGCCAACGTCCGCAACGTCGAGAACATCGAGCGGCTGCTGTCCGTGATCGCCACGCGGTCCGGCGGCCTGACGAGCTTCCACGGCGTCGGGGCAGACCTCGGGCTGGACGCCAACACCGTGCGCTCCCACACCAAGATCCTCGAAGACCTGTTCCTCGTCCGCCAGCTCAAGCCCTGGCACGTCAACCTCGGCAGCCGCCAGATCAAGAGCTCCAAGACCTACGTCGTCGACAGCGGCCTCCTCGGCTACCTGATCGGGGCAAACGAAGGACGGATCGCCGAGGAGGGCACCATCGCCGGGACAGTGCTCGAGAGCTTCGTCGCCATGGAGCTCCTGCGCCAAGCCGACTGGACCGAGCACCCGGTCCAGCTCTTCCATTACCGCGACAAGCAGCAACGTGAGGTCGACGTCGTCCTCGAGCGCCACGACGGCGACGTGGTCGGCATCGAGGTGAAGGCCAGCGCTACGCCGAAGGCCGAAGACTTCGCCGGCATGCGTCACCTCCGCGACAAGCTCGGCGACCGCTTCAAGAGCGGGGTCGTCCTGCACACCGGCGCCGACACCCTCCCCTTCGGCGACCGCCTGGCCGCCGTCCCGGTCGCCGGGCTGTGGAGCTGAGTCGCCGCACAGCCATAGAGAGCCAACGCCCGAACGGCGCAGAGCAGCCTCGTCGAGGGATGCATCGCCCGCCAGTCGACCCCGATCAGGTTCGCGCCTCCGCGACCGCTGCAATGAGGACGTCTCGTTCTTCCTCCGGCAATGGGGTCGCGCTCGTCCGAGGTCCCACGGCAGGCACCGCGGCGGACGCGAGCGGGACGAGCCGCCCAGGCCCCAGCTGCGAGAACCGACCGTGCTGGTCGGAACCCTCCAGCCGTGCCCCACGTCACCTGGCCGTCCTGCCACGCCTCACCCGCGCATGATCGGGAGGAAAGCTCGGGAGGAAGGTGCGATCTAGCGTCGGTCCCGAACAAGCGAAAGGCCCGCGTGTGCGGGCCGTTCGTCCTATAGCGGGGGCGGGATTCGAACCCGCGACCTTCGGGTTATGAGGACGACGACTCGGCCCCGGCGATCGTCGATCACCTCGCGGCCGCGCTGGACTACCGGCGCTGGTGGCGCTTCGCGCTGTACCTGCACGAGCGCGACGGCTCGCGCCGGCGCCTGACCGCCCGCGCGCAGGGCCTGGGCTCGGGCGGCGAGCAGTCGGTGCTGATGCACCTGCCGCTGTTCGCCACCGCCGCCGCGCTGTACGACCTGGCGCCCGGCGCGCCGCGGATCGTGGCGCTCGACGAGGCCATGGACGGCATCGACCCGATGACCCGCGAGCAGATGTTCGCGCTGCTGGTCGAGCTCGACCTCGACTGGGTCATGACCTCCTACGACCTCAACCCGTGCGTGGCCACCGTGCCGCGGGTCGGCTTCTACGAGCTGCACCGCGACAACGCCGAGTGGGGCGTGTGGGCCCAGCACTTCGTGTGGGACGGCGCGCAGACGACCGAGGTCGTCGACGGGTGACCGCGGCCGCCACGCCCTCGGGGCCGCCGACCGCCGGTCGCCGTGCGTTGCCGGCCGCCGCCGAGCCCGGCCTGGACCGCCTGCTCGGCCTCGCCGCGCAGCGCCTCGAGGGCAGCGGCCTGCGGCCGAGCGGTCGCCTGCGCGTGCGCGGCGTCACGGCGGACGAGGTGCGCTGGCTGTCGGGCCTGCTGGGCGCGCGCTGGCGCGCCGTGCTGCCCGGTGCCGACGCCAGCGTCGACCTCGCCGCGCTGGACGCCGCCCTGCGGGCCTCGGCGCTGCGCTGCTCGCTGGCCGAGGCCGCCGCGCAGGCCGCCGGTCGCCCGCTCGTCGACCGCCCCGCCCGCCGGGCCGCGGC
>JANDLV010000014.1 GCA_024330185.1 Candidatus Siliceabacter maunaloa
TGCCCGACGTGCCAGCGCAGGCTGCCGCCATGACGACCTACCGAAGTCCTACTAGTGGTCCGTCCTGTAAGTCGGTGCACGTTTGGGCGGTTGCCGGCGCCGGCTGGCAAGGACGCAGTGAGGGAGTGGGCCTCCAGGCCCATGACCGAGCGAGGACGCCGCCAGGCGGCGATCGGCGGCCGATCCAAACGGGTGCGGACTTGCAGGATGGGCCACTAGGGCGACGATGGCAAAGGTCGTCGCTGCCTGAGCCGGCCCCCCGGCCGGCCCCCGCGCTGGTCCGCGCGTCTGGCGCGCTGCTACCGTCTGCGCGCACATGAGCAAGGAAGAGAAGGTCGAGTTCGAGGGCGAGGTGGTCGAGGCCCTGCCCAACGCGATGTTCCGCGTGAAGCTCGACAACGAACACATGGTCCTCGGCCACGTCGCGGGCAAGATGCGCCGTTTTCGCATCCGCATCCTGCCCGGCGACCGCGTGCGCGTGGAGCTTTCGCCCTACGACCTGGACCGCGCACGCATCGTCTACCGCCACCGGTAGAGGGAACGCCAGGCGGCCGTGGCCCCGTCTGGCCTCTCCGAGCCCGACCTGATCGCCCTGTTCACCGGCGCCCTGGCGGCGCCCTCGCCGCGCGTGGTGGTCGGCCCGGGCGACGACGCGGCCGTGGTGCGCCCCGGTGGGGCGCTCGCGGTGACCAGCGTCGACGCGATGGTCGACGGTGTCCACTTCCGCCTGGGCGCCACGGCGACGTACGCCGACGTCGCCCACCGGGCGCTGGCCGGGGCGCTGTCGGACCTGGCCGCGATGGGCGCCCGGGCCGGTGAGGCCTATGTCGTGCTCGGCGCCCCCGAGCCTCTGACGGGCGAGGACGCACGCGCTCTCGCCGAGGCGCTGGCCGCGCTGGCGGCGCAGACGGGCACCCTGGTCATGGGCGGCGACGTCACCCGGGCGCCCGCGCTGCTGCTGGCCGTCACGGTCACCGGTTGGGCCGAGCGGGTGGTCACCCGGGCCGGAGCCCGGCCGGGAGACCTGGTCGGGGTCACCGGCGAGCTGGGCGGCGCGGCGGCCGGCCTGGAGATCCTCGAGGGCCGTACCCGGGGCCCGGCCGCGCTGACCGCCCGTCATCTGCGCCCCCGCCCGCGCCTGGGCGAGGGCGCCGCTCTGGCCGCGGCGGGCGCGCGCGCCATGATCGACCTCTCCGACGGCCTGGCCACGGACGCCGCCCACGTCGCCGCCGCCTCGGGCGCGGACCTCGACCTGGACACGGCCACGCTGCCCCTGGCTCCCGGGGTCGTCGAGGTGGCCGCCCAGATGGACCGCGATCCGGCGGAGCTGGCCCTGGCCGGAGGCGAGGACTTCGAGCTGTGCGCGTGCGTGGCGCCCGACGACCGCGAGGCGGCGCAGCGCGCCGCGGACCTCAGTTGGGTCGGAGTGGTACGCGAAGGCTCTGGCCGCCTGCTGGTGGACGGTCACGCTCGTACAGCTCCGCGCGGGTACGCGCACTGGTGCTGAGGCGGCGCAGGAAGGCTTCGGCCACTGCGTGGTGGTCGACCACGTACTGGTCGCTGGCGACGGTCCGGCGAAGCTCATCGAGGCGGGGGAGCATGGCGTTCGCCGTAGAATCGGCAGGTGCGCGCCGGAGCTTGAGGGTTCCCGCGACGGGCGGCCGGGCCTCGGATCAGAGCGCCGCCGGGCCGCGCGGCGTGACCCGCTCGAGCTCGGCGAAGACCACGATGCGCTGGGCGGCCGAGTACAGCGGGTGGCAGGCCGAGAGCACCAGGCGGTCGAAGCTGACGTCGTCGATGACCTCGGTGTCCGTCGGCTCCACGATCTCGGTGCGCTCCACGCTGTAGTCGAACCGGGCGTAGGGCATCGTAACCGTGATCCGGTCGCCCTCCTCCAGCGCGTCGATGTCGTTGAACGGCGCTCCGTAGGTCGTGCGGTGGCCAGCGATCGCGGTGGTCCCCGGCACGCCGGGAAAGCGCTTGGCGTCGTAGAACCCGGGGCCCTTGCGCAGCGACTCGGTGTCGGTCCCCTGGACGACCGCGAAGTCCTCGTCGATGGTGGGCAGGTCGATGCGCCCCACCGCCTCCCCCGCCTCGGTCTGGCGCTCGAGCCGGCGGGCCAGGTAGGCGAGGCGCAGCTCGTCGGTCTCGAGGCCGTCCAAGGCCTGGCGCTCCAGCTCGCTCAGGCCGCCGTCGTCGAACTCGAGCTCGAGCTGCGCGAGCTGATCCTCCAGCTCCCCCTGGTCGAACCAGGCGAACGCGGCGCTCACGGGCTCCTGCCAGACGATGGTCAGCCCCGCGTCGGCGAGCAGCAGGAAGCCGGTGATCATGAGCACGGTGGACAGGCGGCGCAGCCAGCCGCCCGCACCGCCGGACCGCTCAGCGCCTCGCTTGGTTGCGGGCCGGGTCGCCGTGGCGCTGCTCATCGGCGCAGGGCGGACTCCGTACCGCCCAGCGAGCCGGGGCCCGCGTAGGAGATCGGCCCGCGCACGGACCCCGAGTGCTCGTCCTCGCCCCCGGGTCGCTTCGGATGAGTTCGCATGACGATCAAGGTTACCGCGGCGCCACACCCGGCAAGGACGGTTCCCAACGCCACGGCGGGCGCCCCCAGGTGGCCGCCGGCCACCCAGAGCAGGAGCGTCCACGCGAGCTCCAGCGGGCCGACCTCCAGCGCGAGCGCGAGGTGGACCACGAGCGCGCCGACGGGCAGCAGCCCGGCCAGCAGGAGTGCGAGCCCCACCGGCCGCGGCAGGCGCATGTCGGGGGTCACGGCCGCAGTCCACAGGTGCGCCGCCGGCGCCAGCACCAGCGCCGCGAAGGGGTTCAGGGCCCAGACGACCCCGATGGCCAGGCACAGCACGAGCATGAGGCTGATGGACGCGCCTGGTGAGCGGCGGTCCAGGCCGCGGCCTCGCAGCGAGCGCAGCGCGAGCGGACGAAGGCCCGCCCAGCCCAGCACGAAGGCCAGCGTCGTCGCCGCCAGGGCGACGTAGCCGAAGACCCCCAGCGACAGCGCCGCCGGGGGCACCGGTGCGCCCGGTGCCGCGCGCAGCAGGCCGGTGAGGGCCATGGCCACGGCGAACAGGGCCGCCGCCGCGAAGGGCAGTGCGGTGGCCAGGATCCAGCGCAGCCAGGGCAGCAGCGGCTCGCGCCGGCGGCGGGCCCGCGCGGCGCCGTCGACCACCACCAGCAGGATGGGCAGCAGGAGGGCGCCGGTCAGCAGCCGGATCGTCCAGCCGGGCAGGACCTTGCGGGCGGTCAGCACGTCGCTGGTGGCCGGCTCGGCGAGGCTGGGGCCGTTGTCCAGCGCGGTGAGGGTGCGCAGGGCGGCGCGGCCCATCGTGCCCAGGCGCTCCCCGGAGACCGGCGCGTCGGGGGGCGCCAGGCGCTCTCCGCGTATGGAGAGGGTGACCGCCGGCAGCCCGTCGGCCAGCAGCACGCCCTGCCCGGAGGTCGTGAACGGAAGGGCCAGGCGGGCCATCTGCACCAGCGCGCGCGGCTCCCGCGGCTCCAGGCCCGTCTCGGCGCGCACCGCCTCCTCGACAGTGCGGCGAAACTGGAGGGGCGCCTGGCCCAGGCCGTTGTTCCAGGGCACCACCAGGGGCTCGGAGCGCACCTCGGATGAGGCCAGGTCGCCCAGGACGAGCACCCCGGCGATCTCGGACGGCGGCGCGAGCTCCTCGGCCAGGCGCGCCGCCCCGGCCGACCCGCCGGTCCCCCCGCTGGTGGAGACCAGGGTCAGGGTGCGCGAGGAGCGCCGTGGCGCGCCGTAGACGCGCGCGAGCTCCAGTAGCCCCGCGGTGGCCGACAGCTCGGCGGGGGAGCCGCGCCCCACCGCGTCGCGGTGGGCGACGATCACGATGCGCTCGTCGCGGGTGCCCGTCCGCTGCGCAATGACATTGGTCACCGGCCGGCCGCCGGACACCGTCTCCCCCTCCTGCGTGGTCGTGCGCACGCGAAAGCCCAGCTCGGCGAACTCGCCGGCGACCTCCTCCGCGAGCGCCTCGTCACCCTCGCTCCCGGGCAGGCGCTGGGGGAAGCGCTCGGCCAGATCCTCCAGCCCGTCGAAGGCGCGCACCTCGTTGAAGGCGTCAGCGGCCAGCGTGGTGCCCACGGGCCGTGGACGATCGACCAGGGAGAACGCCACGACGGCGACGGCGAGCAGGAGCGGGACCAGGCCCGCGCGGTAGACCCGGGGATCGAGCATGGCGTCAGGAGAGGATGCGGCCCGGACGGCTCATCCCGCTGACACACTATGGCCTCATGGCCGACCGGGCTCCAAGGATCCTCCTGGTCGACGACGAGCAGTCGATCCAGACCCTCCTCTCCTATCCGCTGCGAAAGGACGGCTACGAGGTCGTGCAGGCCACCGACGGCCAGCAGGCCCTCGAGCGCTTCGCGCAGGACGCCTTCGACCTGGTCGTCCTCGACGTGATGATGCCCCGCCTCGACGGGCTGGAGGTGTGCCGGCGCCTGCGTGCGCAAAGCGGCGTGCCGATCATCATGCTCACCGCCAAGGCCGAGGAGGTCGACAAGGTCGTAGGCCTCGAACTGGGCGCCGACGACTACATCACCAAGCCCTTCAGCGTGCGCGAGTTCCGCTCCCGGGTGCGCGCGGCGCTGCGACGCGCGGGAATGGGCATGGCGCGCGACGACGGCGAGGACGCCGCCGAGGCCCCGCTGGAGCACGACGAGCTGCGCATCGAGCCGGCCAAGCGCGCGGTCACGCTGCGAGGCGCGCGCGTCGAGCTCACCTACGTCGAGTTCGAGATCCTCATCGCCCTGGCCAACGCCCCCGGCCGGGTCTTCTCCCGCGAGATGCTGCTCACCCGCGTGTGGGGCGACTCCGCCTACCGCGACCCGCGGACCGTCGACGTCCACATCCGCCACCTGCGCGAGAAGGTCGAGCGGGATCCCAAGGCGCCCGAGTTCCTGTTCACCGTCCGCGGGGTGGGCTACCGCTTCGCCGAGCGCGCGCGCTGAGGCGAGCCTGACGTGCTGTCCATCCGCAACCGGCTCGCGGCGCTCTTCTTCCTCATCACCGCCTTCGCGGTCGGTGTGGTCTACCTCTACGTCACTCCCCAACTGCAGACCAGCCTGCGCGAGGAGAGGCAGGCTTCGCTGGCCGACTCGGCCGCCCGCCTCTCCGAGCCCATCCTGGACGCCGTCCAATCGGGCGTGCCGCGCACCGACCTGGAGGAGGCCGTGGCCGAGGTCGCACAACGGGCAGGCGCGCGGGTGACCCTGCTCGCCGTCAGCCCGGGCGCGCAGACCGTGCGACCCCTCGTGGACTCGAGCACCGGCGAGGAGATGAAGGACGCCGACCTCGAGGTCGCCAAGCGTGCGCTCGACCTCGGCGCTACGGCCACGGGCGCGGAGCCGGGGGACGACGGGCTGATCCAGGCCGCCGAGCCGCTGTTGGTCAACGGCAGGATCACCTGGGTCGTCCTGTTCACCGCGCAGGCCGAGGACGTCGAGGCCCAGGTGGCCCTGATCCGCCGCCAGATCCTGGTCGCGGGCGGGATCGCGCTGGCTCTCGCGCTGGTCATCAGCGTGCTCGTCGCGCGTGTGATCACCCAGCGCGTACGGAGCATCGAACAGGTCGCCGAGCGCGTGGCCGCCGGTGACTTCTCCGCGCGCTTCCCCACCGACGCCAAGGACGAGCTGGGCCAGCTGGCCCGCGTGCTGGACGACATGCAGCGCCAGCTCGCCGAGCTTGACTCAGCGCGCAAGCGCTTCATCGCCACCGCTTCGCACGAGCTGCGCACGCCGATCTTCTCGGTCGGTGGGTTCCTCGAGCTGCTCGAGGACGAGGACATGGACGACGAGACGCGTCGGTCGTTCCTGCGCCAGGTGCGCGAGCAGGTCGACCGCCTGGGCAAGCTGGCCACCGACCTGCTCGACCTCAGCGGCCTGGAGGCCGGGTCGCTGGAGCTGCGCCCCGAGCGTTGCGACATCGGCCTGCTCGCCCAGGTGGTCACCTCGGAGTTCGTCCCCGCGCTGGCCGCCCACGACTCGCGGCTGGAGGTGCGCCTGGGCGGGCCCAGCATCCGGGCGCAGTGCGACCCCGAGCGGGTCGGCCAGGTGCTGCGCATCCTCATCGACAACGCGCTCACCCATACCCCCAGCGGAACCGACCTGGTCGTCACGGCCTCGCGCAGCCACGGCAAGGTACGCCTGGCCGTGCGTGACAGCGGCCAGGGCATCGCGGCCGAGGCTCTGGGGCGTGTCTTCGCGCCCTTCTACACCTCCGACGGCACCCAGGGCTCCGGGCTGGGGCTGGCCATCGCGCGGGAGCTGACCGAGCGCATGCGCGGCTCCCTGGCCGTGGACTCCGAGCCCGGGGCTCACACTACGTTCACGCTCGAGCTCCCCGTAGCGTCGCCGGTGTGACGTCGCCGTAGGTCCGAACTTGAGAGGACCGCAGGCGAAAGCCGTTCTCCCGTAGGTCCGAACTTGAGAGGACCGCAGGCGAAAGCCCTTCTCGCACGCGAAAGCCGCTCTCCCGGAGGTCCGAACTTGAGAGGACCGCAGGGCGAGACCGGTTCCCCCTCCGGCGTCGGTACATTTCCCGCCGTGCTCCAGCCCGTCGCCGTCGGAACCAAGATCCTGGCCGACTACACCCATATCGTCGGCCGCAACCTCATCGACGAGATCCGCGAACTGGCCGCCGGGCTGCAGGGGGCGCGCGTGGTGCACCTGTCGGCCACGGCGTTCGGCGGCGGCGTATCGGAGATCCTCTACACGCTCGTACCGCTGATGAGGGACGTCGGCCTGGAGTGCGAGTGGCAGGTCATCTACGGCCGCGAGGAGTTCTTCAGCGCCACCAAGCTGATGCACAACGCACTGCAGGGCGCGCCGGAGGACCTCAGCGAGGACGACTGGGAGACCTGGCGGCGCTACAACGAGATGAACGCACGGGAGCTGACCGGCGGGTGGGACGTGTGCCTGGTCCACGACCCGCAGCCGGCAGCCGTCTACCAGCTCGTGCCCGAGAAGGCCAAGGGGTGGCTGTGGCGCTGTCACATCGACGTCTCGACGCCCAACCCGGCCACGATCGAGCGGCTGCTGCCCTACATCCGCGACTACCCCCAGTCGGTCTTCCACGTGCCCGCCTACGTGCCCGATGGGATGGGCGGCAACGTCAACATCGTGCCCCCGGCCATCGACCCGCTGGCTCCCAAGAACATGGCGCTGTCACCCGAGGACGCCTCCTACGTCTGCCAGCAGTTCGGCATCGACGTCGACCGTCCGCTGATGACCCAGGTCTCACGCTTCGACCCCTGGAAGGACCCGCTGGGGGTCATCGACGCCTACCGCATCGTCAAGGAGTCGTTGCCCGAGTTGCAGCTCGCGCTGGTGGGCTCCATGGCCAGCGACGACCCCGAGGGCTGGGACTTCTTCAACGCCACCATCGCCCACGCCGAGGGCGACCCGGACATCCACATCCTCAACAACTTCAATAACGTCGGGGCGATCGAGGTCAACGCGTTCCAGTCGCACTCCGATGTGCTGGTGCAGAAGTCCACCCGCGAGGGCTTCGGCCTGACCGTCACCGAGGCGATCTGGAAGGGCCGTCCGTTCATCGGCGGCAACGTGGGCGGGATTCCGCTGCAGATCGAGAACGGCGTCTCGGGGTATCTGGTGGACACCGTGGAGACCTGCGCGGCGCGCGCCACCGACATCCTCAAGGACCCCGCCCTGGGCAAGGCCCTCGGGCGCCGGGGCAAGGAGCACGTGCGCAAGCACTTCCTCATGCCGCGCTACCTGCGCGACTACCTGCGCGTGTTCACGGAGCTGCGCGGTTGAGCACGGGGGCCGCCCCACTCGTCCTGGTCTCCAACCGGGGGCCGGTCACCTTCGCCGACGACGGCGAGGTCAAGCGCGGCACGGGCGGGCTGGTCACGGCGTTGACGGGGCTGGCCTCCCATCGCGAGGCGACGTGGATCGCCTCGACGTTGACCGAGGGCGACGAGCGCAAGACGCGCGAGGAGGGCGGACGCCCCTTCGAGGTGCGCTCCCCGGCCGGGGGCGAGTTCCGGGTGCGCCTCGTGCGCTCCGACCCCGAGGCCTACGAGCGCTTCTACAGCGTGTTCGCCAACCCGATGCTGTGGTTCATCCAGCATTACCTATGGGACATCTCCAACGCGCCGGACATCCGCCGCGAGGAGGTCGAGGCCTTCGAGTACGGCTACAACGTGGTCAACGACGACCTCGCCCACGCGGTCGTGGAGGAGATCGAGGGGCTGGACCAGCCGATGGTCATGGTCCACGACTACCATCTGTACACGCTGCCGGCGCTCGTGCGTCGCGCCCGGCCGGACGTCTTCCTCCACCACTTCATCCACATCCCGTGGACCCAGCCCGACGCGTGGCGCGTGCTGCCCCGCAGCATCCGCGGCGAGATCTTCCACGGGCTGCTGGCCAACGACATCATCGGCTTCCACACGCGGTCCTACCGGTGGAACTTCCTGCAGTGCTGCCGCGATCTGCTCCCCGAGGTGGAGGTCGACTTCGAGCGGGGTGTGGTGCACGCCGGCGACGACCGGGAGGTGTGGGTGCGCGCCTATCCGCTGCCCATCGACGCACAGGCGACCCGCAACGTCGCGCGCAGCGCCCGGACCAAGCGCTTCGAGAGCACGCTGCTGGAGCGCCGGCGCGACCACCTGATCCTGCGCGTCGACCGCGCCGACCTGTCCAAGAACGTGCTGCGCGGGTTCAGCGCGTTCGATCTCTTCCTCGAGCAGCATCCCGAGTTCGTCGAGCGGATCACCTTCATGGCCCAGCTCATGCCCTCGCGGACCGACGTGCCCGAGTACGCGGAGTACCTGGAGCGCATCGAGGCGCTGGTCGCGGTGGTCAACCACCGCCACGGGACGCCGGACTGGATGCCCATCCAGCTCAAGCTGCGCGACGACCTCGAGGAGGCGATGGCCTCCTACAAGCACTACGACGTGCTCATGGTCAACGCGATGTTCGACGGGATGAACCTGGTGGCCAAGGAGGGGCCGCTGGTCAACGAGCGCGACGGCGTGTCGATCCTGTCGGAGAACACCGGCGCCCACGAGGAGCTGGGCGAGTTCGCGCTGAGCGTGAACCCGTTCGACATCCAGGAGACCGCGGACTCCATCCACACGGCGCTCACCATGACCCCCGACGAGCGCGCGCGCCGCGCGCGGGGCCTGCTGGAGACCGTCACCGCCCGCGAGCCGGGCGACTGGATCGACGAGCAGCTCGACGACATCCGCTCCAAGCGGTCGGGGGAGGAGGCGCAGGGCTGAGCGACACGCACCCCCGAGGGGGTCTATTCGAAGCCGAACTCGTCCTCGACGGGTTCGGCGGGCGGCGGGGAGGGCCGAGCAGCGGGGGCAGGCGACGAGGGTCGGGAGGGCGTCGGTGCGGGCGCGGAGGGCCGGCGCGGCGCTGGCGCTGGCGCTGGCGCGGGAGGTCGAGCAGGCGAGGGAGCAGGAGCCGGCGCTCCGCGAGCACTCGAGCCGCCCGAGCCACCGGGCGCACGATGCTCACGACCACCGCCCGAGCCTCCGCCCGAGCTGCCGCCCTCACCGCCTTCCCGGCCCGAACCACCGCCCCCGCCGCGCTCGCCTTCGCCGCTCGAGCGACCACCAGCCTCCTCTAGTTCACCGCTCTCGCGGCCCGAACCACGCCCCGCCTCGCGGTCGCCGTCGCCGCCCCAGCCCTCGGCCTCCGTCTCCTCACCCCCACCCGCGCCCAACTCCACCTCAGTTCCCTCGAACTCCCCGCCCTCCGCCTCCTCCTCCGCCGGCGCCACGGCCAGCGGCTTCGGCGGCGGTGGCGGCAGCGCGGGCTCGGAGGGGGTCAACCGGGGCCATGCGACGACGAGCACGACGGCGGCGAGCAGCACGAGCGCCCGGGCGACGTTGCCCCAGCGGATGCGCGCGCCCAGCGACGCAAGACGATCGGGATCCATGCCCTCCCCTAGGCGCGCGGGACCCATCGTTCGCCCCCCTCGCGGAGGATCCGCGGTCCCACCGCTATCATCCGACGCCGCCCATGGCCCTTCCCGCACCCGTCTACGACCTCGTCCTCCTGCTCGACCCGCGGGCCGAGGACGCCCAGCGCGAGAAGGTGGCCGACGACGCGGCGCGGATCATCGGTGACGGCGGAACCATCGTCGAGAACCAGGCGTGGGGCAAGCGGGCGATGGCCTACGAGGTGGACCACCAGAAGGAAGCGGAGTATCACCTGATCCAGTTCGAGGCGCCGCGCGAGACCATCGAGTCGCTGGACCGGGCGCTGCACATCGCCGACGGTGTCGTGCGCTACCGGATCATCAAGCTGCCGCTGGACGCACCGGCCCCCACGCCGCTGGGTGCCGCCGTGCCCGAGCCGGCCCCCGCCGAGCGGTCGGACCGCTCCGAGCGCTCCGAGCGCTGAGACGCCCCTCCGTCGAGGCCGTCTCGGCCCCACCGTGAGGCGGGCTTCGTGACGTCCGACCCCCGCTCTGTCACGTCCCTGCGACGAAAGCGCGGAGGATGCGGCACCCACGGCCGTGGCCGCCGGAACCGGGTCTAGACTCGCCCGACGACTTCAGAACCGTCCGAAAGGAGTGGTGGAAATGGCCGCCACGAACATCAACCGGGTCATCCTGACCGGCAACCTCACACGCGATCCCGAGCTGCGCTCCACCGGCGGCGGGACCAGCGTCTGCAGCCTGCGCCTCGCCGTCAACACGCGGCGCAAGAACAACCAGTCCGGCGAGTGGGAGGACAAGGCGAACTTCTTCGACATCACCGTCTGGGGCGCCCAGGGCGAGAACTGCAGCCGCTTCCTCAGCAAGGGTCGTCCGGTCGCCATCGACGGTCGCCTGGAGTGGCGCGAGTGGCAGGACAAGGACACCGGCCAGAACCGCCAGAAGATCGACGTCATCGCCGACTCGGTCCAGTTCCTCGGCGGCGGCCGGGAGGAGGGCCAGTCCAGCGGCAACGGCGGCGGGTTCGCACCCCGCTCGGACATCCCGGCCGATACCAGCGACTTCGCCGGCGCGCCGACCGGCGGCAGCCGCGACAGCTCGCCCCCCGACGACGACATCCCGTTCTGATATCGCGTGACGCTTGTCAAGGGTGCACTTGGATCGAGCCTCTGCTGTGCGGGGCTCGATCTGCGTCTGAGGGCGACTGGGTTGCTCCGGGGCCCGTCGCCGCGGCGGTGCTCCCTGGGGGAACCGGCCGGAGGAACCAGGCGAGCCGACATCGATGGTCAGCCGGGTGTGGCTGAGCCGGCTTTGGTGATCGACCGCAGGCGCCGCTTGGCGTCGGTCGTCTGTCCGGCTGATGAGGTGCTGACCTTCTCGCGACCACCGGACAAAGGCCGGCGCGCCCGGGGCGTTCAGTCGCATCGCGTTGACTCGGTCCGGGTAGCCTAAGAGCCGTTCGGCGATGGCTCGCACGCGTGCTGTTCGTCGCCGCCCTGGCTGTATGGGCCTGGGGCGTCGCCCTCATCGCGGCGGGCGACACCGAGCGCGGCCTGGCCATCGGCGTGCCAGCCGGCTTTGTGCTGCTTGCCTACGGCTGGATCAGGTCGGGCTTCTGGCTGCCTGACGGCGGCGGCGGGCCCTGACCGACCGCCTCCAGCAGCACACCCGACTGGGTGGTGGCCCGGGCCCAGACCCGCGGACGAGCTGCCAGCCGCGGCCCTCGACTGCAGCCGCGTCGGCGACCGAACACCACACGACCAGGGGCGAAGCGCCCGTCTCACCCGCCATACGTTCTAGCGCTAGCGGCGCGGGCGCGCCGCTAGCCGGCCCCGCCCGGGCGGTCCCCGCGACGACTGTCCGGGCCGCCGCCCGCGGCCCTGGCATGCTGGCACGATCATGCCGGTCGTACGTCCCGCGCGTCCCGACGACGCCGAGGCCTTCGCCATGGTCATCGCCGCGGTGGCCGACGAGGGCGACTCCATCCTCACGGAGGCGCCGGTCGACGTCCCCGGGTTCTCCCTGCGCGTCCGCCAGACCATCCGCGACCCCGATCATGTGCTGTTGGTGCTCGTAGAGGACGACGGGGTGGTGGGGTGCCTCGGGCTGCACCCGACGAACGCCGAGGGCGTCAGCACGCTGGGCATGGCGGTGCTGGAGGACAGCCGCGGGCGCGGCGGAGGCAGCGCCCTGCTGGACGCGGCTCTGGGGGCGGCCCGCGAACGGGGCATCCACAAGGTCGAGCTCGAGGTCTTCTGCGAGAACGCGCGGGCCATCGGCCTGTACGCCTCGCGCGGCTTCGCCGTGGAGGGCGTGCGCCGCGAGCACCACCTGCGCCAGGACGGCAGCCGGCGCTCCACCCTGCTGATGGCCCTGCTGGCCGGCGAGGGCGCCGCCAGGCGGTGATCGACGGCCGATCCAGACGAGTGCGGACTTGCAGGATGGGCCACTAGGATGGACGGATGCCCCAGGTGATCCTTCTCAAGGACGTCGAGCAGCTCGGCGCGCGCGGCGAGGTCGTCGATGTCTCGAAGGGCTACCTGCGCAACTTCCTGGTCCCGCGCAAGCTCGCCCAGCCCGCGACGAAGGGGTTGGTCGACGCCGCGCGCAACCGTCAGGAGGCCGCCGAGCGGGCCCGCGTCCAGGCCAGCGCACGCTCCGAGGAGAGCGCCGCACTGCTGGCCCGCACCGTCCTGACCCTGCCCCACCAAGCCGGTGACGACGGCCGCCTGTTCGGCTCGGTGACCAACGCCGACATCGCCGACGCCATCCAGGAGGCGCGCGGGATCACCGTCGACCGCCGCAAGGTCCACCTCGAGGAGCCGATCAAGAACGTCGGCACCTACATGGTCGTCGTCGAGCTCGACGGCGGCGCCACGGCCACGGTGAAGACCATGGTCGTCGAGCAGTCCTAGAGCCCGGACGACCGGCGCAGAGCCTCTCGCGGGGCCGAACGCGGCTCAGCGCAGCCGCACGACGTTGCCGGTCACCAGCCGCGCCTCGTCAGCGATCCGTCCGGCCTGCGTGGGAACATGCGTTCGTGTCCGAGGAATCTCCCGCGCTTTGCGAGCTCCATCGCGTGAGCTGGCGATCGACCCCGTGCGAGCGGCCTAAGCTCGCCCGCTGGTGAGCGCGCAGGCACCCCATCCCGGCAACGGCGGTCCCGTCCCCGCGAGCGCGGCGCTGGGCGGCGCCCCACCGCACTCGCTGGAGGCCGAGCAGTCGGTGCTGGGTGCCATCCTGCTCTCCGAGCGCTCGATCACCCAGGTGGTCATCGAGGAGGGACTGCGGCCCGAGGACTTCTATCGCCGCCGCCACGGCGTCGTCTTCGAGGCCATGCTCGCGCTGTACGCCGAGAACGAGCCGATCGACGTCCTCACGGTCAACGACCGCCTGCGGGCCCACAGCAATCTCGAGGAGGCCGGCGGGGAGTCCGCGGTCGACGGCCTCACCGGCGGAGTCCCGGTGGCCGGCAACGCGCGGCGCTATGCCCGCATCGTCAAAGAGCAGGCGCTCCTGCGCGGCGCGCTCACGGCGACCTACGAGATCCAGGCCAAGGTCAGCGAACGCGACGGCGCTCCGCGCGACATCGTCGAATGGGCCGAGCGGCGCATGCTCGACGTCGCCCACGACGACCGCCAGAAGGACTTCAAGTCCATCGAGGACGTCCTCTTCACCGAGCTGGACAAGCTCGAACGCCTCTCCCGCGAGGGCACCTCCCTCACCGGAACCCCCTCGGGCTTCAAGGACCTCGACGACATCACCGGAGGCTTCCAGCCCGGCAACCTCGTGATAATCGCCGGACGTCCGTCCATGGGTAAATCCGCGCTGGTCACCAACATCGCCGAGAACGTGGCGCTCGACCACAGCAAGCCGGTCGCGCTGTTCAGCCTCGAGATGTCCGAGGCCGAGCTGGCCCAGCGCTTCCTCGCCTCCCGGGCCGACGTCCCCGGCGACCACCTGCGCAAGGGGCGCGTGAAGGCGAGCAAGTGGTCGAGCGTCGTCGGTGCCTCCAAGCGGCTGGCCGCCGCGCCGCTGTGGATCGACGACTCGTCGGACGTCGGTCTGCTCGAGGTCCGCGCCAAGGCGCGCCGGCTGCATCAGCAGCACGAGTTGGGCCTGATCATCATCGACTACCTCCAGCTGCTGCGCCCCGACGGCTACCAGGACAGCCGCGTGCTGCAGATCGGTGAGATGAGCCGCGGGCTGAAGATCCTGGCCGGCGAGCTCCAGGTCCCCGTCATCGCGCTCTCCCAGCTGAGCCGGGCTGTGGAGGCTCGTAACCCCAAGACCCCCATGCTGTCCGACCTTCGCGAGTCGGGCAGTCTCGAGCAGGACGCCGACGTGGTCATGTTCATCTACCGCGACGAGTACTACGACCCGGAGTCCGAACGGCAGGGGGAGGCCGACCTCATCATCGCCAAGCACCGCAGCGGCGGGCTGGGAACGGTGCCGCTGGTCTTCCAGAAGGACTTCCCGCGGTTTCGCACGATGCTGCACGATCCGGAGCGCTACGGGTGAGCGAGGAGGCCTGCCCCTACGGCAAGTGCGACGGGTCGGGGTTCGTCGACGACCCGGAGACGCGCACGGCCGCTCCCTGCCGGTGCCGGCCGGCGCGGGTGGCCCGGTCGAGGTCGCGGTCGCTCTCGGCGGTCATCCCGCGCAAGTACCGCGGCGTGTCCTTCGATCGCCCGCCGGTGACCGACATGGCCCAGGCGCAGGTGGCGGTGGTGCGCCGGTTCGTGCGCGACCTGGAGGCCAACCTCGACGCCGGCCGCGGGCTGTGGCTCTTCGGGGACGTCGGGACGGGCAAGACGACGCTGGCCATGCTGGTGTCGCGAGGCGCGCTGGAGGCGCAGCGCAGCGTGGCCATCTACTCGCTGCCCCGGTTGCTGGCCGAGATCCGCACGACCTTCGACCCCGACGGCGACCGTTCGTACACGGAACTGCTCGACCGCCTGGCCGCCGTCGACCTGCTGCATATCGACGACGTGGGCGCGGAGCGCACGAGCCCGTGGGTGCTCGAGCAGCTCTACGCCATGATCAACGCCCGCTACGAGGAGCAGCGCTCGGTGGTCATCACCACCAACCTCGAGCGCGACGCGCTGGGCGAGCAGATCGGCGAGCGGACCGTCTCGCGCCTGGAGGAGATGTGCGAGGTGCTGCCGCTCTTCGGCGCTGACGCCCGGCGCTACGACCCGGCACGCAGCGGGTCCGCGACGGGCGCGGCTCGGTAAAGCCAGAGGGCCCGCCGACGGCAGCGGGCACCGACGGCGTAGCCGGTGGTCGATGACGGCCGTCGGCACCCCTAAACTCCGCGCCTCATGCCAGGCATCGTCGTTGTCGGCGCCCAATGGGGCGACGAGGGGAAGGGCAAGATCGTGGACCTGCTCGCCGAGCAGGCCGACGCCGTGATCCGCTTCCAGGGCGGCAACAACGCCGGGCACACCATCGTCCGCGGGAACGAGACGTTCAAGTTCCACCTCATCCCGTCGGGGATCCTCTATCCGGCAACGCGCTGCGTGATCGGCAACGGCGTGGTGGTCGATCCCGAGATCCTCACGCAGGAGATCGACGGGCTGCGCGCCCGCGGGGTGGACATGGGCGGCCTGCGCATCTCGGCCAACGCGCACCTGATCATGCCCTATCACAAGCTGCTGGACGAGGCGGGCGAGACGCGGCTGGGCAAGGCGGAGATCGGGACCACGCGCCGGGGCATCGGCCCCGCCTACGCCGACAAGGCCGCGCGTCTGGGGGTGCGGGTGCAGGACCTCCTCGACGAGAAGATCCTCAAGAAGAAGATCGCGGCTGCGCTGCACCCCAAGAGCCTCACGCTGCGCCCCTACGACCGCCGCCCCGAGCTCGACCTGCAGTCGATGACCGAGGAGTACCTCACCTACGGCCATCGCCTCGAGCAGCACATCGCCGACACCTCGCGCCTGGCCTGGGACGTGCTGGACTCCGGTGGCCTCGTCATCTTCGAGGGCGCCCAGGGTGCGCTGCTGGACATCGACCACGGCACCTATCCCTTCGTGACCTCGTCCAATCCGATCGCCGGCGCCGCCTGCGTGGGTGCGGGCGTGGGGCCACGGGACATCGACGAGGTGTGGGGCGTGGCCAAGGCCTACGTGACCCGCGTGGGCGCCGGGCCGTTCCCGACCGAGCTCGACGACGACACCGGCGAGCTGATCCGCACCCGGGGCGGAGAGTTCGGCACCACCACCGGGCGCTCCCGGCGCACCGGCTGGCTGGACCTCGTGGCGCTGCGCTACGCGTCGCGCCTCAACACCCTCACCCACCTCGCGCTGACCAAGCTCGACGTCCTGTCGGGCTTCGACGCCATCCGGGTGTGCAACCGCTACCGCGGCCCGGAAGGCGCGGAGTTCGACCACTTCCCCTACCACCAGACCGCCCTGCACCACGCCGTCGGCGAGTACGACGAGCTCGAAGGGTGGTCACAGGACATCACCGAGTGCCGCAGCGAGAGCGACCTCCCACGCGCCGCGCGGGAGTACCTCGACTACGTCGCCCGGGCCACCGGGGTGCCGGTCGCGCTTGTCGGCGTGGGCCCCGGCCGCGATCAGATCGTCCGGCTGGGACGCGAGGCCTCGGCCGTCGCGGCCGCCTGAAGGGTCAGTCGCCGTGCGGTAGTTGGTCCGACTGCTTGCTTGGCGCCCCGCCTGAGCAAGCGTAACCCGCGCCGGTCAAAGCCTCCAAGTCACCTACGATCATCCACGGAGCCTCGATCTTATCTCTCATCGGCTTACCCGATGTGTCGTCTGGGCGCCGCGCGTCGGGCGCCACAACGCGGTGGACAAGCTCGTCGGGCGTCGCCTGCTCGACGGCGCGCTGCCGCTCCACGGCCTGGTGCTGTGCGTCAGCGGTCGCCTGTCCTTCGAGCTGGTGCACGAGGCGGTGCGGGTGGGCGCACCCGTGTTGGTCGGCGTCGGCGCGCCTTCCTCGCTGGCCATCGAGCTGGCCGACGAGCTGGGCCTCACGCTCTGCGGTTCGCTCGCGGCGGGCGCGTCAACGTCTACGCGGGCGGGGGGCGGGTCGCGAACTGAGGGTCGAGGTCCGCCGACCGAGTGGTCTGCAGGTCATGCCGCCGCCGTGACCCACTCACGAAAGCGCGAAATCATCAGCGGGAGCGTTGTCGGCGCACCCGCGCCGTGGAAAACCGCCGCCTCGTCGTCCTTCCACAAGCGCATCCAGCGACCCTCCACCTCAATCTCCTGTGAGGCGAACTCAACCTCGCTCAACGCCGTGCTCGCAAGGTCCACGCGCAACGACCAGCCAGGGTTATCGAGCGTCTCTATCGTGATGCCGAATTCGTGCTCCCAATCGCCATTGCACTGATGTAGGAACCATTCGCAAAGCCACTCCAGATCAGTCGCCACTATGCTCACCGCGGTATCTCGTCTGGGCGCGCGGGCCGCACTCCGCCAGGAACGTTCCGATCGTGGACGTGAGGCGTGGGCACGTACGCGCCTCTTGCCTTGTTGAAATGCGACTTACCGTCTCGGTCAAAGCGACGGGATGTGCGGAAGTCCTGAGGATCACGGGGATCTGCGCGCTCGTAGGTCGTGTACTTCTTCACTCGACCCGATGCATCACGGGCGAGACGACGAAAGTCGAGGGATGCTTGGAGTCATAGGCAAACTGCCAGACCTTGGCGCCCACCGAGAGAGCGCTGCCTACAGTAAGATACTAGTGAGGCGGTGTCCATCCCAAATACTCGAGGAGCTCGGCAGCTCCTTCTCGGACGCGATCCTCCCCAACGACAAGACTGGATTCAGCAAGATCGCGAAAGCCAGACAACTCGAGGCTTCTTCGTTGGCGTCCGATGAAGTACAGGATATGGTCAGCGATCTCATCCTCGGCTGTCGCGACTGCTTCGAAAATCAGATCTGCACCGTAAGAATCCTGTCGATGCAACAGCGCCCGCGCTGCTTCCTGGACGACGGCCGTGTCTTCCTGATCACGAAGCAGGTCTCGCATCGCGGCAGCGGCGTCACTGGACTCAAAGTCCGCAAGCCCGGCCGCGGCCCGGCAGCGCCGCTCCCACGAAGGGGATCGCGAGAGCGTCAGAAGATCCCGAAGCGTGTCGTGCATCACCACCCCGGAGGGAGGTCACGGGGGTCCATGTCGCCCCGCCCGCTTATACCGTCGTCATGGCCGTGTAAGTGCGGGGTAGGCACGCCTCCATGTGCCCTTCCAGGGCCGTCGAATCGCCGTCCGGGGTCGAAGCCGTTTGGGTTTCGTGGATTACGATGCCAGTCTTGGTAGTGCGTGACACGCCCGTCATGGCCACGCCGGAAGGTCGTGTGATCGCCGGCTGCGCGGGGATCGAACTTCAGTCGTTTCTTCCCTCGCATGCTCTGTGCGCCCAGCCTCACGACTTTGGCCCCCGTGTTGGCCACCTTGAGGGGGCTGGGGATGGGGGCGTTGTTGCCGATGCGGTAGAGGGTTGAGCAGCGGTTGACGTTCACGCCGACGGCGCCCAGGGCTCTGCTGGCGACGCCGAAGCTGGCGCCGTCGGCGGCGCCCACGGCGCCCTCGCCGGCCGCTTGGCCGGCGTCGAGGAGTGCCCCGCCGATGTCGCCGATCGAGATGAGGCCGGTGGGGTCTGAATAGTTGGTGGGGTTGTTGTTGGCGTAGGTGTAGGGGGCGCGGGTTTGGGCGGTGATGGGGTCGCGGGTGAGGAATTGGGCGGTGGTGGGGTCGTAGTAGCGGGCTCTGAGGTATTGCAGGCCGGTTTCGCGGTCTGTGTATTGGCTGTCGTAGGTGAAGGGGTTCTCAGCGGTGGTGGGGGGGCTGGTGGGGTTGCCGTGGGCGTCGTATGTGTATTTGGCCACGACGCTGGCGGTCTGGTTGGTCAGTGCGCGGGTGGAGCCGTGGGCGTCGTGGTGGTAGTAGCGCACGGTGTCGTCTTGGAGGGTCTGCTGGATGGGTTTGCCGTCGGGCCCGGTGATGTAGGCGGTGGGCCCGTCGGTGAGCACCACGGGCATGGGTCCGGAGCGATCCCAGGTCTGGGTGGTCTGGCTGTTGTTGACGGTCTTGGTCTGGCGCAGCCCGGTGGCGTCGTAGGCGTACTGGGCGGTGGCGACCTTGCCGGGGCGGGCGTGGTCGGGACCCTGGTAGCTGGTCAGCTGGTCGGCCTGGTCATAGCCATAGCGCGAGCTCGTGCCCATATCGGGGTCTTGGACACCGCCGTCGACACCGCTGTTGGTGGTCACCGACTCGTTGCTGGAGCGCCGGTTGCCCTCGCTGTCATAGGTCAGCGTGGTCTGTGTCCCGTCGGCGGCGGTGATCGTGGTGAGCTGGTTGGCGGCGTCAAAGGTCTGGGTGGTCCCGCCGGGCAGGGTGGTCGGGTTGTCGGCGGCGTCGTAGGCGTAGTTGCGGGTGGCGTCGGGGCCGGCGGCGCTCAGGCGCTGCGCGCCGTCATAGCCAAAGCGCTGCGCTGGGGCGCCCGCGGCGCCCGACTCGCTGGTGGAGGCCAGCAGCCCGGCGTCGCTGCGCGGGGTCGCCGCCTGCAGCACCGTCGAGGCGGTCGCGGTGTCGGCGAGGTCGGTGACCAGGCCGTTTGGGTCGGTGGTCCGCGTGGCCTGGGTGTTGTTGGGGCGCTCGGTGCGCGCCAGGTTGCCATCGGCGTCATAGCCAAAGCGGGTCGTGTTGCCCAGCCAGTCAGCGACCGAGGTCAGGTGGCCGTCTTGGTCATAGCCGCGGCGCACCGTCCCCGTCGCGACGGGGACGAGTCCCGCACCGGTCGTCTTGTTCAGCGCGGTCAGCGCCTGGGGGTAGGCCAGCGAGGTGATCTGGTCGCCCAGGTCATAGCCATAGCCCAGCTTCTGCCCGCGCGGGTTGGTGGAGGCGACCATGCGCCCCAGGGAGTCATAGCTGTAGGTCGACCGGCCGGTGGCGTCGGTCATGGCCGTGAGCCGGCCGTCGACGTCGTAGGTGAAGGTGCTGTCGGTGGGCGTCCCGCTGGAGTAGCGCATCGACGTCAGGCGGTCGGCGTCGTCATAGCCATAGGCCGTGGTGCGTCCCGCGGGATCGCGCAGGCTGGTGCGCCGCCCCCCACGGTCATAGACAGAGGTCGTCTTGCGTCCCAGCGGATCGCTGCTGGCGGTCACTCGCCCCAACTGATCGCGGGTATAGCTCGTGGTGCGACCCAGCCCGTCGGTCTGGCTTGCCACCTGCCCCAGCGCGTCATAGGCGGTCTTGAGCACGCTGCCATCGCCGCGTGTCACCTGGGTGGGGCGGTCGGCCAGATCATAGGCAGACCGCGTCAGACGCCCGTCGCGATCGGTCGTGTCGGTCACGTTGCCCACGGCGTCATAGACCATCGTCATGGACTTGCCCAGCGGGTCGCGCACCGCCGTCTCGCGCCCGTAGGCATCACGGGTATAGGAGGTCCTGAAGGCCGCCGGGTCAGCCCCCGACACGTTGCCCCGCGCGCTGACGCTGCTGACCAGCCAGCTGTGCTGGTCATAGCTGGAGGTCGTCTTGCGCCCCGCCGGGCTCGTCGCGCTGGTCTGGTCGCCCTGGGCGTTATACCCATAGCGCCAGGTGCGGTCGAGCGGATCGGTGACCGCCGACAGCTGCCCCAGCCCGTCGTAGGCCAAGGCCATGGCCTGGGTCTGCCCCGTCTCGCTGTGGGGGCGCTTGATCGAGACCAGGTTGCTGCGCGCGTCATAGCCATAGCTCGCAACGCGCCCCGAGGCCAGCGTCAGCGCCGTCACGTTGCGCTTGGCGTCATAGGCATACGCGGTGCTACGGCCCAGCGGGTCGGTGGCCTTGGTGACGTTGCCCTGGGCGTCGTAGGCATAGCTCCACGCCCGACCGTTGGGGTCGGTCGTCTTGACCAGGTTGGCCTGGGCGTCGTAGTCCATGCGCGTGACCGTCTCCGCGCTGGTGTTGTGGGCGCCCATGATCTCGACCAGCAGATTGGAGCGAAAGCGCTCGTAGGTGACGTGGCCCAACGGATCGGTGACCTTCGTCTCATCGGCGCCATAGGCCCACGTGGCCCGGTGCCCCAGCGGGTCGGTCTGGGTGGTCACGCGGTCGCGGGCGTCATAGACGTTGGTCGTCTTGGCCCCCCGCGGATTGGTCATCGATGTCATCCGGTGCTTTGCGTCATAGGCAAACTGCCAGACCTTGGCGCCCACGTCGGTGACCTGGGTCAGGTTCTTGGCGGTGTCATAGGTGTAGCGCACCGTGCGCCCGCCCGGGTCGCTGACCTGGCTGACCATGCCGCTGGTGTTGTAGGCCAGCGTGAGCTTGCGCCCCGCGGGGTCGGTGATCGAGCCCAGCCGGCCCGCCCCGTCGTAGCCAAGCGTCGTCTTGTTGGCGTTGGGGTCGGCCTTGGCGCTCAGACGCCCCCCGCAGCGAAGGCAAACGTGCGCTGATCGGGCAGCGTGTAGGTGTAGGAACCGTCGGCGTTCTTTCCAAGCGAGGACTGCACCAGCTGCTCGGCCCCATAGCTGCCATCGGACCGCGGCTTGAAGCGTGCGACCTGGCCATCGGCGTGATGGACAGCCACCTCCCCCGAGGCGGCGTCGATCACCAGGCGCTCGCCGAAGGAAAAGCTCCAGCCATAGCCAAACGGGCCCGCCGCCGACGCGGCGGCGGCCTCCTGGGCGTTGTAGGTGCGCCCCAGCTCAAGACCGACGCCCCGCCCGGCGATCGCGAAGTCGACCTGCCCTTCGAAGAAGTTGCCCGTCGCGCAGTTGACGGGGTCCCCCGCACACGTGTCCACGCGCCCTGGCCGCACCCCCTCGGCGCCAGACCCGTAGACCGCGGGGCGACCCTCCCCACGGTCCGAGGGCTCCGAGGTCTGATCGACGACGCACCCGTCAGACAGCCGCGGCTTGAAGCAATGACGATATACATCCCCGACGCCATTGCTGTCGGCCATGAAGCTGGGCAGAAAGCTGCTGGCCGACGAAGAGAACACCGTGCACCTGCCATCACTCGATTCCGCCGGGCGATCGCTGGCAGCGTTGGCCAGCCCCTGGTCATCGTCAAAGGACAACGGCACCGCCTGCCTGTCGGTGAACTCAAGCTGGGTCTGGTAAACGTCGCGCACGCCGTTGGTGTCCTTGTTTACCCCCGAAGTCCTCAGCGCGGCGTCAGAGGCAAACGACACCCGCAGCCCGTCCCCCGAGATCGACGGGTAAAAGCTCCCGCCCCCAGAGGTCGACGATGCCGCGATCGAGGTCGCACCGGCCTCAGGACGACGAGACGCCCAGATCGTCGTGCCCGCGCTGCGGTCACGCACATGGATATCGCTGGCGGCATCCGTATCGCGTGCACCCTGACAACAGTCCCCGTTCTGATCGAGATTGGAGGCCACCGACTGGAAGGCGACGTAGCGACCGTCGTCAGAGATCGACGGCTGGGAGCTCGTGGCGTTGGCCTGCGAACCGGTGTCCGCGATCGAGACCCGCGTGGGACGCGTCCTGCTGCGCTCGCGGACGAAGACGTCCCGTGCAGCGTTGGTGTCGCCCGGCACGAGGTAGGTGGCCGACGACTCGAACGTCACGTAGGCGCCATCCTTCGAGATCGACGGGTTGACGCTCGGCCCGTTGGCAGTCGAGATGATCTCCTGGCCAGTGTCCCTGCACTGATCCCAGGAAGTGGAGGACACCACCTGCACGGTGCGCTTCAGCGAACGGTCGTAGGCATAGACATCCTCGACGCCGTTGGTATCTGGGGCGACGCCCTCGGGCAGGTCCGGGCACTGGACGCCCTCGATGGCCGCCGAGCGCGTGACGTAGGCGATGTAGCGCCCGTCACCGGAGATCGCGGGATCGTCGCCGCCCGCCGGGAGCTGCCCGCCCACTTCCGAGACCGACACCCGGTCGATCGTCTTCGCAGACCGGTCGTAGACGAACACGTCGGCCGTGGCGTTGGTGTCACCGCTCACCAGGTTCGACGCGACCGATGTGAACGTCACGTAACGACCGTCATCGGAGATCGACGCGCCGTAGCTGTTCCCGTTGGCCTGAGCGCCGCTTGGTCCGATCGACACACGCTCGGTCGTCCTGTCCTCCCCATCGCGCACGAAGACATCCTTCTTGGCGTTCGTATCCCCTGACACCAGGTCGGGCGCGACCGACTCAAACGCGACATAGCGCCCCGACGACGAGACAGACGGCGAGCTGCTCGTGCCGGTGGCCTGCGACGCCAACGCCTCGGCCGTGGTCTGCGAAAGGAAGAGCAGGATGGCGAGCAGCGCGGCCGCGGGAAGGAGATGTGCAAGGCGCGAGGACATGGGAACCCTTCGGGACGAGGGAGGGAGCGATGCGGCGTAGCGCCTTGTACACCAGCCCGCCGGCGCCCAGGGGAACTGTGTGCCCTGGGTTACGCGCAAACCGCAAACTTGTCACGCAAGTGACGCCGCAACGCCTATCCTCTGGGCATGTCCAGAGGCGGGCGCCCGACCATCCAGGTTCTGGCCGCCGACCCCGGCTTGGGCACCGACCTGACGCCCGAGCAACTGCGCGAAGCCCGCGTACACGCCGTGGCCGCCCAGCACAGCGTGTCCCACGGGCCGTGGGAGCGCGATGGCTTTGACGCTCCCCAGCCGGGCCTGGCGGGGCTGCTGGTCATCGAGGGCGTCATCCTGCGCGACGTGCAGGTCGGGCGCTTTCCCGCCGCCGAGCTGCTGGGACCCGGCGACCTGCTGCGACCCTGGCAGCGCGACGAAGGGTACGCATCGGTGCCGGCCCACACGACGTGGACGGCGCTCTCCGACGTTCGCTTCGCCGTGCTCGATCGTGACTACATGCACGCAACGGCGCGCTGGCCCGAGCTGGCCGCAAGCCTCGTGTGCCGTGCGGTCGACCGCTCCCGCGCTACCGTCTTCTCCTTCGCGCTCACCAACCTCCCCCATCTCGACGAGCGCCTGCTGGGCCTGCTGTGGGCCCTGGCCGACCGCTGGGGACGCGTGCGGAGGGACGGCGTTGTGGTGCCCTTTCGCCTGGACCACGACGTGCTGGGCCGACTGGTCTCCGCGCGCCGCCCCTCCATCTCGCGCACCACCGGCCACCTCGCACAGCGCGGCATCCTGCGCCGCACCACGCAGCGCCACTGGATCCTCACAGGCGACCCGCCCAACCTCCCGCTCCCGGCCCTGCACGCCGACCAGTAGGCAGACTTCAGCCCCACCTTGACCTTGAGCACCAGGACACGTCTATTGACCTTCATAGCGGGCGGTAGCGGTAGCCCGTGCGTAGACTCACGAGCGATGGCGGTCCTTCCTCGTGACGACGTGGAGATCCGACCCCTCACTCGGTCGGATGTCCTGCGCATGGTCGAGACGGGGATCCTCGCCGAGGACGACCGCGTCGAGCTGCTCGACGGATTCCTGGTGCAGATGAGCCCGATCAGTGCAGAGCACGCGAACATCGTCAACTGGCTGAACGAGCACTTCGTCAGGCGGGGGAGCGCGTGGGTGGTGAGCATCCAGAACGGGATTGCCATCGCCGGCGACGAGCGCCAGCTTCCACAGCCCGACGTCGCGCTGCTCCCGCGTGAGCGCGACGTGACCAAGCTCTCGGACCGACCGCTGCTGATCGTCGAAGTCGCCGTCACGTCCCACCGCGTCGATCGTCAGGACAAGGCACCGAAGTACGCGCTCACGGGCGTGCCCGAGTACTGGGTCGTCGACGTTCCCGGGGGTACCGTCGAGGTGCGTCGCGAGCCGCTCGCCGGCGACTACACCGTGCTGCGAGTGTTCGGCGGCGGGGAGACCATCGAGCCGCTGGCACCCGTCACGCTGCCGGTCGAAGTCGACGCGCTCTTCGCCGCGCTGGGGTAGTCGCGCGAGGCTGATACCAGTCCGCAGGGGCCAGCGCGGCAGCAGCCGAGCTGCAGTCCTACGAGGGCTCCCCCTCCTCGCCGAGCACCTCCTCCTCACCGCGGCGCAGCACCCGCAGGGCGAGGACCAGAGCCGACAGCATGGCCACCGCGGCGAGGCTGATCTGCACGCTGACGACGCCGTCCTCGGTCCAGTAGACGTCGTCGAGCTTGAGCAGCAGCGCCGACTCGTCGAGCGTCAGCGCAGCGCCTACGCCGAACGGGACGGCCAGGAACGGGTCCAGCACCTCGTTGTTGCGCGAGGCGATGGCGGTGCCGCCGGCCATCAGCGCCAGCACGATCCCGGGCACGAAGTGGTGGATGTGCTGCTCGCCGACGGTCACGTTGCGAAACGGCCCCCACGCGCCCCGCGTGCGGATCGCGTGCGCCGACGCGCGCGCGATCGCCCAGGTCAGCGTGAAGGAGGCCAGCATGTTCAGCAGCGTGTTCTCGCGCGTGCTGCCGCCCCGGTAGCCGGCCACCGCCACCGAGGCCGCGCCGCGCACCGCGTCCAGCAGCGGGGGCCCGTCCGTCCGCACGGGCCGCGTTCGCCACGCCCGCGCGACCTCGATGGCCGCCACGGCGCCCGCGGTGCCCAGCGCCACGCCGCCCAGGGCGTAGGTGCGCCGCTCGGCGCGCACCCGGCGCCGGCGCGCGGCGGGGCGCTCGACCGCCCCACGCAGGCGGAGCCCGGGGGGCAGCAGGAAGCCGAGTCCGCGACGGCGCGGAGGGAGTGCGCCGCCGCGGCCGACCGCTCTCACGCCCACCGCTCCAGCAGCTCCGCGTCCTCGACCTCGCGGATCGGCCGGGCGGGCACGCCCATGACGAGGCGGCGGGAGGGGACGTCGGCAGCCACGACCGCGCCCGCGGCGACGAAGGCCTCCTCGCCCACCTCTACGCCGGGCAGCAGCACGGCGCCGCCGCCCACGCGGCACGCACGGCGCAGCGTCGCGCCGCGCAGCTCGAAGCCCGCAGGATGGCGGGCCATGGTGTTGTCGTTGGTGGTCATCGCGCACGGCCCGACGAAGACGTCGTCCTCGACGACGGAGTGCGCGGTCAGGTAGCACTGCGTCTGCAGGCGCACACGGGCGCCGACGGTCACGTCGTTGTCCACCGCGACGCCGCGCCCGACGACCGTCTCGGCGCCGATGCGCGAGCGCTCGCGCACGTAGCACTGGTCGCCCAGGATCGCGCCGGCGCCGACGCGAACCCCGGCGAAGACGATGGCCTGCGTGGAGACGGTGACATCGTCCTCCAGTATCAGCCCGTCGAGCGGGTCGCGGGAGGCCGCGGAGCGCCGGGCCAGCGACGGGCGCTTGCCCAGGACGGCGCCATCGCCGATCACGCAGCCGTCGCCGATGCGCACGCCGTCGTGGACGACGACGTTGGCCCCGAAGGTCACGTCGCTCCCGACCACCGCGGTGGGGCTGAGCACGAGGTTCACGGGGTCAGGCGACACGGAGGGCGGACCCTACTCGTGCCGGTCACGGCAGCCGTCAACATTGGTGGCCAGCGTCCAGCTCAGCCGCGATGCGCTCGCGCACGACGGCCGCGGCCTCGGCCGTCACCGGCCCGGGGGCGGCGACGAAGACGACGTCGTCGACCGCGCCGACCGGGTGGACCTCGCGCAGCGTCGAGGCCAGGAAGGCCTCCTCGGCGTGGCGCAGATCCTCGAGGGCCACGGAGCGCTCGCGCGCACCGGCCGCGGCGATCACCCGCCGGCGGGTGATGGAGTCGAGCACGTGGTCGCTCAGCGGCGGCGTGAGCAGGGCGCCCTCCAGCACGTAGAAGAAGGCTTGGCGGGGCGCCTCGAGCACCCGACCGTGCGGCGTGACCAGCAGCGCGTCATCAGCGCCGCGCTCGGCGGCCAGGCGGGTGGCCAGCATGTTGGGCGCGTAGGACAGCGACTTGACCCCGTCCATGAGCCGCGTGGGCGCGTAGGTCACGCTGGCCAGGCGCAGCGTCATGGGCGAGGCGGGCAGCGGCTCGACGAAGGCCAGGCGCCGGCCGCCGCGCGTGGCCACCAGGCGCAGGCAGGCGTCACCTGTGCCAGCCACGGCGGAGCCGTCGGCATTGGTACCTGTGCCAGCCACGGCGGAGCCGTCGGCATTGGTATCCGAGGCGTCGGCGGCGCCCAGGAGCGCCGCGACGTCCGCGCGCACCGCCCCCACGTCGAGGGGCAGACGCAGGTTGGCGGCCGAGAGCTCCATGCGCTCGAGGTGCTCTTCCAGCGCAAACGGCCGCCCCCCGTAGAGGCGCACGACCTCGAACACGCCGTCGCCGCGCAGGAGCCCGTCGTCGGTGGCGGGGATGCGCGCCTCGTTCGCATCGAGCAGTTCGCCATCAACACACGCGTCCGGCATCCCAAGCAGCCTACGTCTCGCCACGCAGGACGGTCGCCGTCACCTGCTCGATCGTGTCGAGCACGACGTCGGCACGGGCGAGAACTGCGTCGGCGGGTGGGAAGTGCGGGCTGGGAACGGCCACTACCCGCATCCCCGCCGCGAGGGCGGCCTCCAGGCCCGCCTGGGAGTCCTCGACCGCCACGGCCTCGGGGGGCGTGATGCCCAGGCGCGCGCAGGCCTCCACGAAGACGTCGGGCGAAGGCTTGCCGCGCGGGACGTCCTCCGACGACAGGACGGTCGCGAAGCGCTCGCGCACCCCGGCCAGGTCGAGCACGAGGTCGATCAACGCAGCGGGCGACGACGAGGCCACGGCCAGCGGGCCGACCGTCGCCGCAGCGTCGACGGCCTGCAGCGCGCCGGGCAGCAGGGGCAGCTCCACGCTGAACAACGCGCCCAGCTCGTCGACGATCGACTCGAGGATCTCCGGCGGGCTGAGCGGCACCGCCAGCTGCTCGTGCATGTAGACCGTCCACTCCGTCGAGCTCATGCCCATCATCGCCTCGTGGGCACCGGGGCGCCACGCACCGCCGGCGCGGGCGGTCAGCGCCTCACGGGCCCTCGCCCACTGCGCCTCCGTGTCCACCAGCGTGCCGTCGAGGTCGAAGACGACAGCGCGGATCGCCCCGGCGCTCAGCGCATGCCCCCGCCAGGAATCGAACCTGGAACCTTCGGATTAAGAGTCCGCTGCTCTGCCAGTTGAGCTACAAGGGCGGGATCGGTGAGGATAGCGGGGCGCCTATCCACCCGGCGGGGCAGGAGGGGGCGTGGGGGGCGCAGGCCCTCCCGCACCCCCCCCGCCGCCCTGCTGCTGCTGCTGCTGCTGGGCCTCCAGCTCGGCCTGGGCCTGTGCGGCCTCGATGGCCTGGGTGATCTGCTCGCGCTGCTCCTCGGAGTCGGCCAGGTCCAGCGCCTCCTCCTGGGCCAGGTCGCCGGTGCGGTCGTTGCCGGCCTGGTAGGCGAGGGCCGCGAGCTGCGCGTAGATCGGCGCGGTCCGCTGCTCCTCGGCCACGATCTGCAGGGCATTGACGGCCTTCTCCAGCTCGCCCAGCCCGTCGGGTCCCAGGGCCTGCGCCATCACGGCGGCCACGTCGGCGTCGGGCTCGGGCGGGTCGAGGGCGAGGTAGCGGTCCCAGGCGCGCTCGGACTGGCGCAGTTGCCCCATGCCCTGCTCGGTGAACGCTCCCGTCTCCTGGTCGATGTCCGCGGCCTGGAAGCGCAGCCGCGCCAGCTCGCCCAGCGCGGCGGCATCCTGGGGGTTCTCAGCCACGCGCTGCTCGACGGCGTCGAGCTGCTCCTGGATCTGCTCGGAGACGTCGCCACCCTCGGAGTCCTCACTGAAGGCGTCGAACAGGCCGCCCTGCACCTCGCCGCCGATCCCGAACAGCACCAGGCCGCCGCCCATGAGGATGGCCAGGCCGAGATAGATCACCTGGATGGTGCGCTTGCGGCCGCGGGCGCGGAGGTCGAACAGCATGTTGTGGCTTCTAGGGCTCCTGGTCTGGCGGTTCTGCTTCGGCTGGTTCGACCCGCTCCGCGTCGGTCGGGCGGACGCGCTCGATCCAGCTCACCATGAGGATACTCAGCTCGTAGAGCACCACCAGCGGGCCCATGGCCAGCAGCATCGTGATCGGGTCGGGCGTCGGGGTGGCCAGGGCGGCCAGGACGGCGATGCCCAGGATGACGTACCCGCGCCACTTGCGTAGCTGGCGGGGGGTGGCGATGCCCATGCGCACGACCGCCAGGACGACGACGGGGATCTGGAACAGGAACCCGATCGCGGCCATGAACAGGACCGAGAAGCGGTAGTAGTCGCGGGCCTGTACCAGGATGTCGAAGTTGTCGTCGTTGAAGTTCTGCAGGAAGTCGACAGCGCGCGCCAGCACGACGAAGTAGGCGAACAGCACGCCGGCGATGAACAGCACCGGAATCGCGAGCATGAGCGGCAGCGCCACCCTGCGCTCGGTCGGGCTGAAGGCGGGCAGGAGGAACGCGTAGAGCTGGTAGAGCAGCACGGGCATGGCCATCAGGAGCGCCGCGTAGAACGAGACGGCAAGCGTGACCGTGAACGGCTCGGCCACCCCCAGGGTGATGGGCTGGCGTTCGGTCAGGCCGGGCGCGGCCCGGGCCGCCTCGCGGAGCTGGGCCTGCGTGGCGCTGATCTGGGCGAGAGCCTGGTCGAGGGTGGCGCGTTGCTGCGCGTCCAGCTCCTCGGGTTCGACCAGCGAGGTCAGGCCCTCCCGCACGCCTCCCAGCGCGGGGATGAGGCTGTCGAACGCCTCGCTGAGCTGACGCTGGGCCACGGCCGCGCCACCGAGCGGGTTGCCCTCACCCTGACTGGAGGCGGCGAGCGGGCCGTCGAGAATGTCGAGCACGCGGTCCTCCTGCCAGAACGCGACGCCGAACGCGACCAGCAGCGCGAGCACGCTGACGGTGAGCCGCTTGCGCAGCTCATCGAGATGGTCCACGAGGCTCAGGCGGTCCTCGTGGCCTAGCGGCCGAAGGACGGTGCTGGCCATGGCCTCTCTTTTCAGGCGAGCGCGCTAGGCGCGCGGCTGGGCGGGTGCGTCCTCGCGCTGGGTCTGCTGGGTGGGCTGCGCCGGGGGGGCGCCCTGCTCGAGACCACGGTCGCGGTCGCGGTCGCGGTCATCGTCCTTACCGGGCGTGACGGCATCCTTGAACTCGCGCATCCCCGAGCCCAGCGACTTGCCCAGGTCGGGCAGGCGCTTGGCACCGAAGATCAGCAGCACGATGACCAGCACGATGATCAGTTCCTGTGGTCCGGGCATCCAGTGGCCTTCCTCTCGAGGTCGCCTACAGGGTAGCGGGCCCAGACCGGGGTCAAGGCCCGCGCTGCGGCGGCCGATGTATGGCTCGTGGACCAGATGCGCACATGAGCCACCAGCCCGATCACTTCAGCGTCCGTCGCGTCGTCCTGCCCTCGGGGAAGACCATCGAGGTGATGCTCTTCGAGCAGGCACCGGCGCGGCCGATGAGCTTCTCGGCCACCGGACTCCACGTGTGCCCGACCTGTGCCTCGGAGCTGGTGCACCCGATCGCCTGGAGTGAGCACGGTCGCGAGCTCTGGGAGGTCACGCTGCGCTGCCCCGAGTGCCACGCGTTCACCACAGGGGTGCACCACCAGACGGTCGTGGAGGCCCTGGACATCGAGCTCGACCGGGGCACCGATGCCCTCGTGGCCGACCTGCGCCGCCTCGTCGAGGCCAACACGGAGGACGAGATCGCACGCTTCGCCGCGGTGCTGCAGTCGGACCTGCTGCTGCCCGAGGACTTTTAGGTTTCGCCTTCGGTCCTCTCAAGTTCGGGAGACCGGCTTTGACCTCCGGTCCTCTCAAGTTCGGACCTCCGGGAGACCGGCTTTCACCTCCGGTCCTCTCAAGTTCGGACCTCCGGCGACGTCACTCAGGAGTAACGCTCCACCACGGAATCGGCCACCAACTCCAGCGCCCGGTGCTGGGCGACGGGGAGGCCCGGCAGGCCGGCCTTGGCCTGGGCCACCATGCCCAGTGCGCGCTCGCGCGCCTCGCCCAGCGCGCCCGACGCGATGACCGCGTCGCACACCGCCTCGGCCTGCTGGGCCGTGCGCACGGAACGCAGGTCGATCGCCGCGACGGCCGTGTCGCGCTCGCGGGCCAGGATGAGCGGCAGCGTCACGGTGCCGTCGAGCAGGTCGGTCCCGCGGTGCTTGCCCGTGCGCTGCGCCGGCCCGGCCACGTCCAGCACGTCGTCGAGGATCTGGAAGGCCAGGCCGACGCGGCGTCCGAAGGCGCCCAGCGCGTCCCCGTGCCCGCCGCCGGCCTCCAGCGCGCCCAGCTCGCAGGCCGCCTTGAACAGGCAGGCGGTCTTCAGCTCGCAGCGCTCGAGGTAGCGGTCGACGGTGACCTGGGCGGCCCAGGCGTCCTCGCGCTGGAGCAGCTCCCCACGTGCCAGCGCGGAGCTGGCTGCCGACAGGGCACGCACCCCCTCGGCCAGGCCGCCCGGGACGGCGAGCTCGGCGAACGCCCGGGAGAACAGCAGGTCCCCGGTGGCCGTGGCCATGTCCGGCCCCGCGGTGGCCACCACGGTGGGGCGTCCCCGGCGCAGCGGCGCCTCGTCCAGCACGTCATCGTGAACCAGCGTGGCCGAGTGCACGAGCTCCACCGCCACCGCCGCGCGGACCAGGCGGGCCTCGTCGGCGGGACGGGCGCCCGCGGCCAGCAGGACCAGGAGCGGCCGAAGGCGCTTGCCGCCCGCGGCGATGGTGTCCCCCGCGTGGAGGTCCAGCGGCGGGCCGTGGGCCCCGGCCACCGCGGTCAGCCGCTCCTCCACCCGGGCCAGCAGCGGTGCGACATGGTCCCCCGCCGCCGCGACGATCGCCCGCACCGCCGCAGCCGGGTCGCGCCCGCGGGTGCCGTCTGTCGCCCCCGCGTCCTTTCCGCCCATCACCCCCGGCGCACCCCCACGTGCAGCGCGATGATGCCGCCGGCCGTGAGGATCCAGCGCAGCCGCTCCAGCCCGGCGCGCTCCATGGTCGCGGCCAGCGCGGGCGGCTCGGGGAAGCGCTTGACCGAGCTGGGCAGGTAGCTGTAGGCCTGCTCGTCGGTGATCCGGCCCAGCAGCGGGACGAGGCGGTCGAACCACAGGGCGAAGAAGGTCGACAGCGGCGGGCGCTGGGGCTGGGTGATCTCCAGCACGACCACGCGACCACCGGGCCGTACGACCCGGGCCATCTCGCCCAGGCCGGCCTCGAGGTCGGCGAAGTTGCGCGCGCCGAAGCCCACCGTCGCGGCCGCGAAGCTGGCGTCCCCGTAGGGCAGCGCCTGGGCGTCGCCCCACTCGAAGCGCAGCGCGGCGCAGGCGTCGCGGGCAGGTGGGATCTTGTCCCGGGCGCGCTCGAGCATGCCCTCCGAGAAGTCGCTGCCCACCACCTCACCATCCGGCCCGACGCGGCGGGCCAGCTCGATGGCGAGGTCGCCGGTCCCCGTGGCGACGTCGAGGGCCCGGTCCCCCGGCCCGACCGCCGCCAGGTCGACCGCTCGCCTGCGCCAGCGGTGGTGCAGGCCGGCCGTCATGACCGAGTTCATGGCGTCGTAGGGTCCGGCGATGCGATCGAACATCGCCCGCACCTGCCCCTCGGGCAGCGTGCCGGGAACGGGGCCGCTCACTCCGAGTCTTCGCGCAGCAGCGAGAGGAAGTCGACCAGGGCCTCGAACTGCTCGGGCTGGTTGGCCTGCAGGGAGTCGTAGGAGGGCATGGGCGCCGTGGGGTTCTGCAGCGTGCGCGCGATGGCCTGCGCCGGCAGCCGCTCCCCGACATCGGTCAGATCCGGGCCGATGGTGCCGCCGTTGGAGCCGATCTTGTGGCAGGCCAGGCAGCCCGACTGGGCGGTGACGATCCTGCCCGCCTCGAAGGAGGCCAGGACCTCCCCGCCCTGGGCCTCGATGCGCTCGGGCGTCTCCAGCTCGATCTCGTTGGGCGAGCCGGCCTCGGCGCCCATGTAGGTGAGGTAGCCGATGGCGAAGATGGTGACGATGCCGGCTACCGTGGCCACCGGCCGGCGCTCCGGCCGGCGCTCGGGGTTGCGGTCGTAGAACGGCAGCAGGAACAGCAGGATCATGCAGATCGTCGGGACGCCGATGGTGGCCAGCGGCGTCAGCTCCGGCGGCTTGATGACCCGTAGGACCTCGAAGAGGTAGTAGTAGTACCACTCGGGCCTGGGCGTGTAGGTGGTGGTCGTCGGGTCGGCCTTGGGCCCCAGCTCGGCGCCCAGGATCAGCGACATGAGGATGATCACGATCATCACCACGACGGCCATGAGCGAGTCCTTGGCCACCGCGTAGGGGAAGAACGGCTTCCCCTGGGCCTTCAGGATCGAGTACTCGCGCAGGTAGGCCTCCCGCTCGGCGCGGTTCATGCGCCCTCCCTGTCCACGTCGCCCTTCTTCTCGGGCTTCATCCACGGGGGTGCCGTCGTGCCCATCTTGGCCACGAGGTAGAGGTGCGCGCCGATGAGCGCGGCGAGGATCCCGGGCACGAGCATCATGTGAATGGAGTAGAAGCGCGCCAGCGTGGACTGCGTGAAGTCCGGGCCCGCGCGCATGAAGTCGTTGAGGTAGGGCCCGACCAGCGGCCCGGTGCCGTTGATGTTGACGCCCACGACCGTGGCCCAGTAGGAGCGCTGGTCGAAGGGCAGCAGGTAGCCCGTGAACCCCATGACGTAGGTAAGGATGAGCAGGACCACGCCGATGACCCAGTTCAGCTCGCGCGGGTACTTGTAGGCCCCGAAGAAGAACGTCCGGGCCATGTGGAGCATGACCAGGATGATCATCACCGACGAGCCCCACTTGTGCATGCCACGCACGAACTCGCCGAGGAAGACCTCGTTGGTGATGTAGCGGACGGACTCGTACGCGCCGCCGGCGGTGTCCGGGATGTAGTACATGGCCAGGAAGACGCCGGTCACGGTCTGGGAGAGGAAGGCGAACAGCGTCGCCGAGCCCAGCGTGTAGAACCAGTTGGTCCCCTTGGGGATCTTGCGGAACATCATCCAGCGTGCGGCGCCGGCCAGGGAGGTGCGCTCGTCGACCCAGTCGATCGCGCTGATGCCCGATTCCTTGGCGACGTCCAGCGGCCTGGTCTTCCCGGTGGTCCCGGGACGCTTGGCGCGCGGCACGAGCGCGTCGGGGACTGGCGGCTTGGGGAGCTTCAGCTTGGGCATGAACTATTCCGGGAGCTTGCGGATGGTGGGCCGGGAGGGGTACACGTACGGGCCGATGCCGTCCAGCGGCTGGCCCGGGTCGCGCGGGGAGAAGCGCTCGAGCTCGGAGTTGACGCTGTAGCGCGGGCCGACCTCCACCTGTCCGTTGCGCTCGCGTGTGTAGAAGCGGTCCAGCGGGCGCACCGGCGGCCCGCCGGTCACCTCGCCGGTGATGCCGTACACGCCGCCGTGGCACGGGCAGATGAAGCGCTCCGAGGCGGCGACGAAGCGCACGGGACAGCCCAGGTGCATGCAGCGGGTCGACAGGGCGATCCACGCGTTGTACTCGTCGCGCGGCTCGGTGTCGATGTCCGGGTTGTAGGTCCGGATGTAGACGGTGGTCTTGCCGGTCTCGCCGATGCCGTCGACCAGCGTGATGACCTTGGGCACGTAGGTGTCATCCGGAAAGTCCTCCGGGGGGCCGACGGGCTCCCAGCTCTGCTCGACCTCCTCGAAGACCGGGCCGAGGGCGAAGCCCACCGAAGGGAGGATGAAGGCGGCGGCGGCGATACCGCCGGCGGCGTGGGCGGTGCCGGTCATCATGCGCCGACGGGTGACGGTCTCGCCCTCGAAGGCACCGGGCATGCCCCGATCCTCGGTGTAACGGGACTTGGTGGACTTCTGCTTGCGTCGATCTGCCATGGCGAACCCGGAAATCTATCGCGAACCTGCGTTTGGCTGATCGAACCTGTCGCCTTTGCCGCCGGAGGGCCCGCCCGCGGCGGACACGGGACGGCCGTCGGCCCCCCTCCCCGGCCCGGCCAGCCTTGCGCCTGCGGCCTCCCAAGCCGCCTGGGCGGCGGTCGCGTCGCCCACCGCGTGGGCCTGCGCGCAGCGGGTGATCAGGTCGGCCAGCTCGCGCACGGCGGCCACGTCCGCGGCGGCGGCCAGGCGGGCGAGCCCCAGGGCGTAGAGACGGTCGCCGGCAAGGAGGGCGAGCCCATCGTCGGCGCCGACGACCAAGCTTGGGCTCCCGTAGTGCAGGAGGTAGCCCTCGCGCACGGCGGCCACGGCGAAGGCCCGGGGGGGCGCCAGCCCTTCGACGAGCGCTGCTGCCGCGGGGTCGAGCCGGGCCGGGTCCCCCGTCCCGGGCGGTGCCGCCCCACCGACCAGCGCGCCGGCGAGCAGGCCGCCCTCCTCGCGCAGGGCGGCGACGACGTCACGGGCGACCGCCGCGGCCTTCATCGCCGGTCCACCTCGGCGAACGCGGCGGCCGCGGCCTCCAGGGTGCGGGCCACGTGCTCGGGGCCGTGAGCCAGGGAGGGGAACCAGGCCTCGAACTGAGAGGGCGGTGCGTACACGCCGCGGGCCAGGAGGGCGCGACACCATGCCCCGTAGGCCTCGGTGTCGCACGCCTGGGCGCCGGCGTAGTCGCGCACCGGGGTTTCGGTGAAGAAGATGGTGAGCAGCCCGGGGGCCGAGGAGATCTGGACCGGGCGCCCCGCGGCGACCTCGCGCAACCCGGTGGCCAGCGCCTGCGTCGTGGCGGCCAGGCGCAGGTAGGCGGCCTCGTCGAGCATGGCCAGGGTCTCGAGGCCCGCGGCGACCGCGAGCGGGTTGCCCGACAGCGTGCCGGCCTGGTAGACGTCGCCGGCGGGCGCGACGCGCTCCATCAGCTCCCGCGACCCGCCGTAGGCCGCGGCGGGCAGTCCACCACCGATGACCTTGCCCATGACCGTGAGGTCGGGGGTGACGCCGGTGAGCGCCTGCGCGCCGCCCGGGCTGAGGCGAAAGCCGGTGATGACCTCGTCGAAGACCAGCAGGGCGCCGGTGGCGCTCGCGCGCTCGCGCAGCAGCTCCAGGAAGCCTCCGGCGGGCGGCACGAGGCCCATGTTGGCGGCGTAGGGCTCGGCCACGAGAGCGGCGAACTCCGTGCGCCGCGTGGCCTCGCGCAGGGCGTCGGCGTCGTTCCAGGGGACGACGACCGTCGCCGCGGTGGCAGCCTCGGGCACGCCGGGGCTGGCGGGCAGGGACGCCGTGGCCAGGCCCGAGCCCGCCTGGGCCAGCAGGCCGTCGACGTGGCCGTGGTAGGCGCCCGCGAACTTCAGGATGGGCGTACGCCCGGTGGCCGCGCGGGCCAGGCGGATGGTCGACATGGCCGCCTCGGTGCCCGACGAGGTCATGCGCATCATGGTCACGCCGGGCATGCGCCGGGCGACCTCCTCGGCCAGGTCCACCTCGCCGGCGGTCGGGGCGCCGAACGTGGTCCCGCGTGCGGCGGCCTCGGTGATCGCGGCGACGATGCGCGGGTGGGCGTGGCCGTGGACGAGCGGGCCCCAGGAGCACACCCAGTCGACGTAGCGGTTGCCGTCGACGTCGACCAGCTCGGCGCCGGCGGCGCGCGTCACGAAGATGGGGTCGCGCCCGATGGCCGCCATCGCGCGCACCGGCGAGTTGACCCCGCCCGGGAGCACACCCACCGCCCGGCGGTAGAGCTCCGCGGAGCGCGTGTCGCGCAGGGAGCCGGCCATCGGCGAGCCTAGGCCGCGTGCTCCTGCTCCCACCGGCGGAAGGCGTCGGTGAAGTAGAGCAGGCGGACCTTCTTGAACTCCGTGGACGAGTAGAGCGTCGAGCGGGCCTCGATGCAGCCCATCTCCTCCTCGATCGCGTCGAGGATACCGTCGCACTCCTGCGTGGAGCGCCCGTGGGCCATGGTGAAGATCTGGTAGGGCCAGTCGGGGTAGGTCGGGCGCTGGTAGCAGTGAGAGATGCCGCGGAAGGCGGCCATGCGCGGGCCCAGTTCGGCGATGCGCTCCTCGGGCACCTTCCACACGCCCATGCCGTTGGCGCTGAAGCCGGCGCGCCGGTGGAAGAGGATGGCGGCGACCCTGCGCAGGAGCGTGCGCTCGCGCATGGAGGCCATGTGCTCCAGCAGCGCCTCGACCGTCATGCCCAGTCGTGCGGCGGCGGGCGCGTAGGGCTCGCTGACCACCGGGAGGTCGCCCTGGGTGGCCTGGACGACGGCGACGTCGCGCTCGTCGTAGTCGACGCGCTCGGTGGGGGCCGGCTCGACGGCCTCGACCTTGCTGGCCAGGCTGCGGGAGTCGCCCTCCATCTCGAGGTCCATGCGGATCTTGAAGAGCTTGAGCGTGGGGAGCTGGCGGATCGACTCGGCGCCCGTGAGCTCCTGCAGGAGGTCCAGCGTGCCCTGGAGGCCCAGCTTGGAGTCCTCCTCGACGGCGATGGTGAACCACATGTTGAAGTCGTGGTTGCGCAGGTAGTTGTGGGAGACGCCGGGGTGGGAGTTGACGATCGTGGCCGCGCGCCACGGGTGCTCCGGGTCGACCTTGGCGGCCACGAGCATCGAGCCGTAGCCGAAGGCGCGGGTGTCGTAGATCGGCGTGACCTGGCGGATGATGCGCTCGTCGAGCAGCCGCTGAACGCGCTGGAGGATCTCCGCCTCGGTGGTCTGAGCCTCGCTGGCGACGGCCTCGTAGGGGCGCGGGTGCAGCGGGAAGCTGCCCTGCATGAGGTTGAGGACGCGGCGGTCGGTGTCGTCGAGGGGCACCGCGGCGCCGCCGCTGCGGGTGCGCGCCTTGCCGGTCGCCGGGGTCACTGCTGAAGCCACTTCGCTGCGTCCTTCGCGTGGTAGGTGATCACGATGTCTGCGCCGGCGCGACGGATGGCGGTCAGCGCCTCGAGCACCGCGGCGCGCTCGTCGAGGAGCCCGGCCGCGGCGGCCACCTTCACCATCGCATACTCGCCGCTCACGTTGTACGCGGCGACGGGCATGCGGGATTGCTCCTTGACCGCCCGCACGATGTCCAGGTAGGGCAGCGCGGGCTTGACCATGATCACGTCGGCGCCCTCCTCGACGTCCTGGAGGGCCTCGCGCACCGCCTCGTCGGCGTTGGCCGGATCCATCTGGTAGCCGCGGCGGTCCCCGAAGGCGGGCGTGGAGCCGGCGGCGTCGCGGAACGGGCCGTAGAAGGCCGAGGCGTACTTGGCGCTGTAGGCGATGATCGGCGTGTCGGCGAAGCCCTCTTCGTCCAGGGCCCTGCGGATGGCGCCGACCCGCCCGTCCATCATGTCGCTGGGGGCCACCGCGTCGGCGCCCGCGCGGGCGTGGGAGACCGCGGTGCGGGCGATGAGCTCGACGCTCGGGTCGTTGTCGACGCAGCCGTCGTCGCGCAGAAGTCCGCAGTGCCCGTGGTCGGTGTACTCGCACAGGCACACGTCGGTGAGCACGAGGAGGTCGGGGTGAGCCCCCTTGATGGCCCGCGACGCGAGCTGGGTGACCCCTTCGTCGTCGTAGGCGCCCGTGCCCTCGGCGTCCTTGTGGGCGGGGATGCCGAAGAGGAGCACGGCGGGGATTCCGAGCGCGTGGGCGCTGCCGGCCTCCTCGACGGCCTGGGAGATCGACAGGCGCTCGACGCCGGGCATGGCCTCGATGGGCGTGCGGCCCTCGAGACCGGCCTCGACGAAGAGGGGGAGCACAAGGTCGCTCGGGTTGAGCTCGGTCTCCCGCACGAGTGCCCGCAGGGGCGCGGTGGAGCGCAGCCGGCGCAGGCGGGTGGCGGGGAAGGGCATCCGTTCAGGGTATCCGCCGAGGGCATTGCCTCTGTACCGTCGTCAGACCATGGCCAGGCGTCTGACGGCGACCCGCTTCAGGGCCGAATACCTCGGGCTCCTCGACCGCGTGGCCGCGACCGGAGAGGAGCTCGTGATCACGAAGCACGGCACTCCGGTCGCGCGGGTCGTGCCGCTCAGCGGTCCGCGCTCGCTGCGCGGCACTGTGACCTACCACGTCGACGACGACCAGCTGATCACCCCGCTGGGCGACGCCTGGTCCGTCGAGGAATGATCGTCCTCGACACCCACGCCTGCCTGTGGTCGTGCGACGACCCCACCCGGTTGCCCTTGCGCGCGGCGCCATCGTCGCCGGGGCGACGCAGTTCGGTGTCAGCAGTGAGTTGCTTCAAGCTCACGACGCCAACGTTCGTCCCCGAGGTCGGGTCGACCTCGATCCGGACGTCAACTCCCGGATCGCCGACCCCTCCGCCGCGGCCCTGCCCGTCGACCCTGACGTCGCCCTCGCAGCGGCACGCTTGCCCCGCGACGACTTCCCGGGCGATCCCGCCGACAGGATGATCTACGCGTCGGCCCGCGTCCATGGCGTCCCCCTCGTGACGAGGGACGGCGCGCTGCGGGCCTTCGACCCCCGCGGCACGCTGTGGTGAGCGGCGTATCCTTGTGGCATGGTCGCGCTGCCCGCAGCTCCGCCGATCGACTCCGCGACGTTCGAGGAGATCACCCGACAGTGGCCCGAGCGTGCCGAGCTCATCAACGGAGACATCCACGTGATTCCTCCTCCCTCGTTCCGCCACCAAGCCGTCGTCGGGAATCTCCTGGCCGTCCTGCGCGCACGGGTCGACGTCTCGCCTGATCGAGGCATGCTCTTCACCTCGCCGATCGACGTCGAGCTCAGCGAAAGGGACCGGGTGCACAGCCCGACCTCGCGTGGTGGGCCAACGGCTTGGACCTCGACGTCCAGCCGGCCGGGCCGCCCGACCTCGCCGTCGAGGTGCTCTCTCCCGGTACGCGGAGGCGAGCAGGCGTTGGCCTCCAGGACCCCGAGCGGCGCGAACTCGACCTCGGCCCAGCAGCGACCGGACCGGGTGACGGCCGGGTGCAGGGAGCCTAGCGGCTCGTTCGTCGTCACCAGGTCGCGACGTTCATACCCTGACCAAGCATCCCGTCGGTGACGTTGAGCAATCGCGACAGCGCCTGGCCCGTGCGTTCACGAGCATCTGCGGCCAGCAGCTCCCCGGAGTCCTCGAGGACGACGAGCTTCCAGGGCACCCGCCGATCCGCGGGCGCCGACGGCGCGTCGGTCAGGACCCTCACGAGATAGCCGCTCCCCGTGGCCAGGAACGCCTCAGGGTCGGTGATGTAGTGCACCGAGCACCAGTCGCTCCACACCCGGCTCAACGCCCGCAGCGCGGTCGTCTTCCCGGTGCCCGGCGGACCGTGCCAGAGGATGAGCCGACCACCCTCGGGCGCCCTCGAGGAGACGAGGCGGCCGACCGACCCCGCCGTCGCCCGCGCGTAGTTGGCCTGCACCTCGCTCCAGCGCGGGACCTTGATCGCGCGACGGGTCAGGCGCGGGCCATGGGGACCGAGGGCCCAGAAGCCGACGGCGACCCCGTCCTCCGGACTGTCCGCCGGCTCGAACCGGGCCACGAGCTCGTCGAGCAGCGCGCGGCTGCCCGCGCCGGTGGCCGCGGCCACCGCGATCTCGCCGGAGCGCCCGGACACCCCGACGAGGGCGAACCCACCCGGCACACGGAACACGCCAGCCTCGCCGCCCTGGTCGACCACGGCGTAGACGGGCTTCCCCGAGTACCGAGGTCAGCTCAGGCGGCTCCGTGCCGCCGAGCTTGAGCGACGCGTCGCGCCGGAACACGTAGCCGGCACGCATGCTCAGGTCGAGGAACAGCGCCTCGGTCACCGCGTGCGGCGAGCGAAGATCGGACACGAACCGCAGCCCGCGAGCCAGCGACTCGGGCTGCTGCCCGAGCGGATCGATGATGGACATGGAACGCCTCCACGGAATGGACACACAGGGCCGCGCTCGTCACGCGACCCCTCCACGTCGCGATGCGAAGCTGCCCCGGCCACCCGGGCGGTCCGGCTATGTGGGTGGAAGCATGAGGGAAGGGTCGGGCGGCTCGGTGTCGCGCTGACACCGCTACGAGAAGTCCGGTCGAGCGGACAGGACGCTCCATGACGCCTCTACGAACTTGACGAGCTCATCGACCTGCGCGTCGAGATCCGCATGGACCAAGAGTTCCTTGAGGGGGAGGTACCGCATCACGAGCCACCATCCCTCGGTATTGAGGGACAGCACGAAACCTCGGGAGTCCGAGAGCCGGCTGTTGCAGAGGTCGCGCATGGCGACAGGAGGCTCGGGGGACTCGATGTCGAAGCCCGCTCCGAGGACCCATTCTGAGCCCGGCTCGACGCTCGGGCCGACATAGAACTCCATCCACTGTTGGGTCGCGGCCGGAAAGGATGGATCCGTCGCTGCGTCGTGGGCGCGGTAGTGCTCCAGCTTGGCGTGGCGCCCACCGTCCGATCGCACGTTCCAGTCGCTCACCTGCCATTCTTGCTCAACTCGGTGATCGAGGCGCGCGATGAGGGCGACGAAGCCCTCGCGAGCCTTGTCGAAGCCCGTGAGGATCGCCAAGCGTTCCGAAGTGAGCCCGTGATGAGCGCTCAAGTCCTTCTCCTCCAGGTAGTTGAGAAAGTCCTGCTGTAGCCAGGCCGCGACGGAGCCGCGCTCGGCGGCGACCTTCTGCAGAAGCAGGCCAACGTCGGTCCACGTCCGCCACAGCTCCCGATCGAGCTCCGCCAGCTTCTCAGCGTGCAGAGACCAGGGCGCGATGATGAGGGCACGATCGTCCCGATTGCCGACATGCTCAAACAGCTCTCGCTCGTAGCCCGTGCGCTGCTCAGGACGAGGGGCGTCCCCCCACTTGAGCTCAAGCCAGAGACGACGGGACACGCCGGCCGGCGCATCGAACCGGACCTCGATATCGACGCGCTGGAGGCCGGCGGCGCGCCGCTGGGTGCTGACCACCACCGATTCATCTCCTGATATGCCCGCGACGCCGCAGTCGCACGCGAGCTCATGAGAAAAACGCGGTACGCGGTGCAGCACTTGAGCGAAGATCTCGGTCAGCGACTCCTCTCGTGGATCGCGGTTTGGGCCGGGCAGAAAGCGCGTGACGGCCGAGAGGAAGCTGGTCACGGCACTGCTCAGCGTGAGCGGACGGCTGCGGCTTCGCTAACGAGCCGGCGGACGTAGTCACCCAGGGAGAGGCCGGCCTCGTCGGCGAGTCGGGTGAGACGCTCGGCTTCCTGCGGGGGAAACTCGACCAGGAGCTTGACGCCGGTCGAGCGGCCCTCGTGGGACTGGACGTTGGTGAACCCGTCGTCGCTCATCTCGCTCGCTCCAGAAGTCTACGCTCGGCCGGGCTCGCCTCCCAGGCGGTGACGGGCAGCCAGGTGGTCGGATAAAGGGTTGCCTCGATCACCACGGTGAGGGCTCGGCCGCCGTCGGTCCGGCCGATCAGCAGGTGCCGCGCTATGCCTGTAGAGGCGTTCGGACCTGCGGGATTCGCCGCGGTCACGTGGGCGTTGGCCAGGAGTTGGCGAAGCTCGTCGGGCGAGGCCCGCGTCAGGTGCTCTTCCGTCTCGGGCGCGAAGAGCAGGAAGCGGACGTCGGGCAAGGCTCGCTACGTCGCGCCGAACCGCGCGAGCGCGATGCGCGCCAGCGCGGTGAAGGCCACCAGCAGGACGGCGAGGTGAAGCAGGGGCGCCAGCAACGCATCGCCGGCTATGGCGGCCTGGACGGCCTCGAGGGTGGGGGCGAAGGGGAAGACGGCGGAGACGACCTCGATCACCGTGCTCAGCACCCCCGTGACCGCTCCCGGCGGCACGAGCGCCAGGAACGCGAGCGGGAGAGACAGCAGGAAGGCCAGCAGGGAGGCGGCGCGCACGTCGCGGGCCAGGGCGCCGACCAGCACGCCGAGGGCGCCGAAGGCCAGCGACGCGAGGGCGAGGGCAGCGAGCCATGCGGGGGCGCGGGCGAAGTCGAGGTCGAGGAACACCGCCAGACCGACGAGCATGATGCCCCCCACCGTGCCGCCGCACAGGGCGGCCAGGCCGAGCTTCTCGACCACCACGCCGAGCCGGGAGACCAGGCCGCGCACGAGCCGGCCGAACGCGTTCTCCTCGCGCTCCAGCGCGAGCATCCCCGCGGCCAGCAGCAGGCAGACGAACATGAGCGAGACGCTGACCGCGACGGCGATGGTGAAGTCGTCGAGCGTCGCGCTGCCGGCCTCCAGCCGTGTCGTCTCCACCTGTACGGGCGAGTTGATCGTGGAGAGGATCTCGTCGGAGAAGTCGAGGTTGTCCACCGCGAGCTGAGCGAAGGTCTGCACCTCCTGGATGGCTTCGCGCTGGGGATCGTCCTCGGGCAGTCTCTGCTTCACCCCCTCGAGCACCTCCACCGAGCGCTGCAGCCCGAGGATGTCGATGCTCTGGCCCAGCAGGCTGAAGCTGCCGCCGCTGAGCAGGATGTCCAGGTACTGCGCGGCGGCCTGCGTCGCGCGCTCCGACAGCGCCGCGTTGGCCTGCAGGAGCTGGGTCTGGATGAGCGAGTCGACGAGCGACCCCTGCAGCGGCCCCTGGGTGTTGACGATGACCTCGACCTGCGGCGGCTCGCCGCCCACCGACCCCAGGTTGACCACCTCCTGGAGACGGCGGGTGGCGTCCTGCGGGATGACCAGCGCGCCGAGCACGTCGCCCGACTCCACAAGCTCCACGGCCTCCTCACGCGAATCGACCTCGACCGGCTCGACGGCGGCGAACAGGCGCTGCGCGTAGTCGCCGATGTCGATCTCCTCGCCGCCCAGGTTGATCGTGCTCGCGGTCTCCGGCACCTCGTTGGCCAGCGCCACGCGCGGCTTCTCGGGCCCCCGCGTGAGCGCGAAGCCGATCAGCAGCGCCACGATCAGCGGGTAGACGACGAGCAGCCCCACGAGCAGCGGGCTGCGGCGCAGGATGCGCAGGTCTTTTACGAGCAGGTGGCGCACGCTCAGTGGCCCCGCTTGTGCAGGAAGCGCACGAACGCGGCCTCGAAGTCGCGCTGCACCCCGCCCACCTCGGCGTGCAGCGCCGCGGGGGAGCCCGTGAACAGCAGCTCGCCGTCGGCGAGGACGAGCACACGGTCGGCGTGGCGCTCGGCCTCGCCGACGTCGTGGGTGGACCACAGGACCGTGGTGCGCCCGCCCTCCACGAGCCCGGTGATGAACGCCCACAGGCGCTCGCGCTGGCGCGGGTCCAGCGCCGAGGAGGGCTCGTCGAGCAGGAGCACCGGCGGGTCGGCGAGCAGGCCGACGGCGATGTTGACCCGCTGGCGGTTGCCGCCCGACAGCTCGCTGAGCACGTCGTCGGCGCGCCCGTGCAGGCCGGTCAGCTCCAGCGCCCGCTCCACGGCGCCGGCGGGGTCGTCGACCTTCTCGAGCCTGGCGAACAGCTTGAGGTTCTCGCGCACGGTGAGCTTGGCGTAGATCGCCGTCTGCTGGGGCACCCAGCCCACCTCGCGCGGCGGACGGCTCACCTCGCCGCCCGAGGGCTTCTGCAGCCCTCCGAGGATGCTGAGCAGCGTGGTCTTGCCCGCGCCGTTGGGGCCGATGATGGCCACGAGCTCGCCGGGGAGCGCCTCGAAGCTCACCTCGCGCAGGGCCTGGCGATCGCCGAAGCGCCGGCTCACGGCGCGCGCCGCGATGGAGGGCGCCTGCGTGGCGGAGGCGGAGGCGGTCACGCCCGGGATGGTAGGGCCGATGTCCGGAAGCACGGGCGGTACTTGCGAAGGCCGGTACCAGGCCGGTCGTGCGAGGATCTGCCGCATGGCCGCCGCCGCAATCCTCTTCGTGGGCGACGTGTGCGGAGGTGCGGGTCGGCGGACCCTGCACGCGTTGCTGCCCGTCCTGCGCGAGGAGCTCGAGCCGACCTTCGTGGTGGTCAACGGGGAGAACGCGGCGGGTGGGATCGGCATCACGCCGCGCACGGCCGACGAGATCTTCGGCGCCGGCGCCGATGCGATCACGCTGGGCAACCACACCTACCGCCACCGCGACATCTACCGCTACCTCGACGAGCGCGAGGCCATCGTCCGCCCGGCCAACTACCTGGCCGCGCAGCCCGGGCGGGGGACCACGATCGTCGAGCGCGACGGCGTGCGCCTGGGGGTCGTCAACCTCTCGGGCAACGTATTCCTGCAGGCAGGGCGCCCCGCGTTCATCGCGATCGAGGCGGCGCTGTACGACCTGGGCCGCCGAGGCGTCGAACACGTGCTGCTCGACTTCCACGCCGAGACCACGAGCGAGAAGGTGGCCATGGGCTGGCACCTCGACGGCCGCGTGACGGCGGTCGTCGGCACCCACACCCACGTCCCGACCGCCGACGCGCGCGTGCTGCCCGGCGGGACCGCCTACATCAGTGACGTGGGGATGACCGGCGCGCGCGGCGGGGTGATCGGCATGCGCCGCCAGGAGGTGCTCGACGCCTTCCTCACCCAGATGCCGGTCCGCTATCAGAGCGCCGAGGAGGACCCGTGGCTGAACGGGGTGCTGGTGCGCTGCTCACAGCCCATGCGGGCCGATGCGATCCACCAGGTGCTGAGACCGATGTCGGGCCCTCCCTCCTGACGGGCGGCCAACCCGTCCGACCGTCCTGCCCTGCTGTCGCATAGCAACAGTCAGGCAGGACGGTTGCCCGGAAAGGGGCGCTCAGGCCGGGAGCTCGCGCCGCTTGTTTCCTTCAATGCTGCCGTTCGCCGGTATCGCCGGCCCCGGCCACCGGTCGAGCCGCCCCCAGCACAGCCAGCATGACCAACGGGAAGAACCACGCGATGTAGAGGTAGAACCAGTGGGTCACCCCTAGCTGCAGCGCGATGAGGATCGCGGCGCACAGCGCGGCGAGGCCGACGGCGTCGCGGCGACGGGGGACGAACGCCAGGCCCACCGCCAGCAGCACCGCGCCTCCCTGCACCACCTGCTGCGCTGTACCGAGGTCCCACTGGCCCCACACCGAGAAGGGCGAGCCACGCTCGAGCTGGAAGCCCAGCGTCGCGTCCCAGAAGGCCCGCAGCGAGCCGCCGCCCGCGAGAACCGGCACGAAGACCAGTGCGGCCACGGCCGCGAAGGCGGCGACGAACAGGGCCAGCGCGGCCGGGCGCCGGCGCTCCCCCTCGCCGCGGTGGGTGAGCAGCAGCGGCCCGAGGGCGAGCGGCGCGAACTTGGTCAGGCCGGCCAGCGCCGTCAGGGCGCCGCGCCCCGCCACCGCGAGCGGCCGGGCGCTCCACACCGCGGCCAGCACCGCTCCCAGCACTAGGACCGTCACCAGCGCGTCGTTGGCGTTGGCGTTGGCCACGTAGAGGGTGAACGGGAAGCTCACCCACGCGTAGGCCAGCGCGACGCCCATGGCCGGCCCGCGCGCCCGACGCCCGAGCAGGAAGGCCAGGGCGACGGCGAGCACGTCGAAGGCGATGGCGGCGCCGTGGGCCGCCGGCAGATCGCTCCCGGTTCCGTCCCAGCCCAGCGCCGCGACGAAGGGCACGTAGGCCAGGTAGTTGACGGGGCCGTAGGTGTCGCCGTAGGGGTTGTCCTGCCCGAACGCGCCGTAGAGCGGCTCGCCCGAGGAGATGCGGTCGGCGCCGATGACCCCCGCGTAGCCCACGTCGATCACGTTGGAGTCGACGATGTTGAGCCCGATGCGAAAGCCCAGCAGGAAGATGACCCCCACCACCAGCCAGCCGACCGGGACGGCGAGGCGCAGCGGCGCATCACCGCCGACAGTCCGCCGCCGGCGCAGCCCGATCCACAGCATCCGCGCCAGGAGGTAGGCCAGCAGCGGGTAGACCAGGGGGACGGAGACGTCGATGGCCGCGGCGTTGAAGAAGGCCAGTGAGACCGAGAACGCGCACAGCACCGCCAGGTCCAGGTGCAGCAGCCGGGCCGGGCGCCGGCGGTCCACGAAGGGCACGACGAACGCCACCAGCAGCGGGATCCACAGCCACAGCGCTGCTACGTCGCGGCCGAACGCGCCGTCGTAGCCGCGGGCCATGGTCCAGCGCACCTGCCAGTCGCGCCAGGCCTCGGTGACCTCGCCCGTCGCATCGTCGACGCGCGCCTGGGCCACCTCCTCGCGGTCGTCCCCGCTGCCGGTGAACCAGCCGACCTGCCAGTTCTCGCCGCGTAGATAGGCGGTCGGGCGCGCGCCCGGGCTCTCCTCACGCAGCTCCGTGCGCACGGTGGGGTGTGCGCCCGCGAGCCCGATCACCCGCTGGGCGCTGAGGCGCATCCCCTCCGGCGCCTCCGTGAGCGACGCGGGGGTGCGCAGCTCGCTGTCGGCGACGGCGGAGGCCGGCCCCGCGAGGCCGCCGATGATCAGGAGCGCCAGGGCCGCGAGGGCCGCCGGCGCGGGCCTCATCGCCGCGTGCCCCCGCCGTGGCCCCTGAAGCTCCAGAGCTTGTTGCCCAGGAAGTTGGCGGGGGTGGCCGTCGCGATGGCCATGGCCTGAGCGGGCACCTTGCCCACGCCGACCACGGCCACCAGCAGCTCGAGCACCGCCAGGTTGAGCAGGAAGGCGCCCACGCTGACGACCAGGAAGCGCGCAGCCTGGAAGCCGGCGTGTCCGTTGCGGGCGCGGAACGTCCACAGGCGATTCCACGTGAAGTTGTTGGCCACCGCGATGAGGAAGGCGACAGTGGCGGCCAGGCGGTAGTCGACCGAGGCCCCGGCGACCAGCGCCGCGTAGACGGCCAGGTTGACCACCACGCCGCTGCCGCCCACCACCGCGAAGCGCACGAGCTGGGCCCAGTTGCCCGGCGTGGACAGCCCCCGGCGCACGCGCCTGTGCGTCGGCACGGCCGCGGGCGGGTGCAGCTCGAGCGTGGCGGCACCCTCGTCGCGCATCCGGGGCAGGGTATCCCCAGCCTCGCGGCCGGGTGGGCGGGGCCTAACCCCTCCCGAAGTGCGCGGCGATCATCGGCGCGACGTCGCGGATGGACCACGAGTCGTCGTCGCGCACCCGCTCGGGCGGGAGGTCGAGGCCGCAGACCACGAGCGAGCCGAGCGTGTCGGAGGCGTGCAGGGAGCCGTGACTGCCCCCGCCGTCGTGCCAGGTGCCGCCCCAGTCGGGGAACTCCCAGCCGGGCGCGGCCGAGAGCAGCACGTCGCCCGAGGTCGGACAGGCCAGCGCCGCCCACGCGCGGGCCAGCGCGTCGGGGTAGGCGTCGCTGCGCAGCACGCCGTCCTCCACCCACCCCTCCAGCACGCCCAGCTCCCCCCGCAGGCTCCAGCGCGCGCCACGCGGGTCGGTCAGCGCGCGGCCCCGGCCCTCGGCCGGGGCGAACCGCAGCTCTCCGCGGTGCGACGCGACGACGCCGCGGCCCCCCTCCCGCCACAGGACCAGGTCGACCCCCTCCACCTCGCGCGCGGCGGCGACCAGGGGCGGGACGGTCCGGGTGCGACCCTCCTCCACCAGCGCGTAGACCATGGCCGCCCGCTGGGAGGGACACAGCGCCACCTCGGCGTCCCGGGTCGCCGCACGCCGGCGCGGGGCGCGCACCGCCCAGTCCGCGAAGGCCGCGCCGAGCTCGATGGCGTGCTCGACCTGGGCGTGAGCGTGATCGGCCATGACCACCATGGCGTGATCGTCGAGGAACGCGTCGATCCCGCCGCCGGCGTGCATGACCCGCTCGAGCTGGCGGTCGGCTGCGTGGATGGCCGCGACCTGGGCCTCCACCCCGCCGGTGTGCGACGCCGTGTCGTTGTCGGGCAGCGAGAGCAGCAGGAAGTCGAAGAGGTCGCGCTCGACCATGTGGGCGGCCACGCAGCCCGAGTGCTGGTCACGCATGCCCGGCGTGCCCATCTGCGACCAGCAGCCCGTACGCCGGCTCGCGTACAGGTCGGCGTAGAACAGCTCCTTCGGGCCGTCGACGGCGCGTCGGAACAGCGCCGTGCCGACCAGCCGGGTGAGAGGGAACTCCGCCGAGGGCTCGTGGCGGTGGCGCCCGCGGTACATCAGGTAGGTGGTGCCCGCGGTGCGCACGCCGGCGTCGTCGAGGCGCTCGAACACCGTGGGCGTGTCGGGGTTCAGGTGCTCGGCGTTGAGGTTGTAGACGGTGTCGGTGAGCTGCTGGGCGATGCCGAAGCGCCGGGAGGCCGCGAAGGACGAGCCGTACTCCACGTAGCGCCCCTCGGCCCGCGAGTACCAGTTCATCGAGGGCACATGATGGTCGTCCTGCAGGCGGCCCGTGGCGATCGACGCCGAGCACACCGGGGTGACCGAGGGGAAGGCCGCTGCGCACGAGCCGACGTACTCGCCGCGGGCCATCAGCTCGGCCAGGACGGGCGCCCGTCCGCCCGCGACGGCGCGGTCCAGCTCCGAGGGGGTCAGCCCGTCGATGACCACCAGGACGACCTTCTTGACCTTCCTGACCTTCTTGGGCGCGGCCGGCCCGGCGGGGCTCACCGCAGGATCCGCAGCCCGGCGTACTTCTCGCCCTCGCGGCGCCGGCCGCCGCGCAGGAGGAAGGCCAGGAAGCCCAGCCCGACGAGGGCCAGCGGCGGGAACGCCACGCTCGCGCCGCCCAGCACCAGGCCGCCGCCCTCGGCGTAGAGGGGCAGCGCCGCACCGGCCTGGGGATCCAACCGCGCGCGCACCCGCGTCAGCAGGGAGCGCACGGCGGCGTTGGCCAGGGCCGCGGCGAGGCCGCCGACGATCAGGCCGGGCCACCACACGTCGAAGCGGTCGTCCATGGAGCCGGCGCCCAGCAGCGCGCCCAGGCCGATGGCGATGCCGGCCAGCGCCGCGCCGGCGACACCCTCCTCGCCTGTGCCCGTCGCCGAAGGCGATTGGGTGCGCAGGCCCCGGCGCTGGGCGACGGCCAGCACGATCACGCAGACCACCAGCGCCAGCAGGAACCAGGAGGCCTCCAGGAAGGCGAACGAGGTCCCCTCGAAGTCCACCCCCAGATCGGCGCTCGCGAACGCGCCCGCGAGCAGGGTCGGGAGGAAGGGCCGCATACCGGCCGCGCCGCCTAGGCCGGCGCCCTGGAGGAGGTCAAGGACGTAGTTCATGTGCGCTACGGTCGGCGCGTGACGATAGAGGACGGCGGCAGGGGCACGGAGCCCGCGCGGGAAGGGCTGCCGCCAGGCGGCGGCGAACCCCGCAGCATGGAGCCCAGGCGCCAGGGCCGGCCCACGGGGCACGACCTCGAGCGCTACGCGGGGCTGTTCGCCGCGCGCACGCGCGTCATGAAGTCCTCGGCCATGCGCGACCTCATGGCGCTGACCGAGCGTCCCGAGGTCATCTCGCTGGCCGGTGGCCTGCCCGACACGTCGACCTTCGAGCGCGCCTCCTACGCGGCCATCCAGCAGAAGGTGGGCAGCGAGTCACTGGCCCGCGCCCTCCAGTACGGGCCCACCGAGGGGCTGGCCCCGCTCAAGCGCTGCATCGTGGAGGTCATGGCCCAGGAGGCCACGCACGTCGACCCCGACGAGCTCCTGGTCACCACCGGCGGCCAGCAGGCCATCGACCTCGTGTGCAAGACCCTGATCGACCCCGGCGACGTGGTGGTGGCCGAGGGGCCGACCTACCCGGGCGCGGTGCCGACCTTCTCCTCCTACCAGGCCGACGTCGTGCAGATCGGCCTCGACGAGGACGGGCTGCGCATCGACAGGCTCGAGGAGACGCTGGATCGCCTGGACCGCGAGGGCCGCCGGCCCAAGTTCCTCTACACGGTGCCGACCTTCCAGAACCCCGCCGGGGTGACGATGTCCCTGCCGCGCCGCCGACGCCTGGTGGAGGTCGCGCGCGAGCGCGAGCTGCTCGTAGTCGAGGACAACCCCTACGGCATGCTGCGCTACTCGGGCGAGGCGCTGCCCACGCTGCGTTCCATGGAGGGCGGGGACTTCGTCATCTACCTGGGGACGTTCTCCAAGATCCTGTCGCCCGGCATCCGGCTGGGGTGGGTTGCTGCGCCCGGGCCGGTGCTGGAGAAGCTCAACCTGGGCAAGCAGGCAACCGACCTGTGCTCCTCGGCCTTCACGCAGATCTTCGTGGCCACGCTGTTCGAGGAGCCCGGCGCGTGGCTGCGCTACGTCGACGTGGTCCGCGAGACCTACCGCGTTCGCCGCGACGCCATGCTCGAGGCGCTGGACGAGCACCTGGGCGCCGTGGCCTCCTGGACCGTGCCCGAAGGCGGCCTGTTCGTGTGGGCCACGCTGCCCGACTACCTCGACACGACCGACCTGCTGGCTCGCGCCCTGGATCGCAACGTCGCCTTCGTCCCCGGGCGCGGAGCGTTCCTCGACGGCCGCGGCGCCCAGTCGATGCGCCTGAACTTCTCCGGTGTGGGCGAGGCCGACATCCGCGAGGGCGTGGCTCGTATCGGCGCGGTCGTGGCCGAGCAGGTCGCGCTGTACGGGTCGCTCACCGGCGCCGCGCCACAGCGCCAGGCCCCCGCGGCGGGGGCGGACGAGGAGGAGGGCGGCCGCGTGGTGCACCTACCGCCGCGTCGCGAGCCCGGCTCCGGCCACGGCGCTCAGGGTCCGGCCCGGTAAGGGACGTGCGCCGTGCGATCCCTACCGGGCTGGGCCCTCCGGCGTGACGCGGGTCGCCGTGCTCAAGGGCGGGCGCTCGCTGGAGCGCCAGGTCTCCCTGCGCTCGGGGGCGCGGGTGGAGGACGCGCTAGAGCGCCTGGGCCACGACGTGGTGGCGATCGACGCTGGCCACGACCTCGTCGCACGGCTGCGCCAGACCGACCCCGAAGCGTGCTTCGTGGCCCTTCACGGCGGCGACGGCGAGGACGGCACGGTCCAGGAGCTGCTGGAGGTGCTCGGCCTGCCGTACACCGGGCCGGGCGTGGCGGCGTGCATCCGCAGCGCCGACAAGGTGATCGCCAAGCATGCGATGCGCGACGGCGGCATCCCCACGCCCGACTTCTTCGCCTTCACCGAGGCAGCCTTCAAGCAGCTCGGGGCCGCGGATGCCCTGCCCGCCATAGAGGGGCGTCTGGCCTTCCCGATCGTCGTCAAGCCGGCGGGTGGCGGGTCGGCGCTGGGGATCAAGTTCGCCCGCAGCGCGGGCGACGTGCCCGCCGCTCTGGTCGCCGGGTTCTCCTACGACACCAAGGTGCTGCTGGAGCGCTACGTGCCCGGCCGCGACCTGGCCGTGTCGATCCTGGGTGATGAGGCGCTGCCCGTCGTGGAGGCCGTGCCCCGCGACGAGGACTTCTACGACTTCGAGTCCCGCTACGAGATCGGGCGCACCGACTTCGTGTGCCCGGCAGAGCTGGATCCCGACGTCACCGCGCGTGCCCGGGAGCTCGCCCTGGCCACCCACCGCGCGCTGGGCGGCTACGGCTGCTCCCGCGTCGACCTCATGCTCGACTCCGCGAGCGGCGAGCTCGTCGTGCTGGAGATGAACGCGATCCCCGGGCTGACCGAGACCAGCCTGCTGCCCCAGGCCGCCGAGACGGCGGGCCTGGACTTCGACGCGCTGGTCGAGCGGATGCTCGACCTCGCGCTCAGGGGTGCCGAAAGCCACAGGTGACGTGGCTGAGGCGGGCCCCCGGTCGTTCTATTCCTCGCCCTTGAAGTCCTCCGGGGAGACGCTGTCGAGGAAGTCCTTGAACTTGTCGACGACCTCCTCCTGGTCCTCGACCTCGTGCTCGAACTCGATGGCCGACTCGGCGATGACGTCCTCGGCTGCGAAGATGGGCGCGCCCGAGCGCACGGCGATGGCCAGCGCGTCGCTGGGGCGCGAGTCGACCTCCATCTCGCGGCCGTTGACCGTGAGCGTGACCTGGGCGAAGAAGGTGTTGTCGCGCAGCTCGGTTACCGCGACCTGGGTGCACTTGGCCTCCAGCTCGCCAAGCACGTCGCACAACAGATCGTGGGTCATGGGCCGCGGCGTGCTCGCGCCCTGGAGCTTCATGAGGATGGCTGCGGCCTCGGGATGGCCGATCCAGATGGGCAGGAACTTGTTGCTGTCGACGGTCTTGAGCAACACGATCGGCTGCTTGCCGATCATGTCGAAGCTCACGCCGTAGATGACCATCTCCTGCACGGGGTCGAGTCGCTCCTCGATTGGACGTCGCGGCCAAGTATAGGCCCGCTCGGGAGGGCTCCCGGGCCGCCCCGAGAGGCCGGTCGGCGAGAATAACCTCGAGTGCGAAACGATCCAGTAGCGCGCCTGGCGCGAAAGGACCCACATGAAGCGAACTTTCACAACCATAGCCGCCGTTGCGGCACTGACGCTGGGCGTCGCCGCGTGCGGCGGCGACGACGAAGAGGAGGAGACGGGTGCTTCGGCGCCGCCTCCGCCCGCCGAGACCGAGGCCCCGCCGCCCGAGCCGGTCGCCCAGATCGACACCCTGACCGGGCGCAACACCCGCGTGACCCTCGACGCCGGCTTCGCCGAGGCGCTGGGAGACCTGGAGCTGACGCCCGCCCCCGTCGGTGAGGCGACGATCAACGAGGAGCTCGTCGCCGAGTTCCCGATCACGGGCGGCAACGTGACCTACTACGAGCCGGGCACCATCAGCCCGTACGTCCAGGGCCTCATCGAGCACGACGGCTCGGGCCTGTCCCTGGAGTCGGCTGACGGCACCTTGGTCGAGCTGACCGACTTCGAGGTGGACCCGGGCGCCTCGGTGCTGACGGGCACGGTCTCCGTCGACGGCGAGGAGGCGGTGCCCAGCGCGCCGCTCTTCTTCCTGGACGGCAGCACGCTCGAGCCGCTGGAGCTCGGAGCCGACGGCGCGGTCGCGGTGCTCGAGGGCACCACGGTCGAGCTCAAGGCCGAGGCCGCCGACCTCCTCAACGAGACCTTCGGCGTGGACGCGCTTGAGGAGGGCCTGGTCATCGGCGTGGCCAAGATCACGGTGGACACCGGCGCGTAGGACGCGCGGCGATCACCGCCTGAGGCACGAAGGCTCCGCCACGCCGGCGGGGCCTTCGTTGCGTCCAGGGCGCGTCTCTACGGAAGCGCCTCGCGCACGGCGTCCTCGTTGGCATCCGAGACGCGCCACTCGCCCTCGACGCGCTCCAGCTCGATGGGCACGGTCGCGCCGCCGAGCGACACCCGCGCCGTCGCCCGGTCGCCGGCGACGTCGATGTCGACAGCCTCGGCGTCGGCCAGCGCCTGCTGGGCCTGACCGGTGGCGAAGGAGGCCACCTCGCCCGCGGCCACCTCGCACTCGCCGGCCTCGATGCCCAGGTTCTGGCCCAGCAGCTCCTGTGCCTGGTCGGTCAGGGCGTCGCAGACCTGCGGGGCGTTCTCAGCGGCCAGGCCTCCGAGATAGGTACGGACCGCCGCGCGGATCTCCTCCTCCTCGGGGGAGACCACGGGCTCCTCGCCGCCGGGCGCAGGCTCGCCGGCGGCCGGGGGATCGCCCTCCTGCGTGGTCGCGGTCGGTTCCTCTTCGGTCCCCCCGCAGGCGGCGAGGACGAGAGCGAGAAGGGCGGGTAGAACGGTGAGGCGGGCGCGGCGCATGGCGGGCGCTCCTTTCGGGAAGCTGGGATGGCTCCTTGCATCCCCGGAACGCCGGGGGTCCAACACTGTTGCGGGTCAAGTGATGACCAGCACCGGGCCGGCCGAGGCGTTTAGTCGCGGCACTATCTAGGTAGCGCCCCTACATGGCACCCGATCGTCGAAGCGCGTGGCTGCGGGGAACGCTCGACCTCCTCGTGCTCGCCGCCCTCGTCGACAGTGAGCGCTACGGGTACGAGCTGGCCCAGCGCCTGGAGAGCCGGGGGCTCGGCCGCGTGAAGGGCGGGACGCTCTATCCGCTCCTCGCTCGGCTGGAGGCCGCCGGCCTCGTCGCCGCCACATGGCGCAGCGGCGAGCACGGGCCGGGCCGCAGGTACTACGCCCTGACAGCCCGTGGCCGGACGGTCCTCGAGGAGGAGGGTCGGTCCTGGCTGCGCTTCGACGACGCGGTGCGGTCCATGCTCGAACAAGGAGGCATCCGATGACGCTCAACGAGGAGTACCTGACCGACCTGGCCGGCCAGCTCCAGGCCCTCGGGGTGGAGCAGCGGCGTATCGAGGAGGTGCTCGGCGAGGTCGAGGACCATCTCGCAGAGGGCGGGGAGGAGCCGGTCGGCGAGCTGGGCGCCGCGCGCGAGTACGCGCTCCGCATCCAGGACGCCGCCGCTCGCGAAGGAGCCACCCGCGACGCCGAGTGGCAGCACTGGGCCTTCCGCGCTGACGCGTTCGCAGAGATGAACATCCTGGAGCACCTCGGCCGCGAAGGGTGGGAGGTCACAGAGGTGCGCAGCGACGCCCACTTCAGCTGCAGGCGCCATGCGCTGGAGCCCCAGCCGTGGGTCTACCGGCGACGGACCGGCGTGCGACATGAGTCGACGCGCGTCGAGATGGAGCGCGGCGGCTGGCGCCACTGCGGAACCTGGGTGGTGTTCCAGTACTTCAAGCGGTCGTTGTCCGTCGCGCAGTGAGGCAGCCCCATGACCGCGGTCATCGTCATGGGCGATCCAGGACTCGAACCTGGGACCTCTTCCTTATCAGAGAAGCGCTCTAACCGACTGAGCTAATCGCCCCGTGGGTGCGCGGATGGTAGCGCGCGAGGGCGGCGGCGTCGTCGGGTCCCTCGACCGTCAGCTCGACCGTGTAGCCGTCGCGGCGCGGGCGGACGCGGACCTCGCGGCCCAGGGCGGCGGAGAGGGTCCGGGCGATCTCGGCGGCGGCGGCCTCCTGGTCGGGGTGGGGAACGTGTGTTCCCCCCTTGGCGCGGGCAGCGTGGTCGGTCACGCCGGCGCACGCCGCCCGGGCGCGCTGCTCGAGGACGCGGACCGACCAGCCGGCTTCTACGGCGTCGCGGGCCAGGCGGCGGCGGGCGCCGTGGTCGTCGGCCAACAGGAGGGCCCGGCCGTGGCCCTCGGTGAGGTCGCCGCGCTGCATGGCGCCCAGGGCCTCGTCGGGGAGGTCGAGCAGGCGCATGAGGTTGGAGACCGCGACGCGGCTGCGGCCCACGCGGCGGCCGACCTCCTCGCGGGTGAGGCCCAGCTCCTCGACCAGGGCGGCGCAGGCGCGCGCCTCCTCGACCGGGTTGAGGTCCTCCCGTGCCATGTTCTCGATGAGGGCGAGCTCCAGGGCCTGGGCGTCGTCGCCGTCGCGCACGAGCGCGGGAACGGTGGCCAGGCCGGCGATCTTCGCCGCGCGCCAGCGTCGCTCGCCGGCCACCAGCTCGTAGGTGCCACCGGGGCGGGGGCGGACCAGCACCGGCTGGAGGATCCCGCGCTCGGCCAGCGAGCCGGCCAGGTCCTGCAGGGACCCCGCGTCGAAGTCCCGACGCGGCTGGTTGGGGTTGGGCTCGATGAGCTCGACCGCCAGCTCGCGCAGCTCCTGCCGGGCGGGCTCGCCCTCCTCGGAGGCGGCGAACAGCGCGGCCAGACCGCGGCCCATGCCCCGCTCAGCCACGGTCCCGGCCGTGGGTTGAGGGGCTGGGTGACTCAGCCACGACCGGCGACCTCGGCGGCGAGAGCGAAGTAGGCGTCGGCGCCCGGACAGGTGGGGTCGTGGTGGATCACGGGGCGCCCGTAGGACGGCGCCTCGCCGACACGCACGTTGCGCGGGATGACCGTGTCGAAGACCAGGCGCGGGAAGTGGCGGCGCACCTCCTCCTCGACGTCGCGAGCCAGACGCGTGCGCCCGTCGTGCATGGTGAGCAGCATCCCGGCCACGGTGAGGCGTGGATTGAGCGTGCGCTGCACGAGGGCCAGCGTGTCCAGCAGGCCGGCCAGCCCCTCGAGGGCGAAGTACTCGGTCTGAACGGGCACGATGACTCGATCGGCGGCGACGAGGGCGTTGACGGTCAGCGGGCCCAGCGACGGCGGGCAGTCCAGCAGGACGTGTGCGTAGTCGTCGCGCACGTCGGCCAACGCCTCCTGCAGCCGGGTTTCGGAGCCCGGGCTGCGCGGCAGCTCGACGTTGGCGCCGGCCAGGTCGGGATGGGCGGCCAGCACGGAGAGCCCCCCGATGGCCGAGGGGCGAATCGCGTCGGCGGCGGCCACGTCACCGCAGAGCACGTCGTAGATGCTCGGGCGCCCGGTCTTGTCGAGTCCGAGACCGACCGTGGCGTTGGCCTGGGGGTCGATGTCGACCAGCAGGGTCGCGTGCCCGGCCTCCGCGATGCAGGCGGCGACATTGACCGCGGTGGTCGTCTTTCCGACCCCGCCCTTCTGGTTGGCGATCGCATATACGGTGCTCGTACGGGTGCTCATACCGGTGCCCATCGGTTGCTCAGCCTAGCTTCGGCTCCGGTCGGAGGGCCGCGTGCTACCCGCACAAACGACGGATGGCTCAGCCTCTACTCGACGCTCTGATCGGCCGTTTGCGGGCTATTCCCGGTCGGCGGGGGAAGCGGGACGGCGTCTCTCCAAGCTTCAGGTAGAGGTACAGATGACGAGCCTCGACCCCGGTGAACGGGGTGACCCGCCGCGGCGGACAGGCCTCCAGGCCCATGACGGCGGCCGCGGCGGCCCCGTCCTCCTCCTCGACAGGGTTCCGCCGGCCCTTCCAGGCCACGAGAGCGCCGCCGGGCGCCAGGAGCGGCGCTGCGTACTCCACGAGCACGGTCAGCTCGGCCAGCGCACGCGCCGTCACGAGATCGTGATGGTCGCGGCCCTCGGTCCATCCCTCCGCGCGCGCGACGATCACGCGGGCGTTGGCGAGCTCCATGGCCGCCACCGCCCTCTCGAGGAACCCGCCCTTGCGCGCGATGGTCTCGACCAGCGCCACCTCGGCCTCGGGCAGGGCCGCGGCCAGGACGAGACCGGGGACGCCGGCGCCGGCGCCGAGGTCGGCGATCCGTGCGGCGCGGCGCACCTGCTCGAGCTCGAGGCCGGCCAGGGCGTCGGCGATGTGAACGTCAACTGCCTCGGCCGGCTCATGGACCGCCGTGGGGGCGATCGGCTGGGCCAGGAGCTCCAGCAGCACCGCCAGACGGTCCTGCGCTCCGGCCGGCAGGCGGTGGCGGCGCGACAGCTCGGCCAGGCGCTCGACAACCGCCTCGCGGCCCGATCGTGAACGCGCCGGCGGGCGAGCGTCAGCCGCGTCGTCGGGCGATGACATCGGCGTACCGGTCGCTCATCTCGGCCAGGCGGCGGGCGCCGTGGACGTCGAGGTGGGGCGTCACGATCTCCTCGAGCACGGGCAGCAGGTCGTCCACGAGGGCCGCGCCGCGTGCCGTCCACTGGAAGTACGAGCGTCCGCCGTGGTGGTAGGGGCCGTAGAGGCGCGAGCGCGGGAAGCGCTCCACCAGCCAGCGCAGGAGAACTTCATGGCGCACGTGCATCCGCAGGATCACGTGCGGCTGGCGGCCATCCCCCCCGAAGGAGCCCTGCCCGATGAGCAGCCCGGCCACGATGCCACGGTCTAGGTCGGTCAGGTCGACCATGGGTCCAGCGTTACACCGGGAAGAAAAACGTGAAACGTCCAGCGCGCTCAGGAGCGCTTCAGCGGGGCGATGACGAGATGGCGGTCGGGGTCGTCGCCCTCGCTCCAGGTCTCGACGTCCCCGCGCTCGCGCAGGTGCTCGTGCACGAGCTTGCGCTCGCTGGGCACCATCGCGTCCAGCGCCACGGCTCGGTCGTTGCGCAGGGCCTCCGCGGCCGCGTCGTCGGCCTGCCCGTGCAGCGCCATCGCCCGGCGGGCGCGGTAGCCCTCGGCGTCGATCACGATGCGCCGCGTTGCCTGGCCAGCGGCGACCGCCCGTTGCGCGAGGTGCTGCACCGCGTCGATGGTCTGGCCGTGACGCCCGATGAAGAGGCCGAGCTCCTCACCGTGGACGACGCCCGTCAGGAACTCGCCGTCCTCCAGCACCTCGACCCGCGAGCCCTCCAGTCCGATGCCCCCGACCACGCGCTCGAGCAACTCCTGCAGGACCGCGGCGTCGCTCATCGCCGGCGTCCCGAGCGCTTCTTCTTCTTGCGCGGCGGTGGGGGTGGTGGGCCGCTGGGCTTGCGCTTGGCTCCCGCGCCCGCGCCCGCGCCCGCCGTGGCAGGGGCGGGGCTCCCCGCCGGCTCCTCAGCACCCATCATCTTCTGGATCATGTCGCGGAAGCTCGTCGACTGCTCGCTCTCCGGCTTGGGCGGCGCGATCGGGCCGATCCTGCGCCGGATCAGGTAGCCCTGCCCGGCGGTCCAGAGGTTGGTGGTGATCCAGTAGACGATCAGCCCGGCCGGGAAGTTGATGATGAACAGGACGAAGACGAAGGGCAGCGCGAGGAAGAGGCGTCGCTGCATCTTGTCCGCCGTGGTCAGCGACACCAGGCTGGCGACGAGCTGGGAGCCGATGTACAGAACGATCAACAGGGCCAGGACCCAGCCGCCCGCGTTCGCCGTCAGGTCGCTGATGAAGAGGAACTCGGCCGAGCCGGGGGCGACGGCGCCGCACGTCGTCTCCGCCGCATCCACCCCACGGGCTGCGAGCTCCGGGCCGCAGATGTCGAGCTTGAGGTCGTCCTGCAGGAGGTAGAACAGCGCGATGAAGACGGGGAGCTGCGCGACCAGCGGCAGGCAGGAGGCGGCCGGGTTGACCTTGTTGTCCTTGTAGAGCTTCATCATCTCCTGCTGCTGGCGCTGCTTGTCGTCCTTGTACTTGCGCTGGATCTCCTTCATCTCCGGCGCCAGGTGAGCCATGGCCTGCATGGAGCGCATCTGCTTGAGGGTGAGGGGCACCAGCAGGATGCGCACCGCCACGACGAGCAGGATGATCGCCAGTCCCCAGCTCCCGACGAGGCCGTGGAAGAAGACCAGGACCGGCTCGAAGATGGCGACGAACCAGGAGAAGGGAGGGATGACCGCGGGCATGGTCAGACGTGGGAGCTTCGGTGGCGGTGGAACAGGCGCTGGGAGGAGACCGGGTCGAGCCCTCCGGCGCTGAAGGGGTTGCAGCGCAGCAGGCGCCAGCCGGCGAGGACCACGCCCCGCAGTATGCCGAACTGGCCGATCGCCTCCACGGCGTACTGCGAGCACGTGGGGTGGTAGCGGCAGCGCGGGGGCAGGGCGGGCGACAAGAGCACCTGGTAGGCCCGCACCGGGAAGAGGACGGCACGGCGGACGACCTTCATCGGGCGCGCCTGTGCTGCGCGGCATCGCGCGCGCTGTCCAGCAGCTCGCCCAGCGCCTCGCGCACGCCGGTCAGGCCCTCGCGATCGGCCAGGCCGCGCGCCTCGGGGCGCGCGACGACGACGACGTCGTGGCCATCGGGCGCACGGTGCTGCTCGACGGCGAAGGCCTCGCGCAGCAGGCGCTTGATCCGGTTGCGCTCCACCGCACCGCCGACCTTGCGCGACACCGAGAGGCCGATGCGTGCCCGGGCCTCGCCGTCCCCACTGTCCGAGGCCGCCTCGCCCTCGGCGCGCGCAAAGGCGTGGAGAACGAGATGGCGGTTTCCGTGCGCGCGGCCCTGGCGGTAGACGCGCTCGAAGTCCGCGCTGCGCGACAGACGACCGCCGCTGCGGGACCGGCGGGGCGCGTTGCGCGGGGCCGGCAGATCGTCCACGCGGCCGATCAGACGGTCAGGCGCGCGCGGCCCTTGGTGCGCCGGCGCTTGATCACGCGCCGTCCGGCCTTGGAGGCCATCCGGGAGCGGAACCCATGGGTCCGTGCGCGCTTGCGCTTCTTGGGCTGGTAGGTGCGCTTCATGAGGAGATGTTGCGGCGACCGCGCGGGGCGGCGCCACCGGGCAGCGAAGCGTAGCCCACCGAGACCGTCCACAGTCCGACGCACAGGTCCCCACAGCCTGTGCGCGGAGGTCTTTCCCGGCGTTTGCGGAGTCTGTCCGGCAGGCCGCCGAAGGGTCGGCAGCCCGGTGCTACTCTGCCCGCCTCCCGCGGCCCTACGGGACCGCTCCTCCCCCATACGTAACCCCTAACTCCGAAGGAGTCGTCGACCCCTGCCGTGGACCCGCAGCTCGCGCACGCCTGGCCCCTGATCCAGACCGAGCTGCGGCGCACGGTCCCGTCCGACACCTACGACATCTGGCTGGCCCCACTGCACCCCCGGGCCCACGAGGGAGACCGCCTCGTGCTCGAGGCCCCCGACGCCCTGCGCGGCTGGGTGGCCGATCGCTTCCTGGACATGCTGCAGACGTGCGCCGCCGTCGTGCTCGGTGACGAGGTGACCGTGGACGTGGTGGCGCGGTCCACGCCGCGCGAGGGCCCCAGGGGGAGTTGCGCCCCCGGCGCCCGAGCGCCGGCCGGCGACCCGGAGCTCCCGCTGGAGCCCGAGCTCCTGAACCCCAAGTTGACCTTCGGCCAGTTCGTCATCGGCGACGCCAACCGCTTCGCGCACGCGGCCGCGCTCGCCGTCGCCGAGCTCCCCGGCCAGGCCTACAACCCGCTCTTCCTCTACGGGCCGCCCGGAGTCGGCAAGACGCACCTGCTCCACGCGATAGCCCACTACGTGCACGGTGTCGGCGACGGCCTGACCGCCCGGTATCTGACCGGCGAGGCCTTCACCAACGCCTTCGTGACCGCGGTGGGAAGCCGCGACCGCGACCGTCAGGACGCCTTCAAGCGCGTCCTGCGCGGCGTTGACGTGCTGCTTGTCGACGATGTGCAGTTCCTCGAGCGCAAGACGCGCACCGCCGAGGAGTTCTTCCACACCTTCAACAGCCTGCGTGACGGTGGTGCACAGCTCGTGCTCACCTCCGACCGTACGCCGGACGACCTCGGCGACCTCGAGGCCCGCCTCCGCGAGCGCTTCGCCTCCGGGCTGGTGGCCGACCTTGCCTGTCCCGACCGCCACCAGCGTCTTGCCGTCCTGCGCAAGCGTGCTCAGCAGGACATGATCGCCATGGCCGACGAAGGGGCGTTAGAGGTGCTGGCCGAGCGCGTCGAGGGCAACGTGCGAGCCCTGGAGGGTGCCTTCATCCGCGTGGTCGCATACCACTCGCTCACGGGCAAGCCGATCGACGGGCAGCTTGCCGAAGTGGTCCTCAACGGCCTTTACGAGCCGGTACGCCGTACACGACCAGCCGCCTCCGTCGAGACGATCCAGGCGGCAGCCTGCGAGGTCTTCACCATCACCCTCGACGAGCTCGTCTCGGCCGACCGCTCAGCCAGGCTGGCCTGGCCTCGCCAACTGGCCATGTACCTCGCGCGCGAGCACACCAGCGAGAGCCTCCCCTCCATCGCCCGGCGCTTCGGCCGTAGGAATCACACGACCGTCATGCATGCCTGCCGTCGTGCCGCTGCCCGCCTCGAGGTCGGCGCAGACGCTCGCACAGACGCCGCCCGCATCCTCGCCCTACTTGACCGCCGACAGTGCTGACCGCCGCGCCTGCCAGACTGACCGGCCGGCGGTCACGTACACATGTCCACAGCCCCTACAACTCCTATACATCTCTAGCTCCATGAGGTGCTCATCGTGAAGCTGGCGACCTCCAAGGCCGATCTGCTCGCCCAACTCGGCACCGTGTCGCGGGTGGCTTCGACGCGCAGTGCCGTCCAGGCGCTGTCGGGGGTGCAGATCATCGCGCGTGAGGGGGCCGTGGAGCTGCGGGCCACCGACATGGAGGTGGGCCTTCGCGTGCCCCTCGCCGCCGAGGTGGAGCGCGAAGGCACGGTCGTGCTTCCCGCACGCCTGACCCTCGAGGTCGTCCGTTCGCTGCCCGGCGATCGGGCGACCCTCGAGCTACGCCCCGGCCAGGGCGACGTCGAGCTGGTGGCCGGCAGCGCGACCTTTCACCTACGCACCCTGCGCGCCGAGGACTTCCCGCCGTTCCCCGAGCCGGGCGACGGCGATGCGAGCGTGACGGTTCCGGCCGCCGCATTCGTCGAGACGGTGGGCATGGTCGCCCGTTCGGCGTCGCGCGACGAGACCCGCCCCATCCTCACCGGGGTCCTGGTCTCGGCCTCCGGTACCCAACTGCGCATGGTGGCCACCGACTCCTACCGCCTCAGCGTCAAGGAGACCCGCCTGGAGACGCCGCTGGCCGGTCCCCTTGAGGCCAACGTGCCCGCCCGGGCTCTGCAGGAGTTGGCGCGGATCGCCACCGCCACCGAGGCTGACACGCTGAGCGTCACGGTGCGTGACAACCAGGTCGTCTTCGCGGTGGACGGCATCGTGTTGTCGTCACGACTCATCGATGGGCAGTTCCCCAACTACGGCCAACTACTGCCCGACTCCTACGAGCACGAGCTGCGCCTGGCCGGTGGGGAGCTGACCGAGGTCGTGCGGCGCATGAGCCTCTTGGCCCTGAAGAACGCGCCGCTGCGCCTGCGCTTCGCCGAGGGCGAGCTCACGGTGAGCGCGCAGACCCCTGACGTCGGCGAGGCCACCGAGTCCCTACCAGTCCCGTTCACCGGGGAGCCCTTCGAGATCGGGTTCAATCCCGACTTCCTGCGCGACGGCCTGGAGACCGTCGAGTCGCGCGACCTTGTCTTCAAGCTCATCAGCCCGATCCGCCCCGGCCTCATCGAGGCGGCCGACGACAGCGGCTTCCTCTACCTGATCATGCCGATCAGGCTCAACGTCTGAGCAGGCGATGCGCGTCACCCGGCTGCGGCTGCGCGACTTCCGCACCTACACGACGGCCGACGTCGCTCCCGGCGCTGGGCTGACGGTCGTCCACGGGCCCAACGGCGCCGGCAAGACCAACCTGCTCGAAGGGCTGTACTTCGGCTGCACCGGACGCTCCTGTCGCACGGCCAACGAACGGGAGGTCGTGCGCTTCGGGGCCAAGGCCGCACGCGCCGAGGTCGACCTGGCCGACGAGGAGGGAGCCACGCATGCCCTGGCCGTCGGCTACGCCCCGGGAGAGGTCAAGCGGCTGCTGGCCGACGGGGCACCCGTGGAACGGCTGCTGGACGTCGGCTTCCGCCCGCTGGTCTCGATCTTCCTTCCCGACCGCCTGGAGCTGGTGAAGGGCCCGCCCGCGCTGCGCCGGGGCCACCTGGATCAGGTCGTGGCCGCCGCTCGGCCCGCACGCGCGGCGACACGCCGGGCCTACGCGCGGGCACTGGCCCAACGCAACGCGCTGCTGGCCCGTGTGCGCGCCGGGAGCGTCCCTCGCGACGCGCTGGGTGCCTGGGATCTGGAGCTGGCCCGTCACGGGATCGCCCTGCGCGACGACCGGGCCACCGTCGTTGCCGACCTCGTCGCGCCGTTCGCGGCCGCCGCGCGGGAACTGGGCCTGCGCGGCGACGCCGAGCTTCGCTTCCGTCCGCGCTCACGCGCCGGGGACGCGCAGGCTCTGGTCGCCGAGTTGCGTGAGCGCCTGGACTCTGACCTGGAGCGGGGCTTCACCGGCCATGGCCCCCACCGCGACGACCTCGCGCTGCTGCGCGAGGGGCGGCAGCTGCGCACCTACGGCTCCCGGGGCGAGCAGCGCCTGGGCCTCCTCGCCCTCCTGCTGGCCGAGCGCGAGGTGCTGCGCGCTGCGCGCGGACACCCGCCGCTACTGCTCCTGGACGACGTCATGAGCGAGCTGGATTCCGACCGTCGCGCCGCGCTGGCCCTGCGCCTGGCCCGCGACGGGGGACAGAGCGTCATCACCACGACCGACGTCGCGCACGTCCCGGGCGCTGGGAACGCGGACGTCGCGCGCGTGGCGGTGCGCGACGGCGCTGCGGTGACCGTCGCCGCGGTGCAGGGGCGCGCCGCGTGAGGTACCGCCGCGCCGCGGTACCGCTGGCGGGAGCCGTGGAGGCACTGGCCGCCCGCGTGGCGCCCGCGACCCTCCTGGCCGACGTGCAGCGGGCCTGGCCACAGGTCGCCGGCGAGTCGATGGCGGCCCGGGCTGAGCCGGTGGCCGAGCGCGAGGGCACCGTGACCCTGGCCTGCTCGTCGTCGGTCTGGGCCCAGGAGCTGGAGCTGCTCGGGCCGGGGCTCCTCGACGGCCTGAATGCCGTGCTCGGCGCGCAGCGCGTGACCGGGCTGCGGTGTCGGGTCGGCGCGGGCCGGGCGAGGGGCTGAGCGTGGGGTATTTTAGTGGTGTTTTGCAGCACTTTCGTGCGTATATGGCACCGAGGACGGCCGTGTCAGCGTGCTATCATATGACCTCTTGAGCGCCCCGCTCAGGCCGTGCCGGGAACCGCGCGGATCGGGGCGCTCGCACGTTGACGGAGGAACCTTTGGCCACTGACGACAGCACCCGCGGACGCGGGACATACGGCGCGCAGGACATCACCGTCCTGGAGGGCCTGGAGGCGGTGCGCAAGCGGCCGGGCATGTACATCGGCTCGACCGGCCTGCGCGGCCTGCACCATCTCGTGTGGGAGGTCGTGGACAACTCCGTGGACGAGGCCCTGGCCGGCCAGTGCTCCACGGTGGACATCACCGTCCACCCCGACAACTCCGTGACGGTGCGCGACGACGGGCGCGGCATCCCCGTGGACACGATGGAGAAGGAGGGCAAGTCGGCCGTCGAGGTCGTGCTCACCGTCCTGCACGCGGGCGGCAAGTTCGGCGACGGCGGGGGCTACAAGGTCTCCGGCGGGCTGCACGGTGTCGGCGTCTCGGTGGTCAACGCGCTGTCGGAGACCCTGCACGTCGAGGTGCGCCGCGATGGCTCGACCTGGACCCAGGACTACCAGCGCGGCGCCCCTCAGAGCGCCCTGACCAAGGCCGGGCCGGCCGACGGGCACGGCACGCAGATCACCTTCATGCCCGACCTGGACATCTTCGAGGTCATCGACTTCGACTTCGAGATCCTCGAGACGCGCCTGCGCGAGACGGCGTTCCTCACCCGTGGCCTGCGCATCCGCCTGCGCGACGAGCGCGGCGACGGTCGGGAGGTGGAGTTTCGCTACGAGGGCGGCATCCAGGACTTCGTGGCCCACCTCAACGCCAACAAGGACACGCTGGGCAACAAGATCGTCTTCTTCGAGGGCGAGAGCGACGAGGGATCGGTCGAGGTGGCGATGCAGTGGAACTCCACCTACCAGGAGTCCATCTTCTCCTTCGCCAACAACATCAACACCCACGAGGGCGGCTCGCACATGTCGGGCTTCCGCGCGGCGCTCACGCGGACCCTGAACGCCTACGCGCGCAAGACCGGGGAGCTCAAGGAGCGCGACGACAACCTCACCGGCGAGGACATCCGGGAGGGCCTGACCGCAGTCATCTCGGCCAAGCTCCAGGACCCGCAGTTCGAGGGCCAGACCAAGACCAAGCTGGGCAACCCGGGCATCGAGGGCTTCGTGGCCTCGATCGTCAACGCGCGCCTGTCGGAGTTCCTGGAGGAGAACCCGCGTGAGTCACGGGCGATCATCCGCAAGGCCGTCTCCGCGTCGCAGGCCCGGGCTGCCGCGCGCAAGGCCCGCGACCTGACGCGTCGCAAGTCCGCGCTGGAGAACTCCACGCTGCCAGGCAAGCTGGCCGACTGCTCGGTCAAGGACCCGTCGTTGACCGAGATCTTCGTGGTGGAGGGCGACTCCGCGGGCGGCTCGGCCAAGCAGGGCCGCGACCGCTCGACCCAGGCCGTGCTGCCGCTGCGCGGCAAGATCCTCAACGTCGAGAAGAGCCGCATCGACAAGGTGCTCCAGAACGTCGAGATCCAGGCGCTGATCACCGCCATGGGAACCGGCATCCGCGACGACTTCGACATCGCCCGGGCCCGCTACCACAAGCTGATCGTCATGACCGACGCCGACGTCGACGGCGCGCACATCAGGACGCTGGTCCTCACGCTCCTCTTCCGCGAGATGCCCGAGCTGATCGAGCAGGGCTACGTGTACATCGCCAAGCCGCCGATCTACAAGCTCAAGCAGGGCTCCAGCGAGCGCTACATCGAGAAGGAGGGCGAACTGGAGGACATCCTCCTCTCCGACAAGTTCGAGCGCATGGTGGTCACCGACCGCCACAACACGCACCTGAAGCTCACCGAGGCCCGCTGGGCGCGGTTCTCCAAGCTCCTCCATCAGTACGAGGGCTGGTCCAGCGCATTGCGCGCCGAGCACGGCGGCGAGGCCGTCGAGTTCCTCGAGGACTCCGGGCTGCTGGCCGAGCAGATCGCCGACATCGACGGCGCCCTGAGCCTGCTCGAGCGCGACGTCGTCGAGGGCGCCCCGCACACCACCACCCTCCTGTCGCGCGAGGACGGGCGCATCATCGTGCGCGGCGTCGAGGAGCGCACCGGCCTGGCGCGCACCCACCGCCTGTCCAAGGCGCTGTTCGAGAGCCAGGAGTACCGCCAGTTCGTGCGCGTGCACGCGGCGCTCACCGACCTGGCCGGCACGCCCCCCTTCGCCGTGGCGCTGAAGGATGCCAGCGAGGAGGCCGATGACTTCGCCGCCCTGCGCCGCGCCGTGATGAAGGTGGCTCAGAAGGGAATCACGCTGCAACGCTTCAAGGGGCTGGGGGAGATGAACGCGGAGCAGCTGCGCGAGACCACGATGGATCCGGCCTCGCGCACCCTCGCGCGCGTCACCATCGAGGACGCCGCCCAGGCCGATCTCATCTTCTCGATGCTCATGGGCGACCAGGTCGAGCCCCGGCGCCTGTTCATCGAGGACAACGCGCGCAAGGTCGCCAACCTCGACGTATGAGCCGCCCCGCCGCCCACCGCCCCCGGCCGCAGGAGGTGAGAGCACATGGCAGCCACTGACGTGATCGGCGGCGGGAACATCGAGCCCCGCGCGCTGGAGGACGAGATGAAGTCGGCGTACCTGGACTACGCCATGTCGGTCATCGTCGGCCGCGCCCTGCCCGACGTGCGCGACGGCCTCAAGCCCGTCCACCGCCGCGTCCTGTTCTCCATGTCCGAGAACGGCCTCGGGCCCACTCGCGGCTACTCCAAGTGCGCCCGCATCGTCGGCGACGTGATGGGCAACTACCACCCCCACGGCGACACGGCGATCTACGACACCCTCGTCCGCCTCGCCCAGGACTTCTCGATGCGCTACCCCCTGGTCGACGGCCAGGGCAACTTCGGCTCCATCGACGACGATCCGGCGGCTGCGATGCGCTACTGCGTCGCCGGCGATACCCGTGTCGCGACCCCCTGCGGATCCCCGCGCATCGATGTGCTGGCAGGTGGCCTCGAGCCAGACAGCGAGGGCGATTGCGACCTGGTCGTCCACGACCGCCTGGGCCGCGCTGTGCACGCTTCGAAGGTCTTCCACTCGGGTGACCACCCGACCCTGCGCCTCCGCACCGTCGAGGGCTACGGCCTCACCGGGACCCACAACCACCCCGTGCTCTGCCTCGTCGACATGGTCGGCGTCCCGCTGCTGCTGTGGAAGCGCCTCGACGAGCTCACGCCGGGCGACCGGGTGCTGGTCGCACGCTCGCCTCGCCCCCCGGGCCCGGAGTTGTCCCCCGGACAGCGCTCACTGGCCGAGCTGCTCGGCGCTTTCGTCTCCGAGGGCTGGGCGAGCGAGCGGCGCGCCGGCTTCAACATCATCGGCCTTCCCGCGGCCCGCAAGCACGTCCCCGAGCGCGTGTGGCAAGGCAGCGCGGCGTTCAAGCGCGCGTTCCTGCAGGCCCTCTTCACCGGCGACGGATCGTCGTCGCTGCTCCCGCGGAACACCATCCAGGTGTCGTACTCCACCTACAGCGAGCGGCTGTCCCGTGAAGTTCAACAGCTCCTCCTCGAACTGGGGGTCGTGAGTAGGTGCTGCCGTCCGTCGCCGCGCGGTGAGCACGAGGTGGTCATCAGCAACCGCCGCGACGCGCGCATCTTCGCCGAGCGGGTCGGCTTCCTCGGCGCCAAGCAGCGCAAGCTCCGTGGGGACCTCGACACGATCCCGGCCGCCAGCCGAGCGATGAGCCATGACCACGTGCCGTTCATCGCTGACTACATCCGTAGCGAGCGTGCCGGTCGCTGGACCGAGCGTGACTGGCTGCGACGCCACAACGTGGACCGGATCGAGCGCTGGGAGCGCGACGGTGGTGCGATCATGGAGCGCATCGCCTCCCCGGAGGTGCGAAGCGTGGTCGAGCCGCTGGTCACCGGCGACTACCACTACGCGGCCGTCACCTCGATCGAGGACGCCGGTGTGCAGCCGGTCTACTCGCTGCGCGTCGACACGGACGACCACTCGTTCATCACGAACGGCTTGGTCAGCCACAACACAGAGGCCCGCCTCTCGCGCATCGCGATGGAGATGCTGCGCGACCTCGACGCGGACACCGTCGACTTCGTGCCCAACTACGACGGGCGCACGCGGGAGCCGACGGTGCTGCCGTCGCGGTTTCCCAACCTGCTGGTCAACGGCGCCGCGGGGATCGCGGTGGGCATGGCGACCAACATCCCGCCCCACAACCTGCGCGAGGTCATCGACGCGGTCGTCGCCTACATCGACGACCCCGACATGGACGTCAACGGGCTCATGCGTCACATCAAGGGCCCCGACTTCCCGACCGGCGGCGTCATCGTCGGCCGGCAGGGCATCCGCGACGCCTACGAGACCGGCCGCGGCCGGGTGCGGGTGCGCGCGACCGCCCACATCGAGGACCTCGGGCGCGGCAAGGAGGGCATCATCGTCACCGAGCTGCCCTACTCGGTGAAGAAGGGCGGCGAGGGTGGGCTGATCCAGAAGATCGCCGGCCTGGTGCAGGAGAAGAAGCTCACCGAAATCAGCAACATCGAGGACCACTCCAGCCAGCGCGGCGGTATGCGCCTGGTCATCGAGCTCAAGCGCGACGCCGACCCGCGCATCGTCCTCAACAAGCTGTTCAAGCACACGACGATGCAGACGACGTTCGGCGTGAACATGGTCGCGCTGGTGGACAATGTGCCCCGCACGCTGGACCTACGCGCGGTCATCCACAACTACGTGCTCCACCAGCGCGAGGTCGTGGTGCGTCGCTCCAAGCACGAGCTGGCCGAGCTCCAGCGCCGCGTGCACGTGCTCGAGGGCCTGCTCGTGGCGCTGGGCAACCTCGACGCGATCATCGAGCTGATCCGCGCCTCGCGCGACCGTGAGACGGCCCGCGGGGAGCTCGTCGCGCGCTTCGAGCTGACCGTGATCCAGGCCACCGCGATCCTCGACCTCCGCCTCTCCCAGCTCACCGCGCTGGAGAGCGATGCGATCAAGACCGAGCACGCCGACAAGCTCGAGCGCATCCGCGAGCTGCGCGAGCTGCTGGGCGACGAGGACAAGGTTCTCGCGCTCATCAAGGAGGAGCTGGGGGAGGTGAGTGAGCGCTTCGGCGACGAACGGCGCACGCTGCTGGCCGACTCCGAGGACGAGATCGACATCGAGGATCTCATCCCCGACCAGCAGATGGTCATCACGATCACCCGGACGGGCTACATCAAGGCCCTGCCGCTGGCCACCTACCGCCAGCAGCGCCGCGGCGGCCGCGGCGTCATCGGGATGGACATGAAGGACGGCGACTTCATCGAGCACCTCTTCGTCTGCTCGTCGCACGACTTCCTGCTCTTCTTCTCCAACCGCGGGAAGGTCTACCGCTCCAAGGTCTACGAGCTCCCGGAGATGCAGCGCACCGCCAAGGGGCGCGCGCTGGTCAACATCCTGCCCCTGCGCGACGGTGAGCGCATCCAGTCCGTGCTCTCGACCCGCGACTTCGGCGAGAGCGAGCACCTCGTGTTCGCGACCAGGCGCGGCATGGTCAAGAAGACCGAGTTCGGCGCCTACAACACGCCGATCAAGGCCGACGGGATCATCGCCATCAACATCCGCGACGACGACGAGCTGGTCTCGACCCGGCGCGTCGACGCCGGCGACCGCGTGCTGATCGTCTCGCGCAACGGCATGGCCGTGCGCTTCGAGGAGGGTCAGACCCGCGCCATGGGCCGCGACACCTCCGGCGTGCGCGGGATGGACGTCAGCGGGGAGGGCGACGAGGTCCTCGTCATGGACGTCGCGCGCGACGACATGGAGCTGCTCGTGGTGACCGCGAACGGCTACGGCAAGCGCACGCCGATCTCCGAGTACCGCCTGACCCAGCGGGGCGCCAAGGGCGTGGGCACGATCAAGGCGGTCGAGGCGCGCGGCGAGCTGGCCGGCGCGCTCGTGGTCCGCCCCCACCAGGAGCTCGTGCTCATCTCAAGCCAGGGCATGGTGCAGCGCACGCGCGCCGGCGAGATCCGCCAGACGGGCCGCCTCACCCAGGGCGTTCGCATCATGAACATGCGCGACGACGACACCGTCAGCGCGGTCGCCGTCGTGGTCGAGGAGCAGGCCGCCGACGAGGCGGTCGAGAGCGTCGAGGACGGCGACGGGCCGGTCGACATCCCCTCCGGCTGACCGCCCTCGGACCGTGCCGGCGGGCACGTCGGCTTCCTCTGCTAGGTTGGCGCGACCAGAGGAAGGAGGTGGTCCGAATCGGAAGTTCTAGTGTTTGCGGGACCCTGGAGGTGACCGGCCGCTAGGTCGGTAGTAGTAGGACTGGATCCGCTTGGCGGAATCCAAACCGGCTCACCCTCGGCCGCGTCGCCGGACCTAGTCCCCCCGGCCCCCGCCCCTCCCGGGCGCGGAAGGACACGCAGCCGAGTTCGAATCCAGTCGACGTCGTACGCGAAGGGCCCCGGTTGAAAGCGGGGCCCTTCGCGCGCGTGGGGCGGTGGGCGCCGGTGTCCGCGGTGACGCGCTCTACGACGCGTTGGTGGGCGCCACCGCTGCTGAGCACGATGCTCTTGTGCTCAGCGCCGACCGGCGCGCCGCGCCCACCTACGAGGCAGTGGGCGCGCGCTTCACCATTCTCAGTTGAGCCTCACGCCGCCTCTGGCAGCCATGGTCGCCATGCGGCGGGAATGGTCGGGCTGGCGACGCGGATGAAGACGTCTGGGTGGGGGGCTCGCGGGGTGAGGCGGGGGTGCATGTCGGCGACCTTGGGCAGGCGGTCGCCCTTGCGCCGGTTGCACGGGGCGCAGGAGGCGACGATGTTCTCCCAGGTGGAGGTGCCGCCCTTGGAGCGCGGGATGACGTGGTCGACGGTGAGCTGAGCGCGGGTGCCGCAGTACTGGCATTCCCAGCCGTCGCGGGCGAAGACGGCGCGGCGGGTGATCTTGCGCCGGTGGGTGTCGCGCGGGACGCGGACGTACTGGACCAGGCGGATGACCACGGGGCGGGGCATCGCGGTGTGCTCCGAGCGCAGCTCCCAGTTGGCGTGCTCGACGACCTCGGCCTTGGCCTTGAGCAGCAGCACGGCGGCGCGGCGCACGGTGCAGACGTTGATCGGCTCGTACGTCGCGTTGAGGACGAGCACCCTGCCCGAAGCCGGTCCGCGCCGCTGGTGCTCTGGCAGCGGCGGGACCCCGACTGGAGCCGGTGGCGCGGATGGAGTGGGCGGGGCGGTGGCCGCCATGCCGCGCGAAGTGTAGCCACGGGGTCCACCGCAACCGCCGTCTTCACGGGGCGTTCACCCGCGCGGAGCGGCGGGGTAGGAGCCCAGGACTCGAACCCACTCGCAGTGCGGGTGCAGTGCGGTGATGGCCCCCTCGACGGCCGGGTCGTCCACACGGCCGTCCATGTCGAGGAAGAAGCGGTAGTGACCGAGCCGGCCACGGTAGGGGCGCGACTCGATCCGGCTGAGGTTGACGCCGCGGAAGGCGAGCTCCGACAGGCAGCGCACGAGCCACCCCGGCGCGGCGTCGCCCGCCCCGAAGAAGGCCACCGAGGTGCGCCAGGCGCCGGCCCTGCCGACGGGCTCGGATGCCTCGGTGCCCTGTGGGGCCAGCCAGAGGAAGCGCGTCTCGTTGCCCGGTTCGTCCTCGATCCCCTCGGCAAGCGCGACAAGCCCGTAGATGCCCGCAGCACGCTGCGGCCCGATGGCCGCCCACGGCTCGCCGGAGGCCGCGACCCGGCGCGCTGCCTCGGCGGTGGAGGCCGCCGGCACGAGTTCGGCATCGGGGACCCGGTGGCGCAACGATCCTGCGCACTGCGCGAGGGCCTGGGGGTGCGAGGTGACGGCGCGCACGTCGTCCTGGGCCACCCCCGGGCGTGCCAGCAGCGCGTGGGCCACGGGCAGCACCGCCTCGCCGACGATGCCCACGGCGTCGGCAGGCCCCGTCAGCGTGTCCAGCGTCGCGCTGACGGCTCCCTCCAGCGAGTTCTCGATGGGCACGACGGCCCGGTCGACGCGGCCCTCCTGCACCGCCATCACCGCGTCGTAGACCGTGGCCAGCGGCACGCCCCGGGCATCCGGCGCGCCGAGCTCGAGCGCCTGCTCGGAGAAGGTGCCCCGCGGCCCGAGGTAGCCGACGCGCAGGGGCAACGTCAGCGTGGCTGCGCCGTCGCCGGCGGGCGGCCCTCGAGGGCCTGGCGCACCACGTCGGCCTCCTCGGGCGAGAGCTCGAGCTCGCCGCGGCCGTCCAGGACCCGCTTGACGTACAGGCGGGCCTGGTCGCGGTGGTGGATCGAGGACAGCACGAGCCCGTTGGCCCGGGCGTCGAGCAGCGCGATCGAGGTCGACTGCTGGCCCGACATCTCGTTGTAGGCGTCGTAGCGCACGAGCCCCAGGTGGGCGACCGTGCCGTCGAGGCGCGCCTCCACCGCGCCCAGGCGTCCGTCCAGCCGCTCGGCGGCCTCGCCCACGTAGGCGTGGAGGTCACGGAAGGCGCTGTCGAGGCCCGCCGAATGTTCGACCAGGTCCCGCGTGCCGTCCTCGCCCAGCACCACGCGCTGCTCGGCGCGCACGCGGCGCAGGCGCACGAGCGCCATCGCCGCCAGCACCAGCGCGATCAACGCGACGCCGCCGGCGACGAGCGCCGCGACACCGATTGTGGAGGTGAGCTCGTCCACGGCCGCAGCACGCTACTGCGTGAAGAGGACCGTGTACTCCTGCTGGTTGTTCTCGGTCATCTCCTCGCCCGGCACCGGCTCCACGGTCACCGTGGCGGTGAGGGGCTCACCGACCGGCGGAGCCTGCTCCAGGGGCACGCTGACCGTGGCCTCCTGGCCGGCCTGCGTCTGGTCCACGCGGGCCTCGACGGTCAGGGGCCGGCCACCGGCGCCCTCGAGCGTCACGCGCACGGGGAAGTCGGCTTCGTCGTTCTCGCCCTGGTTCTGGAGGACGACCGTGAAGGCGATGTTCGAACCCGCGGGCACGCGGTTGACCGCCCCGCCGGGCTGCAGCGTGGTATCGCCGATGGAGACCGAGGTCAGCCCGTGGCCGTGGGTCCCGGGCGCGGGCTCGCCCTGTGGGCCTCCACCTTCCCCGCCGGCCTGGGAGCCGATGCGCTGGGCGACCGTCGCGGGGTCGAGCCAGGCCAGGTCGGGCATGAAGGCGCTGTCGGCGATCTCCTGCCCGTCGAGGTCCTCCTCCTCGAGCGTCTCGCCGATGAAGGGCACCGTGCGCGCGTCGTAGATGACGTCGGAGGCCAGCAGGGCCTGCATCTGCCCCGCCAGGGACTGCACGGCGTCCTCGCTGCCCCCGCCGCGCAGTGCCCCGGGCAGCAGCCGGGCGACCTCGGCCACGCCGCCGGCCCGTAGGTCGAGCACGGTGAGCAGGCTCTGCTGCGCGGGTGCCATGCCGCCGGGCACGTCGAAGTCGCCGGCGCGGCGCGCCTGGTCCTCCGCGGCCACCCGCAGCTGGTTGACCTGCTGCTGGCGATCCAGCGGCGAGGAGCCGCCCTGCAGCGCCTCGAACAGGGGCGCGCCGACCTGCTCGTCGGATGCGCTGATGATCGAGGCGACCTCCTGGTTGTAGTCGCGCAGCCCCGACTCGCGCTGGGACTGCAGGCAGCCGTTGACGCCCACGATGAGAAGGATGAGCACTACGAGGCCGACCCCGCCGGCGACGGCGCGGCGCGCCATGAGCTGCTGCTGGTCGGCGCCGGCCTCGCCGCGGGCAGGCCGCCGCTGGCGCGTACCTGTGCTCGTGCGGGGCTCGTCGCCCTCTTCGAAGAAGGACAAACTGCTGCTCCTGGCCATGATGACCGAATTCGTGGTGATTATGACGCCCGTCGCGACGGCCCGCGCTTCCGATTGCGCCGCCCGTCGCGGAGACTGATGCGAGGTTGCAACTTTGCCGTCAGGGCACGGAATCCTCCCCGCCGACGAGGAGGAAGGGGGCGATCCGCGAAGCTGGGAGGCGGTGGAGACCGTGAGCACGCGCATCCCCGAGCCACCGGGCACGCTCGTGCTCGACCGCTACCGGCTGGCCGGCCGCCTGGGCTCGGGCGGCTTCGGCGTGGTCTGGGCAGCGCGCGACGAGCGCCTGGGCCGTGACGTCGCCGTCAAGCTCGTGCCCATCAGCGCCGACGCCCCCGCCCGCGCCGGCCAGCGTGCGCAGCGCGAGGCCCTGGCCGCCGCGCGGCTGGGCCACCCTGGCATCGTGGCGCTCTACGAGGCCGGCCGCGACCGCGACCACTACGTGCTGGTCTCCGAGCTCGTGCGCGGGCGCACGCTGGCCGCCCTGCTCGCCGAGGGCGCGCTCTCCGACCGCGACGTGCTGCGCATCGGCGCGGTCCTGGCCGACGCCCTTGCCCACGCGCACGCGCGCGGGGTCATCCACCGCGACGTCAAGCCCTCCAACGTCCTGTGCCCCGAGAGCTCGACGGAAGCCGGCGGGGTGGCCAAGCTGACCGACTTCGGCGTCGCCCACATGGCCAGCGACGATGCGCTCACGCGCACCGGCGACGTGGTGGGAACGCTGGCCTACATGGCTCCCGAGCAGGCCGCGGGCCACCCGGCCGGGCCGGGCGCCGACACCTGGGCGCTGGCCATCGTGCTCTACGAGGCGCTGGCCGGGGTCAATCCGGTCCGCGCCGACAACGCGGCGGCCCTCGCGCGCAACCTGACCCGGCCCGTGCCGCCGCTGCGTCGTGCGCGGCGCGACCTCCCCCCCGAGCTCACCGACGCGATCGACGCCGCCCTGACCCTCGACCCCGCGGACCGCGCGCGCCTGTCCGAGCTGCGCGACGACCTGGCCGCCGCGGCGCCCCACGCCGACGACACGCCCGGCGTCATCGACGCGCCGGTGCTCGAGGAGGTCAGCCGCGCGGGGGGTCGCGTGGCCGACGTGGGCCGCGGCTGGCGGGAGGGCCGGGCGCAGCGGGAGGGTGGCGCACCGCGGGAGCGCCGGGCGCAGCGGGAGATGCCCCGACGCAGGGCCTCGCAAGCGGGCCCGGGGCGCTTTCGGGCTCCCCGAGAGCCCGGACACGCCCCGGTCGCCGGCGAGCCGTGGGTCGAGTCGCGTCGCCGGCGCACCGGGCCGCTGCCGCGCGTCGCCGCCGCCCTCGCCGCCGGAGCCCTCGCCTCCGTGCTGCTCGTCGGCCCGGGCCCTGCGCCCCCGCTC